>JBEKOB010000001.1:0-161431 GCA_049522195.1 Bacteroidota bacterium
AAGAACAGCCTCGGCAACGAATCGTCCTACAACGCCGGGTTCTCGATCGTTTCCTACATAGCAGAAAAGTACGGTGCGGAGAAACTGAACGACATCTCACGCGCCCTGAGCAGTGTCCCGCGTGTCACAATCGATGGCGCGGTAGCTGATGCCCTGGGGATCTCGGGGGAGGAGCTCTATCAGGAATGGAAGAAGGCGAAGACCGAGCAGTACCAAACTGTTGGAAATGCTGTCAGGGCCGAACGAGTGGATGGTGAGCTGATTGAGAAAGAGGGATTCGGCAACTTCTATCCGACTTTCACACCGGACGGAAAGCGGATCGCCTATGTCTCGAACAAGGGGAAGGATTATTTTGGATCGAGCGTCGTGTGCGTGTACGATCTTCAGACAAAAACCTCGCAAACGCTCGATGTGCAGGCACGATCTTCGCTTTCATTTTCTCCCGATGGCAAATACCTCTATTATTCTAAGCTCAGCCGGAAGAACGGATTCTGGGCGAAATTATTCGACCTCTATCGGTATGACATTGAGAACGACAAGGAGGAGCGGCTCACGCATAGTCTGAGGGCATGGAATCCAAAAATCTCTGCCGACGGAAAGAAGCTAGCCTTCGCCTACGGCAGCGATGGAACGGTGAACCTCGGTGTCTGCAATGCCGACGGAAAGAATGTCCGGCAAGTCACGAAATTCACAAACGGCGAGCAGGTCTATACCCCGGCATGGTCTCCCGACGGCAAGCTGATTGCGTTTGGGTACTCCGCCGACGATCGGCAATCTGTGGCGGTGATCAACGAGGACGGGTCGGATTTCAAGATCCTCGTTCAGGGGGTCGACTCCCGCAATCCGGTTTTTTCGCGTGACGGTCAGTCGATTCTCTATTCATCGGCAGAAGGAGGGATTTTCAACATCTTCAGCCTCGATCTTGCGTCGCGAACAACGAAGCAGCTCACAAATGTTCTCGGCGGGGCGTTTCTTCCGACTGTCAACAGCGATGGGGATGTCACGTATGCTGCGTATACCTCGACCGGTTACAAGATCGCGTATTTGCATCAGCCAAAACCGCTGGTGCTCGCGTCCAGGCTGCAAACGCCGGATTGGATCTTGAAGAAGTTCGACCGAACGAACGGTTCGGTTACGTCTGTTGCTACACACGCGTCGGGCGGGTCAGACGTTGTTGCGGAACGCTATACGACAACTCGCGGGGTTGTGGGATCTGCCATGCCATATCGCAACGTGTACACCAGCCTTTCGATTATACCTATCATCCGCGTCGATAACTACAATCCTCGAAACAAAGGCATCGACGTTCTTCGGCCCGGTTTCTATTTCACATCGAGCGATGTGCTGGACAGGTTCTCGCTCTTCGGCGGCGCTGTGATCAATAGAAAAATGGAGCGCGATATTTTCGGCGTTGTCGAATACAGCGGAGCAATTCCGCTCTTGTACAACCTGGGACTTTCCCCGACGCTCTCGCTCGAACTCTACAATATCTCCCGCAAAACAGATGTCTCATTTTCGATCTTCACAGATGTGGAGCACACAATTTCCACGGACGTTACTTACAACTTGTTCGAGTTTGATGTCAGTCTGAGACACAAGATCTTCAATGATTTCACGCAACTGAAGATTGGATACTCGCTTAGTCGATACAACGCCGATATCAGTTCGTTTCTCGTGCCCGGAGGGGGCCTCTCCCCGGGATTCTTGAATCTCTATCTTATCGGCAATGTGCTATCTGTGCAAGTAACGCACGACGGCATTCTTCCGTCAGTTGACAAGGATATCAACCCGATTGGGAGGACTATCACGCTGCGGTACAACTATGAATTCGATAAGTTTAATCCGGGTGGAGAATACAACATAGAGAACGGGGTGCTCGTGCCACAGTACACCAATCCGAGTTTTCACCGGCTGGAGATCCTCTGGAACGAGCACCTCAGACTCCCGATCGAAAAAAATACCCTGACACTCTCTGTGCATCGTGCCAGCACGCTTGGGAAAAAGGTGGACGATTTCTTTGATTTCTATGGGGGGGGATTCATCGGGATGCGCGGCTATCCGTTCTATGGGCTCGGGGGAAACGACATCGCTGTCCTCGGTGCGGCGTATCGATTTCCAATCTGGACGACGATCAATGCACGTTTCCTGGAATTCTACTTCACGAAGCTGTATGGGTCGGTCTTCGCCGACTACGGTGACGCCTGGAGCGGCGCTGCGCCGTCGTTCAGCGATTGGAAACGCGATGCCGGTTTCGAGTTCCGACTTGAAGCGTTCTCCTTTTACCAGTATCCAACACGCATTTTCTTCTCCGGAGCGTACGGCCTCGATCGCTTTAGCCGGACGTTTAACAATGATGAAGTGACGTACGGCAAGGAATGGCGGTTCTATCTCGGAATCCTCTTCGATTTTGAGCTGAACCCAATCAGCCAGCCTCTTCAGAACATGTCATATAGGGCAAGGTGAGAGCATGCTGAGTCGATGTGCGGCATTGGTTGTAGCGGGTGTCTTGAGTCTGGTGTCGACCGGATGGTGTCAGGTAATGGGTACTGGTGAGATGCGCAGGCAGGGGCAAATCGCCCTGACGGGTAATCCCCGTCTGGATTTGCTTGCCAGTTTCGAGATGATGAGGATGACCGATTCCTCCCAGCGCCGGATGAACGATAACAACCCCGGCAAGAAATCTCCGCTGCTGGCTGGAGCAATGTCGATCGTAATTCCAGGTGCCGGTGAGTTCTATACGAAAAGCTACTGGCGGGCCGGAGGGTTTGTGCTTGCGGAGACAGCTCTGTGGGTGTTCTACGCTTCGTATTACTCAAAGGGGAATGATCAGACAACGCTCTTCCAGAATTTCGCGGACGACCATTGGTCGGTCGTGCGCTATGCGCAGTGGATACAGGATAATGTGACAAAACTGAATCCCGATGTGACCTCCTTTACCGTACCCTTCATCTCCGGCACAGACAATCTTCCTCCTTGGCAACGCGTGGATTGGGCGAAGATCAATGCGGTGGAGAATGCAATTGCCCAGAGAGCCGGCAACGGATTTACACATCAGTTGCCACACCGGCCTGAGCAGCAGTACTACGAACTGATCGGCAAGTACCCCCAGTTCGCGGCAGGGTGGGATGATGCGGGAGTGATGACGCCTGAGCGAATCGTCAACGGCGACGTGTCAGCGCGGTTTCTGGATTATTCCAAGATGCGTGGGAAAGCAAACGACTTCTATAATATTGCCACCACCGGTTCTATTCTGCTGGTTGTCAACCATTTGCTTTCTGCAATCGATGCGGCATGGAGCGCAGCACAATTCAATCATCAGCTCAAAGTTGAAGCTCACCTCCAACCCACGGTCCGATCAAACGATTTCGTTGAGTTCGTGCCGACTGCGCGTGTAACGTTCACCTTTTGAAGCACCTAAAGTTTCAAGTTGTTGTCCGAGGGTCCGACTGTCGATGAACGGTCTTGGTTCGGCTCGGTGCCAAGCATCCGAAATCATCGGCAGGTGCGATGGCAGGTTCAGGAATGAGTTTAATTTCCGTGCATGTTTCGAGATTCTTGATGGCTCTTCTTGGCGCTGGGCACGGAAATTATGGCAAGCGTGTTGGCAAGTCCAAGGTGTGCGTTATGATTTCGTCCCGTCACGCAACCTGCGTGACGGGATCGGAAAGAAAGTAACTGACGCTCCCACGCAATAGCAAGCAGCGTCACTATCGCGTGAATAAAGGATTCTTCCAGTGGCCCTTTTTTTGAAAGCCTCGGTACCAAAGATCATCCGTGATAGATTTGTTCCCCGCTCTCCAGCTCATCGATGGTTTTCGGCCAATCGTCTTTCAATAACCTCGCCAGGGAGCGATCAGAAAGCATCTTCCCGCCGGTCTGGCAACGAGCACAATAGTTGCATTCATTCTCGGCATACACAATTCTCTGCACCTTCGAACCGCAGACGGGGCATGGGTGTCCAAACCGTCCGTGAACGGCCATCTCGGCATGAAATGCGGTCACTTTCTCCGGGAATCCCTTACCGGTCTCTTCCCCGAGTCGTCTTGTCCATTCCGTCAGGACAGATTTGGTCGAGCCATGCAGCTGCACAACCTCTTCATCGGAAAGTTGGCGTGTCAGCTTCAGAGGGGAGAGCTTGGCCCGATGCAGGATCTCATCTGAGTACGCGTTGCCGATGGCGCTGAACAACCGGGGGTCCGTCAAGGCGCGCTTCAGTGTGCGATTTTCGCGGACGAGTGCTCCACGGAATGAATCCAGACTTGAATCCAGAACCTCCAGTCCACCCCGATCGAACTGAGCAAGTGCTTCACGCCCCTTCACGAGATGCATGGAAGCCCTTTTCTTTGTGCTCGCCTCGGTGAGCAGAAGGGTCCCTGCAGGAAAATCGAAGCCGGCGTGAACCATCCTTCCCCCGACTCTGGCCTTCGGCTTCTTCCAATGAAATCTCCCGGCAATCATCAGGTGGACGACGAGAAACAGTTCATCTTCCAGCTCAAACACAATCCGCTTTCCAATCCGCGATACACGCTTCACGACCTTTCCGCTTGCGCTGCTGAGCGGTGGATCGAATGTGCGAAGGATGAAGGGATTGTTGAGCCGGATATTCTCGAGGCGCTCGCCTTTCACGCGGGCCTCTAGGCTCTCAATGTATACTGTCAGGTCGGGTAGCTCTGGCATGAAGGGGAAGAAAAGTTTCGAGGTAATGTAGAGAGCGCTGCGCAGAAAGGCAAGACGAGCAGATGCTCGTTGTGGCTGAATGTGGGTTAGACCTCGTGGAATTTTCGAATTGATTTTCCCGTCATGGACAAGTAAGTTGAATGGTTCAGGGAAAGCGGTGAATAGTGAACCTGAAACTCAAAACTGACAACTCAAAACTGAAAACCAACCTTTCCAATTGCCGAAGAAAAAACCTCTCATAGAATCAAAGGCGACGCCAGCGGGTGGTGCCATTGCGGTCACCGCTGCTGTTCCGATTGAGCCGAGGAAGCCCGGCCGCCTTACCTCCATCATTGTCCGAGGGGCCAGGGTTCACAATCTCAAGAACGTGAGCCTTGAGTTTCCACGAAACAAGCTGGTCGTTGTGACGGGTGTTAGCGGATCGGGGAAATCCAGTCTGGCGTTCGATACGATTTATGCCGAAGGTCAACGCCGGTACGTGGAAAGCCTCTCATCGTATGCCCGCCAGTTCCTCGAGCGGATGGACAAACCTGACGTCGACCTGATCCAAGGGATAAGCCCTTCCATTGCCATTGAGCAGAAAACTTCGACCCGAAACCCGCGCTCGACGGTCGCAACGACGACGGAAATCTATGACTACCTCCGGCTTCTTTTCGGTCGCATCGGGCAGACGTATTGCCGGGAGTGCGGAGAGCTGGTGAAGCGCGACACCGTTTCCACGGTCGTTGACAAACTGCAACTCGAACCCGACGGCACGAAGGCATACATTACGTTCCCCTTGCACGATCATCCCGGCCACACCTTAAAAGAAGAACTCGACGCGCTTAAGAAGCGCGGGTTTTTCCGCATTGTGGCGAACGGTGAGTTGATCGACCTGAATGAAACTGAGTTCAAAGCGAAGAGCAAAAAGGGGGTCCTCGTGCTCGTCGACCGTCTGGTGCTTCGCAAGAACGACAAGGAGAGTGACAAGCGGCTCGCCGATTCCATCGATACCGCGTTCGTTGAAGGGGATGGTTATTCGCATGTCTACCTCCTGGATTCGAAGCAGCTCCTCAGGTTTTCACAGCACTATGAGTGTCCGAACGACGGAATCCGCTATGAGGATCCGGATCCGCGCATGTTTTCTTTCAACAATCCCGTGGGAGCATGTCCGAAATGTCAGGGATTCGGACGGTCGATGGGCATTGACATGGATTTGGTTGTCCCGGACCCGAACAAAACAATCCGGCAGGGAGCAATCCATCCGTGGAATTCCCCGAAGTGGCGCGTGAACCTCAAGGGCCTCATGACCATTTCCCGTGAAGCGGGTATCCCTCTCGATGTCCCGTTCAAGCAACTCACTCCAAAGCAACTGGATATTGTTCTCAACGGCTACAACGGGTTTGATGGGATACACAAGTTCTTCAAATTCATCGAACGAAAATCCTACAAGATCCACTACAGGGTCCTCCTCAGCCGATACCGTGGGTACACGACCTGTGACGAGTGCAACGGGTCCCGGCTCCGGAGCGACGCGCTGAACATCAAGGTCGCAGGGAACACAATCCATGAAGTCGTTCGGATGAACATCGCAGATGCGAACGAACTCTTCCTCCGCATCAAGCTCTCGAGGTTTGAGCTTGACGTCGCGAAGAGGATACTCGAGGAGATCAGGAAGCGCCTCAAGTTCCTGAACGATGTCGGTATCGGCTATCTGACTCTCGATCGCCTCACCATGACGCTTTCGGGGGGCGAGTCGCAGCGCATCAACCTCGCAACCTCGCTTGGGTCGTCACTGGTTGGATCGCTCTACGTGCTCGATGAGCCAAGCATCGGCCTTCACCCACGCGATAACAACAAGCTGATCAATATCCTTAAGTCGCTCAGAGATGTCGGCAATAGCGTTCTTGTCGTCGAGCATGATGAAGAAATGATCCGTTCAGCGGATGTTGTTGTCGATATGGGGCCGAAGGCAGGAGAGCATGGGGGAGAGGTTGTCTGCTGTGGTACGGTAGACGAGCTGCTCAAGCACCCTACCTCGCTCACGGCGCAATACCTGAACGGCAAGCTTCGCATCCCGACCCCGCGCAAGCGTCGTCGCGACATGGAACAGTCGATTCTCGTCAAAGGAGCGGCCGAGCATAACCTCAAAGGGATTGATGTGCGTATCCCGCTCGGGATGTTCGTGTGCGTCACTGGCGTGAGTGGCTCCGGGAAAAGCACGCTGGTGCATGAGATCCTCTACGCAGGCATTCAGAAGATGAAGGGTGGGTTCGAAGGGAGTGTCGGCAGGTTTGGCTCAATACAAGGGGCTGAACACATCGAGCGCGTGGAGCTCGTCGACCAATCACCTATTGGGCGTTCGCCCCGGTCGAACCCCGTGACGTATCTGAAGATCTTCGACCTTATCAGGGACCTGCTTGCTCACACGCAGGCGGCCCGGATCCGCGGTTTCATGCCCGGGCACTTTTCTTTTAATGTCCCTGGAGGTCGATGCGATGTTTGTGAAGGGGACGGCTTTCAGAAAGTGGAAATGCAATTCCTTGCCGATCTCTACCTGACGTGTGAGTCGTGTAAGGGAAAGAGGTTCAAACAGGAAGTGCTCGAGGTCCGCTATCATGGCAAGAACGTCGATGACATGCTCAGGATGACGATCACCGAAGCGATTGACTTCTTTGCTCAGCATCCCGATGGACGTAAGGTAGCTCAACGATTGAAGATCCTTGATGACGTCGGACTTGGCTACGTGCGCCTGGGGCAGCCCGCGACAACTTTGTCAGGAGGAGAAGCCCAACGGATCAAGCTGGCGAACCATTTGACGGCTTCCAAATCGGAAGGACGTGCGCTCTTTATTTTCGATGAGCCGACGACGGGACTTCATTTCGACGATATTGCGAAGCTCCTAAAGTGTTTCAACGCACTCGTGGAGGCGGGGCATTCGCTCCTTGTGGTTGAACACAACATGCATGTCGTCAAGTGCGCTGATTTCGTCATCGATCTTGGGCCCGAAGGAGGTAATGGGGGAGGACAAGTGGTGGCAACCGGAACGCCGGAGGAATTGGCGGGCATGAGCACGTCGCACACCGGCAGGTTTCTGAAAGAGTATTTGTGAAGAAATAAAGGTAGCAGTCTCAGGCGGTCTCTTCTCCTCACGCCAACCGATTTATGCTAACCGCCCATCTGAGTCCTGAGAAACGGACTTCGATGGGTAAAACAGTTGCGAGCTTGCCCGCCGAAGCGTTTCTTGCGTAGGCGGGCACTTTACTTCTAGCCAACCTTAGTTTAGACATCGCCTATCTACCGTGCAAGCGTCGGCTTGCCCCAACCTCTCCTGTCGGGGTTTGCCGTTGGTAATGTGAATTTGTTTTGCCATTGTCCATGGCTCATTTGTGAACCACCTGAATAGATACGGCATCGAGCCACGCTTGCCCTTCACCGGTGAAAGTAAGGCCGTAGGAAATTGTTTCCGCGTCAACTGGCACATCAGCAACGATCTCATATTCGCGCCACTTGTCGCTCGTAATTGGACGGTCCGCCATGTTTTCATAAAACGCGAGGGCTTGAGGGCCAACACCTTGCTTTGATATACGAAGCCACAGATAGGCCTTGTCTCCTTCGGCATTCGTCTGCACTCGCACCGCTGCACGCAGCTCAATTTTCTTGCCACGGTAGGATACAGCGTCGATTGTTTGCTGAAGCCTGCCAGAAGTTTCACCATATTTTTTCCCAGGAAACGCGCTGATCATCGCACAACGCTCGCCACTCCTTGGATTGTCGGTGCTTGTTACAACCTGAAAGTTTAGGCCAGCAATTCGAGAGGGCACGACCCAATGAATCGGGGGTTTCCCAGCCTCACTGCTTTCGAAATCGAGATTTGCAGGAGTCGGAAGCCTCTGTGCCACCGTCCATGAGCCTCCTTCAACGGGCCGTGCTGAAGTTGTCTTTTCTATGAAGAAGAGCGCATCATACAGGGCTGGCAAAACCTGTGGTTGAAGGAAACCTGCTGCCGCCTGGTCGCTGTAGCCAGCCCCAATGTCGCGAGTCCCGTGCGGTATACTGAACCACTCTGCCACCGCCCCCTCCTTTGGAAGAGAGTGCAAATCGATTGCAGCAAGCGACAACCCACTTTGTGCAAGCATCGCGTCCAAGCTCCCGTCTGGTGCCGCTCCGATAGTAAATGAATGCAGTCCATTTGAAGAAGGAAATGGCATTTCAACGGCTTGAAACGAGCCTTGGTTGAACGCGAAACCAAACACTCGCATCTCGGGACCGAACATTTCGCGCAGGTGTGTTCCCATATTCTTGACACTCCCATACGACTGAGTTGAGACGTGTCCATTATGTGCCCAGGCTAGCATCTTGGCATTCCCGCCCTCGAACTGGAGAATCCAGCGGATATTTTCAGCCATCGCACTGTCTCGTATTGCAAAAGATTGATCAGGAGTTAACCGCATCTTGAGGTTTTGGGAAAGGATTTGTGCATGCTGACGTGCAATCGCCCATTCTGTTCCACCAGTATGTTTGACGTATTCTGCTTTGTGGTCGTCGAAGCGAGTTAAAAGCTCGTTGGTGAAGGCTACCATCTCTTCTTTTCTTTCCCTCGGGAGATTCTCGAAATCTGCGTTCAAAAAAGGGTCGGTCAACATCGCTAATTCTCTTTCCGAGGTCGAAGCTTGTTCAGGGTCTACTGTACGCAGATACTAGAGCATGACTCTCGTGGCCCGTGTAGAATGCTGCATATCAAAGCCGTAGAACTTCACCTTCTTTTTGTTGGATGGATCTTGATTGTAATGTCGCATCCAGTGAATCATATCGAGAACTTCCTGCGTGTCCCAGGTCCAGAAATACAAACCGGCAAGCGCCTTCTCTGGGTCACCGTTACCGTTCACGACGTACTCGTTGATGTCAAACGCTTCGGGCATAGGGGCTTCGATACCGAATACCGTGAAATCCATTTCGCTTACGAGAAACTCAAGCATACGATGTTTGAGTTGGAAGAATTCGCGTGTACCATGAGTGGCCTCGCCGAGTGAAACAAGGTGAGCATTACCGATGAGTTTCTTGAGCGGTTCCATGTCCGTGAAACCGCTGCCAGCCTCAACGGTCTGAAGACGTATTGCATTTCTGCTCAGCCAGCTTTTCACCGTGTCAAGCTTTGAACGCTCCGCCGCGAGACGGTTTGCGTATTCCTCTGGACTGAGAATCTCTTCGATCTTCACCTGATAGCGGCCGGGTGCAACATCCTTTTCGGCTGGTTTGATCTCCAGCCGATACGAACCTGAGGATCTTGCCTCGATGGCAACTGGTTCCGGTCCCTCTGTTCCGTTGGGACTGTCAATCTCAGCGAGCTTCTTGCCGTCGGGATCTATAACGGTGACGATTACATCAATGCCGCGCTGATCAACAACGGCGCGCAAGAACTGGCCAGCGAGCAAGGTGATATAATAAGAGTGACTGTCCGTTCCTGCAATTTCGCGCTCGATAGGCTTTCCAAATTCGAGCTTAATGACCTCTTTAAGGTCTCCGGATGGCACTTGAGCGCTGGCGACTGGGTCAGCACCAAAGGAAAACGAAAACGCTGCGAGTACCAATAAGAAATTGCTTAGCAGATGATTCATCGGTTGGTCCGCAAGTTGAGGTTACTCAATAATTCGGTGGATGAAACTCAGTGCATTACGATAGGTGTGAATTCGTGTTGTAACAAAGTCGTGAACTTCTCGGCAAAACAATTTCACATAACGTCGGCAAGGGCTTGCAGTATTCGGTCGCGTTCCGCTTCTATCCGTAAGTGCAAAGCGAGATTAATCTCGCCTGACCTACCGCTGCATCACCTTCACATTTCCTGACTTCGTTTCGATCGAGAGCTTGCCATTCCCGGTGCCGATTTTTCCTATGGCATACCCGCCGCCACCGTCGAAGGACTTTGTCTTAGAGAGCGGGAGATTCGTCTCGATGTGTGCGTATGTCACATTGATATCGACGTCGCCACTGAAGCCTGGCGGCATCGAAAGTGTGACCGGTCCGTATTCACTCCTGATCTCAACATACGTGGGGGGCGTTTTGAGCGAAATGTCAATAGGACTGCTCGAGTTGGAGACCGTGATGCGTTTGGAGCTGAGGTCGCGCAATGTCAATAAGGAGTATTCTGTCGTAGAGGACCAGTCTCCGTCCACTCCTGTTGCATGAATGTTGGAGCTTTTCGATTTGATCTCGACGTTTCCATGGATTTCCTTCAAATCGATGGGTCCATATGGATCGTTAATGCGGACGTCGCCTGAAGCGTTCATCAGGGAGATCGAGCCGGATTGGCCTTCCAATGAAATGACCTTGCCTGCCTTGCCTGAGACGTCAGTGATTTCCATTCTGCTATACAATCCGCTTATCGTTACGCCATCCATGCCTTTTGCCCGTATCATCCCCCCCTTGTCCTCAACGTTCAGCATTCCCCTGACGCCGTTCACTGCGAT
Source organism: Bacteroidota bacterium (assembly GCA_049522195.1). GTDB lineage: Bacteria > Bacteroidota > Ignavibacteria > UBA10030 > UBA10030 > UBA9647. The sequence goes on from JBEKOB010000001.1 coordinate 11,124, forward strand.
GGTCGTGTAGTCCGATCGTATGGTGACGTCACCTCCGACGTTGTCAACCTTGATCGTTCCGCTTGCAGACCGAATCGAGAGTGAGTGTTTGATGTCCCGCACCGTGATGTTTGAGTAGTCAGCATTGATGACCGCTTTCCCATCAAACTGATCCAGGAGAACCGTCGTGCTCTTGCTCGAAAAATGGAGATCACCGCCGCAGTTCTCCAATGTTGCCTTCCCGTAATCGTTCGTTATTTCTGCAATCGCTGCGCAGTCTTTCAGCTTCACCGTGTTCCCGGTGCCAAGAAACGAAAGTGCTCCTTTCATCCCTTCCATTTCAATCACTCCATATCGTACTTCCGCGATGAGGGGATTTGTACGGGGGACGAATATTTCCCCCTCGGTTTCCTTTCGTATGTACGAGGCTGAAAATACAGAGCTTAGCCAGGTCCAAAATGAGCGGTTGTTTTTCGTGGAGATTTCAGGTTCTTGGTACTCAATTCGCAGCATTTTATCCTGCTGTGTCTTTTTGAGGACAATTGCCTCAAGGTACTTCTGTTCGTCTCTCTCATTGGAAGCGGAGAAAGAAATATCGAGCTTGATCGAGACTTCATTCTTATCCCAGCTTCGGATTTTGATCCTCGAGCCGCTGAATCCCCGTAGCTCAATGCTCTGTGACGGGGTCGTCGCGTAGTGCTCCTCGATTGTCCTGTGGTGGTCGGGATTATTAACAAACAGGAGCATGGAAGTCGCAAGAGCGAATACAAGAGTCTTCATAGTTCAATATCTCCTTCTTCAATCATTTCCTGAAGAATTCTCAATTCCTGGCTGTAGAGCCCGCGCAATCGCTCCCGCTTCAGCGGCGAAAGGTCTTTGCCGTTCGTTTCCTTTCGCAGATTGGCAATCGCCACGTTGATAAGCGTAAGTTGTTGCTGGCGGTCGCGCAATTGTCCTGTGACCTGGGGTCGATCGGCGTTTGTCACCGTGACAGAAGGAACCACGCGTTCAAATTCCTGAATTGCCGAAACATAAGCTCGCTCCAGCCGGAGAGGCGTCGGTTGGGCGTTCTCAAGTGCCTGGTGTGCAACCGTCCATGCACCGACGAGCGCCAGTCCTAAAACAATGCTCGCTGCCATGCCGTACAGAAAGCTCCTGCTATCTCGTATCAGCATACTCTGCGGGCGGAGCGAAGATGTAGAGCGCTGAATCGAGTACCACATTGCATCTGTGCTTCGTTTATCCGGCACATCGTCAGAGGTGTAGAAGTCACGCGGTTCAATCATTGAATTGCCTCCTTATTCCATCGGTCCTGCAGGATTCGCTTCGCGCGAACCAGCAATGTCCGCGATGAGCTTTCAGCGATGCCGAGCATCGATGCTATTTCTGCATGGGAATACCCTTCAACTTCGTACAGAATGAAAACCGCCCGCTTCGTCTCATCCAGCTCGTCCATCCAGGTTTTCATGAGTTGTTTCCACTCGAATAGGTCGGCTTCACGCGACAAATCTCCACGCTCATCGTCCATCGGCACAAATGCCACGATCCGCCTGCGTCGCCAGTCCATTCGCATCTCGTTGAGGGCGAGTCTGAAGAGCCAGGAGGAAAACCTGGATCTGCCGTCAAATGAATCGAGGTGCGCAAATGCCTTGACAAATGCCCGCTGCACCCATTCTTCAACCTGGTCAGTGTCGGAGCCAAATTGCTTCAGGAAACGGAAGAGGGGAGAAACGTTCGCGTCGTACAGCTCGCGGAACGCTTTCTGATTACCTTCCTTAGCCTCGGCGATCCAGATGGTTTCTTCCTGCATAGGGGAGCGGGTGGCTGCTCTGAGAATTAGATGATTGAGGGGGATAGAACGCTACAGTACCTCAGAACTTTTTGAGGAATGAGAGTGGGTGAAATTCGTGGTCGCTTGCGACTGACATCCGTCATACGGGTGACTCGTGTCACACCGGGGTGTCTGCGAATCTCATACATTGAGTCAGGAATTCTGAAGCACTTCGTCGATCTGTAGAGCAAAGGGGAGGCTCTACGGATTGCGGAGTGCTTCTGTGTTTTGCGGGGCTCCCATCGGTGCTTCGACACCCAGAAAAAGAAAAAGCGCACGGTTGGTGCGCTTTTCTTGTTTGCCCGCGACGCTGGGCTAGTACAACGATCCAAAATTCAGTGTGATATAAAACCCGCCGAAGTGCTTGATCGGTGGAGCGTTGTCGAGACTAACGATACCGGGTTGGTAGGGTACGAAGTAGTAGCGGAAGCTGACGCCCGTTAACGTTCCCTTGTCCAGACCGAAGTACGCTCCTCCGCCGACGTATCCTCCCAGCGTATACTTGAACTGCCCCTTCTTGAGGCTACTGAAAAAGTCTATTTGGTTGTAGACGGTGGCCGGATTCCCATACGCGTCATATCCCGCAGTCGGATTTGAGTATGGCGACACGAAGATCATCGATGGACCGACTCCTGCGCTGACATATGGCCGAAAATTGTCCACGATATCATCTTTGAACAGCCGGTACTGGATTCCAAATGTAACGGGAATGAGAAGAAGCCGATTGATCTTGTAAGGGGTCATCGACTGGCCGGTATACGGATTGATATACTCAACCTCACCGTCGTCCTTGACGTCCGAAATTGCCAGCTGGGCAAAGCCGGAAAGCACGTCGGTGAATTCGTGACGGAAGAAGGCCCCCGCGCCGAAGCCGTTGTTGGAGAGCATGATGTCAAATCCCCAGGCGTTGTGGAACGGCTCGTACGAAGTCTTTTGAATGAGATTGGGATTGGAAGGGGTAAAGACCATCGTGGAATCGCGCCGCGGATATTCCTGGGCCCGAGAGAGCGAAGGCACCATCGCCGCAAGAATCAGGGCGATCAAAAGAACGGAAAAGCGTCTCATCGTTTTCATCTCCCGTTTACTATCATCAAAACGATGCGTACAGAAATATAGTTCCAGCGATCCTGAGAATCAATGGCTGGCAGCAAGCAACGAACCGCCCCAAAACCGATTTGGTTCGTGGCACTCCATCTTCTAGACAACAGCGAACACGCCAAATTTGAGGTACGCAGTCTCAGGCATGACCGGCAGTGTCGGATGGTCCGCAGCCGCACCTCTCCACTCAAGCAGCTGAAGTGAACGGTGCGCTGCTCTTGCACCGGCCTCGATGGACTCGACGAACGACTCGGCCGTGACGTGGTGCGAGCATGAAGCGGTCACCAGGATTCCCCCTGGGTTGATCAGCTTGAGAGCTCCGGCGTTGATCTCCTTGTACCCCTTCAGCGCAGTCGCAACAGTCTTCTTGTTCCTGCTGAACGACGGGGGATCGAGAATGATAACATCGAATCGTTCCCCCTCCTCGAGAAGTTTCGGCAGCTTGTCGAACACATCAGCCGTTTCGAACTTGATCTGCGGGACCTCGTTGATCGTGGCGTTAACCCGGGCATTTGCGATCGCCGTTTCGGAGCTGTCGAGAGCGCTCACGCGAGCGGCTCCTCCGCGTGCGGCATAGATCGCGAATCCTCCCTCGTTGCAGAAACAATCGAGTACTGAAGCGTTCTTCACATACCGCTGCACCGCCAAACGGTTATCCCGCTGGTCGAGGAAGAACCCGGTTTTTTGCCCTTCCAGAAGCGAAACCTTGAACTTGGAGCCGTTCTCGCTAATGATCGTTTGTCCGATTGTGCCGCGGAGAACCTCTTTCTTCAGTGGAAGCTGCTCGAGTGCGCGCAGCGGGGATTCATTTCGCTCGACAATTGCTTTCGGATGGAAGAGCGATTCAAGAACGTCGCAGAGAAGCGTCAGGCGCCGGTCCATGCCGACGGCCAGCGTTTGAAGCGAGATATACTCGTTGTATTTGTCGATGATAAGGCCGGGAAGAAAATCAGCTTCACCGTGGACAAGCCTGAATGACTCGGCCTCCGGGTAGAGGCGCTTGCGCAATTGCAGGGCCTGCGCGATGCGTTGCTCGAAGAACTCGAATGTGACGGCTTCCTGCTCGCGGCTCAAGAGTCTGAATGCGATGAGGGAATGAGGATTGTAGAATCCGACGCCGAGGAATTTCTCGTCATGGCGGAGCAACTCGATGACGTCGCCCGCCTCAGGGTTTCCGTGGATTGACTTGATCTCGTTGCTGAAAACCCACTGGTGACCGGCGAGAATCCGGTGCTCTTCGTTTTTCTTCAGCATGATCTGCTTTTTCACGTGAGTAAAGTAGAGAGAATTGGAACGAGAAGCAATCCGAGGGCCCCCGACCTCCATTGCAAGACAGTCAAAGGAGTGGTATATTTACAGTTACATGATAGTGCATACAGAGAACGGAGAAGGAGAGAAGAGTAATGAATATCACAGAAGTGCTCGGAAGTGAAGCGAAAAGTCTGCTTGAACATCAGTGCACGACGATCCCGAAAGGTGATTTGCATCTTCCCGGACCGGATTACGTCGATCGGATATTTCTCCAGTCAGATCGTCCGCCGCAGGTGTTAAAAAGCCTTCAGGCGATCTTCAATCATGGACGGCTCGCGGGGACCGGGTACGTGTCCATCCTGCCAGTTGATCAGGGGATTGAGCATTCTGCCGGGGCTTCCTTTGCGCCGAATCCGGAATATTTCGATCCCGAGAAGATTGTGCAGTTGGCGATCGCAGGGGGATGCAATGCCGTTGCATCGACACTTGGCGTGCTCGGCTCCGTCGCACGAAAGTATGCGCACAGGATACCGTTCATTCTGAAGATCAATCACAACGAGTTTCTTTCGTACCCGAACACCTATGATCAATCAATGTTTGCCAGCGTCAAGCAGGCGTATGACATGGGTGCGACCGCGGTTGGAGCTACCGTCTACTTTGGCTCTCCGGAATCTCGTCGTCAGATCTGGGAAGTGAGTCAAGCCTTCCAACAGGCACATGAACTTGGGATGGTGACGATCCTCTGGTGTTATCTTCGTAATCCGGCCTTCAAGACGAAAGAGAAAGACTACCATGTGTCAGCTGACCTCACGGGTCAGGCAAATCACCTGGGTGTGACGATCGAAGCAGATATCATCAAACAGAAAATGCCGGAGAACAACGGCGGCTACGTTGCCCTCAATTTCGGAAAAACACACAAGAAGGTCTACGAACAGCTGTCGAGCGATCATCCTATCGATCTCACGCGGTACCAGGTCGCGAACTGCTACATGGGAAGGATTGGATTGATCAATTCCGGCGGTGCGTCCGGAGCGAATGATATCGCGGAAGCCGTGAAGACGGCAGTCATCAACAAGCGCGCAGGCGGTATGGGATTGATCAGCGGGCGCAAAGCATTTCAGAAGCCGATGAATGAAGGGGTCCGGATTCTGAATTCAATTCAAGATGTCTATCTGTCGAAAGACGTTACTATTGCTTGACTGGCTCTCCCTTGGATCTCGAAGGGGAGTGAACGAGTAGTGCAGGGTGAAGAGTGCGAGGCGTCAATCACTCCGCAGATTCTTCTCGCGGGGTTGAGCATGGCGCCTTTCGTGTTTTCACGGTTCTGAAAGACTGCTACGAGGCAATTGGAAAACGATTGAGAGCAGTATACGTTGAGAAGGAAGTTATGGGCAGGTTGAAGTGTGTAATTTTTGATATGGATGGGACGCTCACGCAAACGAATCGCCTGATCTTCGATTCATTCAATTATATCGCCTTGAAATATGAAGGGAAGAAATACTCGGAGTCTGAGATCACGGCTATGTTTGGCCCTCCGGAAGAAGGAGCTCTTATCAATATCGTCGGGCGCGAAAGAATCCGGCAGGCGATGAAAGAGTATTTGGAATTCTACAGCGCAAACCATAATCTGGCGCGGCTCTATCCGGGCATCAAAGAAGTTGTGATCGATCTGAAGAAGAGGGGCGTCCACGTGGCGCTCTTTACGGGAAAGGGGATCGATACGACCTCGATTACGATGGACAAATTCGGTTTGACGCCGTACTTCGATTATGTGGTCACAGGAAGCGATGTTACGAATCACAAGCCTTCCGCTGAAGGAATTCGAAAAATCATAAACCACTTCGGACTTCAGCCGGACGAAGTACTGATGGTGGGTGATGCAGTGTCCGATGTCAAGGCGGCGCATGAAGCGGGTGTGAGAATCGCTGCCGTGTTGTGGGATTCCTACAGCAAGGAAAAGGTCCTGCAGATGAAAACGGATTACATGTTCCACGATGTGAGGGAATTCTCTGAATGGCTTAGGGGGCAGTTTGACTGAAGAACAGGAGCGGCATCTGCGACGGCAATGGTTCATGTGGCGGCTTGTGTTGCAGTATGGCATCGGATTTATCGTCCTCGTGTTTTTTGTCACGGCGAGTCTCCACTTCCGCTATACACCCGATGACACGTACATCTATCTTCAGTACGGGAGGAACATCGCACGGGGGGAGGGGTTTTCGTTCAATGCCGGCACCCCAAGCTACGGCGTCACGGGTCCATTGTGGGCTTTGCTCATTGCAGCAGGCGCGAAGCTCAGTCTTGACCCCTATATCGTCGCCAAGACACTCGATATTGTCTTCGCCAGCCTCTCGATCATCGGAGTTTTGGCATTTGCGTTCATCCTGATGCGTGATCGAATCTATGCCCTGATTGCGGCCTGCATATTTTCGTTCGATGCATGGTTCCTACGCTGGTCGGGATCAGGCATGGAAACATCGCTATCGATTCTTCTTGTGATGCTTGTTCTCTGGTACGCATACAAGAAAGAGTACATCACGTCTGCGTTGGTTGTCGGTTTGCTGACTCTGGTGCGGCCTGAGGGGATCTTGCTCTTTCTTGCCGTCCTTGTTGATCGCGTTATCAATGGGAAGGAGCGTGCGGCTGTTATCAAGACAATCCTGGGTTCGTTCCTTGTCTATAGTATCGTGGTCGGATCCTGGTTGCTCTATTCTTATTTGCAGTTTGGGACCATTGTAGCAAACACCTTTCAGGCAAAATCAACTGAAGGGACCTCACTGCCACTATTGTGGCACTTCGTGATGGCGAATTTCGAAATCATTGGGACAACACAAATCTTGCTTGCGCTGTTTCTTGTCGCCGGTGTCATTCTGGTAGTCCGGAGGTCGGATTGGCGCACCCTGAGGGAAGATGGATTCCCGCTTCTATGGGTGATCCTCCTCCCATTGTGCTACGTGGTGATGAACGTACAGGTCGTTTCGAGATATCTGCTCTTGATTCTCCCTCTGGTCGTTGTCTACGGCGTGTGGGGCATCAAGCGCCTCGAAGTCGCATCCTTGGTCTCGCCTCAACGGGGTCTCCAGATTCTCCTGGTTGTGGCCGCTCTCTCACTTGCGCAGAATCAGCTCATCTACAGAATGTGGATCGTCCCGCATATGGAGTCGTTCGAACTGGGAACGGAGGAGTGTTTGAAGCCGATCGCATACTGGCTTCGGTCGAATTCTTCGCCAGGGACGACGGTGCTCACGCCGGACATCGGCATGCTTGGCTATGTCTCCGAACGGACCATGTATGATACGGCCGGCTTGCTGACCCTGGATGTCAAACGGGCGTTTCGCGGCGTCAGCTACGATGAAGGAATGAAACAGCGAAGATATGAACAGGTCGTGCATCCCGATTATGTCATCGATCGCTCCCCTGTACCCGAACGTCTTGCATCGGAGAGTCTCAAGCCAGTCATGACAAGGACATTTTCCGGCCTTGGATTGTCGAAGCCCGAGCTGGAATACTACACACTCTACAAGGTGATGAGATGATCAAGAGAATCCTGATCTCAATGATTCTTCTCGCCCCGGCTTTGTTGGGGCAGGAGACTCTCTCTGATCGCATCAAGGGACTGAGGGTGTACGGATCAGTTCAGGCGGGGCTGCCCGTCGCGGGTGTCCAGTCACGCCCGATCACTATTGAGTTCGATGTCGTTGAGGAAGCCGCGCCGGACATCCGTATCCGCGTGCTGCACTGCGACCGCGACTGGAATGTCACGCAGAACAACTTTATCAATGACAACATGCAGAATAAGTCCAAAGAGGCTCTTCGCTATGAGCCCGCACCGGCTGGAGTTCAATTCTACAGGTTTCATTACATCGTCAGTATCCCGGGTCTTGCGGGACTCGACCGCTTCGCACAATCGGGGAACTACATCTTCGAAATCACCGATAAGGATTGGGTGAACGTCCTTGGCCGCGGCAGGTTCTTCGTCGCAGAGGAGGTTTTTGCACCAACAATGAAAGTGAGCAATCGATCGCTTCCTTCAGAAATCAATCCTTACAACCAGGTCAACAAGATCGAGATCGCGTTTGTCGTTCCTTCCCGGGTGGATGACCGGAGTGAAATGCTGTATCCGATCAACTTCAAGACGATCGACGTTTACAGAAATCGACAGCTCTACACACCGTGGCGCATCGATGCAGACGACAATAATCCGAACACGTTCATCGACGGATTTGGAACAACGCAGATGAAATTCGTCGTGGACGATGTCACGCCTGGAGCCAGTTATCGCCATATCGATGTGCGAAGCGTGGATGAGTATCCGGAAGGAGTCCAGCCTCGGGCCCGCCGCGGTGCGGATGTGATTCGATTTCAGCTTCCCGCGAAGGGGGACAGCCACGGCACTTCCACCCTCACCGAGGGATCACGCTACGCAGACTATGTCCCGTTTCGTTTCGAGCTTGCATCCGAGACCCCTCAGTTTGAATCTGTCTATGTCGTGGGGGACTTCAACGGCTGGAAGCCCTCCTCGGAGTCCATGATGACGTATGACGACGACTCGCACCGTTACATCTGGCAAACAACCTTCAGGCGCGGTTCCTATGATTATCAATATGTCGTCGGTCCCAATGACTGGATCAGCCTCGAGGGGAACGACTGGCGAACTATCAATGTCTATTCAGCATTCATTTACTACCGTGACAGCCGCCTCGGGGGATTCGACCGCATCATAGGGTTCATCCAGCATGCGAGTCCGGGCGGCAACCAACCAGCATCAGAATAATACTCTAATTGGAACTGTACTCTATGGAAAAGATCAAAGTCGGAGTCGTGGGGACTGGGCATCTCGGCAACCTCCACGCGAAAATGTACTCACAGATTGCCACCGCCGATCTCGTCGGCGTGTATGATGCCGATGCCGCGAAGGCGCAACGCGTCGCCGCGGAACACGGAACAAAAGCGTTCAGCGATCTCGGGAAACTTCTTGAGAGCGTTCAGGCGGTGAATATCGCCACAACCACCACGGCGCACTACGACGTGGCACGACAGGCCCTGGACCGGGGGATCCACACATTTATCGAAAAGCCAATCACAGAGACAATCGACCAGGCGAAAGCGTTGGTGGCCCTGGCAGACGCCAAGAAGCTTGCCCTGCAGGTCGGGCACATCGAGCGGTTCAATCCGGCCATCCTCGCACTGGAACAATACAAGATCCGTCCGCTGTTTATCGAATCACACCGGCTCGCCCAGTTCAATCCGCGGGGATCTGATGTTGCAGTCGTCCTTGACCTGATGATCCATGACATCGATTTGATTCTCAGTCTTGTCCGGTCACGCGTCGTGCGCGTCGATGCAAACGGTGTAGCTGTTGTCTCAGGAAGCGAGGACATCGCGAATGCCCGACTGCAATTCGAGAATGGGTGTGTCGCCAACGTTACCGCAAGCCGGATCTCCCAGAACAAGATGCGGAAGATGAGGCTCTTCCAGAATGACGCCTACATTTCGATCGATTTCTCGCAGGGCCTCGCGGAAGTCTTCCGGCTGGTCGACGAAGGCGATGCAGAAGTCAAACCGACCATGATGCTGGGGAAGATCGATCTGGGACAAAAGAAGCGCGTGATTGTGTATGAGCAGCCCGAGGTCAAGGAAGTGAACGCCTTGAAGTACGAACTGGAGTTGTTCATCAAGTCGGTGATGGATGGAACGGAGCCTCCGGTGACAGGGCACGACGGACTGCAGGCGCTCGAGGTTGCGCAGGAAATCTTGAAGAAGATTGGTGAGAGCACGGCGCGACTTCTCAAAAACAACTAGAGAGATCCACGCAGAACTTTATGGTAGATCATCTGACCATACAGGAGCCGTTACTCAGACGGGTTGGAGAGATTGCCGACCGTTCGTCGGTGCGGGCATTTGTTGTTGGCGGGTTCGTACGCGATCACCTGCTGGGAAAGCAAGTCAAGGATATCGACATCGTTGTCGTTGGGCAGGGTGTGAGTTTTGGCGAACAGGTTGCAAGAGAGCTGGGACGAACAAACCTTGTGGTTTTTGAGAAGTTCGGCACGGCCATGCTTCAGCTCGATGACTGGAAACTTGAGTTTGTCGGAGCAAGAAAGGAAAGCTACTCCAAGTATTCGCGCAAACCCAAGGTCGAGGTTGGTACGCTCGACGACGATCTTTCGCGACGGGATTTTACCGTCAACGCCATGGCTGTCTCGCTGAACGCACCCGATTTTGGAACGCTGCTCGATCCGTTCGATGGCCAACAAGCTATGGAAGACCGCATCCTTCGGACTCCCCTCGAGCCTGAAGCGACATTTGATGATGATCCGCTGCGGATCATGCGGGCGTTTCGATTTGCGGCGCAACTCGGTTTTTCCGTCGATCAGTCTGCGATCGACGCGGCCGGTAGAATGGCGCCGCGCCTCAAGATCGTTTCCCAGGAGAGGATCACGGATGAGTTCATGAAGATCCTTGCCAGCTCCAAGCCGTCGGTTGGACTTCAACTCATGCACACTACCGGCGTATTGAAAGTCGTATTCCCCGAAGTTGCACACATGGGCGGCGTCGACCAGCGACAGGATTTTCATCACAAGGACGTTTTACAACATACATTCAGAGTTCTCGACAATGTCGCAGAAGCTTCTCCGGACGTCTGGCTGCGCCTCGCCGCGCTTCTGCACGACATCGCAAAGCCACGAACGAAGGCATTCAAGGAGGGAATCGGCTGGACATTCCATGGCCACGAGGAATTGGGCGCGAGAATGGTGAAGCCGATATTCCGAAAGATGCGTCTTCCTTTTGAGAAGATCGGCTACGTTGAAAAGCTTGTGCGTCTGCACCTTCGACCCATGGCGCTCGTGGATGAAGGTGTGACGGACTCTGCAGTCCGCCGCCTCCTCTTTGAAGCGGGGCCGGATGTGGATGACCTGATGGCGCTCTGCCGCGCTGACATCACTTCGAAAAACCCGAAGCTCGTCGTACAGGTTAAACAGAACTATGATCTAGTTATCCAGAAGATGGCGGAGGTGGAGGAGAAGGACAAGATCCGGAACTGGCAGCCCCCCTTGAGAGGGGATGAGATCATGCAGGTGTGCGGACTTGAACCGGGTCCATTGGTTGGAAAACTCAAGGATGCGATTACCGATGCCATACTCGATGGTCGCATTCCGAATGACCACGACGCGGCGTTGTCACTCCTGCTGGAGATAAAAGAGCATATCGTAGGCGGAGGATGACAATGGCCTTTCCTCCTAGGTCAAATTGCCCCTGGGACCGTTGTTTTTGACCACTTTTAGAAGACACAAAAGGTTGCACCCGGTGAGCAAGGAAATTGTTAAATCCCTTGAATTGTCAAGGGTTTCTCGAAACTTTCAGCATTTTTTGTCGTCTATTAGTAGCGTAACTGCAATAATCAACCGTGTTCGCGTTTCTCTTCCCACCATTACTGGAGATTTGTATATGAAGAAGTTGGCTCTGATCCTTTTCATTGGGATCGTCTTCGCGAGCTTCGCGCTTGCTCAAGGTTCGACTCAACAAACAAAAGTTCTCACACTTGACAAGGCGATCTCGATCGCTTTGGACCAAAACATCAGTGTCCGCCAGGCTGTGAATAACACCGCTGCCGCTCAGAGTGGGGTTCTTGCAGGTTATGGCTTGTATCTGCCCACGGCATCCGCCAGTGGTGGCTGGACACGCACAGCGTCAGACAGGCCCTCGAGCTTACAATTGTTCTCTGGAGTGCCTATCCAAGTGCCGGCTTCTTCCTCAACGAACAATAACTATTCAGCCGGTGTTTCTGTTGGCTATACGATCTTCAACGGCTTTTTCCGCGAGGCGAGCTTCAATCAGGCTGTGTCCGGTGCGACGTCGGCTGAAGAACAGGCGGTGAGGACAACTCAATCGATCGTGTTCCAGGTCCAGGCTGCCTACCTGACCGTGTTGAGGAACAGACAGCTGGTGACTGTGGCCGAAGAAAATCTCAAAAGAGATCAGCGACAACTCGAGCGCATAACTGAGTCGAATCGCGTCGGAGCTCTCTCGATAGGCGATGTGTACCGTCAGCAATCACAGGTAGCCCAAGATGAAGTGCTCCTTATTGGTGCGCAGAACACATACGACAAATCCATCGTGGACCTCGTGTCCCTCATCGGTGCGGACGTTTCCGACACCTATGACATTAACGACCCGTCACTTCCGAGCGAACTTTCTGCGGCAGACTTCGCTGCCGATTCTGCGAAGATCAGCAGTTTCGAAGATATGCGTCAACGCGCTATGCTGGCCCGGCCGGACTATATGAGTGCCAAAGAAAGCTACTCATCTGCCCAATCCGGTGTCACATCCGCGGCGAGCAACTATTACCCCAGTATCTCTGCGTCTGCAGGATATAACCTGTCGAACACGGATTTCGCGCTGCTGACCCAAAGCAAAGGAATGAATTGGGGCCTCAGTTTCCGGTGGACGATCTTTGACGGATTCTCGACGAACAGATCGGTCCAAACGGCGGTCGCACAGAGAAGAAATGCTGAGCTCACTGTTCTTCAAACAGAACGAAATATCAGCGTTGATGTGAAGAAAGCTCTCCTGGATCTCGATGCCGCGAAGAAACAATATGACGCAAGCTTGATAGGCCTCACGTCAGCAACGCAGGATCGAAGGGTCGCAGAAGAGAAGTACAACCTTGGCTCAGGCACACTGGTCGATTTGCTGACGGCGAATGCCGGATTGGTGAATGCCCAGGCAAATAAGGTCAATGCAACCTACAACTACATCACTTCAATTCGAAACCTTGATTATGTGCTTGGAGAGAAGAAGTACTAACAGATAAGGATTTCAAGGGCATCCCAACTTTCAAAAGGAGTTCTTCTCCATGGCTACGAACGGTAAGAAATCAAGAAAGAAACTCATCATATTCTCCATCATTGGCATCGTTCTGGTGGTGCTCGTGTTGCTGGTCATTCTGGGCAGCAAGCGTGACACCGTCCTGACAGTCCAGTCGGAGAAGATCCAGCGTAGGACAATCACGCAGATTGTTTCTGCGACTGGCAAGATCCAGCCTGAAATCCAGGTGAAGATCAATGCCGAGGTGAGCGGCGAGATCATTTCACTCCCGGTCCGTGAAGGGCAGCGCGTGAACAAGGGCCAGCTTCTCGTTTATATCAAGCCGGACGCTTATCAGGCGGGTGTGGAGCAGGCTCAGGCTGCGATGAACATGGCTGAAGCGAATCTGCGTAAAGCTGACGCAGATTACAAACGTTCCAAAGACCTGTATACGAAGAAACTGATCTCGGACTCAGACCTTGAACTGTCCAAAGCGAGTTATGAAGGAGCCAAAGCGTCCGCTGATCAGGCAACTGCGGGGCTCAAGCAGTCACAGGACACGTTCTCTAAGACCAAGATCTATTCACCAATGGATGGTGTCGTCAGCCAGTTGATCTCCGAGCTTGGCGAGCGTGTCAGCGGCAGCACATTCACACAGGGAACGCAGATCATGACCATTGCGGATCTCTCGCGCATGGAAGCGCGTGTGGATGTTGGTGAGAATGATGTGGTCCTTGTAGCCGTCGGAGACACAGCCAAAGTTGAAGTGGACTCCTATCCGGACAGAAAGTTCATTGGCACTGTCACACAGATCGCGAATACGGCAACCTCGCGTGGTCTGGGTACGCAGGATGAAGTAACAAACTTCCAGGTAAGGATCCGTGTCGTGACGCCTCCGGGTGTGAGCTTCCGTCCCGGCATGTCTATGGCGTCAGATATCGAGACCGAAACCCATCTGAACGTTCTTGCAGTTCCGATCCAATCAGTGACGGTTCGCATACCGAAGGAAGATAAGAAGGTGGAAGCCCCGAAGGAAGGCGAAGCGCAAATGGATGTGAACAAGTCCAAGAAGAAGGAAGAGGACAAGCTTGAAGAAGTTGTATTCGTGATTGCCGATGGGAAGGCGAAGACCATCCCCGTGAAGCGTGGGTTGAGTGATGACACTTACGTTGAGGTCAAGGGGGAGAATCTGGAAGGGGCAGAGGTCGTATCTGGTCCGTTCAAAGCGATCAACAAGGACCTCGAAAGCGGGGCCATTGTGAAGGTAGAGAATAAGGTCGTCAAGCGCACCGGCAGCTCTGTCGAAGAAAAGAAGTAAGGACCGGGCCTGATGAAAGCACTTTGCTGGCTCGTCCTGTTGGTCGGCATCAGCTGCTCCGCGTTCGCCCAATCGATCGAGGATGGCATTGCCCTTTTCAACAAGGGAAAACTCGGCGAAGCGAAGTCGACCTTCGAGGCTGTTCTGAAGCAGAATGACAACAGCGCGGAGGCTCACTACCGGCTTGGATTGGTTTTCCTGAGCCGCCAGTACCGGAACGAGGAAAATGCAGTGGACCAGATGGAACGGGCGGTTGAGATCACTCCCTTGAGTGCGGATTATCAGTACGGTCTCGGTGCCGCTTATGGCATGAAAGCTCAAAATGCCGGAGTGATCAAACAGGCTTTTCTCGCTCCAAAGGTCAAGAAGGCCTTCGAGAAAGCAGTGGAGCTCAATCCAAAACTGATCGAAGCCCATATCGGACTTGCGCAGTATTACTGGAGGGCTCCGGGAATTATGGGTGGAGATATGGAGAAGGCCTGGAAGGAAGCGGACGCAATCATTCAACTGGATGAAATCCGTGGTCGTTCGTTCAAGGCAGGTATTCTGGTGTCAGAGAAGAAGAACGCGGAAGCTCTCCAGGAAATCAAGACCCTGACCGCGAACAAGTCGAGTGACTGGCGGGCATGGCGTGCAGCAGGGTTTTTCTATTTGCAGAATCAAATGACGGGTGACGCGCTCGCGTCGTTCGAGAAGTACGCCTCCATGAGACCCGACACGGCGCAGTCGTTCTACCTCCTGGCCTACACGTACTTGCAGAAGAAGGACGCAGACAAGGTGCTTGAACTGGCGAAGAAGTCGCTTGCACTCGACAACAACTACAGTCTTGCACTCACAGTCCTGGCACAGGCGTATGAGCTTAAGGGGCAGAAAAAAGAGGCGCGGGAGCATTACCAACGGCTCTTGACAATGGATCTGTCGGAGAACCAGAGAAAGAACATCGAGAAGAAGGTCAACGAGCTTCAATAACTTCATTATTTACAAGGAAGGTCGGTATGTCCACAATCATCAAACTCAATAACATCACGAAGATCTATCACGTCGGTTCGGAAGACGTTCATGCCCTAGCGGGTGTCAGCATTGAGATCAAGAAGAATGAGTATGTGGCGATTATGGGTCCGTCTGGGTCAGGAAAATCGACATTGATGAACATTATCGGGTGTCTGGACACACCGACATCGGGGCTTTACGAACTGAATACCCTGAACGTGAGCGAGATGAATGACAACGAGCTCGCCAGGGTCCGAAACAAGGAAATCGGATTCGTGTTCCAGACGTTCAATCTTCTGGCCCGGTCCGATGTTCTCCACAACGTGGAGCTCCCCTTGATCTACGGCGGCATCGGCTCGGCGGAGCGGAAGAGACTGGCGCGCGAAGCGATCGCACGGGTTGGACTGACCGAGCGTATTCATCACAAGCCGAACGAGCTTTCGGGCGGTCAACGTCAGAGAGTGGCGATTGCACGTGCCCTCGTCACGCAGCCATCGATCCTTCTTGCGGACGAACCCACCGGTAACCTGGACAGCAAGACCGGCGACGAAATCATGGCGTTGTTCGATAGGCTCCAAAAAGAAGGGAACACGATCGTTCTGGTCACTCACGAAGAATACATCGCCGAGCACGCAGATCGCATCATTCGTCTCCGCGATGGTCTGATTGAAGTTGACCAGGCAGTTCAGAACAAGCGAGTCATAGACCTCTCACAAATTCAGAGCTGAGAATGCGACAGTCCATTGGAGAGTTTCGTGAAGGGTTGACCATCGCGTTCAACGCGATTCGGGCCAACAAGATGCGGTCAGTACTCACTGCCCTTGGCATCATCATCGGTATCGTCTCGGTGAGCTTGATGGGAACCGCGATCGAAGGTTTGAACCGGGCGTTCAACAAGAGCATCGCCTCAATCGGTGCGGACGTGCTCTATGTGCAGAAGTGGCCCTGGGGTGGCGGAGAAGACTGGTGGAAGATCCGGAATCGCCGGGAGATCAGGCTGCAGGAAGCGAAGGCCCTTGAGAAACAGGCTGAGCTTGTACGGTCAGTTTCGCCCGTCATGGGAACGAGCAGAAATGTGGTCTACTCTCGGAAACTGCTGGAAGGCATAACGGTCGTCGGGACAAATGCTGACTTCACCGTGACCTCCAGTGTTAATCTGGCGTTTGGGCGGTTCTTTACTCCTGCCGAATCGGATGGAGGAAGGCCGGTGTGCGCTATCGGATCTGATGTCGCTTCGGAGCTATTCCCGAACGAGAGCCCGTTGGGTAAGACAATCAAGGTCGGAGCCTACAATTACAAGGTCGTGGGTGTGCTCGAGAAGCAAGGAAGCTTCCTTGGACTGGAGAGCCTCGACAACCGTGTCTATCTCCCCATCAATCGATTTATTAAAGAATATGCTTCCCGTCGAAGCAATATTTCGATTTTTGTGAAGGCAATTTCGTTAAAGGAACTCGAGGAGGCGAAGGAGGAAGTACGAGGGATAATGAGAAAGACGCGGGGAGTCCGTCCAAAGCAGCCAGACGATTTCGCCATCAATCAGCAGGAAATTCTGATTCAAACGTTCAACACGATCGGTGTTGTCATTGCCGGCGTGGGCCTCTTCATCACCGGCCTTTCACTGTTCGTGGGTGGCATTGGAATCATGAATATCATGTTTGTCTCTGTGACAGAAAGGACCCGCGAGATCGGCATTCGAATGGCAATCGGAGCTCCCCGAAGAACCATCCTCACGCAGTTCCTTATGGAATCTGCGGCTCTGTGCCTTATGGGGGGGGTCATTGGACTCATCATCGCATTTCCTCTCAGTCTAATCATAGACACGATTCTACCGACGGCGATGCCTCTCAGCATTGTGGTCATCGCCATAGTTGTCTCACTTTTCGTTGGACTTGTTTCCGGGTTCTTGCCGGCGTATCGGGCCTCCAGGCTTGATCCGGTTGATGCACTTCGATACGAATAAACCTATTCATTCACGGAAAGCGGACCAATCAAGTGCTTATTGGCGAAATCATCAAAATTGCGCTTAATGCCATCCGGATGAACAAACTCCGCTCAGCGTTGACGTTGCTGGGTGTTGTCGTGGGAGTATTTTCAATCATTGGCGTGATGACTGCGGTGCAGGTTCTGCAGAACAGCATCGAGAGCGGTTTGAGCAACCTGGGATCGAATACATTTCAGATCCAGAAATTCCCTGCAATGTTTGTGGGGGGACACGCCGCGTGGGAGAAGTACCGCCATCGCAAAGATATCACGTTGGATCAGGCTCAATACGTGGTGAGTAAGTTGACGACCGCTCAGTACGCTGCCATCGAAGCCGGCACATGGGGCCAAACCATCCAAAACCTAACGGGCCTCAAGACAAATCCGAACGTGTCTGTTGAAGGTGAAGTGCCGGAGGGAATGCCGACAAATAATTGGACGATCAAAGAGGGACGATCGATCACCGACAACGAGTTGACGTACAGCGCGAACGTTGCCATCCTCGGTCAGGAAGTCGTGAAGAAACTCTTCCCGCGCGGAGGTGCGGTGGGTCAGGATGTGAAGATCGGCAATGACCGTTATACGGTCATTGGTGTGTTTGAGCCCAAGGGATCAGCCATGGGTGGTAATAGCGACAACTTCGTTGTGATCCCCCTCAGCAAGTTCCTGAATGAGTTCGGGAAGCAGCGCTCGCTCAACATCATGGTTAAGGCCAAATCTCCGGATGTGTACGACCAGTGCACGGAAGAGGCGCGCATGGCGCTTCGAGTTGTGCGGAAAGTCGATCCCGGCAAGGAAGATGACTTTGAGATCTACTCCAACGAGTCGCTCATCTCCACGTTCAATGACTTCACCAAGTATGTAAAGATGGGTGTTGGTTTCATCAGCTTCATCTCTCTCCTTGCTGCGGGCGTTGGAATTATGAACATCATGCTTGTCTCCGTTACAGAGCGGACCAAGGAAATTGGACTGAGAAAGTCAGTGGGTGCGAGAAAAGCGAATATCCTCAGCCAGTTCATCACCGAGGCCGTCGTCCTGTGTCAGATTGGTGGTCTCGTCGGAATCGGATTGGGCATTCTGGGGGGGAATCTTGCTGCAATTGCATTCTCGCTCCCGGCGGTCTTCCCGGTGGATTGGGCTCTCATAGGGTTTGCACTCTGTGCATTCATCGGAGTCGTCTTTGGCGTCTATCCTGCCTGGAAGGCGGCGAATCTCGACCCCATTGAGGCGTTGCGATACGAGTAGTTGTTTCTCTGCTCGACAGAAAAAGAAAAGGCCGAACGTCCAGCGATGTTCGGCCTTTGTATGTACCGAGGGGAGGATGCTAAGGTTTTCCCGACATCACTTCCTGAATCTTCGCGTGTAACTCCTCAACGTCGAATGGCTTGGTCATGTAGCCGGAAGCGCCGAGTGCGGTTGCATGCTCCACCGATGACCTGTCATCCAAGATTGTGAGGAAAATGAATGGGGTTTTGCTGAATCCCGGGAGCTTCTTCAGCGCCTCGAAAAATTCGAATCCATCCATTTGTCCCATCTTCACGTCTGAGACAATCACGTCAGGTTTGAAGTCCCGTACAACCTTGAGAGCCTCTATTCCATTCAAGGCAATGCGGACCTCAAAGCCTTCATCCCGAAAGTACGTCTGGACGATTCTGACCAATTCTTCTTCGTCCTCGACGAGCAGCAACTTATGCGTTGTGACCATAGAGTTTCTCCTCCTCCAATAGGCGTTACGCTTTCATGCGTTGTCCTTTTTCTTCGTCAGAGAAGATCCAGCCCACCAGCTTCCCGGGCTCTATTTCTTTGAACGATTCCCAGTAAGCGCTGTTGCGGAGCTGGCGCGAGGAGGTTTCTCCTTCCGGAATCTTCTCCACCTGATCTTTGATGATCTCAAACCGTTTTTTCCAGTGCTCCATGTTCTTCGCTCGCAAATCAACCCATCCGTCATGTGCCCAGGCATTGAGTGATTTGTCTGTGATCGGCAACTCATTTTCTCCACGGTACGGAGGTATTTTGATCTCCGGTCCGCGAAGCAGAGTCTTTCCGTCTGCGAGCAGGATCGGAATGCCGATAGAAATAATCTGCGAACGAACCTGTGCGTTTTCCCGGATGAATGCGTCGAGTTTTTCTGAAATCGACTTTGCCGATGCCTTGACCACCTCTCTCACACCGCCATAGGCCAGCTTGAGAAGATAGGCTTCATAGAGCAGCTTCGAGAGCCGGGGGGGTCCAAGGAACTCGAACGCGATACTGTGAGTCTCATGCTTCTTTTCCAATCGCTTCATCTCGCGCATCGCCGCCTCGAACATAAACCCAGCCCGGTAAGTCGGCGCAAGGGTTGCATTGTCCAGAGCGTTGATGATGTCGTGCCCCGTATTGCCCCCCTTGATTTCATACAGCACAGATTCGGCAATCTCTTCCGGCGTTACAAACTCCATTTGCCCGGGGGTTGAAATCGCTTCAAACTCCCCGCGTGAGAAGACACCGTTTTCTCCCGTGTCAATGAACACTGAACGCAGCCGCTGGTTCATCGGTTCCACCTTCACAGCGTCATCCTGCAACTTGAGGGTGCTTGAGAGCTTGAGGCCTTTGTCGGGTGGGCAATCGATCAGCTCGATCGCCTTTCCCCGCTTCTTGATCTCGCCGAAATCGATTTTCTTCCACGCGATTGCAGCGGTGGGCTTAATCTCTTTCGTAATAGGAGCATCCGGGGTCCTGCCCATAAGGAAGAGCAGCATAGTATGAGCGCCTGCAACAGCCGACTTGCTGAGCAGTACGCTTGAAGGCTTTTCCTCGCTGTGCGTGTAGGGAATATTAAGCCCCATGCCTCCAGTTCCGCTCGTGCCAATTTTCACATACGTCGTCGTTCCGACCAATTGCATCGAGCGGTAAAGGATTTGTACGTGCCTGATCAGTTGGGGAACGTAGAGGGTGGCAAGCAGCCGCTCCGTTTGATCCACAAGTGAAGATTCTTTCCCTGATTGGGAGTTTCGAATCTCCTTCCGAACCTCGCGTGCAGTGTGGAAGATATCCTGATACGCTATACCCGTAGCAGAGTTAATACAATCAACGACGATATCAGGTTTGTATTGGTCGAGGAGCTTCCAGATAGATGAGCGCTGTAGAACCGGCAACGTCAACTCGTCTAGGAGATCATCGATGAGCATCTCCCTTGATTCGACTTTTTGCAGGATCTCATCCCTTGGCGTGTCTTTGAGGACGTGGCGGACGAAGATATTACCCCACCACGGTGTAAAAAAGTTCTTTCCGACATTCGGGTACTCGCGGCGGAGCGTTTCAACCGCTTCCTTTGCTTCATGCTCGAACAAGGAGGTGACAATGATGCGCTTTGGTTTTTCCGGCATCATCTGGCGACAGACGGCAGAGCCGACAAGCCCCCAGCCTCCGAGAACGAGAACTGATTTATTCTGGATATCCATAGGAGTAAGTGAGATTGATGGTGAATCGGGATCGAATTAGTGTATTTCAAACTTTCTCGACAACACAGGCGGTTCCGTAAGCAAGTACCTCTGACACACCTCCTGTGATCTGGGTGGCATCGTACCGGAAGCCGATCACGGCGTTGGCGCCGATGGCCTGAGCATGCTGGATCATCAGGTCGAATGCATCGCCGCGCGTCCGTTCGCACAACTCAGTGAACAGAGTGATGTTCCCTCCGAAAACCATCTGGATACCGGCCCCGATCGTTCCGAAGACAGAGCGTGATCGGACGACAATACCGCGAACGACCCCGAGGTTCTTCACAATCCGGTATCCGTCGAGCTGAAAATTGGTTGTCACAAAAGAATGGTCCATAGGGTACGCCTTTGATCGATTGTGAATGTTGTGAGGAAGCAGAGACCTACATCACGCTTACCGATGAGCCGTACTTGTCTTCAAGAGCTTTTGCACGGTCTCATAGTAAAGGTTTACTTCGTTCTGATACTCTTCACCGGTGCCGGGGCCCTTGAATCCTTCGTGGATGAGCTGAACGGTCCCATCCCGGCCAACAAACAACGTCGTTGGGTACGCGAAAAAGTTATTGAGCTGTGCACGCAAGCGGGCCTCGACATTTGCGTTGTCAAGCGAACCAGAGTACAATACGGGGAATGTAATCCCGTACCGTTCCTCGTAGAGCAGGAGGTTCTTTCTCGCAGCATTGAAGTCGTCAGTAAGCTCCAGCGAAAGCCCTACTACCTCGAGTCCCTGCTTGTTGAATTCCGTGAAGAGCTTCTGCAGCAGGGGGGACGCGTCCATGCAATTGTGGCACCACGTGCCCATGATGTCGATAATGACCACCTTCCCCTTGAACCGCTTGTCGAGATTGGTGATTGTGTCGCCCATGACAGTCACACCCGAGAACGCGAAGGGTTTGCGGGGGTCTCTGAGTGCTGTTTTCTTCTCACTGGATGGTCCCAGGGTCTTTGAAGATCGCTGCTCGAGTGTAACAGCAACGGATGGAGGCATGCGATAGTACAGCGTTCCGCTCCACTGATTTTGCGCCCTGGTGAGTTCGATCATCTGCCCCTGCCAACCGGAGAAGCGGCCGAGTTGAACAGTGTTTCCGTTCTGCTTTCCTCCCATCAGTCCAAGGTCGCCGTCTGAAGCAATGATGGTCCCGAAGACGGAATCGCCGCGTGACCAGAATGTTGCAACAGACCCGCTGTCGATGCCATCGCGGTTTTTCTGGAATACCTGATATTTTCCAACGAGCGGAACATCGGGATTGGCATTCGACTTTGCCCCTTCGTCCACCCCGGAGACAGGACTTGCCTCGAACGCATTCTTCACCGTATCCTTCCTGAATCGGAAAGAGGTGCCGGTGAGCCGGCCCGATTTCCAAACTGAACGCATAACCGCGCCGTACTCGGAGAAAACAAAGGTGAGAGAATCTCCGCTTTGATGGATTTCCGGAATAGGTGTCTGCTCACTCCCATTGAGGAAATAACCGGAAGGAGCAGGAGGAGTGAGATCGAGGTAGACGAGGAAGGGGAGTTGCTTCTGTTCGACGAGAGTAATCGTCCCTTTCCAGAGCCCTTTCTGGGGAGGAGGCTGCTGCTGGCAGCCGGTAAGAATGAACAACGAAACAAGGAGCACTGCAGCAGGAGCGAGAATCCTCATACGGATGACCTTCTAGAATAAACCGGGATGCTTCCCCGTCCCGAACACTGAAAGGAACAGGATCAGTAGAAGAAGAACTGTTTGCACGAGATAGAAAAGTGTGATTTGAGTGTTGTACGACCGCATCAACTCTTCGGCGTTCGCTGGGGCGGACTGGTCGGAAAGCGCCTTGACGAGTTTCGTACGGTTGCGTGTGAGCCGCGGACCATAGATCATGCCATTGAGGACTAAAACAACAAAGATCATGATCTTCGCAACGAGCCATCCCTCATTGTACCAGGCGAGCGGGGAACCGAGGTAACGGTTGTTGATGTTGCCGATGCCAGTTGCCAATAACAAGATCGCTGCGACCGGGGAGAGGAGGCCGATTGTTCTGGCAATGCCTGCAGTGAAGAGTTTCAGACTGTAATCAGTCTGTGCTCTGAACTTCCGGTCGAGCATGAATCCGGCGAGGAGCGTCGTGCAGAGTATCCCGAAGCCGATGAGATGGAACAGGAAAGTAATCGAGACTTTCATTTGATAGCAGTTGAGATCAGGGAATTGCTGTGAGTGGGTTCACTGCCTGTTGGGAAAACAGACCAGATGAACGTGGATCAAGATAAGAAAATGATTCCGAAAAAGGGAAGCTCGTTTGCCATTATTAAGAAGGACCGGGAAGGGAATGGCCGTCGAATCATTGAAGGGTTCCCTTTCAATTGCAGAGGTGTCAATCGCTCACAATTATCGTGGTTCCGCCGCCTCCCTGATTGCCAAATCGGGAATTGACGATGTTATTGAAGATCGATCCGAATGAATAGCTCATACCGAAGGAACCCCAATAGGAGTAGTTCTTGGCCAACTCTCTTCGCTGTTGGTAAACCTCCTCGGGTGTAAGAGAGCTTTTCGCAAGGGAGAGCTGGTCGTGGACCGCATTGTAACCACCATAGATGGTGAATGAGAGTCCCTCAAACACGCGAATGGATATGGTGCTTGAAATGCTGAGATTATTCTTGGTCAGGTCGTGAAGATACTGTGATCCCGAGAGCGTGATCGAAGTGGAACCCCACGTTTGTTGGAGCGAGAGTGTAGCGGAAAGCGAGTGATCGAAAAGAGTCTCAGACTTCTTGAAGTAGATGGTCGTATCGATGTAGCGTCGTGTGGCGACGCCGATCTGATAGCCGATCCGGAGCTGGCGGCGCGTTGACTCAGAGTATGGAAAAATGTCGTACTCGATCCCTGGTTGCACATGAGTGGCAATATCGATATTGCTGTAAGTCGCAGAATTCAGGTACGTGAACAATCCTATGGACCAGTGGCTCGTGAGGCTCTTGACCACAAACCCATTGAACCACTGACTCCTGCTGATTGATCTGCTGACAACAGTGGTGGTATCGTCTGTCTGGAAGTCGTACTTGTTGTCATTGTAGCTCATGTTTGCCGAGAACCGGAACTTCCAGTCCTCAGTAACCCTGCTGGCGGTGAAACCGCCCCACACCTGACTCGACTTGGTCTGTGATTCGCCGTTGAACCAACTGTTGACATTGGTCGTGAACACCCAGTAGTCCCATTTATCAGCGACTTTGGCTCCTGCCGTGGGTCTGTTGTATGACACGGTGAAATAATCGGCGAGCGGAGTGTGGATCACGTATCGAACCAATCCGGTCTTGAGAACCTTGACGAGGCCTTTCCTGGTCATATCCTGAGTATCGGTCATGTTGGCATTGTACTTCAAGGTGTCATTGACACCGTCGAACGCCTGCTGACCAATGAGTGTTAGTGAGTACTCTGTTCCGCCGCTTCCGGTATACATCTGCGTGATCATCACGTGAACATCCGCCTGCTTCCTGTCTCTGACGTAGTTCATGAAAGCTATTTCCGTTCGGATGTAATCCTGGTCGCAGAGGCTACAATCGATGTACACCCTCGGTGCAGATTTCTGGAGGGCGTCGATGCTATCAATCGCAGACTGGGTTTGCGCCTTCAGATTGACGACGAGGCTGAGGGAGACAAGCAGGGTGACTGAGACAAGCGGTCGACGGGTCATGAGTGTTCCTTTGTGTGGTTTCCGTTGGGACGACACGGCTTGGAGAGAATGCTGGTTTCCAGATGCACTGAGAGGCGTCTTAGAAGAAGAGATCCCTGAATAAGATGCTTTCCGAGTTCAACGTCCACATCGTGCCTTGGAATCTGCGTCAGAGGAGGGACTTGGCCGACGTTCTACCGGCGAACTGCCTTTTCGCCGTCTTGTCGGGCATCGGATCTCGAGCGGGACGCGTCCAGCCGTATCCCACTCCGGAGT
The DNA here is from genome assembly GCA_049522195.1 of Bacteroidota bacterium. GTDB lineage: Bacteria > Bacteroidota > Ignavibacteria > UBA10030 > UBA10030 > UBA9647. Next base: position 35,775 of record JBEKOB010000001.1, read on the forward strand.
TAGATGCGTCTGGACCTAGGAACGCTACAGGGCTCAAGAAATTGCCTACATTTAGACGACACACCGGTCCGGAAAGTTGCTCTCCCTCCGGGGGCAGATGAATTGACGCGGCGGTTCTTGCGGCTTCGTGCAGGTATTGGTATATTTTCTCGCTTTTGAGTTCGAAAGAACTTTCTCTCACCGCCTATTGTTCGTTGCTGAAACGACAGAAAGGTTTTGTGATGGCGCGCAGGTTTTTCTCTCTCTTGCTTCTTCCTTTTGTCTTAGCTTCAGCCTTATCCCAACCCCAATCCCCACGAACCGTCAACGCTGCCGAGCTTAGGCTCGCATTGAAGAAACTGAGCGTCCTTGGCTCGGTTCTCTTCGTGGCTGCGCATCCCGACGATGACAATACGGCGTTTCTAAGCTACATGGCGAAAGCGAGGTTGATGCGGACTGGGTATCTCTCGATAACCCGCGGCGAAGGAGGGCAGAATCTCATCGGATCTGAGCAGGGGGAACTCCTTGGCATGATTCGCACGCAGGAGCTTCTTGACTCCAGGCGTATTGACGGTGCCGAACAGTACTTTACGCGCGCGATTGATTTTGGGTTCTCGAAATCGCTTGACGAAACGATGACCATTTGGGGGAAAGACAAGATTCTCTCTGACGTGGTCTGGATCATTCGAACTTACCGCCCTGACGTTGTCGTCACGCGTTTCACTCCAACCCAGGGAGGTCATGGCAACCACACAAGTTCAGCCGAGCTGGCGTACCAGGCGTATGCCGCAGCCGGCGATCCGACCAGATTCCCTGAACAACTCAAATATGTTCAACCCTGGAGACCCAAGCGACTGGTGTGGAATGTCTTTCGATTCCAGCAGACAGACCACCCGGCCGCTCCCGAGCACTCGGTATCCCTCGACCTCGGCATGTACAGCCCAATCCTTGGAGAATCGTTTACCGAGATGGCGGGAAGGAGCAGGAGCATGAATCGGAGCCAGGGGACAGGCGGTGGTCAGAATCGCGGGGAGTTCGTGAATTATTTTCAGCACATTGCAGGCGATACGGCGACGAAGGATCTCTTCGATGGCGTGAACACATCCTGGGCTCGCGTCCCCGGAGGCGCGGTGGTGGGCCAAATGCTGGAAGCGGTGTATCAATCATATGATGAGGAGAACCCGGAAAAATCACTTCCTGCGCTCCTCAAGGTGTACCGGGAACTCGGCGCGTTGAAGGATGACCCGTGGGTTGTTTTCAAGAAGCGGGAACTACAGGAAGTGATCAAACTTTGCGGCGGATTGTGGGTTGATGCACTCTCGTCTGATAATAACGTAACTCCCGGCTCGGATATGAAGGTCACCGTATCGGCGATCAACCGCTCATCATATCCATTTCGCCTGGAGCGGATCGTTGCGCCGCTCGGGAAGTCCGATTCCGTTCTTGTCGTTCCCCTCCGGTACAACCAGCCCGTTCTAGCGGTTTTCGGCTTGAAGCTTCCGAAAGACTTTCCGTACACACAGCCCTACTGGCTCGCAGAGATTCCTGATCTTGGAGCATACAGGATTTCGAACCAGCAACTCGTTGGGCAGGCAGAGAACACGCCGCCCCTCACCGTCAGAGTAAGAATTGCGTTCAATGAAGGAGCAATGGACCTCGAAGTCCCGGTGCGGTTCAGGACCGTCGATCCTGTTGAGGGAGAACAGTATCGCCCGCTTGTAGTCAATCCACCCGTGACCGTCAACCTGCCGGAGAAAGTGTACATCTTCCCGGATGGAGTCGCCAAGACGGTACTGGTCAATGTTCGCAATGAGGGAGGGAAAGTGTCGGGAGGCGTTGCACTGCGCGTGCCGCAAGGATGGAAAGTGACTCCTCCGACTATCCCGTTCGAATTTGCCCAGAAGGATGAGAACCAGTCTGTGAATTTTTCGGTGCTGCCTGGCCCAGGCTCGACCTCCGGCTCATTTCAGGTTGAGGCGACTGTCGGTGATCGCACAGTGCAACAGGATATGATCACTATTCGGTACCCTCACATTCCTCCACAGACCGTTTTTCCGAGGACAGAGGGGAAATTGCTCAGGTTCGACCTGAAGACAACGGCGAAGCGCATTGGCTATATCATGGGACCCGGTGATGAGATACCGACTGCGCTTCGTCAAATAGGGTATCCCGTCACAATGATCACGGATGATGATCTGAAGAACGGGGCTGTCGGCTCGTATGATGTTATCATTGCCGGAGTGCGCTCCTACAATATGCGCCCTGTCCTGAGAGCCAATCAGCGCAAGTTGATGGAGTTCGTAGAAAAAGGAGGAACCTACATTGTGCAATATATGACTCCTCGGAGAGTTGAAACAGACAATTTGGGTCCATATCCATTCACCGTCTCGGGTGATCGGGTCTCCGTTGAGGAGGCTCCGGTGAGGTTTCTCGCCCCCGAAAACCCCGTTCTGAATTTCCCTAACAGGATTTCGCAGGATGATTTCAAAGGATGGATCCAGGAGCGTGGACTGTATTTCTCCGATAAGTGGGATTCTCACTACACGGCGATTCTCGCCAGCAATGATCCCGGAGAGCCCTCGAGGGATGGCGGACTTCTTCTCGCACAGTATGGAAAGGGTTACTACGTTTTCACCGGTTATGCGTTCTTCAGACAGTTGCCTGGAGGAGTGCCAGGGGCGTACAGGCTGTTCGCGAACTTGATAGCTTTGGGAAAGTAGTTTAGAGTTTTCGGTTTTGAGTTTTCAGTTCTCAGTTGTGAACTCGAGCTCGGGGGAATGCAATGTCGACTTTCACAAAATTCCAGGAGATAGAGGCCTGGCAGAAGGCGCGTGAGCTTGTTCGAAGAATCTATGATGTGACTGGCCAGGGTCAATTCGCAAAAGACTTTGCGTTGCGTGATCAGATCAGGAGAGCGGCAGTCTCAATAATGTCTAACATAGCTGAAGGGTTTGGTCGTGGTGGAACAAAAGAGTTCATCCAGTTCCTTTCGGTGGCAAAGGGATCTGTCTCGGAAGTTGAGAGTCAATTGTGTGTGGCCCTCGATCAGAAATACATTGACCAAGTAGTGTTCGAACAACTTTCCACTCTTGCCGATGAGACTGGAAAAATGATCGCAGGTCTGATGAGATATCTTCGTCAGGCCAAGATTAAGGGTGCGAAGTACAAGTGGACTCAAAACTGACAACCCAAAACTCGAAACCTAGTGAGGAACCCCCCGAGCCCTCTTGGCCCTGGCCTTGCCTTTATGCCCTGGTGCTAGGTGAACTCGCGCTGCTCATCCTTCTTTTCTACCTGTTTACGCGGGCATTCGAATGAGAACGCTCGACTGGATCGTCCTCGGCGCAACACTTCTCTCGATTGTTGCCTACGGCCTCTATAAGGGAAGGGGAAGCCGCAGCCTCAGCGGGTATCTCCTCGCCGACAGGAAAATGCGATGGTATACGGTGGCGTTCTCGATCATGGCAACCCAGGCGAGTGCGGTCACGTTCACCTCGACACCCGGGCAGGCGTATGTGGATGGAATGCGCTTTGTGCAGTTTTACTTTGGCTTGCCCATCGCCATGGTGATCCTGTCGATCTCCGCTGTCCCCATTTTCCATAAGCTTGGGGTTTACACCGCATACGAGTATCTCGAGCACAGGTTCGACCTCAAGACCCGCACACTTACTGCCATCATTTTCCTGGTCCAACGCGGACTCGGCGTTGGCATCACGATCTATGCCCCCTCGCTTGTTCTCTCCGTGATGTTGGGGTGGGATATTCGGCTCACCTCGACGCTGATCGGCGGCATCATCATCATCTACACGACTTCCGGCGGGGTGAAGGCGGTGAACTGGACAGACTTTCAGCAGATGCTGATCATTCTCTTTGGAATGACCATGGCGTTTGTTATGACCATCGCGCTCCTGCCAAAGGGTGTCGGATTTGTCGATGCTTTGCAGGTAGCGGGAGGAATGGGGAAGCTCAACGCCATTGATTTCACCTTTGATTTGGGGAGCAGGTACAATTTCTGGTCAGGTCTGATAGGCGGTATGTTTGTGGCGCTGGCCTATTTCGGAACCGACCAATCCCAGGTGCAACGCTATCTCACAGGCGCATCGGTCACTCAGAGCCGTCTGGGACTTCTATTCAACGGACTGGCCAAAGTCCCGATGCAGTTCTTCATTCTCCTCCTCGGGGCGATGGTCTTCGTGTTTTTTCAGTTCGAACGTCCGCCTCTCTTCTTCAATCCGGTCGAAGTTGAGAAAGTCAGGCATAGCGCGTACGGAGAACAATACCAGGCGATAGAACAACGTTACGCAGTAGCCGCCGACCAAAAATCGGTCGCAGCCAGAGAGTACATCGAGGCGAAGAGACAGGGAAATCCTGAGACGGTCGGTCAGGCCCGGGAAAAGCTCCAGTCCGCGTCGGCTGAAGCGGAGGGATTGCGCGCGGAAGGGATCAAGGTTCTACAAGCGAACGATCCTGCCGTAGACCCGAGCGACACGAATTACATTTTTCTGTCGTTTGTTATGAAGTATTTGCCGATTGGTCTTGTAGGACTCGTATTCGCCTGTATTTTTGCAGCGTCAATGTCTTCGACATCCGGCGAACTGAGTGCATTGGCGACGTGTTCGATTGTCGATGTCTACAAGCGACATATCAAACAGGATGGTGAAGATCAACATTACGTGAAGGTTTCCCGGCTTTCGATGGCGCTCTGGGGAGTTTATGCAATCGCCTTCGCACAGTATGCAAGCAGACTTGGCTCGCTCATCGAAGCGGTGAACATTCTCGGGTCGCTTTTCTACGGGACAATGCTTGCCATTTTTCTGATCGCCTTTTATCTGAAATGGATCGGGGGCACTGCAACGTTCATGGCAGCGTTTGCAGGGGAGGCTGTTGTTCTGAGTTGCTATCTCTTCACTGGGATCCCGTGGCTTTGGTATAATGTGATTGGGTGTGGAGTTGTGGTGGGGCTTGCAATGGTTCTGCAGTTATTTGTTCGCCAGACAAAGGCTGACACGGTGGATTCTTAGGGATGACGGAACAATTGGACTGAGAAAGAACAAGCCTCACCAGTTGCCCGGTGAGGCTTGTTCTGTTTTGGACCACGCAAGGAATTTACTACATCTTCTTCTTCCAGTCTGCGATGAGTTTGGCGAGAGCGCTCCCGGCTCTTGAGCCTTCAAACTTCGCATCCTTGGACTTCCCAAGAGTCATGGCTTCTTCCGCCAGGGCAATCGCTTCCTTGACCTTTCCCGCCGCAGCGAGGAGTTCTGCTTTCGTTCCCAGATTGGTGGGATTTTTGTCCATGGCGATCGAACGATCGACCCAACCCATCGCTTCCGCGTTAAAGACCTTCTCGGTCAGCGCATAACGGGCGGCGCCATTCAGCAATTGCCACGTGCCGACGGAACCCTGCAACTTTCCAACCGTGTTGAATTCTATCTTGAAGCCAATCTTCACCTTCTCCCATGCAAGCTCCACGCGGGCGGAAGACGGCGTCAAATCGGTGAAACTGAATGACATCCACTCCGCGTGAGGAGCAGCTTCCGGCTTCACCGTGAATTTCATGACGTCATACTGGGCATCGTACATCGTTCCCCAGTTCTTCACTTCTGAATTGAAAACTACTGTCCACTGGTTCTTGCCCGGGAAGGTGACAAATCGGTAGGTTCCTGCGGGCAGCTTCTTCCCATCGATGGTCACTTCGTCACTGAATGTGAACAGGGTCGGCTCATTTGCCCCTGCGCGCCAAACAGAGTCATAGGGGAGAAGTCCGCCCCAAATTTCTCGTCCTTTGACGCCGGGACGATGGTAATAGATCGTCACTTCGCTCAGGCCTATGACCTGTGTAACCTTTGCTCCCTGGCTGAGGCGCGGGATCCGCAGCAATGGAAGCTGCGGAGACTGTGGTGTTTGTGCAAAGGCATCCTGGCCTGCGACGATGACGGCGAGGATGACAATGAACAAAACTGTGAGAATTCTTTTCATGGTACTTCTCCTTATTGATTGGTGGATGATGAAATCCCGACCGATTCCTAAGTTTTCGGCAGACCTTTCTTCGCCACCGTGTCCATCACATCCACGAAGCGGTCGAGTTCCTTGAGCGTCGTGTAAACGCTCGGTGTTACGCGAATGCCTTTGAACTCATCGTGGATGATCGGCGTGGTGAGGATCTTGTGCTTGTCCATGAGATAGGTGCCGAGGGCACCTGGATCGACACCGACAATCTCTATGTTTGCGATGCCGCACGACTGATTCGGTTCCCATGAAGTGTGGAACCGGACATTGGGGAGATCCTTCAGCTTGGTCATCCAGTAGCGCGAGAGATAGCGGAGGCGTTCCTCTTTCCGTTTTGCACCGAGCCCATTATGATAGAGGATTGATTCGCCGATTGCGAGGCGCGGCGCTGCCGAATGGGTGCCAATCTCTTCAAACTTCCGGATATCCGTCTTTTGGCTCTTGTCAGCAGCCATCAGGGGCCACATCTTCTCGATTTTGTCCCTCTTCACGAAAAGCAGGCCCGTTCCCTTCGGGGCAAACAACCACTTGTGTAAACTGGTTCCGTAGTAGTCACACCCTAGGTCCGCTTGCTTGAAATCGAAATGAGCGAACGCGTGCGCGCCATCCACGATGACCTCGATGCCCTTCGATTTCGCTAGGTTGCAGATCGATTTCACCGGCATCATCTGACCGGTGATGTTGATGACGTGCGAGATCAAAATGACGCGTGTCTTTGGCGAAATGGCTTTTTCGAATTCCGCTGTGATGTCATCAAGGTGGCTGGGGGCGATCGGCACCTTGATCATCCTCAGGACCAGCCCCTCGCGTTGTTCGCGTTGGCGCAGCGTGGTGAGCATGCGCGGATAATCCTGGGTGGTCGTCAGGATCTCATCGCCCGATTTCAAATCCATCCCCATCAACAAGATCTCCAACGACTCTGATGCATTGCGGGTAATCGCGATCTCCTCGCGATCGCAGCCGAAAATATCCGCCAGCCCGGTCCGCACGGTTTCTGACTGGGGCTCCAGAATGGACCACATTGTGTACGCCGTCACGTCCTCCTGCTGCCAGATGTAGCGGCAGAGAGCTTCGGTGACGATGCGTGGTGAAGGGGAGACCCCTCCGTTGTTGAGATTTGTGATCCCGCGCGTAATCGAGAACGAGCGTTGAATTTCGAACCAGAAGTCCTCATTCATTGCTGCTTCTGCAGGCGTGAGGTGTTCGACGCTCTTTGAAGCCGCGTGGAGGTCTTCGAGGAGCGACGCGACAGTCACAGACGAGAGTGCCGCGAGTCCGACCCCTTTGCCCACCATGGACAAGAAATTACGGCGGTTGATGTCATTTCTGACTTGATGATCTGGTGTGGTCATGCTGGTTCTCCTTCTTTGGCTAGAACAAGAACAATGGTGGATGGGTGGACACGTTCATCTGTCATGAGCCGGGCCGCATCGCCCTGCCGGCACGATTGTGTGCCGTGCTTCAATGGGGTTGATCGCTACCAGGATTCGATTTCTGCAAGAGCTGGAGGAGCGTGAATGATTCTGAATTCGAGAAGTAGAGAAAGAGAGTCAAGACAATCAATGTAGCATTCTGGAGTATTTTCAGCCAGCCGATCTTGCCGGCAGTCGGGTCCTGCGTGAAACACCCGCACGAGATATCCAATCCGCGGGCAAGAGCGACAATGACGGCAAGCGTAAATACGACAAGCATCGCCGAGAGAAGAAATGAACTCCCTCGTGTGAGGGCGCCGAACAGCACCGAGAAGCCGCAGAGTAACTCAAGCCAGGGAAGAATTGTTGCAGCGAGGCTGACGAGCCACTCCGGAACCATTTTGTAATTCGCAATCGACTGAGCGAACGCGGCCGGATCCACGATCTTCTCGAGACTGCTCACGACGAACAGCAGCCCGACGAAGACGCGGACCAGGAGCGCAAGGTACGGATTGTCGAGGAGATTCTTCATGGCTGTCTCTCGATTGGAAGATTGGCGTCAACCCATTCCCTCCAGCCGCCGAAGAATATCCTCACGTTTTTGTAACCGTCCTTCATGAGCTTCACGGATAGTTCGATGCTCGAATTGCACTCGGAGCCGTCACAGTATGCGATGATCAAGTGATCTTTTGGAATGCCACTCAATACACTCTTCTTCACATCGTAGTCTTTCAGTGGCACATTGAGTGCCCCTTGAATGTGCCCGAGATTGAAGTCAATATCGTGGCGGGCGTCGACGAAAACTGCGGAGCCGGAATCGAACAAGCTTTTGGCTTCATTACGGGATATCATGGAGGGAGTCGGAATGTCCGTTCGCTGGGCCGTCTTTGATCGAGGAGAGCGGGCGAACATCCCTTTTTCAGTCGCGGACGTGTACACAAGGCCGAGCGCACACGCGACAAGGATCAGAATGCCGGCTTCACGGAGTGCTTCTTTGAATCGGATCAATCTGGGGTTACTCCGATGAGGGTGACTCGCACAGGTACTTGTGATTGTTTGTTGCTGTCGGTCTCCAGGAGCAGGAGCTCGTTGATGTATTCTGTTTTCCTCGGTGTGATTTTGACATTGAGCCGGATTGTGTCGGCTGGAAGAACCGTTCGTTTTTCGAATGTGACCGTGAGGTCGGACGATGACGACTTGAATCCAGTCAGTGTGAGGACTTTCCCTGAAACGTTTTTGAACGTGACTGACTGCTCAACTTGTTTTCCGACCGGCACGCTCCCGAACCAGAGCACCGAACCGTTGTTGACCGGTTGGAGTTCTTCGATAACATCGCCAACCAGCGTTACATAGGACGTGGGGGCAGTTGGATCATTCGTCATGATGTTGACATGTTTCTCGATCTTTCCGCGGTAGCCAGTTGAATTGAACTCAATTTCCACAGCATCCGACTCGCCGGACTTCAGGAATGACTTTGGCTGCCGCGCCGTCGTGCAACCACATGACGTGGTCACCCCGAGAATCCGGAGAGTGTCCCGCCCGATGTTCTTGAGCACGACGCGCACCTTTTTCGTGGACCCATTGTAGATAACTCCGAGATCGATCTTTGTCTTATCGATGGTGAGCTTCGGTTGTGCCGCTGCCGGGACCATCAACACAAGTACCAGTATCCCCACCCAAACACATCGCATACTTCCCCCGAAAGAGTTTGGTGTCATCGTTTTTTCTTTTTTGGAGCTTGCTTCGACTGAAGTGCGTCGGGATCGATTTTCTCATAGCCCGATGGTATACGGAACAGAAACTCGCTGAGCGACTTCTTGAGCACACTTGTCACTTCGAATCGCCCGCTCTCTTCGCCCGTGGCATCACGCGTTATAAACCGCATTGGGAAATACCCCATGTCGAGAATTTTCCACATCCATTCCGAGACCTGCGGAGTCAGAAGCGACCCGGCTGTTCCGAACTCCTTGGTGGCCCAGATTTCGTATTCGAGTGTGTCAACAGTCGCAAGAAACTGATCGCATGTGTATCCCTCGATCTCGTCTGTCGAATCCGTTTTTTGCACGTTCACTTTGGGTGGGACATGAGCTCCCTTTGACGGTGTAAACACGATGGGAAGCTCTATGTACTGCTCGCGTCCGGAAACGATGACGAAACTCTTCTTGAGTCCGTAGTCAATGAGAATAGCGTCTCCTCCTCCTTGCTCGGTTCCCTCGATTCGCAATCGCCCGCGTTTCATGAACAGTGAGACGGATTCAATGCTCTCGAGGTTTCGAATCTGATAGCCCACAATTCCCTCAAATGATTTCTTCTCCACAACCTCTTGCGCGGATGCGAGAGTACTCAAACCGATTGTAAGTAAAATCCATAGCGTGGCGAGCCGGATGATGCGAGAGGTCATGCCGAATTCCTTTCTTCGTTAGGGGCGTGTGCGCGATGCCACCAGGAACCGCTCACAGCCATTTGCTTCAAGAGCGGGGCAACGCAGTAACGATTTTCGCCAAGATCCGTATGCAATGCTTTCAGTACGGCATACACGTGTTCAAGGCCGATCCTGTCAGCCCACTCGATCGGCCCGAGCGGGTAGTTCGCCCCGACTTTCATTGCCACGTCAATTTCTCGCGGTGTTGCGATCTCCTCCTGTAACGCGAATGCAGCTTCATTGATCATTTGGCACACAATCCGCGGAAACACCATCCCAACCCGGTCTTGAACGAGTTCGATTTCCTTGCCGACGGATTGGAAGAATCTCTGGACAATGCTCACGGTCCCCGTCGGAGTGAATGCAGTCGGTGCAATCTCAATCAGGGGTTTCTCACTGATTGAAGGGAGTGCCGAGCATCCGACAAGCCGGTTTTTGTGTTTGATCCAGGATGACTGTTCGGTCGCGGAGACCGTCACGGAAGAGCTTGCGATGACCGTGGATGCGGGCAAGGCTCTGTCCAGCTGCTCGAGATTCAGCCGCTTCTGTTCAAGGTCGATGTTTGTGAGCTCAAGTGCAAATGAGATGTCCTTCGGAATCTGTGCCGATTTCTTAGAGAATCTGGAATCTAATAGGCGCTCCTGCTCCGGGGGTGAGTTGAAATGAAAGAAGACGAAATATCCGTGAGATGAGCAGAGGGTCGTGAAATCCGCAACCATCTCATAGTCGCCGACCAAATAGACGGGGGTTCGCTTTGGCTCACCCTTCTCCTCTGGCCGGGGCGGCCTCACAGCCTCTTTCTTCCGCGCGGTCTTTTTCTTTAGTTTCACTTACTTCTCGTTTCCATTGTACTTGTAGAACCCGACGCCGCTCTTCCGGCCGAGCATGCCTGAATCGACCATCTGTTTCAGCAGCGAATGGGGCCGGTACCGGGACTCGCCTGAGGTCTGATCCTGTATCGACTGCGTTACAGACAAACACTGATCCACGCCGGCAGTGTCCATTGATTCGAAAGGGCCGAGGTTAAAATCTCCCACGGCTCTCATGATTCTGTCAATCTGTTCATGGTCGGCGATTCGTTCGCCAAGAATTCTGAGTGCCTCACCGTAGAAAGGCTGCACCAGACGGTTGACGATGAACCCCGGGGAGTCTTGCGTCACGACTGCCGTTTTGTTCAACTGTGCCGTGAACTCGATCGCTCGCCGTATCGTTTCGGCGGACGTTTGCTGACCCCGTACGATTTCAACGAGACGGGCAGCTCCTGGGGAGTTTATGAAATGCAGGCCAAGTACTTTTTCAGGATGTCGGGTTGATGAAGCGATTGCCGTGATGGAAAGCGATGAGGTGGTCGAAGCCAGGATGGTCGTGGGTTTTGTATCAGCCTCAAGGTGTCTGAAGAGATCCTTTTTGATCCGGAGCTCCTCGATGGCCGCCTCGACAATAATCTCGGCGTGATTGAGCTCTGCGAGGCGTGTCCGGGGATGGAGGCGTCCGAATGCCTCGATGGTTTGATTCTCGGTCAACTCCCTTTTATCCCAGTTGCTTTTGAAGTTGGTCTTGATTCGCTCCAGCGCCTGCCGCAGAATCGTGCCGTTGATGTCGTACAGCGATACTTCAATGCCTGAAAGCGCAGCAAGCTGCGCAATGCCCGCTCCCATCGTACCGGCGCCGACGACCCCTAGATGTCTGACCATAAAAAGGATGGATTCCTTTGACTGGTGCCCCGAAAACATACTGAATTGGGGGGTGAAAAACAACCGAGGGAGTGCCCGTCACCTAACTTCGTTCCAGTCGGGGGGTGACGGTCACTTTCCATTGACGACCGACACTAGAACGCACGGAGGCGCGCAAACCGTCAGTAAGGGTAAAAAACAAAGAAGAGCAACGAGAGCAGAGCCAGCACCCACAGACCCGGTTTGACTTCATGCCTCTTTCCTCCGAGGATCTTGAACAGTGGATAGAGCATGAATCCCGCAGTCATCCCGATTCCGATATTGTACGTAAAACTCATCATGACAATGATACTGAACGCCGGCAGAATCTCAGAATAGTCATCGAATCGGAGTCGCGTAATCGGGGTGATCATCATGGCGCCGACGATGATCAGCGACGGGCCGTAGGCAAAAGCCGGCACAGCGGAAAGAAACGGAGCGAAGAACAGAGCTGCCAGAAACATGAAAGCCACCACCACGGCGGTGAGGCCTGATTTTCCGCCGGCGGCGATTCCCGTTGCAGATTCTATGTAGGCACCCGTCGTTGTTGTTCCGAGAAGAGCCGCAACGATCGTACTGCAAGCGTCCACCATCATTGGTTTCTCGATTTCGGGGAGATTTCCGTTCGAATCCAACAAGTTCGCACGCAAGGCGAGGGCAATCAGCGTCCCCAGCGTATCGAGAAAAGCCATGACGAAGATCGTGAGGATGACAGAAAAAAGTCCCCATGTCAAAGCCTCTGCAATGTCGAGCTTGAGAAAAATCTCGGTGATATCCGGCGGCAGGCTTACCCACCGTTCAGGTGTAGGCGTGATCTTCAGGACAAAGCCGGCGACAGTAACAACCAGGATACCGATGAGGAGCGCACCATTAACACGCTTGGTCACCAGGAGTCCGATGAGAAGAAATCCGAGGATCGCGAGCAGCACAGCCGGTTGGTGGAAATTCCCGACATGGACCGGAGCTCCTTCCACCCCGAGGCGGACGATTCCCGTCTCGTTCAGACCGATGAAGCTCAGGAACAGTCCAATCCCGACCGTCAGTCCGATCTTGAGTGACTCTGGAATTGCTTCTGCCAGCCAGCTCCGCACCTTGAAAATGGTCAGTATGGCGAACAGGATGCCACTGATGAAAATCGCGCCGAGGGCCGTTTGCCAGCTGTACCCCATGACTTTGACGACCGTGAATGCAATGAATGCATTCTCTCCCATGTAAGGGGCAATGGCAAAGGGGCGATTTGCGTAGAGGCCCATCAACAAAGTCCCGAATGAGGCGCTCAGAATCGTCGCCACCATTGATGGTCCAAAAGGCATACCGGCGGCTTCGAGGATCTTTGGATTGACGATGATGATATATGCCATGGTGACAAACGTCGTCAGGCCGGCGAGAATTTCCTGTCTGATGTTTGTCCCGAGTTGTTCGAGTTTGAAGAATGACGAGAAGGAAACCATGGTTATTCCGGGTTGGCGTTCTTGATTCGTCGGCGTCGTGGCAGATGGGGACCGCACGCCGTGAACTGGGTATTCACTCTCCTGATGTCTCGAGAGGGAGACGCGAGAGGCGTGCGGAAATATAGACCAAGGCCGGATGAGAATCAAGGAGTGCAGGGTCAGATCGCATTCGACCTGGGGATCGCGCTCTGACGGTTTAGAATCTGTCGGTCTTTTTCAGTATCTTTTGACCCATGATCGATGTCGAACACAATCATAGCATCGCTCCTACGACCGACGACCAGCTCTACGACGCCATCGGCCAGCTCGCTGCCGATGCGGGGTTGTCCCCGCTGCTCTTCATCAAGAATCTCAAGTCCGACGTACGTGTGACTGCCCACCCGCGTCGCGCGCTCAACAGCTTTCACCGATTCCTTATGACAGGTTTTTCATCGGCCTGGATGCGCGATTTTGAAACTCATCGGCTTTTACAGCAAATCCTTCTTGAGCTTTCATCTCAATCACAGTTCCTCGCGGATATTCTGGTCAGGAATCCCGAATTATTCCGGTGGCTCACTTCCTCTAACGTTCTCACAATCACCAAGACGCGTGAGAACTACGTCGCTGAGGCGTCTGATGCGATCAAACTCTTCCAGCGGTCGGAAAAAAAGCTGGATTCCCTTAAACGTTTCCAGCGGCGTGAACTTCTCCGTATCGGTGCCCGACAAATCCTGAAGGAAGCAGACGTCGCAACAACTTCAGGCGAACTCTCAGCGCTCGCAGACGCCATCGCGGAATCCATCCTCGGGATGGCCTACGATCAGATGACAGAAATGGTCCGTGGGACTGTCAAGAGGGAATTGGCGGTGATAGGTTTGGGGAAGCTTGGTGGGGAAGAGCTGAATTTCAGTTCGGATATCGATCTCGTCTTCGTGTATGACCAGGATGGACCACTTGAAGGCTCGCAACCTCGTCTCTCGACTCAGCACGAATACTACTGCAGGGTGGCTGAGTATGTGGTCAGACGGCTCTCAGAGCATACTGCGGAAGGGCATTTATATAGAGTGGATATGCGATTGCGTCCGGACGGCGGCTCAGGCCCATTGGCGATGTCTCGTGCCGCGTACTTCGCCTATTACGAAGCGCGTGGTGAGCTTTGGGAGCGCCAAATGCTTATGAAAGCAAGGGCGATTGCGGGAGACCGGCATGTGGGAGAGAGATGGATGGAAGAGATCCAACCGTTCATCTTTCCAAGAACGCTGCTTTCAAGTCCGCTGGAGGAGATCGCGAAGATTAAGGCGAGGATCGAGTCGAACCTCGATGAGGGAACGAATATCAAGCTGGGAAGCGGAGGAATTCGGGATATCGAGTTTACCGTCCAGGCGTTGCAGCTGTTGAACGGGGGGAACAACGTCAACCTGAGGCAGCGAAGCACGCTCGGGGCGCTTCGTCAGCTCGCTGCATCGAGGTACCTCAAGGAGGTTGAAGGGCGAGAGTTGGCTTCAGCATATCAGTTTCTTCGCACAATTGAAGACCGGCTTCAGCTTCTCCACGGTCTCCAGAAGCACAGCATACCTGAATCACTTGAGGAGCGCAGAATACTTGCGCGGCAACTGGGCTTCAAATCGGTGGCAGCGTTTTCGAAGAAACTTGAATTCCATCAGGCGCGGATCAGGAGGACCTTTGGTTCAGTATTCGGAAAGAAAGCCGGGCTGCGGAAGAAAGGCGCTGCTCTGCCAGGTGAGACCCAGGTCGACCCGAGGCTCGTGCGGAAACTGGGAGCTCTGGACATCCGCTCGGTCCAATCGCATCTTGCCGGAATTGTGAAGGAGGTTCCGGATCTTGGCGATCCGAGTCGATTGCATGGATTCGCCGAACTTTTCCGAAGGCGTAAAGCACCGGATTGGGGGGTGAAGAACTTTCTGCAGCTCGCATCGTCCGGGCCGATCAAGCGGACACTTCAGCAGGCTGCCTTGAATGAGAAGGCGCTCGATCTTCTTGTTCTCATTGCCACGCGCAGTTCCCGGTTCATCAGTTTGTTGGCCCGTGAACCATTGTTGTTTGAAACGCTGGTTGGCCGACCCGAAGATCTGCTGGACGAGGGTTCGGGATGGACATTTCTCAAGACTTCTGACTTGGCGCGCTATCGGGTATACAACGAATTCAAAGCTGTTCTGAGATTCCTGGTAGGAGAAACTTCTGCTGCCGCCCTCACACGCGAGCTCAGCGTGCTTGCAGATGGGATCCTTGGAGACGCTTTCCACCGGGCCGCGGAGGAAGTGCAGAAGGGTGCGGATGTGCCCGTTGCTCTGGTGGCCCTGGGGAAACTTGGCGGTGGAGAAATCTCCATCGGTTCTGATCTAGATCTTCTTCTCCTATATAAAGAGGGATCAGGAGGGATCCCGGCGAAGGCCGCAAACGCGCTTGGCAGAATTCTCCGTGAGAAACTCGAGCGCGTATATGAAATTGATTTTCGATTGAGGCCGGAAGGAAAGAATTCGCCTCTTGCAACGGAGATTGAGTACTACAAGCAGTACCTCGCTCACCGCGCGTCGTTTTGGGAACGCCAATCACTTATCAAGGCGCGTTTGATCGCAGGCAATCCTGCTTTTGGCCGCCAACTCATGGAACACATTGGTCAGGCAGCGTACGATTTGCCATTGCCGCAAGGATGGAAGAAGGAAATTGTATCTATGAGAGATCGCATGGCAAAAGAGAGATCCAAATCTCCGGATGGCGTTGACCTGAAGGTTGGAGTTGGAGGATTGGTCGATCTTGAGTTCCTCGTGCAGACGGTTCAGCTGAGGCATGGGCACGATATGCCTCAGCTCAGAAACACCAATACGTTTGGGGCGATTGAAATCATCCAGACACAGAACCTGGCGAGCCGGGTTGATGCAAAGAGGATCGCAGGAAATCTTGAGTATTTCCGGCGGCTTGAAGCGTTCATACGCATGAACTCCGAAGGAACAGACTTCGTGCTTCCCTCTGAGAACGATCGCCTTCAGGCTGTTGTGGCCGCAATGGGAAGCTCGTCTCCTGCCGCCCTGCGTCTCGGTATTGAGGAGATGAGGAAAACGAATAGGAAGCTGTTCAACGGTATAATCAAGTCTCTCCCAGGGTGAAGACAAAAACAGGTAGCATACTCGCAAACGAGTGGTTCCTGGCAACGACAGCTGGACTGGTGTGCTTCGCTGTCTATCTGACGACGATGTGCCGGACAGTGTCATTCATCGATGCAGGAGAACTCGCTACTGTCGCATCGCTCCTTGGAATCGCGCACCCCACCGGTTATCCTTTGTTCACCCTCGTTGCTCATTGTGCGCTTTGGGTCCCGATAAAGGGAGAAGAGGTTTTTCGTCTGAATGTCTTCTCCGCCGTTGTTGTGGCCGCCGCAGTGGGAGTGTTCTTCAGAGTGTTGATGGTGTTGTCGAGGATGTTACAGGCCCACAATCGTAAGGACCGCGAAGTTGATCTTCAGACGAAACCGGTGACGCTCCTCGCCTCTTTCATCGCCTCTCTTGTCTTCGGTCTGAGCTCGACAGTCTGGGACCAGTCAGTTGCCGTCGAGGTTTATGGACTTCATCTCTTGCTGATTTCGCTGACCACTCTCTTTTTTCTCAGGGGGATCGAAGAGAGCGGACGTGAGGATCGGGAAATTCCGCGACGGCTGTTCGCCGCCGCATTTTTCCTCGGGCTCAGCTTTTCGAATCACCTTACTACGCTTCTCATCGTCCCAGCCCTTATCTATCTCTACATCTCTACTCATGGAATCGGTCGTGAATCGGCCATCCGGGCCCTGAAGCTCTTTCCTATCTTCTGTCTCGGTCTAAGTCCCTATCTCTATCTTCCCATCCGGTCGGGTGCGCATCCGCCGCTGGAATGGGGATTCCCGGCAGAGATTGAGCGGCTGTTCTGGCATGTATCCGGCAAACAATACCGGAGCTGGATGTTCTCGAGCTTTGACAGTGCCGAAAAACAATTGTCGTATTTCTTCAATCACTTTCCTTCTGAATTCAACTGGGTCTTGATCGCCATCTTGCTCTTCGGAATATGGACGTGTTTTAGATTGAACAGGAAGATCTTCTGGTTTCTTGTTGTGTCCCTTGTCGGTTGTCTCATCTACTCGATCAACTACGATATTCACGACATCGATTCGTACTTCTTGCTTGCGTATGTGGTCGCTGGGATTTTCGTGTTCTTCGGTGCACTTGGCCTCCTGGGATTCCTGCCAGAGCGCCTTTCGACTCGTTCATTCGTACTGGTGAGTTTCTTGCTGCTTGCATTGCCGGTTCTTCAGCTACTCAACAACCGAAAGGAAGTAAGCGAAGCGGATAACTATCTTGTCGCCGACTATACCCACAACATCTTTTCGAACACGGGCGGGAATGCTCTCATTCTCTCCTACCAGTGGGACTATTTTGTCGCTTCTTCGCTCTATTTTCAGTTGGTGAGGCATGAAAGGTTGGATCTCACAATCGTTGACAAAGAGTTGCTGAGGAGGTCTTGGTACTTCATTTATCTCAAGGATCGCTTCCCGTGGCTTATAGAGCGCTCGAAACGGGAGGTAGACGCCTTTCTGGCAGAGTTATTCAAATTTGAGCATGATCTTCCGTACGATCCGGGTGTCATTGAGGCCCGATATGTCGGGATGATCAATAGTTTCATAGACCAGTCGATCAAAGATCGACCTGTCTGTCTTGGGCCCGAGATTGAACCGGAATTCGGGCAGCAGTACAAGAGGGTTCCTGCTGGCCTTCTTTTCCGCCTATCGCAAGTTATTGATAACAAAGGCTTTGCACCTATCAAGATTGACTATCGGCCCTCATCATATGAGAGCCGTCTCACCTCTGGTATCCGTAGTCTTTATGCCAGGATGTTGACGGCGACGGGGGCTCATTTCATCACTCTCGGTCAAGTGTTGGAGGCCACCGACTGCATCGATAAAGCCCTATCAATTGATCCAACCTTCTCGCCCGCCAGGGCTATCAGGGAACAAATCAACGTGGGGGGCCGTCAAGTAAAATAGCGGGGGCTCTTCAGGAAAAACATGTATTTTCTCTTCTTTCCCGTTGACTATTTGGCAATTTTTGTTAAATTATAAGGCTCAAGTTCCATCCATTTACCCTCAAATCATTAGGCTGCTGTCGTTTTTCTCTGTCCTGGTAATGAAGGACGCTATCAGCCAGTGGGGGTATCTGTGTGTTGCTGGCGTAGCTCAGTTGGTAGAGCAGCTGACTTGTAATCAGCAGGTCGACGGTCCGAATCCGCCCGCCAGCTCAATGCGAGTATTCTCCGCGCTTTGTGCGCGTGATATCTCGGGCAGGTAGCGAAGTGGTTAAACGCATCAGACTGTAAATCTGACGGCTCATGCCTTCGGAGGTTCGAATCCTTCCCTGCCCACAGCGAATTTCGAATTGCGGATTTCAAATTTCGAATTTGGCCAGAGTTGCGATCGATTGATTCGCAATCGACTTGCGGGAGTAACTCAGTTGGTAGAGTCACAGCCTTCCAAGCTGTTGGTCGCGGGTTCGAGTCCCGTCTCCCGCTCAAGGCTGACCTAAAAGCAGGACGATTGCGAATTGCGGATTTGAAATTTCGAATTGGTGTATGCGCTACGCTGTTCAATTCGCAATTGACAATTCGAAATCCGAAATCACAAATGCTTGCGTAGCTCAGTTGGTAGAGCACTTCCTTGGTAAGGAAGAGGTCATCGGTTCAATCCCGATCGCAAGCTCAGGGTATCAACGAACAGAGTTTTTTCATAAGCGGAGTCGAACGTCGTGAGAGATATCATCACATTAGAATGCTCAACCTGCAAACGCAGAAACTACAGTGCCACAAAAAACAAGAAGCTGCAGACCGGCCGGGTTGAGTACAAGAAATACTGCAAGTGGTGCAAGAAACGCACGCCCCACAAAGAAACGAAGTGACACGCCCCGGTTGGTAGACTCCTTGCGCTCTGTCTAAAGGATGCCTGCTCTTCCCTGGGAAAGTTTCCTACGTCAGTGGCTCAATTGGTAGAGCAGCGGTCTCCAAAACCGCAGGTTGGGGGTTCGAGTCCCTCCTGACGTGCTCGTATGCAGTGCGGTCGTATTCATGAACGTGACATCCATCTGCGTGGTGAACAATGAAAGAGAAGATACTAAATTTTTTCAACGATGTAGTAAAGGAGATGGGGAAGGTGACGTGGCCAACGCGGGATGAGCTCGCAGAATCCACGAAGGTCGTCATCATCGTCTGCGTCATCATTTCGGTATTTACCTGGGGTGTTGACACACTGCTCTCCGCAGCGCTCAAGGCGATCCTGTAACCCGAGGAAGGACAAGAGAGTTGAATAAGCGCTGGTACGTTGTTCGAACATACTCAGGCCACGAGGCGAAGGTGAAGGCATACCTCGAATCGGAGACCGCCCGCATGAATCTGGGCGAGCGCCTCTCGAGCGTCATGATCCCTTCGGAAAAAGTCATCGAGGTCAAAGACGGGAAAAAGAAAGCCAAAGTGAAAAACTTTTTCCCGGGCTATGTTCTGGTGGAAGCGGTGCTCGACAAGGAGACGATTCACCTGATTCTCGAGGCGCCGTCGGTCCTCGGCTTCGTGCCGGACAAGAATAATCCCGCTCCGCTGCAGCCCGACGAGGTGCGGCGGCTGATTGGAAAGATGGAAGCGAAGGAAGATGTCGAGCTGGTGGAGATCCCCTTTCGCATGGGAGATCCCGTGAAAGTCGTCGAAGGTCCCTTCAACAATTTCTCCGGTTTTGTACAGGAAGTGAATCCGGAGAAGATGAAGGTGAAGGTGATGGTGAGTATTTTCGGACGAAAGACGCCGGTGGAACTGGATTTCGTCCAGGTGGAACTGGAAAAGTAGCATTAGACTTCGTAGGCCGTTCTATATCAGAGAGAGAGGTAGATCGTTTATGGCGAAAAAAGTAACAGGGTTCATCAAGCTCCAGATTCCTGCCGGTCAGGCGAATCCGGCACCTCCGGTCGGTCCGGCCCTCGGTCAAAAGGGCGTGAACATCATGGAGTTCTGCAAGCAGTTCAACGCCAGGACCAAGGAACAGCAAGGCCTGATCATCCCGGTGATCATCACCGTCTTCAGTGATAAGTCGTTCACGTTTATCACCAAGACGCCACCGGCAGCGACATTGCTCCTGAAAGCGGCGAAGATCGAGAAGGGCTCCGGCGAACCGAATCGCAACAAGGTTGGCAAGGTCACAAAGAAGCAGGTTCGCGAGATCGCCGAATCAAAGATGGTTGACCTGAATGCAGCTTCAGTCGAAGCCGCGATGAGCATGGTCGCTGGGACTGCTCGCAGCATGGGCATCACGGTTGAAGAATAATCAACACGCGCACGGAAAGTGAGATTCATTGTATGAGAACTCGAAGCAAGCGCTACAAAACGGTAGCGACAAAGATTGAAAACAAGAGCTACACGATCGCCGACGCAGTGCAGAAGGTGAAAGAAACTGCCAGCGCAAAGTTCGCCGAAGGCGTCGATATCGCCGTCCGTCTGGGAGTCGATCCGAAGAAGGCCGACCAGGCCATCCGCGGAACGGTCGCGCTGCCGCATGGCATCGGAAAGGCAGTTCGCGTGCTCGTGGTTGCCAAACCGCCGAAGGACGACGAAGCGAGGGCAGCCGGCGCTGACCATGTCGGATTCCAGGACTACCTGGAGAAAATCCAGCAGGGTTGGGCAGACGTGGATGTCATCATCGCGACACCGGATGTTATGGGCGATCTCGGAAAGCTCGGGAGAATCCTCGGCCCCCGCGGCCTGATGCCAAACCCGAAAAGCGGCACCGTAACGGCCGACGTCGGGAAGGCAGTCAAGGAAGTCAAGGCTGGAAAAATTGAATTCCGTGTCGACAAAGCCGGCATCGTGCACGCCACGGTCGGCAAAGCGAGTTTTGAAAAGGATAAGCTGGTTGAAAACATCCAGTCATTCCTTACGACCATCGTTCGCCTGAAGCCCTCGACGGCAAAAGGAACGTATATCAAGAGTATCGCGATCTCCACAACGATGGGACCCGGGGTCCACATCGATCGTGGCGAAGTCGCGGGTCACTAAGAACGAACTTACGCACTCACATCTCTAACGGACGAAGTCCGGTGCCCGAGCGATCGGGGCTTCTCATCGGTCTTCACAGGTCGGGCGGTATCAGACCTGCACGTTGTGAACACCATTAGTCATCTGGAAGGTATCTCATGAACCGATCGGACAAAGAGGCGATCGTAGCGGAAGTTGCCGAACGGGCCGCGCGTGCGACTGCTATGTACTTTGCCGACTTCACCGGGCTGACTGTCGAAGAGGCGACTGAACTTCGACGTGAGTTCCGGAAAGCCGGTGTGGAGTACAGGGTGGTGAAGAACACGCTCGCGAAGAAAGCCCTGGAGCAAGTGACCGGGTACGATCGTGTGTTTGAAAAGCTGGTCGGGCCGACTGGGATTGCTTTCAGTTACGGTGACGCAGTAGCTCCCGCAAAGATCATCAAGAAGTTCAGTGATAAATCGGGCAAGCTGAAACTCAAAGCTGCCGTTCTTGAGAAGCAGGTCTTTGACGGATCACGATTGGATGAACTCTCCAAGTTGCCAACCCGCGCCGAGTTGATGGCGGGCGTCCTTGGAAGCATCCAGGCACCAATGACCGGCATCGTCGGAGCCATCGGTGCGGTGATGCGGGATCTTGTCAACGTGATTGACGCAATCGAGAAGAAGAAAGCGGCCTAGCCACTCACCAAGTTTGAACATTCTTAACCAAGGAGAAATACAATGTCAGCAGTTGCAGAAATTGTCGAAAAAATTGAAAAGTTG
Organism: Bacteroidota bacterium; assembly: GCA_049522195.1. GTDB lineage: Bacteria > Bacteroidota > Ignavibacteria > UBA10030 > UBA10030 > UBA9647. The sequence continues at coordinate 57,552 of JBEKOB010000001.1, forward strand.
ACTCTGCTCGAAGCAGCCGAGTTGAAGAAGGCACTCGAAGAGAAGTTTGGCGTGACCGCCGCAGCCCCGATGATGTTCGCGGGTGCAGCTCCCTCAGCCGCCGCAGCACCTGCGGTCGAAGAGAAGACTGAGTTCACGGTCGAACTGAAAAGCGCCGGTGCCCAGAAGATCAACGTTATCAAGGTTGTCCGTGCAGCAACCGGACTCGGACTGAAGGAAGCCAAGGACCTCGTTGACGGCGCCCCGAAAGTCGTGAAGGAAGGTCTCAATAAGGATGAGGCAGAGAAGTTGAAGAAAGAGATCGAAGAAGCTGGTGGAGCGGTTGAGTTGAAGTAACGCTTGCCCATGTTCTGGTTCGAACTTTTCCTTTTTCAACGCTGTTGAATACTAGAAGAAAAATCTGGCGGACAGTGCAAGTCTCAAAGCCGATGGTTTCCTCGCTTCAGAGCGGGAGCGAGCCATCGGCTTGAGCTATCTTTGGAGAGCAGCTTTCACGAGCCCCTTTCAAGCTGACTCGAAGCCTGCCGGATCCCCAGATTTCAACGATTTTCGGGCTCTTGCTGTTAGGTTCATTTATCCATTTCAAAAGGAGTGGTTGAATTGAAGAACCAATCCAATGGCTCAGAGGGTCGAATCTCGTTCGGCCGCATTCCATCGGTTATCGAAACGCCGGACCTGCTCAACGTCCAGATCGACTCGTTCAGCAAGTTTCTGCAGTCGGACGTCCCGCCGCATCGGCGGAAGAAGCATGGCCTGCAGCAAGTATTTGAAATGAATTTCCCGATTACCGACGCCCGGGAGAACTTCCTGTTGGAGTTTGCGGAGTACTACGTCGAGAAACCGAAATACTCCGTCGTCGAATGCCAGGAGCGCGGACTGACCTATTCCGTTCCCCTCAAAGCAAAATTGCGCCTCTCTTCGAAGAGGGAGGGCAGCCAGGAATTCACCGATACCGTCGAGCAGGAAGTGTATCTTGGCAACCTGCCCGCGATGACGATGCGCGGCACGTTCATCATTAACGGAGCGGAACGTGTCGTGGTCAGCCAGCTTCATCGCTCGCCCGGCGTCTTCTTCGGCGAATCCGTTCACCCGAACGGAACGCTGATGTATTCGGCACGCATCATCCCGTTCCGCGGTTCGTGGGTTGAGTTCTCCACGGACATCAACAATGTGATGTACGCTTACATTGACCGGAAAAAGAAGTTCCCGGTCACAACCCTGTTGCGCGCACTCGGATATTCATCCGATGACGAGATCCTCGACCTCTTTGACCTTGTTGAGGAGATCGAAGCGAACAAGGTCAACCTGAAAGACTACGTCGGCCGGACGATATGCAGCGACGTGTTTGACAAGAAGACTGGCGAAATCTTCATCAACAAGGACGCGAAGCTTACCGAAGAGAATCTCAAGCAGATCAAGAAGGCTGAGATCAAGAAGATTCGCCTCCTGAAGTCGGAAGCCACCGATTCACGGTCGGTTATCGCCAACACGATTTTGCGCGACGTCGCCCGTTCCGAAGAAGATGCCCTCGAAACAATCTACTCACAACTCCGTTCCGGCGAAGCACCGGACCTGGAAACGGCGAAAAACCTGATCGATCGGTTGTTCTTCAACCCGAAGCGGTACGATCTCGGTGATGTCGGCCGTCATCGCATGAACGCGAAACTCGGTTTGACGATCAAAGAGGACGTCACGACTCTTACCCGCGAAGACATCGTCGCCATCGTGAAATATCTCATCGATCTTCAGCAGGGGAAGAAAACGGTCGACGATATCGATCACCTCGGCAATCGCCGCGTCCGGACTGTCGGCGAGCAGCTTGCGCAACAATTCAACGTCGGTCTCTCGCGTATGACGCGCACGATCCGTGAGCGCATGAACCTTCGCGATAGCGAAACCATCACGCCGCAGGACCTGGTCAACGCACGGACGATCACAAGCGTGATCAATGCGTTCTTCGGGACAAACCAGCTTTCACAGTTCATGGACCAAACCAATCCTCTGGCGGAGATGACGCACAAGCGCCGTGTGTCTGCCCTTGGACCCGGAGGTCTGACGAGAGAGCGCGCTGGATTCGAAGTGCGTGACGTTCACTATACGCACTACGGCCGGTTGTGCCCGATCGAGACGCCGGAAGGCCCGAACATCGGACTGATTTCTTCACTTTGCATCCACGCCCGGATCAACGATTTCGGCTTCATCGAGACCCCGTACCGAAAGGTGAAGGGGGGGAGGGTGACTGAGGAGATCGATTTCCTTGCAGCTGAGAAGGAAGACGAAGTGACGATCGCTCAGGCGAACGCGCCGCTCGACGAGCGCGGTCGTTTCCGTGAAGACAGAGTCAAATCCCGGTTCCAGAGCGATTACCCGCTCGCTGAGCCGGACAAGATCCAGTACATGGATGTTGCCCCGAACCAGATCGTCAGCGCTGCAGCTGCCTTGATCCCGTTCCTCGAGCACGATGACGCCAACCGCGCTCTGATGGGCTCGAACATGCAACGCCAGGCCGTACCGTTGTTGACGCCGATGGCACCGATCGTCGGCACGGGACTCGAAGAAAAACTCGCTCGCGATTCCCGGACAATCATTGCCGCAGAACGCAATGGCATCGTGGAGTCAGTGACGGCGGATGCGATCATCGTGCAGTACGACATCGACGAAAACAGCACCGAGGCGATCATCAGCTTTGATGACAAGCGCCGCGTTGAATACAAGCTTACGAAATTCTTCCGCACCAACCAGGATACCTGCATCAACCAGAAGCCGATGGTGAAAGAGGGAGACCGCATCAAGCGCGGTGATGTCCTGTCAGACGGCTGTGCTACCAACGAAGGTGAGCTGGCGCTTGGAAGGAATGTCCTTGTTGCCTTCATGCCGTGGCGTGGATATAACTTCGAAGATGCTATCGTCATAAGCGAGCGGATTGTCGCAGAAGACGTCTTCACGTCAATTCACATCGAGGAATTCGAGCTTCAAGTCCGCGACACAAAACGCGGTGAAGAAGAACTGACTCGTGAAATTCCGAACGTCAGCGAGGAAGCGACGAAGGACCTCGATGAGAACGGTATCGTCCGCATCGGTGCAGAAGTGAACGAAGGTGACATCCTGATCGGCAAGATCACGCCGAAGGGCGAGACCGATCCGACGCCGGAAGAAAAGCTGCTGAAAGCGATCTTCGGTGAAAAAGCCGGCGATGTGAAGGATGCATCGTTGAAGGCGCCTCCGGGAATGAAGGGCGTCGTCATTTCGACCAAGTTGTTCAGCCGCAAGAAGAAGGATACCGAGAGCAAGAAGGAAGACAAGAAGCGGCTCGAATCGCTCGATCGTTCACGACGGAAAGACCTGAAAGAGCTCCAGGAAAAACTCGGAAAGAAGCTCGAGCAGCTCCTGACCGGCGAAAAGTCGGTCGGTATCCGTGACAATGATGGCAATGTCATCATTCGTAGCGGAACAGCATTGAAGGAAGAATCCTTCAAGTCGCTCGAGAACGTGGATGCCCTCGACTACAATCAGGACTGGGTTGACGACAAGCGGAAGAACAACCTCGTCGTGAAGATCTATGAAAACTATCGCCAGAAGCTGAGCGAGATCGAAGAACTCTATCGCCACGAGAAGAACAAGATTCAGCTGGGTGATGAGTTGGCTCCCGGTATTGTGCAGCTCGCGAAAGTCTACGTTGCCAAGAAGCGCAAGCTGTCCGTCGGTGACAAGATGGCCGGCCGTCACGGTAACAAGGGTGTCGTTTCCACGATTGTGCCCGTTGAAGATATGCCGTTTCTGCCGAACGGTCGCCCCGTGGACATCGTTCTCAACCCGTTGGGCGTTCCCTCCCGTATGAACCTCGGCCAACTGTTCGAGGTTGCCTTGGGTTGGGCCGGATACGAGCTCGGCGTGAAGTACGCATCGCCGATCTTCGATGGCGCAACATGGGAGGATGTCCAGGAACAGCTCCGCAAGGCGGGGCTGTCCGAGAATTCAAAATCGGTACTGATCGATGGACGAAGCGGAGAGCCGTTCGATCAGGAGGTAAGCGTTGGCTACATCTACATGATGAAGTTGTCACATTTGGTGGATGATAAGATCCACGCCCGTTCCATTGGGCCCTATTCTCTTATTACACAACAGCCGCTGGGTGGCAAAGCGCAATTCGGCGGTCAGAGGTTTGGTGAGATGGAAGTGTGGGCGCTCGAAGGCTATGGCGCGTCCCATGTGCTGCAGGAGATACTCACTGTCAAGTCCGACGACGTCGTGGGCCGTGCAAAGGTCTACGAGGCGATCGTCAAGGGTGACAATCTGCCTGAGCCAAACGTGCCCGAATCCTTCAACGTGCTCATACGTGAGCTGCAGGGTCTCGGTCTCGAAATCAGGATTGAGTGATCTCGTCTGAGTGTAAGGGAAGACCCTGAACTGGTCTGCGCTTCGGCGCAGCAAACACAATTGTTCGATGGAGGTTCTACATGCCATTTACATCAAGCGAAGCGTCAGCAAAGAAGACCTTCTCCAAGATCATCATTAGCCTGGCATCGCCTGATATGATTCTGGCCCGCTCGCATGGCGAGGTTACGAAGCCGGAAACAATCAACTATCGATCGTTCCGACCCGAGAAAGATGGTCTCTTTTGTGAGAAGATTTTTGGGCCGGTACGCGATTGGGAATGCCATTGCGGTAAATACAAGCGCATTCGCTACAAGGGGATCACGTGCGATCGTTGCGGCGTTGAAGTGACACAGAAAAGCGTCCGCCGCGAGCGGATGGGGCACATCGCCCTCGCAGTACCTGTCGTGCACATCTGGTACTTCCGGTCACTCCCCAGCAAGATCGGTTACGTCCTCGGGCTCTCCAGCAAAGAACTCGAGAAGATCATTTACTACGAATCGTACGTCGTCATCAACCCGGGCACAACAGGAATCCAGAAGCAGGACCTGATCACTGAGGACCAGTACCTCGAGATTATGGCTTCGCTGCCTGAGAACAACCAGCACCTCGAAGATTCCGACCCGAAGAAGTTCATCGCCAAGATGGGTGGCGACGCGATCAAGGATTTGCTCCGTCGCGTCAATGTCGAAGAGCTTGCACTCCAGCTACGCGCTGAAGTGAAGACTGAGACATCGGTTCAGAAGAAAACGGAAGCCCTCAAGCGCCTGCGCGTTCTCGAAGCGTTCCGCAAGAGCGAGATAAACGCTCCGAACAAACCCGACTGGATGGTGCTCGATGTTATTCCGGTCATTCCTCCCGAACTGCGCCCGCTGGTGCCGTTGGAAGGTGGTCGGTTCGCGACATCCGATCTGAATGATCTGTATCGCCGCGTTATTATCCGCAACAACCGTCTGAAGAGATTGATTGAGATCAAGGCTCCTGAAGTCATCCTTCGTAACGAGAAGAGAATGCTTCAGGAAGCAGTCGACTCCTTGCTGGACAATTCACGTCGCGTCAACGCAGTGCGCAGCGACAACAATCGCGCACTCAAATCCCTCTCCGATATGTTGAAGGGAAAGCAGGGGCGGTTCCGTCAGAACCTCCTCGGCAAGCGTGTTGATTACTCGGGCCGTTCCGTGATCGTCGTCGGCCCGGAGCTGAAGCTTCATGAGTGTGGTCTGCCGAAGGACATGGCCGTCGAGTTGTTCAAGCCGCACATCATCCGCAAGCTCATCGAGCGCGGATTGGTGAAGACGGTGAAGAGCGCAAAGAAGATGGTCGATAAGAAGGGTCCCGAGGTGTGGGATATCCTTGACCACATCATCGATGGTCATCCGGTGCTCCTCAACCGTGCCCCGACACTGCACCGCCTCGGCATCCAGGCGTTCCAGCCTGTGCTCGTCGAAGGCAAAGCGATCCGCATTCACCCGATGGTCTGTACTGCATTCAACGCGGACTTTGACGGTGACCAGATGGCCGTGCACGTGCCGTTATCGTACGAAGCGCAGCTTGAAGCACGAATCCTGATGTTGTCCAGCCACAATATTCTGTCCCCGGCGAGCGGTGCGCCGATTGTTACGCCGACGCAGGACCAGGTGCTTGGCTGCTACTACCTGACGAAGTCGAAGGTGGAAGATGTCGGTGAAGGGATGACCTTCTACTCGCCGCAGGAAGTCATCATCGCATTTGACCAGAAGAAAATCGGTCTCCACGCTCGCATCAAGGTTCGCATCGAAGGGACGCTCGTCGAAACGACCACCGGTCGCGTGGTGTTCAATCAGATTGTTCCGAAAGACGTTCCGTTTATCAACGAGCTGTTGAACAAGAAACGCCTCGTCCAGATTATCGCCAACGTATTCCGTCGTTGCGGTAACCTTGTGACTGCGAAGTTCCTGGATAACCTGAAGAGCCTCGGATTCCAGTACGCGACACAGGGCGGATTGTCCGTGTCCATCGGTGACGTTATCATCCCGCGTGAGAAGTACGAGATGGTCGCAAAAGCCCAGAAGGATGTGGAAAACGTTGAGAACCAGTATTATCGTGGCTTCATCACGAACGGTGAGCGCTACAATAAGGTGATCGACATCTGGACCCGTGCGACGAGCAGAATCGCCGAGAAGCTGTTTGACTCGCTCCAACATTCAAAAGAAGGGTTCAACTCGCTGTATATGATGGTCGACTCGGGTGCTCGTGGTTCGAAAGAGCAGGTCCGTCAGCTCGCAGGTATGCGCGGTTTGATGGCCAAGCCGCAAAAGAGCATGTCGGGTGCTACAGGCGAGTTGATCGAGAACCCGATCACTGCGAACTTCCGCGAAGGGTTGTCGATCCTTGAGTACTTCATCTCCACGCACGGTGCTCGAAAAGGTCTTGCCGATACCGCTCTGAAGACGGCTGACGCAGGTTATCTGACCCGCCGTCTGATCGATGTCGCCCAGGACGCCATCATCGCTGAAGAGGATTGCGGTACGATCCGCGGTGTGCTCACCGGAGCGTTGAAAGAAGGAGAAGACGTGAAGGAGCCGTTGGCCGAGCGTATTCTCGGACGTGTGTCCGTCCACGATGTCACCGACCCTCTGTCGGGCGAAATCATCGTCAAGACAGGCGAAGTGATCGATGAGGACAAGGCGCAGCGCATTTCCGAAACGTCGATCGAGCTCGTTGAGATTCGTTCTGCGCTGACGTGCAGCTCGCGTCGCGGTATCTGCGCAAAGTGCTACGGCAGGGACCTGACCACCGGCAAGCTCGTCGAGCCAGGAACTGCAACCGGTGTTATCGCCGCACAGTCTATCGGCGAACCGGGTACGCAGCTGACACTGCGAACGTTCCACACCGGCGGTACTGCAAGCTTGATTGCCGCACAATCTCAGATCGTTTCGAAGTTCGAGGGGCGCGTAAAGTATGAGGGTTTGAAGACGATCGAAGTTGATTCCGAGACCGGCAAGCACCTGATTGCTTCCGGCCGCAGCGGTGTCATCAACATCATTGACGACGACAACCGTGTCCTGACAAAATACGACGTGCCATACGGCTCGGTGATCATGATTCGTGATGGAGCGAAAGTCGCGAAGGGTGAGATGATTTACGAATGGGATCCGTACAACGCCGTCATCGTATCAGAGCACAAGGGAACGCTGAAGTACGTCGACTTGAAAGAGAACGTGACCTATCGGGAAGAGCCGGACGAACAGACGGGACATATCCAGAAGGTGGTTATCGACAGCCGTGAGAAGAGCCTCATCCCGGCTATTTCAGTCACTAACGCAAAGGGGCAGAAACTCGCCAGCTATCCGATCCCGACCCGTGCACATCTTATCGTCGATGACGGTGAGGAAATCCAGGCAGGTACGGTACTCGTGAAGATCCCGCGTGACATTGGCAAGACTCGCGACATCACGGGCGGTCTGCCGCGCGTGACGGAGCTCTTTGAAGGCCGCCATCCGAACGAGCCGGCGATCGTATCTGAAATCGACGGTATTGTGACGATCGGTCAGCCGAAGCGTGGTGCGCGCGAGGTGTTTGTCCAAAGTCACGACGGTAAAGACAAGCGGACATACCTCATCCCGTTGGGAAAGCATATCCTGGTACAGGACAACGATGTCGTACGAGCGGGCGAGCGGCTCTCCGCCGGCGCCATTGATCCTCATGATATTCTTCGGATCAAGGGAACGACAGCTGTTCAGGAATACCTTGTGAACGAGATTCAGGAAGTGTACCGCATGCAGGGTGTGAAGATCAACGACAAGCACATTGAAGTCATCGTCCGCATGATGATGCAGAAGGAACGCATCGTTGATCCGGGTGACACGAAGTACCTGGAAGGGGACAACGTTGACAAGTCACGGCTACATGATGAAAACGACAGCCTCGTCGGAAAAGTGGTCGTTGTGAACAAAGGTGATTCGAAGCTGAAGATCGGTACCGTTACGACCAAGAAAGCCGCCCGCGAAATCAACGCAGACCTTCGGAAAAAGACCAAGAAAGTGGTTGAGGTTCGTGATGGGGATCCGGCGACATCCGAGCCGATCCTCCTCGGCATCACTCAGGCCTCTTTGACAACGGACAGCTGGATTTCCGCTGCCTCATTCCAAGAAACGACAAAGGTTTTGACGGATGCGGCGATCGAAGGCAAGCTCGATAATCTGCTTGGTTTGAAGGAAAACGTGATTATGGGACATCTGATTCCGGCTGGAACTGGGCAGAAGAAATACCGCGAACTCTTTGTGGAGTCACCCGAGGTTCCGGCTACAGTGGTTGAGGCGACGGTTGCGCCTGGAGAACCGGTCGAGGTCGAGGAGCCCAAGGAACGGAAGAGGAAGATCAGAATTGTTGCGCCGTAGCCCCAGAAATCCTTCGGCACAGCAGAAAGTGTTTGACAAAGTGCTGAAATAGCAGTATATTAAAAAGCTATTTTAATCAACTTTTTGCCTTAAGAGGAGCCGAACTGATTGCCGACAATTAATCAACTGGTTCGCCATAGCAGAGAACAGGTACTGTGGAAGAGTAAGTCCCCTGCGCTGCAATCCAGCCCGCAGAAGCGGGGTGTATGCACAAGGGTTTACACAACAACTCCCAAGAAACCAAACTCAGCTCTCAGAAAGGTCGCCCGTGTTCGCTTGACCAATGGGATGGAGGTCACCGCCTACATTCCCGGTGAAGGCCATAATCTGCAGGAACACTCTATTGTTCTGATCAGAGGCGGTCGTGTCAAGGACCTTCCGGGTGTTCGCTACCACATTATTCGTGGGACGCTGGACACACAAGGTGTGCAGGATCGCAAACAGGGGCGCTCAAAGTACGGAGCCAAAAAGCCGAAGCAGGCTTAGGTCGCAGAGAACTGATGAGAAAGAAACGCTCAACAAAACGCATTGCCAGTCCTGATCCAAAGTATCAGGACATTCTTGTGTCACGCTTCATCAATTCCTTGCTGAAGAAGGGGAAGAAGCATACTGCCCGGGGGATCCTCTACGGGGCCTTCGAACTCATCGAGGAAAAGACAAAGAACAAGCCTCTGGATGTTTTCAAGAAAGCGGTTAATAATGCGTCGCCCATGATCGAAGTGCGCGCACGCAGAGTCGGTGGTGCTACCTATCAAGTTCCCACAGAAGTTCGTCCCGAGCGACGAACCGCTCTTGCTATCCGCTGGTTGATTAGCTACGCCAAAGAACGCTCGGATACATCGATGGCACAGAAACTGGCCTCCGAATTGATGGCCGCCGCTACAGGTGAGGGTGGCGCGATCAAGAAGAAGGACGATGTCCATCGCATGGCGGAAGCCAACAAGGCTTTTGCCCACTTTAAGTGGTAATCACGTACCGCTCGTTCGGTGTATAATTCATTTTGCATTCACATACCGTAGGGGGATACTGCCCCCTCGGGTCACTGTAATTTTATGCCCCGCGACTACTCTCTAGAGAAAACCAGGAATATCGGCATCATGGCTCACATCGATGCCGGTAAGACCACCACAACGGAGCGCATCCTGTTTTACACAGGCGTGCTGCACCGTATGGGTGAGGTGCACGACGGCGCGGCGACGATGGATTGGATGGAGCAGGAGAAGGAAAGGGGCATCACGATTACAAGTGCTGCAACAACCTGTTTCTGGCGCGACCATCAAATCAACATTATCGATACGCCAGGGCACGTCGATTTCACAATCGAAGTTGAACGCTCTTTGCGTGTCCTTGACGGTGCAGTGGCGCTCTTTTGTTCTGTCGGCGGAGTCGAGCCGCAATCGGAAACGGTTTGGCGCCAGGCGGATAAGTACGGCGTGCCGCGCATCGCATTCGTCAATAAGATGGATCGGGCTGGTGCGGACTTCCTTGGCGTTGTCGAGATGATACGCCAGCGCCTGAGCGCGAACGCGGTCCCCGTTCACCTCCCCGTGGGAGAAGGCGAGATGTTTGCCGGTATCATCGACCTCATCACGATGAAGGCGAGGATGTATCACGAAGGAACGCAGGGCGCCACGTGGGATGATATTGAAATCCCCGAAAAGCTGCGCCCGAAGGCGAATGAATATCGAATCAAGATGCTCGAGGCGGTTGCCGATGAAGACGATACGCTTCTCGAAAAGTATCTTGAAGGGAAAAAGATTTCACCGGAAGAGATCAGAGAAGTCCTCCGCCGGGCGACTTTGAAAGTCAGCATTATTCCGGTCTTGTGCGGTTCGTCGTTCAAGAATAAGGGAGTCCAGAACCTTCTCGACGCCATCGTCGATCTCCTGCCTTCTCCTTTGGACATCAATAATGGAGAAGTCCATGGACACCATCCCCACAGGCGGGATGATGTGGTTCGAAAAGTGAGCGATGAAGAGGAGTTCACCGCGTTGGCGTTCAAGATTATGACGGATCCGTTCGTCGGCCGGTTGACATATTTTAGAGTCTATTCAGGCAAGCTCTCGTCAGGTTCGTACGTCTACAATGTAACGAACGACAAGAAGGAGCGGTTGTCCCGTCTGCTGCGCATGCACGCTAACCACAGAGAAGAGGTCAGCGAGGCATACACAGGTGACATCGTTGCGGGTATCGGGTTGAAAAATACCCGGACCGGCGACACGCTGGCGAACGAAGATAATCCGATCTTGCTCGAGAAAATGATATTTCCGGAGCCTGTCATTGATGTCGCGATTGAGCCGAAGACAAAGGCCGATCAGGAGAAGCTCGGTGAAGCTCTTCAGCGCCTGGCAGAAGAAGATCCGACGTTTCGCGTTTCTTCTAATGAGGAAACTGGGCAGACGATCATCAGCGGGATGGGCGAGCTCCATCTCGAGATCATTGTCGACCGCATGAAGCGCGAATTCCGCGTTGAAGCAAACGTCGGGAAACCGCAAGTTGCGTACAAAGAGACTATCACCAAGAAAGTGGAAGCGGAAGGCAAGTTTATCCGCCAGAGTGGTGGCCGTGGCCAATTCGGACATGTCTGGATCGAGATTGAACCCAACGAAAAGGGGAAGGGCTTCGAATTCGAGAACGATATCGTCGGTGGTTCCATACCACGCGAGTACATCAAGCCAACTGAAGAAGGCATCATTGAAGCGATGAAGAATGGTGTCCTCGCCGGCTATCCGGTAGAGGATGTGAAGGTGAGATTGTTCGAAGGATCATTCCACGCGGTGGATTCGTCGGAGATGGCCTTCAAGATCGCCGGGTCCATGGCCTTTAAGGAAGCTGCACGCAGGGCGGGTCCGGCCATACTCGAGCCGATTATGGCAGTCGAAGTCGTCACGCCGGAAGAATATCTCGGCGATGTGATGGGAGACCTTAGTTCCCGTCGCGGCAAGATTGAAGGCATGACAACACGCAAAGATGCTCAGGTGATCAAAGGGATGGTTCCGCTCTCGGAGATGTTCGGGTATGCGACCGTCATGCGGTCAATGACCCAAGGACGTGCACTGTACACGATGCAGTTCTCACACTACGAGCAGGTTCCGAAATCGATCTCGGATCAAATCATTGAAAAAGTTCGAGGCAAAGAAGCAGCTACGGCGTAATGGGACTTCGAAAGTAATAGACCAAAGACACAACCAAAGGAGATCATCCACATGGCAAAGGAAAAATTTGATCGCAGTAAGCCACACGTAAACGTGGGGACGATCGGTCACGTTGACCATGGAAAAACGACCCTCACAGCGGCCATCACGATGGTCCTGGCGAAACGGGGTTTGTCCCAGGTCCGCACGTTTGATTCGATCGACAACGCGCCTGAAGAGAAGGCTCGTGGAATCACCATTAACACCGCGCACGTCGAGTATTCAACCGCAAAGCGGCACTATGCGCACGTCGACTGCCCGGGTCACGCTGACTATATCAAAAACATGATCACGGGCGCTGCCCAGATGGACGGCGCGATCGTGGTGGTTGCTGCAACAGACGGTCCTATGCCGCAGACTCGTGAGCACATCCTTCTGGCCCACCAGGTCAACGTGCCGAAGATCGTGGTGTTCATGAACAAGGTCGATGCAGTGGACGATCCTGAGTTGCTCGATCTCGTCGAGCTCGAGATGCGCGATCTTCTGAAGAAGAACGATTTCCCGGGCGACGAAATCCCAATCATCCGTGGTTCCGCGTTGAAGGCGATGGAAGCAGCGCTTCGGCCGGACGTGAAGCCGGATGATCCGGCGTTCAAATGCATCAATGAATTGATGGATGCCGTCGACAACTATATCCCGTTGCCACTGAGAAACGTTGACAAGCCATTCCTGATGCCGGTTGAAGACGTATTCTCGATCACCGGTCGTGGTACCGTCGGTACCGGCCGTGTTGAACGCGGAAAAGCCAAGGTTGGCGACGAAGTCGAAGTGATCGGATTTGGCGCACACAAGAAGACCGTTATCACAGGCGCAGAAATGTTCCGCAAGGAGCTTGATGAAGTCCAGGCGGGTGACAATGCCGGATTGCTCCTGCGCGGTGTTGAAAAAGACGAACTCGAGCGTGGTATGGTCATTGCGAAGACCGGCTCCATCACGCCGCACAAGAAGTTCAACGCTCAGGTCTACGTGTTGAAGAAAGACGAAGGTGGACGTCATACGCCGTTCATGAACGGCTATCGTCCCCAGTTCTACTTCCGCACGACGGACGTGACGGGCGTTGTTTCGCTTCCGGGCGGTATTGAGATGGTCATGCCGGGCGACAACGTGGACAGCATGCAGGTTGAGCTCGTTTCCGACGTCGCTATGGAAGAAGGCCTCCGGTTCGCTATTCGTGAAGGCGGACGCACGGTGGGCGCTGGTGTCGTGTCGAAGATCATTGAGTAATCCTGAGGGTTCTGGCTTCTGGTCGGAACCCTTTCACTTTTTTCATTCTCGTAACTGAGGGAGGAATCTTCGTTGGCTGGTCAGAAGATTCGCATCAAGTTAAAGTCGTACGATCACAATCTGATCGATAAATCGGCTGAGAAGATCATCAAGACGGTAAAGGCGACTGGAGCCGTTGTGTCTGGTCCCATTCCTTTGCCCACGAAACGGTCGCTTTACGTCGTGAACCGGTCTCCTCACGTTGATAAGAAATCGCGCGAGCAATTCGAGACGCGATCGCACAAACGACTGATTGACATTCTCAACTCTACGAGCAAGACGGTGGATTCGCTGATGAAGCTGGAATTGCCCGCAGGTGTTGATGTGGAGATCAAAGTCTAGTGTTGATCGATTGATTGTACGAAACCTTCACGTATATCCATTTTGTATTGAGAGCCTTGTCCGGACACAACGCGTGAACCGGCAAGGGGATGACTCAGGAGCAGAACAGTGAGCAGCATTCTCGGCAAAAAGATTGGAATGACAAGTATCTTTGATGACAACGGGCAGATGATTCCCTGCACCATCATCGAAGCCGGTCCGTGCTACGTCACCCAGGTCAGGACGAAAGACAGGGATGGGTACGAAGCTGTCCAGCTGGGCTTTGATGAAATCAAAGAGCGGCTTGTGAACAAGCCATTGAAAGGGCACTTCAAGAGGAGCGGAGTGAAACCACTGCGCCTCATCTCGGAGTTCCGCATTTTCAACGGGACGCAATTTCAGATCGGGCAGGAAGTCCGCGTCGATACCTTTACGCAAGGTGATGTTGTCGATGTCAGCGGCCGGTCGAAAGGAAGGGGCTTCCAGGGTGTCGTGAAGCGGCATCACTTTGGCGGCGTTGGTATGACCACGCACGGTCAGTCTGACCGCGTGCGCGCCCCCGGGTCCATCGGTGCTAGTTCGTATCCTTCACGCGTCATGAAGGGGCGGCGTATGGCTGGCCGGATGGGCGGAGAGCGTGTCACTGTGAAAAACCTCACGGTGCTCAAGGTGATCGCAGAGTCGAATATCCTGATCGTGAAGGGATCTGTCCCAGGAGCTATCAATTGTTATCTCGAAATCGTAAAACAGAGCTGAGACGTAGTGCTCGGGAAGAAAATCCATGGAGTTAGAAGTCTATAAAAAAGACGGTACGAAGAGCGGCCAAACGGTGACGCTCGCGCCCGAAGTCTTTGAGATCACGCCGAACGACCACGCGATCTATCAGGCGGTCCGTTCGATCCAGGCGAACCAGCGGCAGGGTACACATAAGGTCAAGGGACGCAGCGAGGTGCGTGGTGGCGGCAGAAAGCCCTTCAAGCAGAAGAAGACAGGCCGTGCGCGCTCCGGATCGACCCGCTCTGGAATATGGGTCGGTGGCGGTTCGATCTTCGGTCCTCAGCCGCATGACTATGTGGTAAAGCTGTCGGCGAAAGTGCGTGCGCTTGCCAGAAGGTCTGCCCTCAGCTACAAGGCGAAAGACAATCAGATCGTTGTGGTGGAAGATTTCAGCCTCGAAGCTCCGAAGACCAAGGAGCTGATGGCCGTGCTGAAGGCGTTGTCACTCTCTGGAAAGAAGACGCTGGTGCTGACGACCAAGAACGAAGAGAGTCTTTACAAGTCAAGCCGCAACATCCCGACGGTCAGTGTGCGGGAAGCCGGCAAGGCCTCGACGTATGACATCCTTGATACACAGGTGCTGCTGATTCAGAAGAGCGCCGTCGAAGTCCTCCAGAAATCGTTGACGAACTAGGCAAGAGACATGACTGGAATTTTGAAGCGACCGATCGTCACAGAAAAAATCACAGGACTGCAGGACAAGCGGCAGTTCTCCTTCGAAGTATCGCTCGACGCGAACAAGATCCAGATCGCGCAGGCGGTCGAGAAGAAATTCAAGGTGACTGTTACGAGCGTCCGGACGATGACCGTGAAGGGAAAGCGCAAGACGCAGCTCACGCGCAGGGGACGGTTTGAAGGGCGCAAGAACACCTGGAAAAAGGCGATCGTCACCCTCAAAGAGGGGGACAAGATCGATTACTTTGAAAATGTTTGATTGACTGAAGCTCAGGTATCCTATGGCAATTCGAAAACTACGGCCGATGACTCCAGCGACGCGATTCTATTCGATCGCGACGTTTGAGGAAGTCACAAAGACCACACCCGAGAAGGCGTTGCTTGCGCCGATTAAGAAATCCGGCGGACGGAACAACCTTGGCCGCATTACATCCCGTCACCGCGGCGGTGGGCACAAGCGGATGTATCGAATCGTCGATTTCAAGCGCGAGCGCCACGGCGTTGAAGCAAAGGTCGCGGCGATTGAATACGATCCGAACCGTTCGGCACGCATTGCACTCGTCCAGTACATTGACGGCGAAAAGCGCTACATCCTTGCCCCCGAGGGCCTGAAGGTCGGACAGAAGCTGATGTCGGGACCCGGCGTTGAAGTGCAGCTCGGAAATTCGATGCCTCTGGGCGAGATTCCCGCAGGCACGTTTGTGCACAATGTCGAGATTAAGCCGGGCAAAGGTGGACAGCTTGGCCGGAGCGCAGGGAACTCACTTCAGCTGATGGCGAAGGAAGGCGATTTCGCGACGCTGAAACTCCCGTCGGGTGAAGTTCGCAAGGTGCACGCGGTCTGCTACGCGACAATCGGCGTTGTGGGAAACACGGATCATGAAAATATCAGCCTCGGCAAGGCAGGACGCTCACGCTGGTTGGGTATCCGGCCACAGACCCGTGGTATGGCGATGAACCCGGTCGACCATCCGATGGGGGGTGGCGAAGGCCGCTCGAAAAGCGGTGGCGGCTGGCAGCATCCCGAATCACCGTGGGGGAAATACGCAAAGGGTTTGAAGACGCGCAAGCGGAAGAATCAATCGAACAGATACATCGTGAAACGTCGCAAGTAAGTCAGTCTCTCACCTTAACTGAAGAAGAGCGCAATGAGTCGTTCACTGAAAAAGGGTCCATACGTCGACCCAAAGCTAGGGCAAAAAGTTGAAGCCCTGAACAAGGCGAATCAAAAGAAAGTTATCAAGACCTGGGCGCGGTCGTCTACAATTACTCCTGATTTCGTCGGGCACACGTTTGCTGTACACAACGGCAACAAGTTCATTCCGGTGTACATTCAGGAAGCGATGGTTGGCCACAAGCTTGGTGAGTTTGCACCCACGCGGGTGTTTCGTGGTCACCCTGGTCTGAAGTCTGAGAAAACTACATCGCCCGCCTAGTGGCATAGTGAGGATTTTGCATGGAAGCTCAAGCGATTAATCGATTCATAGGAACATCACCGAGAAAGATGATGATTGTCATTGATCTCATCCGCGGCCGCGGTGTCGAGGATGCCTTGACCATCCTTCATTTTTCCCCCAAGCACGCCTCGAAGACTGCAGAGAAAGTGCTGCGGTCGGCGATCTCGAACCTGCAAAGCAAGGACGAGGGAGGGCGCGTGGATACGGCAACAATGTTCGTCAAGGAAGTGTTCGTCGACGCCGGACCAATGGTGAAGCGCATTCGGCCCGCACCGATGGGGCGTGCATTTCGCGTCCGCAAGCGATCGCATCACCTGACGATCGTTGTTGCAACCCGTGAAGCCAAGGCGAAAGCGAAGCCGGCAGCCCCGAAAGCGGCTGCAGCAGAAGAGACGGCACCGAAGGCGAAAAAGAAAGTTACAAAAGCCACGAAAAAGGAATCGAAGTCAGAAACAACAGCAAGTTAAGAGGAGGATCTCTTGGGTCAGAAAACCAATCCGATTGGATTTCGTCTCGGCATTACCAAGCTTTGGGATTCAAACTGGTATGACGAGAAAGGGTTCGCAGGAAAGCTTCAGGAGGACCTGATGGTCCGGAACTACGTCCGGAACCGCCTGAAGAAAGCTGGAATATCCCGAATTCAGATCGATCGGACGCCAAAGCGCGCTGTGATCACGATCCATACGTCGCGTCCCGGTATCGTTATCGGAAAGAGCGGGAAGGAAATCGCCCAACTCGAAGAGGAACTCAAGAAGGTTACCTCGAAGGAAGTGAAGATCCTTATCCATGAAATCAAACGGCCGGAGTTGGATGCACAGCTTGTCGCGGAAGCCATCGCTTCGCAGATTGAAGGGAGAATTTCCTTCCGTCGTGCGATGAAGCAGTCGATCACTGCCGCGATGCGAATGGGCGCAGAAGGGATCCGCGTGATGTGCGGCGGACGATTGGGTGGAGCTGAAATCGCGCGGAGCGAGCAATACAAAGAGGGACGCATCCCGCTGCACACCATTCGTGCCGACATCGATTACGCGACTGCGACCTCCCGGACGATCTACGGAGCGATCGGTGTCAAAGTCTGGATCTGCAAAGGCGAGATCCTTGGCCCGGTGAACCGCTAAGAAGGAGTGTTTGACGTATGTTGATGCCAAAGAGAGTGAAGTACAGAAAAACCCAGCGCGGTCGCATGAGAGGCAAAGCCACGCGCGGTGCACAGGTCGCATTCGGTGATTTCGGTCTCAAGGCGCTGGAGCCGGGCTGGATTACGCAGCGACAGATTGAAGCCACTCGTGTTGCATTGACCCGTATGATGAAGCGTGAGGGCAAAGTGTGGATCCGGATTTTTCCGGACAAGCCGGTGACGAAGAAGCCTGCTGAGACCCGTATGGGAAGCGGCAAGGGTATTCCGGAGTTCTGGGTTGCGGTTGTGAAACCAGGCCGCGTGATGTTTGAACTTGGTGGTGTCACACGGGAACTTGCGGCAGAAGCGTTTCATCTCGCTGCGCACAAGCTTCCCATCAAGACGAAGTTGGTCACGCGGGTCGATTACGAGGCCCACTAATTCAATGAGGCAAAGGAGTTTCGATGAAAGCGTTTGACCTACGTGAACTCTCCGACACGGAGCTGATCAGGCGGATCCAGGAAGAAGAGGAAACCCTGGCGAACCTTCGTTTTCAGAAGGTGATCAGCCAGCTGGAGAATCCGATGAAGCTTCGGTTGACGAGAAAAGACATTGCGCGGATGAAGAGCATTCTCCGTGAACGTCAATTGAAGAAACCTGAGCCACAGACCGATCAATCTGCTAATCAGAAGAAGGCGTAAGGAATGAGCACTGCAGCGACTACCACCCCCGCCAAACGCAATCGCCGCAAGGTCCGCGTTGGCAAGGTTATCAGCAACAAGATGCAGAAGAGCATCGTGATATCCCTCGAACGAAAGGTGCCGCATCCGCTGTACAAGAAGTACTACAAGCAGACCTCGACCTTGATGGCGCACGACGAGAAACGGGAAGCCGGTATCGGCGACACCGTGAAAGTCATGGAAACCAGGCCGATGAGCAAGCAGAAACGATGGCGGCTGGTCGAAGTGGTAGAAAAGGCAAAGTAAGTAGTTGTTCCTGAACACGACGAGCATTACGAGGAGTAACCCATGATCCAGGAAGAAACGAATCTTGTAGTCGCAGACAACTCCGGTGCAAAGAAAGTACGGTGCATCCGGGTTCTTGGCGGGCACGACAGGCGCTATGCATCATTGGGCGACCTGATTGTTGTAGCGGTCAAGAGTGCTATTCCTGGTGCCCCCGTGAAGAAGGGGGAGGTCTCCCGCGCGGTCGTGGTTCGCACGAAGAAAGAAGTCGGACGTAAGGATGGTACGTTCATTCGATTCGACGAAAATGCCGTGGTGCTCCTGACCCCGTTGGGGGAACCGCGTGGTACGCGCATCTTTGGCCCCGTTGCGCGTGAGCTTCGTGAGCGTCAGTTTATGAAAATTGTTTCGTTGGCCCCGGAAGTACTCTAACGGTTGAAGGATAGTCGTATGCATGTTCATAAAAATGACACAGTGTTGGTGATCTCCGGCAACTCGCTGGGCAAGAAGGGAAAAGTTCTGAAGGTATTTCCGGACAGGTCCCGCGTGATCATCGAGAGCGTGAATATCGTCAAGCGGCATGCCCGCCCGACGCAGAAAAACCCTCAGGGAGGCATCATACAGAAGGAAGGCCCCATCAGTGCCGCAAACGTGATGGTGATATGCCCGAAGTGCAACGAGGCGACGCGGGTCGGCCATTCGCACGTGATCGATCCCTCGAATCGAAAGCGCAAGACGATGCGCGTGTGCAGAAAATGCAATGAAATGTTCTAGAGTGACGATGTATCTCTCGGAGAATTAATCTATGGGAAAAGACAAAGAACAACAGAAGA
Organism: Bacteroidota bacterium; assembly: GCA_049522195.1. Taxonomy (GTDB): domain Bacteria; phylum Bacteroidota; class Ignavibacteria; order UBA10030; family UBA10030; genus UBA9647. Next base: position 76,907 of record JBEKOB010000001.1, read on the forward strand.
AGCCGGAAGGCAAGGGGAAGGAACAGAAGCGTGGGAAGGGCGCGCCCGAAGCAGGTGGAAAGAAGCCACCTGTGAAGCGCGAGCCTGCACCCCCGGCCCGGCTGTTTATCAATTACAAGAAGGAAGTTGTTCCCCAGTTGATGAAGAAGTTCCAGTACAAGAGCATCATGCAGGTGCCCCGCCTGGTGAAGATCTCCATCAACAGCGGCGTCGGCATGGCGACTCAGGATCCCAAGATTCTCGATGCGACGGTGAAGGAACTCGAAGCGATCACCGGACAGAAGGTGGCGATCACCAAGTCCAAGAAAGCAATCTCAAATTTCAAGCTTCGCGAAGGGCTCGCGATCGGATGTCGCGTGACGTTACGTCGCGGGATCATGTATGAGTTCGTCGACCGCCTTATCAGTATCGCTCTCCCGCGCGTGCGTGACTTCCGTGGCGTGTCCGACAAATCGTTCGACGGACACGGAAACTACACGTTCGGCATCAAGGAGCAGATCGTGTTCCCCGAAGTGGACGCTGACAAAGTCACACGTATCAACGGAATGGACATCACGTTTGTCACGACCGCGAAGACAGACGCAGAAGCATACGAGTTGCTGAAAGCGTTTGGGATGCCTTTTGTAAAACGACAGGAAGTGATTCAAACAGCAGCATAACGACTACTGGAAGGAGTTGCTTTGGCACGCTTAGCGATGCGAGTGAAGGCGAAGAGGACGCCCAAGTACAAAGTACGTCAACACAACCGCTGCGGCATTTGCGGACGCCCGCGCGCCTACTACCGCAAGTTCGGCATCTGCCGGATATGTTTGCGGAATCTGGCTCTGGATGGAAAGATCCCCGGTGTTCGTAAAGCAAGCTGGTAACATTCGCCGTAGACTATCTTAGGAGACTTGGTTCGATGTCGATGACAGATCCCATATCAGATTTTTTGACGCGCATTCGTAATGCAGGGAAAGCGAAGCACAAGAGGGTGGATATTCCCGCGTCGAAGGTGAAGAAAGCAGTTGCTCAGATCCTTGTGGACGAGAAGTTCATCTCGAATTTCACTGTGCTGGATGACGGCAAACAGGGAGTCCTGCGCATTCAGTTGAAATACTCCGGCGGAAAGCCGGTTATCTCGGGCTTGCGACGCGCCAGCAGGCCTGGTCTTCGCGTGTACCGGTCCTCGGACGAACTTCCGCGGATACTCGGTGGCATGGGTGTTGCCATCGTGTCGACGTCACGGGGAGTCATGACAGATCAGCAGGCGCGCAAACAGCACGTCGGCGGCGAAGTTCTCGCCTATGTATGGTAAATTGAGGAGAATGTACCGTGTCTCGAGTTGGTCGGAAACCGATTCCCATTGTTAAAGGCGTCAGCGTAACCAAGAAGAACGACGCAGTCGTTGTCAAGGGCCCCAAAGGGGAACTGTCGGCGACAGTACATCCCGACATCACAATTGATATCAATCAATCAGAAGTGCTGGTCACCCGGCATGCCGACGACGGTGCGCACCGCGCGTTGCACGGACTCTGGCGCGCCCTGATCCAGAATATGATCAACGGCGTGACGCAGGGATACTCGCGTAAGCTTGAGATCGTTGGAGTGGGGTACAGAGCCGAAATGAGAGGGAAGAAGCTGCAGCTGATGCTCGGCTACTCACACCCGATTCTGTTCGGTCCGCCGGACGGCGTCACGATCGAAGCGCCTACGCAGACGAGCATCCTGATCTCCGGGATTGACAAGCAGCTCGTCGGTCTGGTCGCTGCGAAGATCCGTTCCTTCCGTCCGCCCGAGCCGTATAAGGGCAAGGGCGTCAAGTACGAAGGTGAGTACATCCGTCGCAAGGCGGGCAAGGCTGCCGCAACGGCCGCCAAGTAAGGCCGCGTAACCGATTTGATGAATATTTTTCTGTCGAAGGATTCTCGCTATGATTCAAAATAAGAAATACGACCGCTGGAAGAAAAAGAAAGCCAGCATTCGCAAACAAGTCATCGGCACGCCGGAACGTCCGCGGCTGACCATCTATCGCAGTGCGAAGCATGTCTACGCACAAATCATCGACGACACGACGGGCAAGACGCTTGTTTCCGCATCGACGATCTCGAAGGAGCTCCGCGAAGAGATGAAGGCCGTTAAGTCGGAAATGGAAGTCTGCAAGCTCGTCGGAAAGTACGCAGCGAAGCGGGCGCTCGAGAAGAAGATCCTGAACGTTGTCTACGACCGGAACGGTTACCTCTATCACGGTCGCGTCAAGGCAGTGGCCGACGGAGCACGCGAAGGCGGACTCAAATTCTAATTACTCACGACGAGAACGAGAGACACGATGTCAAAATTTAAAGCAGGCGAACTTGAACTCAAGGAAAAACTGGTCCACATCAACCGCGTCGCGAAGGTTGTGAAAGGTGGTCGCAGGTTCAGTTTCAACGCGATCGTCGTCGTTGGTGATGGAAACGGTCACGTTGGAGTGGGATTGGGAAAGGCGAATGAAGTCGCGGATGCGATCGCAAAGGGTGTGGATGATGCGAAGAAGAGTATCGTGAAAGTCCCCATCGTGAGGGGAACGATCCCGCACGAGATCATCGGGAAGTTTGGAGCCGGCCGCGTTCTTCTGAAGCCCGCCTCCCCCGGTACCGGTCTGATCGCAGGCGGTGGCGTGCGTGCAGTGCTTGAGTCTGCCGGTGTGAAAGATATCCTCACAAAGCAAATGGGCTCCTCGAATCCTCATAACGTCGTGAAAGCGACGATGAAGGCGCTGATGAGCTTGTCCGATGCTCGGATGTCTGCTACCCGCCGGGGAATTTCACTTCCGGAATTGTTCCACCAAAACTAAGCAGGTGTGCTTATGCCAACGGGAAACAAAATCAAGATTATACAGACTGGCAGCATCATCGACCAGAAGGAAAATGCGAAACGGACCATCAAGGCACTTGGTCTCGGCAGACCGAATTACTCCGTGGTCAAGACCGACACTGTTCAAATTCGTGGGATGATCAATGCTGTCCGCCACCTCGTGCGTGTCGAGGATGTGAAGTAAGGAATCGTGTCCAAGGTTAAGGAATCAAGACGATGGCAAAAGATATACTTAGCAATCTGACACCGGCAAAAGGCTCTAGAAGGAATACCAAGCGAATTGGTCGTGGGCAAGGCTCAGGCCATGGGAAGACCGCTACAAAAGGTCACAAGGGAGCCAAATCACGGTCAGGTCATAAATTCAAGCTCTGGTTCGAAGGTGGGCAGATGCCGTTGTCACGGCGTGTGCCGAAGTTTGGTTTCAAGAGCCGGAACAGGGATGAAAGTCAGGCTGTCAATGTTGAGAGCCTCGAGCGCGTCGTGACGGAGAAGCGGTTGAGCGGATCGGTGGTGAATCCTGAAGTGATGTACAGCCTGGGACTCATCTCGAAGAAGCACGATCCGGTGAAGATCCTTGGGAACGGCGATCTCAAAGCCAAGCTCGAAGTATCAGCCCATGCGTTCAGCAAGTCAGCGATTGCGAAGATCGAGGCTGCAGGTGGGAAGGCGACTGTGCTCAGCCAGAATAAGTCGTAAACGGAATAAACCAGAATGAGCAAACTTACAGAGACGTTTACCAATATCTTCAAGATCCAGGAGCTTCGCGAGCGGATCCTGTTCACCGCTGCGCTTCTGATCGTCGTCCGACTCGGATCCCATATCACGATTCCGGGTGTTGATGCGCATGTCCTTTCAGACTATCTCCGTAGATCGGGGGAAGGTACCCTCTTCGGGCTCTATGATTTATTTGTCGGCGGAGCGTTCTCCAATGCGGCGGTGTTTGCGTTGGGAATCATGCCGTATATCAGCTCGTCGATCGTCATTCAGCTCCTCGGCGCCGTGGTTCCATACTTCCAGAAACTGCAGAAAGAGGGGGAGGATGGACGGAAGAAGATCACACAATATACAAGGTACGGAACGGTGCTTATTTGCCTCTTGCAGGGGAGCGGCGTGGTGATCAAGCTCCAGAGCATGGTGACACCTGCAGGTCCGATTGTCCCGGCAGCAGTTAGCGGTTTCGGTTTTGCTTTCAGTACCGTCATCATCCTGACCGCAGGGACCATCTTCATGATGTGGCTGGGTGAGCAGATCACGGAACGGGGGATTGGAAACGGAATCTCGTTGATCATCTTTATCGGCATCATCGCCCGGTTCCCGAATTCTATCCTCGACGAGTATCAGCTGATTCTCGCAGGCCGCAATATCATTATCGAGTTGGTGATCCTCGCACTGATGGGACTCATTGTGGCAGGTGTTGTGCTGGTGACTCAAGGTACCCGCAGAATCCCAGTACAGTATGCGAAACGGGTTATCGGCCGCAAGGTCTACGGAGGCGTTACGCAGTATATCCCGCTCAGGGTCAACACGGCGGGAGTTATGCCGATCATCTTCGCCCAAGCGATCATGTTTGTTCCGCAGATCATTTTCCAGTTCTTCCCGGAGAGCGAGTTCATCGATACGCTGAGCCGTGAGTGGTTTGGGTACGGATCGTGGACATACTCGTTCATCTATGCATTGATGATTGTGTTCTTTACATACTTCTACACTGCTATTGCATTCAACCCGAAGGACGTTGCTGACAACATGAAGAAGCAGGGGGGATTCATTCCGGGCATTCGTCCGGGCACGCACACTGCAGAATTTGTCGACAACATCCTGACGAAGATCACGTTGCCTGGCTCCATCTTCCTGGCGATCATTGCGATCCTGCCGACGGTGATGTCGAAGTTTGGAGGCGTGACGCCGGGATTCGCCCAGTTCTTCGGAGGCACGAGCCTTCTGATTGTGGTCGGTGTCGCGTTGGATACGCTTCAGCAGGTAGAGTCCCACCTGCTCATGCGCCACTATGATGGCTTCATGAAGAGTGGGAAGCTTCGCGGACGGAGGGGTTAGTACCCAGAGCCGATGGTTCGGATCAAGAGCAAGCGGGAAATCGGGCTCATTCGGGAAAGCAGCAGAATCGTAGCCGATGTGCTCAAGCTTGTTTCGTCTCATATCCGTCCCGGTGTGACGACGATCGAGCTCGACCTGATCGCGGAAGAGTATATCAGGTCGCTCGGTGCCATTCCTGCGTTCAAAGGATACGGACACTCGAAGTCGAACCTGTTCCCTGCGACACTTTGCACGTCAATCGATGACGTGGTGGTGCACGGGATTCCTTCAAACCGGACATTACGTGAGGGAGAGATTCTCTCCGTGGATGTCGGTGTTGTGAGGGAAGGATATTACGGAGATGGTGCCTGTACGTTTCCTGTCGGCGAGATCTCCAAAGAGAAACAACGATTGTTGAAGATTACAGAAGAATCGCTTCGCAAGGGAATTGAGCAGGCGGTTGTCGGCAACAAGCTGCACGATATCTCGTACGCGGTACAGAAGCATGTGGAAGCAGCAGGGTACTCAGTGGTGCGGGACCTTGTGGGACACGGAGTCGGTGTAGAGCTGCACGAGGAACCGGCGGTCCCGAATTTTGGGAAACCGGGGACGGGAATGAAGCTACAGGAGGGGATGACCCTCGCGATCGAGCCGATGGTAAATGCGGGAGCGTGGCAGGTTCGCTTTGGGGCGGATGGCTGGACCGTCCTGACGCAGGATGGGCGACCGTCAGCGCATTTTGAACACACAATAGCGATTGTTGACGGCAAACCGGAAATCCTGACGACCTAGATCAAACTATGGCAAAACAAGGCCCGATAAAAGTTGATGGAGTCATTACTGATACGTTGCCGAACGCGACGTTTAAGGTCAAGCTTGACAACGGGCACGAAATTCTCGCACACATCTCGGGCAAGATGCGGATGCATTTCATCAAAATCCTTGTCGGAGACCGTGTCACGGTAGAAATGTCCCCGTATGATTTATCCAAGGGAAGAATCACCTACCGATACAAGTAACTCGAGTCGGAGCACGCATATGAAAGTACGATCATCAGTGAAAAAGATTTGCGACAACTGCAAGATCATCCGCCGCAAGGGGGTTGTCCACGTCATTTGCAAGAACCCGAAGCATAAACAAAGGCAGGGATAATGGTGATAGATCCGAAATCCTAAATCCGAAAAACGAAATAAGGAACAATATTTAGGATTTCGAGTTTAGAGATTCGGATTTCCAACAAGCATTATCAGGAGAACCATTTTGGCACGTATAGCGGGTATTGACTTACCAAAGAACAAACGAGCAGAGATCGGCCTGACGTACATTTACGGCATCGGCCGCACGGCTGCTCACTCGATCCTCACCAAGGCCGGCATCGAGTTCGGCAAAAAGGTCGGTGAGCTAAATGACGAAGAGGTCGCATCGATCCGGGCGATCATCCAGGCCGACCATAAGGTCGAGGGTGCGATGAGAAGCGAAGTGCAGATGAACATCAAACGCTTGATGGACATCGGCTGCTATCGCGGGCTTCGCCATCGCAAAGGCCTGCCTGCTCGCGGTCAGAGGACACGGACAAATGCACGTACCCGTAAGGGCAAGAGGAAGACAGTGGCAGGGAGGAAGAAAGCACTCGAGAAGAAGTAATCATCTTTCATGAAGGAGGTTTCGCTTGGCGAAACAGGCATCAGGTGCACCAGTCACCAAGAAGAAGAAGAAAGTCCACGTTGATACGAACGGCAAGGCGTTTGTCAAAGCCACGTTCAACAACGTTATCGTGACCCTCACTGACACCTACGGCAATGTGATCGCGTGGTCGTCGGCTGGACGGAATGGATTCAAGGGATCGCGGAAGAACACGCCGTTTGCGGCCCAGGTTTCTGCAGAGGCAGCGGCGAAGGAAGCGCACGATCTCGGACTGCGTCGCGTGGAAGTGTTCATCAAAGGTCCGGGCGCTGGACGTGAGGCTGCGGTTCGCTCGCTTCAGTCGGCGGGACTTGAGATCACGATTATCCGTGACATCACGCCCATCCCACATAATGGATGCAGGCCGCCAAAACGCCGACGTGTCTAAGTAATTTTCGATTCCCAATTGTCGAATGTCGATTCAGTAGACATTGAACAAACGAAATCGAAAATCGCCAATCGAAAATCGACAATATTCATTGAACAAGGAGAGCCATGGCTCGTTACATTGACGCCAGTTGTAGATTGTGTCGCCGGGAAAAGCAGAAGCTGTTTCTTAAGGGGACAAAATGTTACACCGAAAAATGTCCGCTCGAAAAGCGGAGCTTTCCGCCGGGACAACATGGGCAGAGCCGGCGCCAGAAGATCTCGGAATACGGGATCCAGCTTCGCGAGAAACAGAAGGTAAAGCGCTCGTACGGGTTGATGGAAGCGCAGTTCCGGAATTATTTCGAGCGCGCACTGAAGCAAACGGGCCGAACGGGCGAGATCCTCGTCAAGACGCTCGAGCGCCGCTTCGACAATGTCGTCTACCGGATGGGGCTTGCCCCTTCACGGAAGTCGGCACGGCAGCTGATTCTCCATCGTCATCTTACTGTCAACAATAAGGTCGTTGATATCGCTTCGTACCTCCTGAATCCGGGTGATGTGATCCAGGTCCGTGACAAGAGCAAAAAGTTGGACCTCATCCACTCATCGATGAAGCGCGTCAAAGACACGGCAATGCTCCCCTGGCTCAGTCTCGACAAGGCGACGTTGACTGGAACGTTTTTGCAGGTTCCGGAGCGCGCCGACGTGCCGCTGCAAGCCAACGAGCAGCTCATCGTCGAGTTGTATTCGAAGTAACCTTAACGGTCGTTCATCAATGTTTCATCAACCTCGGCTCGCCGGGGTTCAACGTCCTCGCGAACAGCGAGAGGAAAGAGAACTATGAGCAACGCATTAGTTCAAATGCCAGAAAAGATCGAGATCGACGAGAGCTCCCTGACCCCAACTTTTGGGCGCTTCACTGTCCAGCCGCTCGAGAAGGGTTTCGGAGTTACGCTTGGCAATTCTTTCCGACGAGTGCTGCTGTCATCACTTCCCGGAACGGCGATCACCGCAATCCGGGTAGACGGCATCCAGCACGAGTTTTCCACGATCAAAGGTGTCGTGGAAGATGTCGCCGATCTGGTCTTGAACCTGAAGCAGGTTCGAATCAAGCCTATCAACAAAAAACTCACAAAAGTGACATTGGTGGTCAAGGGTCCCGGGGAACTGAAATCGTCTGATATTCAGAAATCGTCCTCTGAGCTCGAGGTTCTGAATCCGGATCTCCACCTTGCCACGCTCGGCAAAGACGCGAATTTTGAGCTCGAGCTTCGGCTCGGCCGCGGCAAAGGGTACGTATCGTCAGAAGAGAACAAAGCTGCCGACCAGCCGATCGGAACCATCGCCATCGATTCGATATTCACGCCGATCAAAAACGTCCGGTTCTTCGTCGAACCGACACGCGTCGGCGGACAGACGGATTTCGAGAAGCTCATCCTGGAAATCGAGACTGACGGCTCCATCTCGCCGGAAGAAGCGCTCACCCACGCGGGCAAGATCCTGCGCGATCACATCCAGCTCTTCATCAACTTCGAAGCAGAGCCGGAGATGGAGAAGGTCGAGAGCGAAGAAGAGGCAAAACTGGCGTCGATCCGCAAGACACTCAAGATGTCGGTGGACGAGCTGGAACTTTCCGTCCGCTCGCACAACTGCCTCCGGTCCGCGAACATCAAGACCATTGCCGACCTCGTTCGGAAGGATGAATCGGAGTTGTTGAAATTCCGCAATTTCGGACGCAAGTCGCTCGCCGAGCTTTCTGCGATCGTCGACGAGCTGGGCCTGAACTTCGGGATGGATGTGGACAAATATTTGAAAGACGGCAACGAGTAATCTAAGAGGAACTGAAGAATGCGTCACGGAAACAAAGGTCGAAAACTTGGAAGGACCGCAAGCCATCGCAAGGCGACGCTCTCGTCGTTGAGCGTGGCGGTCATCCGGCACAAGAAGATACGCACCACGACTGCGAAAGCGAAAGAAGCCCGAATGGTTGTTGAGAAACTCATTACGCGGGCAAAGCGGGCTGTGGCGAAGGAAGGCGAAGGGAAGCCGAAAGATGTCCATGCGCGGCGTGAGGTGTTCGCGTTCCTTCGAGACCGGGAAGCCGTGACCACACTCTTCAACGAGATTGCTCCGAAAGTTGCCACCCGCGCTGGTGGCTATACTCGTGTCGTGAAACTCGGACGGCGTCAGGGAGACGGCGGCGAAGTCGCTATTGTAGAGCTGGTGGATTACAACACCGGTCAGGAAAAAGCTGCGCCGAAACCGAAGGCAAAAGCTGCTGCAGCACGCAAACGGGGACCAAAGAAGGGTAAGCCCGAAACATCGAAGAAAGCCGAAGAGACGAAGACGGAAGCCGTGGCGGAAACGCCGGCGAAGGCCGAACCATCTGAACCTCAGGCCGCGGAGTCTAACTCCAAATAGAGAGAGTAGACTATTCTTTCTGGTTTTGTTGAAGAGAGGGAAGTCTCCATGCTCAAAATCACATCTGCAGAATTTCTCCAGGGTGTAGCAGATCTTCACCAACTTCCGAAGAATGAGCTGAAGGAAGTCTTGTACATCGGCCGATCGAATGTCGGCAAATCGTCATTGCTGAACAAGATGTGCAATCGGAAGAACCTTGCCCGCTCGAGCTCGACTCCGGGCAAGACGAGGGAAATCAATTACTACATCATCAACAACCAGTTCTATTTCGTCGATCTCCCGGGATACGGCTACGCGAAAGTGCCTGAGCAGATGCGTGCCGGCTGGAAGCGCCTGATCGAGGATTTCCTCAAGCGCGGACGCCCCATCGCCCTCGGCATGCAGCTCATCGATTCACGCCAGGAGCCGACGCCGCTCGACCTGATGATGATGGACTGGCTCGAGTACTACGAAATCCCCTACCTCCTCATCCTGACAAAATCAGACAAGCTGCCCGTGAGCAAGCTCACCAAGCAGCTCGAGGCTTACAAAGTTCGCTTCAGCCAGCAGTTGACGGAAGGATCATGCCGGGGAATCGTTCCATTCTCCATCATCACGAGCGATGGCAAAGGCGAGCTGCTGCGCCTCATCGATGTCCACATGAGCCACGCAATGAGCCAGAAGAAGGAGGCCGTCTAACGACCGCACTCTTGAGAGAATGTTTGGATACACACCGGGCCCCGAATCACTTCGGGGCCTTTGTGTTGATAGAACACGACGCCCGACTCCCCGGTGTTGAGGTGCGTGATTGATTGTGGCTGATGAAAGACGTACTTTAGCGCGGAATCCTCTTCGCTACTTCCCAATCCTCGTCTGGGCTTGACTTGATCGCGAAAAGCCGCATACTGTTCCTGATCTTCTTCATGACAGTTGTTCTTGCCGGTGGCACTTTGTCTGGACAGCAGCTGCCTGCCGTGACCATCACCGGCCGGGTACTTGACGACTCATCCGGGGTTGGCCTGGTGAACACAGATGTGTTCATTGCAAACTCCACACTCGGGGCAGCAACCAATGAAGAGGGACGGTTTACCATCAGGAAAGTGCCGCTTGGAACGCACGAACTCGTCGCTTCACGCGTCGGGTACATGCTCGCAACACGTCTCGTCCGAATCATTGATTCAATCCACCAGAGTATCGATTTCAGGCTGAAACCCAGACAACTAGTAGTCGGTGCGGTTGAGGTTGTTGCCCCCGAGCCTGTCGAATGGCAAAAAGACCTTGCCAGGTTCAAAGAGTTCTTTTTGGGAGATGGCCCGAACGCCGACAAATGTACTATCCTGAATCCGGAGGTGCTGACGTTCTCGAAGGACATCTCTGGACAGTTTGAAGCACAGGCATCCCAGCCTCTCAGTATAGAAAACCGGGGCCTTGGCTATCACCTCCAGCTCGAGCTTGTTGCGTTTGTTGTGTCGGATAAGTGGCTCACCTATGCCTGGAAAGCGCTCTTTCGAAACCTCTCTTCCTCGGACGAAGACCAGGACAAGGAATGGGCCCAACGACGTCTCTGGACGTATAAAGGATCACTGCGCCACTTCCTCGCTTCGCTTGCCATCGGAACCGCTGAATCGCAGGGGTTCCAAATGTTCAGGGTGAAACGGTTTGATGCCTCACACATCCGCTGGCCGATGACTCCGGAGGATCTCCTAACGCCCAGCCCGCTTCCCAATGAAAAGGTCCTCTCTTTCAATGACTATCTGGAAGTGGAATATGTGCACGGTTCCGGTCGCTTGACCCAACTTTCTCCGACGTCGCGATCGGAGCCAAACCCGAACATCTCGTGGTTGGAGCTCACCCATGGACAGCTGACCATCAGCACACTGGGGAATTACAGTGATCCGTTCGGCCTCAAGGTAACAGGGGGGTGGGCTTACTCACGCATCGCAGACGAACTCCCATTCGATTTTGTCCCCGCGAACTGATGTGTTCGCCATCTGAGAGCAGTCTCTGTCAGCGATCATACTGGGATTGCAGGCACCATCGTTCTTGCTTATCGCTCCGGTGATTGCTATTTTCACGTGTTGAGTGAACGTAGCAATAAAGTTTCCTGACTATTGGACCACGAGAATTCATGCCTGCAACCTATCTGGCAGAACGAAACGGTGAAACACCCACTGCCAGGACTCTCGCGCTCGTTGCACTTGGATCGGTTCTTCTCCTCGCCGTAGCTCTCTCTTTCAGGCAAATCGACAGCCCGGATATCGGGCTCCATCTCGCACCGGGGAAATGGATTCTGTCCCACCTCGCGTTCCCGTCTCAAGAGATGTTCACGTACGGTGCGGCGAATAACAGTTACGTTGATCTCTACTGGATGTACCAGGTATCCATGGCCGTCCTTGACAAGCTGGGCGGGGCATTTCTCCTTGTGCTCGCGAATGCACTGTTCATAGCTGGCTCGCTTTTCGTTGTGTTCCATCGAAGCGTCTCTCATCCGAAAGCTCCGGTCGCGCTTGCTCTCCTCTTTCTTTTCTTCGTCGCCTTCACCGCGAATTACGAAATGCGGCCGCACGCGGCTTCGTGGCTGTATTTGGGCCTGCTCCTGATGGTGTGGGAAGGATACTATCAGGATTCCGGCCGGTCGCTGATCCTTGTCCCGATCATCATGCTTCTCTGGGTCAATACCCAGCCAACGTTTATCCTCGGATGGCTCGTCACGCTATCGTTCTGGTTTTCCGTGACACTGAGGGAGAAGAGTATCGACAAGAAGACGACCGTATTCGGAGCCTTGGGAATCGTTATTTGCTTGTTGAATCCATATTTCCTGAGGGGAGTATCTCTCCCGTTTGTTCAGTACGGGTTCCTCCAGCAATCAAGCGTCTTCAAAGGGCTTATCGCGGAGTATTCGCCTCTTCCATTTCTCCCGGGGCCTGAGGATTACACATATTTCGGATCGCTGGTCATTCTCAGGCCAATGTTCGTACTACAGGTGTTGAGGTTGGTCTTGACTCTCATGATCCTCATACAGATTGCCAGACGAAGAATGAGGATCCACGAAATCCTGCTTTTCCTGCTCTTCTTCTATCTGAACAGCATTGCAGAGAAGAATATCGGGTATTACATCGTGGCTGTCACGCCGTTTGTTGTGAAAAGCTTCGGGCGTGGCAGGGGGTCTGCCGACCACGTTCGTCAGGATAAGACGGGAACGAAATCGTCTTCTTCTCTCGTTGTCCGGCTGAAGAAGGCGCTTGCTCCGGAGATGATGGGGAAGCTGGTGATGTCTGCTGTTGTGTTTGCCAGCTTGGTGATGACCATGCGGATTGTCTCCAATGATTTCTATTCAACGCAGCGACTCAGCCACAGGTTTGGGTTTGTCTATAATAACCTCTTTCTGCCTGTGAAGGCGGCTGAATTCATCAATGAGCACCACCTGACCGGGAAGATATTCAATCACATCGACTTTGGCGGATACCTCATAGATCATGTCCCACAGAAAAGCTATATTGATGCCAGGAACGAGGTGATGGGCGAGCAGCTGGCCCGGGAATATCTCCAGACGAACTCGGCCGACGGGTTGAAGCAGCTCGTCCGTAAGCACCAACCTGACATTATTCTGTTCCCGCACAAGGATGGCCTGAGCTGGCTCGAGTTTCTCCAGCACGATACCACGGAGTGGCGGCTGGCGTACTTTGACGAGCTCGCAGCGGTGTATCTTCGCAACGGCTACGCTGCCGAGGTGCCAGCTGTCGATTCCAACTCGACGATGTCGAAGCTGGACGTGCTTGCGCCCCAAGAGCTGGATTCAGTGTTGCGGCGGAATTTTCAGAGGGGCGGTTTCGATCCGTTCATCCGGGACCAGTATTTCCCGGTCAGGGAAAGCGAGCTGTCGGCTTTCTGCTCAGACAACGGCTGGGATCGCCTCGCGATTCGATACGCGGCAGAAGGGATCAAGCGGACGACAGTTCCGTGTCCTGAGATCTTCTACAACCTTTCGATCTTCTTTCAGAAGTTGGGAGACAGGGATCGTGCAGAACTCTGTCTGCGAAGAGCCTCGGAATAGCCTTCGTATCATTTCAATCGAACAATTGCAGAAAGATAGAATTGTGAAACAGCGACTTTTTACACCGGGGCCGACCCCTGTCCCCGAATCGGTCATGCTGAAGATGGCGGAGCCGATCATCCACCATCGCCACCCTGAATTCAGAGAGATCTTCAGGCGTGTCAACGACAACTTGAAGTATGTGTTTCAAACGAAGCAGCCGGTGTTGACCCTTGCCTGCTCCGGAACAGGAGGCGTGGAATCCACGTTTGTGAGCCTTTTTTCTCCGGGAGATACGGTGATTGCGGCGAACGGCGGCAAGTTTGGTGCGCGATGGGTAGCAATGCCCAGGACGTTTGGACTGAACGCAGTCGAAATTAAAGTTGAGTGGGGGAAAGCCCCGACGCGGGAACAGGTCCTCACAGCCCTTGAGGCACATCCGGATGCGAAGGCGGTTTATCTCGTCCACAGCGAGACTTCCACGGGCACAGCGACCGACGTCGAGGGGCTGGCCCGGTTGATCCGGGAGAATTCAAACGCCCTCGTATGTGTTGACGGCATTACGGCAATTGGTGCTCACGAATTCCGCTTCGATGAGTGGGGAATAGACGTTTGCGTAACGGGCTCGCAGAAGGGGCTGATGATCCCGCCGGGACTCGCATTTGTCGCCGTCAGTAAACGCGCCCGGGAGGCGATGGAATCATCCACGCTCCCGAAATTCTACTTCGATCTGCGAAAAGCCCTTAAGGCGCATGAGAAGGATGACACCCCTTGGACACCGGCGATTTCCCTTGTGATTGGTGTTGATGCAGCGCTTCAGATGATCCGCGCAGAAGGCATAGAGAACATCTGGAGAAGGCACGAACGTCTTGCGACGGGATTGCGCGAAGGAGTCAGAGGAATGGGATTGAAGCTCTTCTCGGATTCTCCATCCTTCGCTGTGACGCCGGTTTGGGTTCCTCCGGGCATCGAATGGAAGTCGTTCAACAAGACCCTCAAAGGGAAGTACGGGATGACAATTGCCGGCGGTCAGGACGGTTATGCAGGAAAGATATTCCGGATCTCGCACCTAGGCTACTATGACGAACTGGACATGATTATGATCATCTCGGCTCTCGAGATGACGCTTGTGGATTGTGGCTTCCCGGTTGAATTAGGGAGCGGACTCCGCGCAGCTCAGGCGTCGTTTTTGACGACAAGTACTCTTTAGTATGGTCGGCTGCAGACATTCGTCAATCGCGGATATCCCCCGGTATCAAATCCTAAGTCCGAATATCGAAATCCGAAGGAAATCCGAAACTCTAAACTCAAAACTTTAAACTCAAAACTCCGGTGAAAATACTTCTCACTGATCCGATTGAACACGTTTGTTCCGACATTCTCATCTCGGAGGGATTCGAGGTTGCCTCGAAACCAAACCTCCCGCCCGAGCAATTGAAAGCGATCATCGCGGAATACGACGTGTTGATCGTCAGAAGCGGAACGAAGGTGACCGCGGACGTCATCGGCGCAGCTCCGAACCTGAAGATCATTGGAAGGGCGGGGGCTGGCGTGGACAATGTCGATGTTGATGCCGCCACCCGACATGGCATCGTCGTCATGAACACTCCCGGCGGCAACACAATATCTGCCGCTGAGCACACGATGTCCTTGCTGCTTTCGATGGCCCGCAACATACCTCAGGCGAACGAATCGATGCGGCAAGGAAAGTGGGATCGCAAGAGCTACACGGGAACCGAATTGCTGGAAAAAACAATCGGCATTGTAGGACTTGGGAAAATCGGCAGAGAGGTTGCCACCCGATGCCAGGCGTTCGGGATGACGACCATCGGATATGATCCTGTCCTCTCAGCCGAGGTTGCCGCAAAAGGAAAGATTGAACTTGTGTCCCTGGATGAGATTTTCAAGCGTTCAGACTTTATCACTCTTCATACGCCTCTCACAGATGAAACGAAGGGGCTCATCGGTGACGCTTCATTAGTGAAATGCAAAAACGGTGTGCGGATCATTAACTGTGCCAGAGGAGGGATTGTTGATGAACAAGCGTTGTTGCGGGGATTGCAGTCGGGGAAGGTGGCAGGAGCCGCACTTGATGTGTTCGAAAAGGAGCCGCCGGGAGATCAACCGCTGATCAAACACCCGCGTGTGATCGCCACGCCTCATCTTGGTGCATCGACTGAAGAGGCGCAGGAAAAAGTGGCCCGCCAGATTGCAGTGCAAGTTGCTGACATGTTGAAAGAACGGGGAATCGCCGGAGCTGTCAACGGTGAAGCGTTGCAGCTTGCGCTGAAGAAAGAACTGAAGCCTTTCGTGCAGCTCGCTGAAAAACTTGGAAGCCTCCTCGCGCAATTAATGGTTGGACAGTTGAAAAAAATATCTGTTACATGCAGCGGAGGATTCCTGTCTCCATCACTTGACCTCGTGACCGCTGCAGTACTCAAAGGTGCGTTCGCAAAACTACTCTCCGAGCCCGTGAATCTCGTGAACGCCCGGATGATTGCCCGAGAGATGGGGCTTGCTGTGGACGAGGAGAGGGAAAGCGAGCATCCGTCATACATGCATCTCGTTACAGTTCGGTATGAGACGGACAAGGAGGTGCGTCGATTTGCAGGGACCGTCTTCAGCAATACTCACGCCCGGATCGTTCGAATCGATGATTTTCACTTCGAAGTGAATCCAGAAGGATTCCTGTTATTCTATACTAATATAGATAAGCCGGGGATGCTGGCGAGTGTTGGTGCCACATTGGCAGATGAGAAAATCAACATTGCCGGGCTTTCCCTTGGTAGAGACAAGCCAGGCCAGAAGGCTCTGACGGTCATTAATGTGGACAATCCCTTGACGGCCAGCGTGCTCAAAAGGGTGGGGAAGATCGAAGGTGTTTCGGACGTAAGGGCGGTGCAGCTCTGAGAGCAGTTCGTCCCAAGGGCTTCTGGTGTTGATGTCAAGGATTTTGTTACGAAATGACAATTTCCGCTTGACAAACATTCTCCCGTGTTATATATTCTTGCAAGTGACTATTGCAAACAACCCGTCTTACTAGCAAGCATTCCCATCAAGAAGGAGGTGACCTGCTAATTCGGACGTTTGTACGTTTCTATTTGCGCGTCCGAAGCGACCCAGTTTGATACTCTTTCCTCAGTTGTACCCGCCGACAGTTCCCTGATTCTAATACCGGGACTTCGACCCAGAACAGAGATTCATTCTCCACAATTCACATTCTTCATTTACGAAGGAGGTACGTTATGTTCCGCAAGCTCCTTTTAGCTGTAGCCGCTTTGCTGCTTCTTCCCGTTCTCCTTGTCGCGCAGGATGGCAAGCTGCGTGGTAAGGTAACGGATAAGGAGTCGGGCGAAGCACTCATTGGTGCCAACGTTACTGTCGAAGGTACCAACCTGGGTGCAGCGACCGATGTCAACGGCGAGTACGTTATCCTCAGCGTCCCACCAGGTGTCTACACGGTGAAGGTAACGTATATCGGCTATTCATCTACGACGTATTCAAACGTCGCGGTGAATGCGAGCCTTACCACATCGCAGAACTTCGCATTGTCGAGTTCTGCCGTGCAAGTCCAGGGTGTTGAAATTGTCGCTGAACGTCCCCTGATTCAGCGCAACACGACGAACACCATCCGTATCCAAACCGGCGCAGACGTTCAGTCTCTGCCGTTCCGCGGTGTGCAGAACATCGTGGCAATGTCGGCCGGTGTTGTGCAGCAATCAGGTAACCTCTATGTCCGTGGTGGTCGTAGCGGTGAGGTTGCGTACTACGTTGATGGCGCAAACGTCACGGACCCGACGAGCATGGGTGAAATGGTCAGCTTGATCCGTGAGGCATTGCAGGAAGTCCAGCTGCAGTCCGGTGGATTCACTGCTGAGTTCGGCGGAGCGAACTCCGGTATCATCCGTTCCTCGATGAGATCGGGTGGTTCGCAATTCAGAGTATCCCTCGATTACCTCACAGACGATTTTGCGAAGACCGGGAAGGAATTCCTGGGAACAACGTCTCACGGTTACAAGAATGCCGTCGGGACAATTGGCGGCCCGGTGATGTCTGGCGTGCGGTTCTTCCTGGCCGATCAATATAATTATCTTCGCAATCAGTCGGCTCAGTTCATCACGCCATTTGATTTTGAAAATCTCGTACAGGACGCGTTTTCGGCCCCCCGTCAGGTGGGAGATCCGCTGCCGGGCCCCGTCAAGATGTTGAAAAACGCTCCCGTCAACCAGAACTGGAACTGGAACAACACAGCCCAGGGCAACCTGCTGTTCGACATGGCAGAGTTGGCCAAGATTCCGATGAAGATCCGCGTGTCTGGTAACTATCAATTTACCAACTCGATCAATGGTGGCAACTGGCCGAATCTTGCAAATATCTTCGTCAAGCCCGATAGATTGACACGGAATGACGCGAGCGTGGCGTTTGGCAACTTCCGCCTGACACACTTCCTCAGCCCGACAACCTTCTACGAAGTTGGTGTGTCATACACCAAGCAGTGGGGCAGGACGTATGACAAGACGTTTGGAGACAACTGGCTGGCGTACGGTGACAGTGCTGCAAACGCACAAGCGGGATATTCCGGATTCAACGGTATTGGATGGCGGTCACGGTATACCGGTCCGACAGCGACCAGCACGATCTTCGGTTTTGGCTTCAACGACCCGGATAGACCGGTCAACGGGTACAGCAAGTACTCGAACAACCAGATCGCCGCAACAATAGACCTGACATCACAGATCACGTCGCGATGGGAATTGAAGGCAGGCGGCAACATCGAAACCTGGACCTACCGAACTTTCAACTTCCAGAACATCCAAAACTACCTGCGCTGGATTGATCCGAACCAGGATGGCGTCAACTCAACGGATGACGTCATCTACGCGGCTGACCTCGCCAAGGGTATACCTCTTGAGCTTGCAAAAAGGGTACGCACCATTACGCAGGGTAACGTCATCAACTATGGCTACGACGCCATGGGGAACCAGACGGATGGCATTTCATATCCCGGAAGCAGCACCGTGTGGGATAAGCCGTACAAGCCGACATTTGCTTCCGCCTACATTCAGAACAAGGTCGAGTACCAGGATCTTGTCCTGAACTTCGGTTTGCGCTACGAGTATTCCAACACGGATGTTCGTGAGATTCCGATGCAGGTCAATCCGCTGACGGGCCAGCTTGACTATATGAACCCGGTCGGCCTCGATCAGAACCTGAACACCATCGATCCGGGCACATTCACCAAGACGAAGGCAAACACGCTTCTTCTGCCCAGAATCAGCTTCTCGTTCCCGGTGACGGATCGCACCATCTTCTATTCGCAGTACGGGAAATATGCGCAGATGCCAAGTCTCGGTCAATTGTATCGCACTGATGACCAGCTTGGGAAACTTGTGAACCCGAACACGCGTTCGGCGTTTGGTGGCGCCGCAGCGGGAGGCAACGCGCCGTGGCTCGTGGAGCCGGAACGCACAACGCAGTTTGAAGTTGGCTTCCGCCAGTATTTGGCCGACAACCTGGCGTTAACGCTCAACGGATTCTACAAGGACACGAAGAACCTGATCCAGAACCGGAGAGTATACAACTCTCTCGGCAATCCGGAATTCCTTGCTTATCAGAACGAAGACTTCGCTACGAGCAAGGGTATCGAGTTCTCGCTGGAGTTGCGAAGAACCGACCGCATATCCGCTCGGTTCAACTACACGCTTTCTGATGCTGAGGGGACGGGTTCCGCCCCTGGTTCCAGCACCGTTGCGACGACCGACGAAATCAAGGCCCGGTTCCCGAACTTCACCGCACCGTTGACCTACAACCAGACACATCGTGGCAACCTAATGCTGGACTATCGTTTTGCGAAAGGTGACGGTGGCCCGATTCTTGAAGGATTGGGCCTCTATGTGCTGATGAGCTTCAACAGCGGTCACAACTTCACGAAGATCGAAGAGCCCACGAGCCTTGGACAAGCCAGCCCGTTCAACGTTGGTGTATGGCCGCTCCTCGATTCCCGAAGCAGAATTCCTGTTGAGCCGGCAAACGCTTCGACAACACCGTGGGTCTTCAACATTGACTTGAATCTTGACAAGACATTCTGGGTTGGTGACCTGAATTTCACCGTCTATGTCAACGTCCTAAATGTGCTGAACACGATGCAAGTCATCAATGTCTATCCGTCAACAGGGACACCAATTGACGACGGATGGCTGAAGAGCCCGAATGCGGTGGCATACAACAACATCCCGAACTATGAGGCCTTCTACCGGGCAATCAACCTGGAAAATCGATGGGGCGTAATGAACCTCGGGGGATATGATAACTATGGAGCACCTCGACAAATTCGAGTTGGTGCGCGGATGGAGTTCTAATCCTGAATCAAGGAAGTGAATCCTGTCCCGCCTTGCGAGGGCAGGTGGAAGATTTGTGTAGCTAACCCTTCAATCAAAAAGGAGTTTTCAGTAATGATGAACTTCAAAAAGATTCTTCACTTGTCGATGGTGCTCAGCCTGCTCCTGATGGCGGTTGCGTACGCAGCCGAAAAGCCAGGCAGCAGCAAGAACGGCAAGCAATCTCTTAGGAAGGCCTCGGGTACGCCGATCTACGGGATCCTGAACATCAACAACCTTGTAACATGGGCCCGGTACGACGGAGAATCAAACCAAACCCCCAGTGGCTCGAGCGGATTGTTCTATCCGGCCGGAACCAGCACCATCGTGTATGAAGACGGCATCGTGTTCGGCAGCAAGCTGTTTCTGGATGCCGCCAGGACAACGCCGACACAGGGGCAGAAAATCCGTGTCGGTGGCTCGACATATCTATCAAATGTTGGTACGAAAGCTGGCTATGTCACTGGTGTGGGTGCATCAGCGGCAGCAGCGGACGTTAACGGTACAGACGTTCACTACTATAGAATTCGCCGTGATTATTACCAGATGACGCCGTCCGAACTGACGTACGATGCGATGACCTCGAATGACCTTTCTAAGGCCTCCGACGTGACGCCAACGCAGGTCGCAGCGATCGCGGCTCAGTATGATCAGGACTGGAAAACCTGGCCCGTGGACAAGGGCGCTCCGTACATCGAGCGGAATGGGAAGCCGGGCTATCAGCCGCCGCCGGCCTTTAGTGCAGACTTCACGGTTGACAGCTTGATCGCCGGGAACTATGATGAGCCGGGTTGCGGCGAGCCAACGACACCGGCAGACCAGGTCATGTGGACGGTCTATAACGACCTCGACAAGTCTCAGTCTCTGCGGTTCGAAGGGTCCGAACCGACCGGCCTCGAAACCCAGGTGACATCCTTCGCCTACAAGCGGACGGATGCTATGGGTAACTGCTATTTCAAACGCATCAGGATCACGAACAAAGGGGGTGTCGATCTCGGCGCTGGCACCAAGGGAGCGTTTTACCTTGACAGTATGTACGTATGCCAATGGGCCGATATCGATCTGGGCTATGCCTCTGACGACCTGGCGGCTTGCGACAGCGCTCGCAGCCTTGGCTTCGTCTATAACGGCCAGGCAGTTGACAACGAGTACGTGAAGTACGGTTTGGCTCCCCCGGCTTCCGGCTATGATTTCCTCGCCGGCCCGACAATTCCAGGCGCCGCGACGGATTCTGCGGTTGTCGATTTCAAGCGTGTCTTCGGGAAGAAGAACCTCCCGATGACAGGATTCTCATACTTCTCAGCAGGAAGCAACTACTCTGATCCGCCGTTCGCCGATTGGCCGACTGGAACAGGGCGGTGGTGGAACATGTTGAGAGGATACGCGCCGCTTGGTACGATTACGGATCCTCCAGTATACTACAACTACCCACCGTGGTGGTATCCGACGAAGTTCCCCCTGTCAGGCGATCCGACATTGGGCTTCAAGGTTGGCAACTTCATCGACGGTGAAGGTACGCTGTACTCATTCGTCCTTGGTGACCGTCGTATTCTCTTGAACACGGGACCGTTCCAGATGAACCCGGGCGACTCTCAAGAACTCTACGTCGGCTATGTCTGCGGACTTGGTGCAGACCGCCTGTCCAGCGTCTCGGTTCTGAAAGCAAACGACAATGCAGTGCAAACGACGTTTGACTTGATGTTCAAGGTGGCCAAGGCCCCGGCAGCTCCGGTTGTGAAAGTTACGGAGATGGACGGCGAGGTTATCCTTGATTGGGGCAGCAACGCTGGAGCTGTTGCGTCCACCGAAAATAAGATTGCCGAGCCAGGTGACTACGCCTTCCAGGGATACAATGTCTATGCATTTAATTCAGCGAGTGCTTCTATCTCGTCAGGAAAGAGACTCGCGACCTACGACATCGTCGACGGCGTCAAGGTCATCCTGAATGAGCAGTTCGATCTCGCTTCCGGTGCCTTCCTGAAAGTTCCGATTCAGTTCGGCAGCGACGCCGGCGTGAAGCGCTTCTTCAGAATTTCGAGGGACTACTGGAACGATATCAACAAGCTGTACAACGGTCAGGCGTACTATTATGGTGTGTCGGCGTACTCCTATACGACAACGCCTGGTTACATCGCCTCTCTCGAGTCGAGTCCGAATATTCTCACCGTGATTCCGAAAGTGCCATTCGGCAAGGTCTATACAGCCAAGTTCGGCGATTCATTGGCGGTCACTAAGTCGGGTGCGAGTGATGGCAGTGTTGCTGCACTCGTTCTGAACCCGGGCGCCTTGACGGGCGACACGTACAAAGTGACCTTCAACGCTGACGCAACCTGGAATGTTGTCGATCAGACCAAAGGAACGACAAAACTCGCCAACCAGACCAATCAATCTGGCGACGATAATTACCTGTTCGTCGACGGAATCGTTGTGAAGGTCATGGGTCCGAATCCCGGTATTAAGGAGTGGTCAATCCCTTCAGGCGCGCGTCGTTTCTCTCCCATAGGTGGATATGTTGGCACAGGGCTTGAGAGCTTCAGCGACGCTGGCAATCCAACTGCCTACGATCCTAACACGGGAACCATTGGTATGGCTGGCAACTTCGCATTCTGGGGGTCGACGCTGACTGCCTCGGGCTATCATACCGTGCTTCTGAAGCTGGCGGCTGTTGACAACGTCGCCTTGTGGGATCCTAAAGCGACACCGACAAATCCAAACTTCTCGAAGGCCTACCGGTATCTGCGCAGTGCATCAGCAGCACCTGCCAAGCCGTCGTTTGCACCATGGATCATCAATACTGGACCAGGCACATATCCCTACCAGGATTTCAACTACGCTGTTCCGTTCTCGGCTTGGGATATGGATGTGACACCGCCGGTCCGCCTTGCGGTCGCGTGTTTTGAGAACAACAGAGTTGATGGGATCGTGGATGGCCGCTACTGGCCAGCCGTTCAGCCGACAGACAATTCTCTGACTCGTGAGTTCGCAATGATTTTCGCTACGCCATACTCCACGACGCCAGATCCTACATATCAGAAAGACGTGTATGGCAGCGTCTGGCCAATGATGTATGTGATTACCTGTCCTCGTCGCGCCGAAGCTGCTTGGGTTGATGGAGATCAGATGTTGTTCACCGCGGCGAAGACCAACACGCCGGGCGTTTCGTACACGTTCACGTCGCCTGCACCAATCGCAGGAGCAGATCAGGACGTGATCAGCGCGAAGAAAGTTGGCGTGTTCCCGAACCCGTACTATGCATCGAATCCAGCTGAGACGAGTCGCTTTGATCGATTCGTGACGTTTAACAACTTGCCCCCTCATGCGATCATCCGCATTTTCAACCTTGCAGGGCAATTGGTAAGGACGATTGAAAAGAATAGCGCTTCTCAGTTCCAGCGTTGGGACCTGATGAATGTGAGAAACTACCCCGTCGCCAGTGGCATCTATCTTGCCTACATAGAGATGCCGGAGGTCGGAGTCACAAAGACACTGAAGTTCTCAGTCATCCAGGAACAAGAGATCCTCGATCTCTACTAACCAAGGTTCGCCAACGCAACTGAAAAACAAGGAGAATTTTCTATGAAACAGAAAGCAATCTTCGGAGCCTTACTGCTCTGCACAGCGGTGATGCTTCTGGCGGTGCCGGCCTTGGCTCAGCATCAACGTGTCGGAGCTATCGCTGCGCCCGAATTGTTGATCCCCGTGGGTGCTCGGGACATGTCGCTTGGTGGTGCGAGCATCTCAACGACCAAGGGGGCCGAAGCAATGTATTGGAACCCTGCCGGTCTGGGGCGTATGGAAGGTGGTGCCGAAGCAATGTTCTCATCGATGTCGTACCTGGCGGATATCAACGTCGTGTACGGCTCGGTTGCCGGCAAATTCGGCAGCTTCGGAAATGTTGGATTCAATATCAAGTCTCTCTCGTTCGGCGATATCCCGCTGACGACCGTAGACGATCCTGAAAACCTCTCACAGCGGTTCTACTCCCCGACGTTTGTCACCGTGACAGGTTCGTACGCACGCCCCTTGACAGATGCTATCACTATCGGCTTCTCCGTGAAGTTGATCTCGGAGAAGATCGACCGTGTTTCTTCTTCAGGGTTTGCATTCGACTTCGGTGTTCAGTACGCCGGGGTTGTCGGAGTGAAGGGGCTGGATCTCGGTTTGTCGGTCCTCAACGTCGGTCCCCAGATGACCTTCGGCGGGACGGGCCTGTACCGCAAGGCGCTCGATGTGACCTCCGATCGTCCACAGCAATACTACCTGCTGCAGGCGGCGAGCTTCGAGCTCCCGGCATTGGTTGAGATCGGCTTGTCCTACAACTACATGATAGCCGACAATTTCAATGCCCTTGTCAACGGTTCGTTTACCAATGACAACCTGTACTATGACCAGTACAACATGGGTCTGGAGCTCGGATATGTGTACGAGGATATGAAGCTCTTTGCACGTGGTGGGTATTCCGCCATCCCGCAGGACTCGGATAACAACATCTACGGTCCAACGTACGGTGTCGGTATCGGCTACAATTTGGGGGGCGCCAACTTGGTCGTGGATTACGGATATCGGACGGTGAAGTACTTCAACGCGAACCAGGTCTTCTCGGTCAAGCTGGAGTTCTAGCATAGTATCGGCTGTTGCGTTTCTTCAGAGAGGCTGCCGGGTTTCTGGCAGCCTCTTTTTTTACCTCTCCTGCTTCTCTTTGTCGTGGCATTTTCGGACTTTTCTCACTTTCTTTATGAACACGAACGCAAAAATCGGGTACACCGTCATTCTGGAGTATGTTCTTTTTTTCTAGGAGCGAACGTCATCTTCAAAGCGCTCCCTGAGGATGACTTAGCTCGGGGTTTTTGAATAGAGTCAATGCTTTCCTTATCCAGTTCTTCAACCAAATTGCTTTTGGAAATATCTATGAGGACTTTTCTCCGACCTTTACTCGTACTTGCATTTCTTGGTTTTGCTATTCCTGTCTCTGCACAGTATTTCCCTTCCAATGGCAGGGAATCACTGCATCAGCGAGCTCTTGATGCCAGATCCAGGCTCAACGTGCTCTCGATCGCGTTGCAGCCCGGGTATGAAGATCTGGCTGGGCTCGCGTATTTTCGCATGGGGCGCGGTGCAAGGATCGTCAGTGCATACGTGACAAATGGTGAAGCGGGGGAGAGCGACGTACGCGGCGAATATCCCAACCAACTTGCGGCAGAGCGCAGGAACGAAGCCGCTCAGGCTCTCGCGATGCTTGGAGGAGAGGAATACTTCCTCAACATGCCGGATGTGGGTGCTGCCCGCGACACGGACGCGGTTTATACCCAGTGGGATGTGGATACTCTCGCGCTGAGACTTGGAAAGCTGCTCACGGATCTCAAACCGGATGTGATCCTCATCGCCCGCAATTGGGCGGTTGATGGTTCAAATCCTGAGGATCAAGTGCTCCTGGCGATTTTACAGCGGGCAATCCGGCGGTTGGAACCGACGGTCGCCCAGAAGAAGGCCGGCGGCGTTGAGGAGATGTTTCAGTGGAGCGTTGATAGGGTCCTTCTTGAGACTGGATCGAAAGCCGGCATGCGCGTCCCGGTCGACCGCCTCCATCCGCTCTGGAAAAAATCGTATCTGACAATCGGGGATGAGGCGGCTTCCTTCTACAAGTCGTGCGCCACCCAACGCCTTGGTTGGTATGGATCCGGCCGGAATCGGCCGGCTATCACGTATCAGAGCATTTATTCACGCCGGTCCCGGCCTCTGAAGTCTGTGGATGATGCACTCCCAGCTCCCGCTCCTGAAAGTTTGAAAGGAATTGATACTCAGATTGCCAGCGTCACAAGCGTCATTGCAGAAGGTTCGATGTCATCCGCGACCCGATCAAACGTGTTGGCACGCGTGGCGGCGTTGCTCGATTCAGTCGACGAGCACTTGGGCAGACCGTTGGAGCTGTCCTCCCAGGGGCGCAAGATCTGTATGCAGTGGAAGCTGACGCTTGAGAGACTTCGGGTCGGCTTGCTGGGCATTGAGGTCCGTTACTCCATTGATCCGAGCGTGCTCACAGAACGGCAGCTCACGTTCCTCAGGATAGACACTGTCAGGGGGATCAGGGAAGGAGACTCGACGTGGGTGTATTTCCCCATGACGGATCGGCAATGGCTCGTGGACGAGAACACTCGAAAAACAGCTGCGTTGCGCTTCGATCCTCCATACCGGATCGTGACACCGTTCAAGCTCGAGCATGATCTTCCGGCCGCGATGGATGGTTTGTCGCAGACCAGCATCGGCAAAACGTTTACTTTTTTCATCTTGTGCAAATCAAAGACACGAGAGGGCAATTTCATTTTCCGGGGATCTGTCCGGTTGTTGTATGCCGAGAGGTTCTCAGCCGAGGCACTCACGCCAATCGTTCGGGCCGTTGATTCGGAACGACTACTTGTCCGCCTGACGAACCACTCGCGGGACGGAGTGCGTGACTCCGTTCAAGTCAACGACTCGCTCGTCGTTGCTGCCAGGCAACAGTTCCGTCTGAATGTCAAAGACGAGTCACAAGTCGATACCCTTGTCCTTCACTGGAAGAGAACCCTCGATGAAGGGAGTTATCTTGTTCCCATCAGCATCGATGTCAGGGATGTGGCGAGGTTTGCGGCGCGCTCGTTCGAAGCGAAGATTGAGCCGGGGAGGATGGTGGCCCTGATCACGTCCCTTTGGGACAGTCCGACTGCAGAAACTCTTCGGAGGCTGGGAGTTCAGTATACAGAGATAAAGGAAATCAGATCACTCCCCCAGCTGCTTGCCGGCTACCGGGTGGCGATCCTTGATCGAAGGGGGATGACGCTCATGGGCGATCAGAAAGCTCTGGTGCCAATCCTTAAGCGATATGTTGAAGGTGGCGGGCATCTGATTGTTCTTGCTCAGGATGCTGCGAGCTGGAATGCTGCTCCGTTGGTCGACGGGCTCCGGCTGAAGTCTTCGAACTCGCTGGGAGAGGCAGCTCAGGTCGAGATCGATTCTGTGCACAGAATGTTCAGCGTTCCAAACCGTATCAATTGGCTCGATTGGGAGAATTGGCTGTACAGGCGGTCGCACAACGTGCTCAGTGGACCCGCGTTGTCCTCAGCTGTTGTTCCGCTGAGGTCAAAGGATGAGAATGCACCGTTGATTGTCGAGTGGAAGATCGGCTCTGGCGTGCTCACCTATGTGGACCTGGCTCTCTATCCTCAGTTCCTGAACATTCACGCAGGTGCCTTCCGTCTGCTTGCGAACCTTGTCTCGTATTGATATATTGATGTATTAAGGAGTAATGGTATGAAAAGGACACTAGGCTTCGCTCTTCTTCTCTTGGTGGGAGCGTCGATAGCGATTGCGCAGAAACCGGCTGCCCGGCAGAAATTTGTCCTGAATCTCGACTATTCGAAATTCCGGAATACTGATTCCAGTGGCTACCTTGAAATCTACTACGGCTTCTACCCGAGCCTGATCACGTACGGGAACCGGAGCGGACATCGTATGGGGGTGTTGAAGGTGCACACCCGCATCATTGATGAGCGGTCTGGCGAGTATCGGACCAACATTCTCTCAACGGTTCTTGTGCCGGCACCGGATAGCCAGCAGGTGACAAACAGAATGGTGAGCATTAGCCAGGCCGGGCATACGCTGCCGTTCGGAGACTATCGTCTGGATGTGCTCGTGACCGATTCTCTCTCCCCGACAAGAACTGACAGCATATCGCTCCCGCTTTCAGTTCGGAGTTACGGCTCGGCCGCGGCGATCAGCGATCTGGAGTTGTGCTCGAGCGTAAGGAACTCCGCGCAGAAAGACGACCTGTACTATAAGAACTCCCTGGAGGTCATTCCCAATCCCACGCTCGTTTTCGGCGCCTCATCGCATCCGATGATGTTCCATTATTCGGAAGTCTATAATCTGGATACGGCGCAAACCTACGTGGTAAAAACGATGATCATCGGCGCGGATGGCAAAGTGATGAAAGAGTCTTCGAAGGCCCGGCACTTCGGTGTGAAGAGTGCCGTTGAAGCCGGCATGTCAAATGTCGCCTCGCTCCCGTCCGGCAAGTATCGTCTACGCCTGATGCTTGTTGACGAAAAGGGAACAACGACCACGCAGTCGGAGAAGTCATTCTACGCCTACAATCCCCACATCCAGACGAACCTGCCTGCAGCATCATCCATCAAGTCATCGGAGTTGGCTGGGATGACAGCCGATGAACTGGCAGAGGAATTCCACAAGGCCCAGTACCTCGCAACCGATCAGGAAATCAAGACCTTCTCCCAGATTACTTCAGAA
Source organism: Bacteroidota bacterium (assembly GCA_049522195.1). Taxonomy (GTDB): domain Bacteria; phylum Bacteroidota; class Ignavibacteria; order UBA10030; family UBA10030; genus UBA9647. The sequence goes on from JBEKOB010000001.1 coordinate 104,915, forward strand.
GACGGCCGCCGCGAGTTTCTTGCGAAGTTTTGGTCCGAAGTCGAGGCCGGAAGATCGGGAAGGGCCGGTATTCTGCGGTCCGTCTATCTGCAGAGAATCCTGAACGCCGACCAAAGATTCCATGCTATGAGCCGAGCCGGCTGGCGTACCGACCGAGGCAGAGTGCTGGCGCTCTATGCCGAGCCGGATGAAATTGAGCGGTTCCCTTCCTCGCAGGATACGAAGCCATATGAGACCTGGCACTACTACTCCATCGAGAACGGCGTGGATTTCGTTTTCGTCGATCGCTCGGGATTTGGCGAATACACGCTGGTAAACTCCACCAAGCGAGGCGAGCTGGAGGATCCCGATTGGCAGCGTTTCCTTCAATAATTGCGCTCCTGCTGGGCTCCGGGATAGCCCATATCGGGGTTGCACCTGACACCTCGATTACTGAAGTACGGACTCTCGGATCGTTTCAGCAAGCGACGCGCGTCACGACAAGTCCCCAGGGGTGGATCTACATCACGGACGCCGGGCGAAATCTCGTCGTTCGGTTCAAGGAGGATGAGTCGGCGAATATCTCGGTGGGGGGCTTTGGATGGACCTCTACCACCTTCGATAATCCAACGGGGTTAACCACCGACGGGCTGAACGTTTACGTCTCCGACTACGGTAATCATCGCCTTCAGCGTTTCGACAGCAATCTCAATTTCATCTCTTCTTTCGCCACGCGAGACACGTCCTTTGTCGACGCCCGGTTCGGTTATCCGCTCGGCGTCGCTCTCTCACGCCTCGGTGATCTCTTTGTCCTCGATGGCGATAACCTCCGTGTCGTGAAGTTTGCCGAAAACGTCCGTTACGAGCGATCCTTTGGCGACATCGATGATCAGCGTTCGCGGCTTCGCCGACCCGAAAAAATCCTTGTCGCATCCAACGATCATGTGTTCGTGCTTGAGCCGGATCGGCTTCTCGAGTTCGACTACTTCGGTCACTATCTGCGGACGATTGGAGAACACAATTTCGCTGAAGCATGCGGATTCTGTTTCGTGCGCACCGGGGTCCTCGTTGTCACACACGCGGCGCTTTACTGGTTCACTGACAGGGGAGAGCTTGCACGCACGATACGCCCGCCTGACCTGCAAACGAAGAACGAGCTCGGTCCGTTCGAAGACGCCGCATATGCGGGCGATCGACTGCTGATCCTCACATCGAGCCGGCTGCACATCTTTCAGCTCTCCTTTGATACTCCTTGATTCGCCAAGCGACGATACCTTGACATTCAGACGGTTTTCTGATAACTTGGCGTTCAGAAGAAGACCCTGCAACATCAATTTCCATCGACATTATTTCCCAGTGGAGGATTCTCTATGGCATCACGCAGCGTGAACAAGGTTATTCTGATCGGCAACCTTGGAAAGGACCCGGAGCTTCGATATACCAGCAGCGGAGTGGCAGTTGCTTCATTCAGCGTTGCCACAAACGAGTCATGGAAGGACCCTGAAGGGAATACCCAGGAACGGACGCAATGGCACAATATTGTCGCCTGGAGAAAGCTGGCGGAAATCTGCGGCGAATACCTGAAGAAAGGGAGCAAGCTTTACCTTGAAGGAAGGCTTCAATACCGCAATTACGACGACAAGAATGGAGTAAAGCGGTATGTAACGGAGATTGTGATGGATGAAATGGTCATGCTCGATGGCCGTGGCGGAGGCACGTCGGCCTCAGCCCCCGATACGGGAGGGGCTCCGGCACAAGACGAGCCGGGTGGCAAGGTTGACGATCTACCGTTCTAAATGGATTCGGGCGCCTGGCCTGATATGTTGAATTAATGGAAACCGAATGAGCGACCGGCTTATGTGAAGATAACCCGGTCGCTTTTTTTTACTGACTACATACGACGATGGCCCATCTATGAAATCCCTCTCAGTTTTCACTCTGATCATACTCTTGCTGGTGTCCTCCGTCTGTTTTGCGTCAAAGCGCCCGGTTCGTGCCCGTCACGGCATGGTCGTTTCGGCTGATGTTCTCGCATCGAAGGTAGGAGTACAGATCCTTCAGAATGGCGGAAATGCCGTCGATGCAGCGGTGGCGGTCGGTTTTGCCCTTGCCGTCACCTTCCCTGGAGCCGGCAATATTGGCGGTGGTGGCTTTATGGTGATCCGTATGGCAGACGGGCGCACGACGACTATCGATTACCGGGAAAAAGCTCCAGGTGCCGCGCGTCAAAACATGTTCCTTGATGAAAAAGGGAATTTCGTGCCGGAGAAGAGTCAGGATGGTTATCTCGCCTCCGGCGTGCCGGGTTCCGTGGCAGGATTGACGTACGCCCTCGAGCATTATGGATCTGTTGACCGGCGGAAAGCAATGCAGCCCGCAATCGACCTCGCGGCGAAAGGGTTCCGGCTTAGTCACGAGTTTACAGACGAGCTGAAATCCGAATTGAGGACGCTCAACAAGTACCCTTCGACAAGAAAAGTATTTACGAATGACGGAAAACCCCTTGAAGAAGGAATTGTGTTTGTCCAGAAAGATCTTGCGCGCACGCTCCAGCGCATTCAGAAACTCGGGAAAAATGGCTTCTATACAGGTCGAACGGCGGATCTGATTGTGGCGGAGACGAAGCGTGGCGGAGGGCTGATCTCGCTTGACGACTTGCGCTCATATCAGGCGATCGAGAGACCTGCCGTTCGAGGGACCTATCGCGGGTACGAGATTGTTTCGATGGGACCACCAAGTTCTGGTGGGATGGTTCTCCTCGAGATGCTGAACCTGCTTGAGCCGTATCCACTCGCTTCGTACGGGTTCGGATCATCGAAGGCGATTGCCATGATAACCGAAGCGATGAAGATCGCTTATGCAGATCGGGCGGAGTTCATGGGGGATGCCGATTTCTATCCCGTCCCGGTTGATCGGCTCATCTCGAAAGAGTACGCTGCCGAACGGCGCGCACTTCTTGATACAACGAAGGCAACGCCGAGCCGCCAGATATCCCATGGCGCGATCGAGGTGAAGGAAGGGATGCATACGACCCATTATTCGGTCGTGGACAAATGGGGGAATGCTGTCTCAGTCACGACAACCATCAACAGCTGGTATGGGAACAAGGTTGTCGTCGATGGAGCCGGCTTCTTCCTGAATAACGAAATGGATGACTTTGCCGCGAAAGCCGGCACTCCGAACCAGTTCGGCCTGGTCGGCGGCGTCGCGAACTCGGTGCAACCGAACAAACGGATGCTCAGTGCGATGACCCCCACGATTGTGTTGAAGGATAATCAACCGTACCTGGTTCTCGGGAGCCCCGGCGGATCGACCATCATTACTTCGGTTTTCCAGGTCGTCGTCAACGTACTCGACCACCACATGAACGTTGGGGAAGCTAACGACGCCCCGCGATTTCATCACCAGTGGCTGCCGGATACGCTGGAGTATGAACGATTTGGATTCCCGAGGGACGTTGTCGAGAATCTTCAGCAACGCGGCTATGTCGTGCGGCAACGGGGTGGGACGCTTGGGCGCGTTGAGGCCATCCTGATCGACCGCAAAAACGGTTTCCTTTACGGTTCGACCGACCCGCGCGGCTATGGCGCAGCGGTGGGATATTAAATAATGGTCAATGGTGAATGACTAATTGATAATTGTCAATTGACCATTGAATCAGCGCCCTTGACCTTGGAGGGTCACGCTCTGTCGTGACCATACCTGTTCAGACGTGACGGAGCACGTCCCTCCACCCCGGGGGTCACGCTCTGTCGTGACCATATGTGTGAAGGCGCGACAGAGTACGTCCCTGCCTTGAAGCCCCCTTTCCCGCCACCCGTAGGTTTTGCCCTCCAATGGAACCGCGCAGAAAGTCTCCAATTCATCTGCCGATTGTCGAGTTAATCAATCGACCCATAATTGTCTTTAATTACCGTCTGTTCTCAAGGTCGGAAATCGATCTTCTGTCAGCCTGATGTTCATCAACTGCTCATCGACGCATGGACGAGAGCTGACTCGTGGCAAGTTGGCCGATATGTGATCATGCCGAACCACATTCATCTTTTTTGCTCACCCGCAGAACCTGATTTTCCTGAATTGAAGAACTGGGTGTGCTACTGGAAATCAATCTCCTCACGTTCTTGGCCGAGACGTGATGAACAACCGATTTGGCAACGATCCTTCTGGGACACGCAGATGCGGAAAGGAAAGAACTACGAAGAAAAATGGGAATATGTTCGGCAGAATCCAGTACGCGGCGGTCTCTGTCATATTCCCGAGGCATGGCCTTATCGAGGCGAGCTTAATGTCATCGAATGGTTTGGTTAGGGCATCACAATAATCATGAAAGGTCACGCTCCGTCGTGACCATACCTGTTCAGACGTGACGGAGCACGTCCCTCCATGGGATGGCCAAAGGTTGCACTTGATTCTCATTGTCAAACTCTCTACCTTGCACCCGTAACTGTTTGTTGTTCTTTCCCATAACACGTTTGGTGTCCCGACGTCATGAACTGACGGAGGGATGAAAAGGGAATTCCGTGCTCCGATTTGGCCTCGGCTGGATCTGGAAAAGCGGAAGCTGCCCCGCAACTGTAGTTCCGATCCTGCTCACCGCAGGAGAATCTCTGACGCCAGAAGTCACTGCCTCATCACTGGAGGCGGGAAGACAAGTCAAGCGATCGGAAAAGCCAGGAGACCTGCCACAACGCTGCTACATCGCCGCAACTCTTACTCAAGTGCGGTGAGCCCCCGGTATTGCGCCGTGGGCTAAGCCTTCGCGGGAGGGTGATCATCTGATATCGAACTTTGATTGTGTTCTTCTTCGGCCCCCTCCCTGTGAAAAAGGATTGGGGCTTTTTTATTGTGCATCAGATGCGCCACATATTGTTACTGACGGTTCTTGCCGTTCCCCTTGCTTCACAAACAAGGGGCGTCCCTCCAGACAGCCTTTCTCAGAGGCCGCAGGAACGGTCGTACACAATGCCTGAGTTTGTGGTCTCCGCAACCCGCTGGCAGGTGAACGCCCAGCAGCTTCCATCGAGTGCCACGGTGCTGACTTCAGTAGACCTCCTTGGTACTAACGGCAGCACTCTTGAGAATGCTCTTGAGGGTGTCCCCGGTCTTTTTCTGAAATCATACGGCGGGCCCGGCGCGGTTTCCACGACCTCCATGAGAGGAATGGGACCCGAGCACACGCTTGTTCTCGTTGATGGGGAGCGCTACAATAACGTCCTCGATGGGCAAGTCGATTTGGGCATCTTCCTTTTGCAGAATGTCGATCGTGTTGAAGTACTTCGAGGCGGATTCTCCTCGATGTACGGAGCAGATGCCGTCGGGGGCATTGTCAACATTATCACCCGGCGGCCTGATGGCAAACCCGATGTGCGTGCCGAGCTCGGTGCAGGGTCGTACGGCATGAGCGGATTTCAATTGGGGACGGATTTCACTCTGTTTGGAGTTGGCATGCAGGTTGCGGCAAAGCGGGAGGCAGGTAGAGGGGACTATGAATTCGATTTCAATGACGGCATCTCCTCAATGACTTTGCGCCGTCAGAATTCGGACTATGCATTGCGCCAGGTTCAAATGGTTGCCGGCGCGCCGCTCTCTCCAAGCCTGTCCTTGCGCGTTTCGTCCATGTACGATTGGTCCGAGCGCGGGTCGCCCGGCGCCGTCATTACTCCAACGAGCGGCAACCTTGGACGGCTGGTCGACCGCGGGTTTCTTAATCAGGCGACAGTCGAATGGACGGCCACTCCTTCCCTTTTTGCACGGTTTCCCCTGATGTTCCACACGCAGCGGAGAGAATACACCGACCCCCTCGCGGCTGTCACCGATGGTAACAACGATGCCGTATACAATGACAGGACGATCGCGTTCACCCCTCACATGAGATACGTTCTCGATCCCTCGACCTCACTCAACGTTGGTGCCGAGTACTCTTCTTCCTCTGTGTCCAGCACCGCAGTGTTGAATGCGACCCGTGACCAGGCAGGCGTTTTCATTTCCTCCGATCACGTCGTAGAACTGCCGAACTCTCTGTTCTATCAGATCAATGTTTACCCCTCCATCAGATACGATCACTTCTCAGATTTTTCGGGTACTGTGAATCCAAAACTGGGCGTCAACCTCGGGATCTGGCGAACAGCCGGGCTGCGGCTCAAGGCTAGCTACGGGAAAAGTTTCCGCGCGCCGACGTTCGATGATTTGTATTGGAAGAGTGGAGGGAACCCTGCTCTCAAACCTGAGCGGTCACTCAGCTTCGATGCCGGGATGCTGATCGCGCCCGCTCTGGCCGGAATGCCGGAACTGGAAGTGAACTACTTCGATATCCGCACAAACGATCGCATCGTCTGGAGCCCCGACAAGAACGGACTCTGGTCTCCCAAGAATCTACAGAATGTCCGATCTGACGGATTCGAACTGATCGGCGGCTGGCGTTTGTTTGATGACCGACTGGTACTCAGGGGGTCCTATAGCAACTTCGACACGCGAAAGATCAACTCCACCTCGGCCGACGATCAGACCTTGGACAAGCAACTCCCGTACATCCCCCATGAGATCGCCGGACTTTCCTGCATTGCGACGGTTGGCCGTTTCAGACTCGGCGTTCATCACACCTTCACAGGTTTCAGGTTCGCGACGGAAACGAACGATCCGCGCTATGTTCTTGGAAGCTTCACGAAGACCGATGCAAACTTCTCCGTGCGGCTCAAGGAGGAACCATTCAGCGCCGACCTCCGCTTTGAAGTCACGAATCTTTTCGATTCGAAGTATGAACTGCTCCCGAACTATCCCATGCCACTGAGGAGCTTTGCTCTGAAGATCCTCGTTGATTATTGAGAAGCGATTATGACCTCTGCGACCCAAAAAGCTCTCCGCATCCTCTCAGCGCTGCTCATTGCTGGACTGATACTGGCCACGTTTTCCTGGAACGGATGCAGATCGAACCCGACAGGGCCTTCGGGCAGCACGCCGGTCAGCACGACTGGCGTCTTTGTCGTGAATGAAGGGAATTACCAACACGGCAATTCAACGCTGACCGTCTATCTCCCTGATTCAAACAAGGCGTATCAGGATGTCTTCGCACTCGCGAACGGTCGTAACCTCGGCGACACGGGCAACGACATCGTAGTGTACAACGGGAAAGCGTACATCGTCGTCAACGGTTCGCAAAAAATCGAAGTGATCTCTCTCACCACGTACAAATCCGTCGGGACGATAGTCTTTCCGGGGAAGCGGGATCCCTACAAGCTCGTGATCCTCAACGACGCGAAGGCGTTCATCACGAACGTCTCAGATTCGTCTATCACGGAATTCAATCCGTCGACGCTTCAGATCGTGACGGACCGGATCAAAGTGGGACTCAATCCCATGGGTATCGCGGGGGCCAACGGAAAAGTATATATCTGCAACTCCGGTTTTGGCTACGACAGCACGGTAACCGTGCTCAATGCAACGACCGGGGGGCTCATTAAAACGGTTATCGTGGGAGATAGCCCGAGTGAGATCGGTGTGACCACGAACAACGAAGTAATCGTGAAGTGCGATGGCAAGAGCGACTACGTCAAACCGGCAAATGACACCCCAGGTTCAATCTCTAAGATCAACGCAGACAATGATGTCGTATTTTCCAAAGTCACGCTGCCGCTGGCGACGTACGGACATCCAGGAAGGATGACGGTCAGCAGCAAAGGGGTTGGGTACTTCCAGGCACAGAACGGCGTCATCAAATTTGCCTACACCGGCTCTATCATCAGTGTCGGCGGAACCCCATTTTCAACAATTATCGGATACGGTATTGCGTACGACGATGCAACCGATCTGCTCTATGTGACCGATCCTAGAGACTATATTCAGCCGGGGGATGTGTATATTATCAACACGAATGGGGCCACCGTCAGACAGTTTACGGGTGGCATCATCCCAGGTGCAATTGCCTTTAAACATTGACGCGCGCCTGCCGTCTCTGATCTTCAAACCTATCGATGCACTGTAGGTTTCCTCACTTTCAAGAGCCCTTCGATGTTCTGGCGTACGTTTTCGTTCTTCGGGTTCAAAAGAAGAGATGTCTGCCAGTCCGCCACTGCTCCCGCAGTGTCCCTTTGTAGGACACGGAAGTTTCCTCGATACTCCAGTGCTCGCCAGTCAGCCGGATTCAGTACCACTGCAGAATCGGCGTAGTTCCTGGCCTTTGCCACCTCCCCCATCCGATAGCTAATCAGGCTCTGCATCAAAAAGGCGTTTGCATTATCAGCGGCGGCTTTTCGGTAAGGGAACGAGAAGAAGTGGTTCAATTCCTCCTGCGCTGCCATTTCCTTCTGATGGTTCAGCCAGAACTGTGCGTGGTCAATGTGCTCCTTGGGGTAAAAATCCACCAGCAGCCGGCACCGATCATCCAGGTAGCCCGTTTCCCAGCCTTGATGGAATTGAAAGTTGACTGGGCGATATTCTGGCGCGGTTCCCTTTGGAAGAATTTGAAGCAGCATACCGAGCGGAAGCATTTCATAGTCCCGCGACAGGAAGTCCCATGGCAGCCGATGCGTGAAATAGACCGGTCGACGTCCGATGCCAGAACGGATGATTTCGTCTGCGACCCGGTCTGGAGGATCGGTTTCTCGAATTGGGAGGCGGAGTTCACGGTTGAAGAGGCGTACGCCCCACGGAGTCGCCAGCAATCTCGTGTCGATGAATGAGACGCGCGGATAGAGCTTCTCTACATACTTGAAGTACCACCCGACAAACGTCTGCTCATCGCCGATTGTGAAGACGATCGCATCCTGCTCGATTGGCAGGAAGAGATTGCGCCCGAAGTCGTATCCGAAGAAGTTCTGACTCCGGTTGTTCTGGTTGTAATTGGCGTAGGCCGTTGTCAGAAGCATGAGGAATAGTGCGGTCGAGAAACCCACTTGGATGAAGCGAGGTGGAAGGTTCCGCCATCTCTTTCCAACGAACTCCTGGAGGCGGACCAATCCAACACCAATGAGAATTGCCATAACGAAATAAGTCGGAATGAAGTTGGCGTCGAAATCCGCGTGGAGCGGCATCTTGCGGCTGACTGCGAACATGACATTCACAATTACAATGGAAGTGAAGAGCACCAGCAGCCTCCAACGTTTCATCAGAGCCAGGAGGCCGAAAAGGGAAATAACGCCGAAATACCAGAACTCTCTTGTCAGTGCCTGGTGGAAGAACCATGAGAGCCGGGTGCCTGTGTTCCCACCAAAGTAGGGTGCAAGCCCTTTCTCACCGACCGGGAGGAGGTGACGGAACACGCCTTCCATCGTTCTCAAGTCTCCCCACGCTACCGGAGGTCCGGCGATTGTACGAATTGGAAGGTATAAGTAGGAGCTTAGTCCGATGAGGAACACGACGGTCAGCACTATGAGAGTGCGGGCGTTTCGAATGATCCTTGGCTCAGAAATGAAGACGAAGAGAACGATGCTAAGGGCGGCCAGGACGCCAGTGGAATGTTGACTCAGTCCAAGTCCGGCGACGTATGCGGCAATGATGAGCTGCTTCATTTCCCGATCGCGGTGCCACTGCAGGATGAGAAGAGCCGTCAGGGCGAAGAAGAAACTGCTGAGTGAATACACTTCCGCGCTCGTGGCTCGTGACCATAATGTCGATGAGACCGTCAGGAGTAAGGCCCCTAGAAGCGCGATCACTCTGCGGGTTGTGAGAAATTCCAAAATGAAATACATGCAGACGACGGTGCCCGATGCCGCAAGTGCCGAAAAGGAATTGACCGCGTATGCCGGCATTCCAAACGGGACGACCGTCAGCCAGAAGCGTGTCAGAATCGTATAAAGCGGGTAACCCGTAGGATGGTTTATCCCGAGGGTGAGGGCGTTGGTGATGAACTCCGCGCTGTCGCCGACATAAACAGTAGGGCAGAGCGTGAGCATGTAGAGGACGGACGTTGCACCGAAGACAAACGCCGGAGGCAGGATTCGAGTGAGTCTCTGCGTCATTTGTTCCTGAACAACAGCCATCGAACGATTCCTTTCAAGCTGCCAAGTCCGCAGACGAGGTGATCAAGAAACATGACAACGACGGCGGCCGGAGTCTCAGCCAGGCCGCGGTGATGAGTGAAGTAGCGATAGAAAGGGCAGTTGAGCAAGAGATACAGTCCGGTACAAGTCAGCCCTGTCCAGAAGAGAGGCTGTGACCATATGCCCGCCAAGAGGTCAAAAACGATCGCCCATGAAAGCGCCGCTGAGTAAGCAAAACCAGGATAAACGTTGACAAAGCCTTTCTTGAACGAACGCGCGAACTGTCCAAGATTGGTTGCCAATTCCACAAAGCCCTGACTTCGTACAAAATCATTCTTAAGCAGGGTGTACAATGAGTGCCGCTTGAGATGTTCGACCTCGACTGACGGATTGAGAACAATAGAAGGTCTTTGCTGGGCCATTCTCTTTCCCAATTCCAGATCCTCGCCCCCCTTATGCATGAACAGTGTGCGGTCGAATCCGCGTGCTTCGCCAAAAGCCTCCTTCCGAATTGCTGCGATGGCCCCGAAGATCCAATCCACGGAACGATGGCTTCTGAGGTAGGAGTAACGGATCCACAGGTTCTTGTATTGGCTCGCAATATTCGAGTGCCGGTGTTTCGCCGAGTAAAGGCCAACCACCGCGTCGACGGTGTCATCCCTCAATGTTTCAAAGATGTTTTGCATAGCCCCCGGCTGCAGCACAACGTCACTGTCAACAAACAGGAGCACGTCGCCAGTCGCCTTGCTTGCACCGAGATTCCGGCAGTAGTTCGCATCGTGTCTCGTACGCAGATCGAATGTGTTCACACCATACTGCCGAGCGATCGTCGATGTTGTGTCGGTCGAAGCGTCGTTGACAACGATGATTTCCCGGGGCGGCATGCCTGATTCCATGAGCGCCCGGAGGCATTCGCCGATCGTCTGCTCGCTGTTCCGGGCCGGGACGATTGCGGATATTGCAGGAGTTTCTGTGGGTCGAGTCATGCTAATGCCTTCTCGTACACTTCCTCCACGCGGAACATGAAGCGCTCCATCGAGTGATCAGCCTTGACGATCTCATATCCATTGGCGATCAGTCTTGATCGCAGCCCATTGTCATCCAGAAGTTCCTCTATGGTCTTCGCGAGTTCAAGATAATCTCCCGGCTTGAAGAGCAGGCCATTACTCCTATGACGGATGATTTCCGGTATCCCTCCACTGTCCGCTCCGATCACAGGGACACCAGCGGCCGATGCTTCGAGCAGAACCAGGCCAAATGGTTCGTTCTCGGACGGACACACGAGTATGTCGAGTGATTTGAGGGCCGACGGTATGTCCTCCCGCCAACCGAGAAAGTGGATTCTGTCCTGCAGGCGATGATGTTCTGCATACTCCAGGACCTCGTTTTTGTAGCGCAGGAATCGCGGGAAGAGATCATGCATCGTCACCTCTCCGATGATGACGAAGTGAACATCTCTTCGATGTCCGAGCACGTGCTCAGCGGCCTTGAGGAAACTGAAGTGGCCCTTCCAGACGTCGAACCGGGCGATCATGCCGACGAGTTTGTCGTCCTGGTTCAAACGCAATTCCGCTCGAAGAGGTCCAGGCGCCGCTCTGGTGAAGGAATCGGTGTCGATACCCATGTGAAGGACCAGGATGGTGTCCTCGTCGACATGCATCCTGCGAACAACATCACTCTTCACGGCGTGTGACACGGCAATCGCCCGAGTAATCCGATGCCTGAGCAGGTACCGGATCATCCACACGCGCTTGGTTTCGAAATTCCTGATGTGACAGACGATAGGCTTTCGACAGAGAGCCAGCGGCAAAAAGAGAAGCTTCAGGGCGAGGTTGTCGTTGCAGCAGACGAGAGCAAATCGCTCATCCATCAGGCGAGAGTGCACACGCATGAGCGAAAGGATATTCTGAAACAAGGAAACCGGATGAAGGATTCGTCTGAGCGATACGTTAAAGGGAATGACCTCATACTCAACGTGATCCTGGGATAGCCTCCGCGGAAAAAGGCCCTGACGACAACAGAGAACGACAGGCCTGAATTTGGAGCGATCAAGCCGCTTGAGTATTCGAATGAGACTGACTTCGGCTCCGCCGATGTCACCCGCCGAAGAAATGTAGAGGATAGTTCTCATACAGTGTAACGATACGATGTCTCAGACCTGCGATGAAAGTATATGTTTGTACATTTCGGCTGTTTCGCGCGCGACTGCGGCCCACGTAAAATGTTTCCCGGTATGTTCTTTTGCCAGCTGCGCAAGTCGGCGTGTCTTCTCTGGATTGCCAAGTAAGTCGCAAACGGCGTCACTGATGGATTCGACATCGGTGCGGCAGAGCAACCCCGTCTCATTGTGCCGGATGAGCTGGGCGAGGTCTCCGACATTTGTTGCGACGATCGCGGTTTGGAAAGACATAGCGATTGTAGCGACCCCACTTTGTGTGGCGTCGCGGTAGGGTAGCAGTGTGATTGTTGCTCTCTGAAAGTAGTGGCCTATTCGTTCGTCTGGTACAAATCCCTCATAGACCTCGAAATAGGAACGTTTGCGCATCGCAGCCAGCATCGGTCTCAATTCCCTCTCCCAGAGGGTTCTGGCTTTTCCCCTAAGGAGCGTCCCCATGGACCCCACAACCAAGAAGAGAGCTCGCGGAAACAGGGAATGAACCTGATCGGCGACCGGGACAAGAAAGTCCATTCCCTTGTTGGGCTGGAATCTGCCGAAGAAGAGGATCGTCTGCGGCTCCCGGCGCGTGTCCTCAGTGTGCTCGCCAAGGAAATCGATGGCGCCGTGACGCTGTATGGAGATACATTCGGGTCTTATCGCTTGCTCCAGAAGCAGCTTTTGGCAAAACGGACCGTGGACGACAAAGTGCCTGGTGCAGTGATACGCAAGCGATTTCGCTCTCTCTTCCGCCCATGAGAGGCGAACGCCGGAATGGGGCACAGGATCGTGGACCGTTACGACGATCGGTGCAAGATTCTTGAGGATAGGGAAGAGGAGGAACCCATAGACTGGTCGCTCCACCCCGTCAGTGAAATGGACAATATCTGGCTTGAAGTCGTACACAACGCGAATGATTCGCATCACTACCATCAGCTTGTCAAAGAGAGTGCGGAACGGGTATGTATGATGGGGAAGAGAACTGAGGATGTCCCTTGCAATTCGGGATTGAGCGGCTCCCTGCTCAAAGATGGAGACGGCTTCGATACCGGCGGTCTGCTGGAGGGCCCGACCCATACCCAGCCCATAATGGATCAGTCCCGCGGTGGTCATATTGATGTGAACAACCCGGATGATGGGATCACCTTGAAACTGTTAATGGGTTTTTGAGAATCCAAACGACATCCACAGCAGAGGTTGAGGGCGAATGCCGATCCTCTTGAGCTCTTTGGCGAGGAGAATGACCGAGAACGCGAAGGAAATGAATCCTGCGGCACAGTAAGCCGCCGCGACACCCAAAGCCCCTGAGTCTGCGAGCACGATGGCTCCGCCAAGAAACAGTAGCAGTCTCAAGAGGGTTTCGTACGAAATGTACTCAGGCTTGAACAGGTAGTGGAAGATGTTGTTCACGGACGTGAACGCCATGTGAGCAATCGCCGGCGCCGAGAGCATGACAAAAATGGGCACTACGATCCCTCTCTCTTTCCCATAGATCAAGCTGATGAGTGGACCCGAGAAAGCGACGATTACCAGAGAGAGAAGCATGAAAGGAGACGCGAGTCTCAGTGTCCTTCGGATGTAAGCGGATATCTCACTATTGGACGGTATCCGTGCCCCGACCGGCATGAAGTAGGAATGAAGTGCTCCTCCCACGACTGCGAAGACGAAGCTCAACGTGAGCCCCAAGCCGAAGGCGCCTGCTTCTTTGTCCGTCGAATAGATTGCCAGGATCAGTGGTCCAAGATGCGTCGTCAGGATCCGTGAGACTCCAGTTACACTTTGCCAACCGCTGTAGACTGCGATCTGACCGAGTTTGCGTGCACGGACTTCACCGTGTTTGCTGACGGCATCATAGAAAGGGAACGAAGCAATTGCGACACCAACCCAGGTTGGCAAGATGAACGCCCAGAAGAGATTGACAGCGGTCGCCCCTTTGAATATTGCGACGATCGCTATGGTTAAGATCCTGAGAATCGAGACGACAGTGCGCAGGAGCGCAAATTCGTGAAATCGCAGCTCGACAGAATAGATGCTCGTCACGTAGTTGAAGAGGGCCGTGCCGCAGGCACTGACCACGACGGCAAGAATCAACAAAGGTGGCAATGCAACCGAGAACACCTGATCGGTAAGAACCCTGGAGAGTACTGACATTGCCGCACACAAAATGATCAACAGGGTGATTTGCAGCATCAAGCCACTCTTCAGGATGGACGCGCAGCCGGCCTTGTCATTCTTCTTTGAACACTCAGAGGCGTGGCGCGTGACACTCACCGGTAGCCCGGCATTGCACAATGTGGACAGAACCGCCTCGAAAGAGAAAGCCACCGTGAAGAGTCCAAACTCAGCAATCGAGAGTGCGTTGCCGATGATCACGAAACTGAAGAATCCGAATATCGAGCTGGCAACAGTGCCTGCCAGAAAGGAGGTAAGGCCGGACGCCGTGCCCCGTTCTGCTCCTTCTTTTCTCAAGTCGCTTATACCTTCCCAAGCCGCGCTGAGGTAACCGAACGCAGCTGACGCCTGTGCCAGAACGACGAGGGACGCTATCGTAAGTCCTTCAATGACGTTGTGCCGAGGCAACGCCGTCTTGATCATCGTGAAGATGCGTTGAACAAGGCCCTTCTCACGAGGGAGATGGCTTTCTTTTCTGATCACGTTGTGATAAAGATAAGAGCCTCTGCCTTGACAGTACATATGAAAGATGAATGACGTGAGCTGAAAGGACTGGTAGTGATCGACCACGATGTCGTCGACAAAGGCAACTTTTTCGCCGGCTGCCTGAAGCCTGGCGAGGAATTCCCGATCTTCAGCACCGTGGAAGAACCGCTCATCGAAGCCACGAAACATCCTAAACGTCGAGGCCAAACAGGCAAAATTGTTTGTTGTCAGGAACCGCGGTTGTTCATGGTCGCGGTTCAGTTGGGCTCTGAGCGATTCGTTCATCTCGGAGTAAACTCTTGCAAGAAGATTGTCTTCCCTCTTATTCCGAATGGCCCCGCCAACGGCAACAGCTTGATTTGACCGGAGGGCATCTTCGATGCGAATCAGCCAGTTCTGTGGAACCAGACAGTCATCGTCGGTGAAAGCAAAGATCTTGCCTCGCGCCAAGGCCACGCCAGCGTTGCGCGCCACCGGTATCCCGGAGTTCTCGATCCGGATCCACTGCACATTGTCGTGACATCGAAGCGACTCTAAGTACTCAGGGGTTCCATCGGTGCTCCCATCGTCGACGAGGATTATCTCGAATTCATTTGGAGAGAGGTCCTGAGCCAGTAGACTTTCGACAGCCGCAGGAAGAAGTGCGCAGCGGTTGTGTGTTGTAACAACGACGGAAAAACGAGGAGTGTCAGGAGGGTGTGCTGTCACGCAATCACCATTCTCGAAGTCCGATCGAGTCTTATATGCATACTGACGTTTTGCATGATGAAGTCAGTCCTGAGTACTCGCATCGACGGGAGTGCCATTGAGAAGTGAGCGATTTTGGGGCGTTGCCCCGCGCCACGAGTGGATCTAGTCGATAATCGGCCCGCAGGCAGCATGGGAAAGCGTTCCGAAGTTGATTCGCTCCTGATTCTCAAGCCTCCGGCTGCGAAGCACTCGTAATGCCTCAGAATCCTCATCGTCCCGATGCCTGTGACGGCGGGCACAACAGCAGTGATCGGATAGAAATAGTTCATGTATCAGAGGGTCAACAAATCGGAGCAAAAGTAGCCAGCAATGGGGTTAAAGTCAATGAAACTCCGGGCCTGACTTCTTGACATTCGTTTCAAGTTTAGGTACCATTGCGATATATGTTGCTGTACCGTGAACAATGTCTGTCTGGCAAGTAACACCTGCAGGGGAGTGCCTACTCCTTACGACTATTCTTCCTGATCGCATTTTCATTGGCCCAGCGTTGCCGACGACCGCTTAGGTCTGTTGACAGCAGTCGAGTATCGTGTTCAACTCGCAAAGGGAGCGTTCCGGTACATCTTGTTACTGCCTCTCGTAACTTCAAGCACTCATTCGCCATCCAATCCTGAAGGCAGCACTGAGCCGCGTCCGCTTCTCTTTGACCTGTGATGTATTCAGCCCGAGCCGCGCTACGCCTCTGAGAGGGTAGGACAATGACACGCCTTGCACTCTTTCTCCTGCCCATCGCGGCGATTGTGTTATCGCGGAATGTTTTATTGTCGCATTCTTCTCAGTGAGATTCGTCACCGGCCCAAATGTCAATATCTTGAGCATTCGCCCAGCGCAGGCTCGTTTGCCAGCGCGAGCGCACGAAAGCAAGCCGGTGTACATCTAACAGGGGGCAGTATGATCAAATTGGCTACCAAGTTGCTATCGTCCGCGACTTTTGTGCTTGTTGCGTGCATTTCATTGACGGTGTCTGCGTGGGCGCAAGCTCCAAATATGGGGGATTACCAATCGAAGACTTCCGGTGCCTGGAATGCGACGTCAACCTGGCAGTACTTCGATGGCAGCACGTGGATTGACGCAGTTGCAACGCCGACGAACAGCGATGGCGTCATAACAATCCGTCATCTTGTGACAGTCACGGAAGATGTCACTATCGATGAGACCGTCATCTCGTCCGCCGGCGAGATCAGCGTCGCATCCGGTAAAACGTTGACGATTGGTAATAGCGAGGGGACTGATCTGGATGTGAGTGGAAGGATCACCGGTGTCGGTGCCACTCTGAATTTTTCGGGATGGAAACTCAAGCTCCACAGTGGTTCAGTGGTTTCGATTACCAATCTGATCATCGATGACGATTCCAACCACGATGTCGAGGGAATTGGAACGTTCACCAACTGCACGCTGGATATCCAGCTAGGCTACCTTTACTTAACCAACAACTTGAGTATCACTGGGGGAACCATCCAACTTGTGGGACTTGAGGGTGGGAGCACCCTCGATCTCAATGGCAACATCCTTACGCTCAACGGCGTTGCCCTGACGAACGACCACTATTGTGACATCTACGACACGCCGTCCACTGGTAAGATCCAGACAACCGGTGGGTCGGCAATCACACAGAATGGCTACTTTTCCGCACTGCTTGAGGTCAGTGGCACCACGTCGGCCTCCGGAACCGGCGATTTCTCTGGTGGCATTAGAGTTCTTAATGGCGCAGCTCTCAGCGTCCCCGGTGCGAGTACACTAATCATCTCAAGCGACCTTGAGATTCAGGGAACAGGAACTCTCAGTGGTGCGAACGCAACGACGTCCGTCGTCGCCCTCACGGGCTCATACAATGGAGACGACCTGACGGGAAACCACCTGACGCTTGCTGGCTCGCTGCCCGGCACTACAATCTCGAAAGTACAACTGCAACTCCATGGGGGCTCATACAAGTTCGTTTTGTTCTCTGGATTTGCCAATCTTCAGAACGGGGCATCCTTCGACATTGACAATTCTTCCACGTTGAGGCTGGTGGACGACGGCACAGTCAGTGGCGGCGCGATCCAAATGAATAGTGGCGTGATTGACACTTACGGGAATACGCTGACCCTCAACGGGACGACACTCAATATCGGTTCTTTTGCCTCAGTAGATGACTACAACGAAGTGATTGGGCTTGTCCAGACACAAGGGACCACGACGATCCAGCAGGGGGGAGAGTTCTACGTTCCTCTCAATGTCTTGGAGGGGACAACTGAAGCTTGGAGCGTGGTATATTCCGAACACCTCCCAGGCTTGGGGAAACGAGCGCCTTCGGTGGGGGGGCTCGCGCATGTCCAGGCGACCAGAGGGCATGCAAAGCGCCGAGCCGGGACGACTGCACTGAGTGGCTCAGGTGAGTTTACGGGAGATATTGATGTGAGCGCCGATGCCACGCTTCGGATCCGAAGCGGCGAAACGCTCTGGTTGTCCTATTACACGAATATCTCTGAAGCGGTCGGCTCCACGACTATCGGAACGATCGCAACGACGCGGGATTGCTACACTGAATCTGGTAATGAAACATTTGGTGGGCTCGGTGTGGAGATTCAGTCTGTTTCGGTCAATCTGGGATCGACTACCGTGACACGTACAACAGGAACCACACCCTCGATGACTGGTGTGACGTTCATAAAGAGGTTCTTTGATATTTCACCATCCACCAATGCTGGACTAAACGCAACATTCGTTTTCCATTATGTTCCTGGTGAGCTCAACGGAACGACGGTTTCGAATCTTCAACTCTACAAATCGACTGATGTCGGCTCAACGTGGTCAAATCAAGGCGGGACCGTCGATGGCGAGTTAAGCGAAATCACTCTGACCGGCGTCAATTCTTTTTCACGCTGGACCGCCGGGCAATTGGGTGGTGCCATTCCGACGATCAGAAGTATTTCTCCTTCGTCTGCAGAGGGCGGAAACACGCTGACGGTCATTATTACGGGCACCAACTTCGTGAGTGGCGGGAGCACAGTCAGATTCAGCGGAACGGGGATCTCGGTTAACTCAACAACGGTCAATTCCCCCGGTCAGATTACTGCGACTATAACCATCAGCGAATCCGCTTCCGCGGACTTGAGGGATGTTTCTGTGACCACTCCTTCCGGGAGAGCCCTTCTTGCGAACGGTTTCGAGGTGAAGGCCCCACCTCCGCCTACGTTGACGCAGGTAGCTCCCGCATTTGCGGTCAGGGGAAGCACTCTTGATGTCGTGCTCACAGGCACCCGCTTCGCATCGGGGAGTTCGGTCAGCTTCAGTGGTGGGGGTATTACGGTAAACACTGCGACAGTGAATTCAAGCTCCCAAATCACCGCCAACATTACAGTTGGTGCCGCGGCACTTGCTGGTAACCGGGATGTCTCGGTGTCCGGTACCACAGGCACCGCAACGCTTGCGAACAGCTTCCAGGTGCGGAACCCATCGCCAACGCTCTCGGGCCTTTCTCCCTCAGCCGGGATCCTCGGTCAATCGCTCGCTGTCACACTGCAAGGTACTGGGTTTGCCAGTAGCTCTCCGACTGTTTCCTTTGGCGACGGAATCACCGTGGTATCTGTGTCAGCCTCAGATGATCAAACGTTGATCGCCCAAATCAGTATCGCCGCTGGGGCAATTCCCGGAACGCGAAATGTGACCGTGACAAATCCCGCTCCTGGCGGTGGAACTGCGACGCTAAATGCTGGATTCACGATCTATCCACAGACTGGTCTGACAGCAGTGTCGCCTGGGGTCGGCGCACGAGGTCAAGTGCTCACTGTTGTGTTGACGGGTTCGAATTTCGTTGCCA
The DNA here is from genome assembly GCA_049522195.1 of Bacteroidota bacterium. GTDB lineage: Bacteria > Bacteroidota > Ignavibacteria > UBA10030 > UBA10030 > UBA9647. The sequence continues at coordinate 124,233 of JBEKOB010000001.1, forward strand.
GAGTGACGTCTGTGAGCTTTGGGAACGACGTTACTGTCGACTCCATTGATGTTCTCAGCAGCACGCAACTTCAAGCTCGTGTGTCCATAGCAACTTCTGCGGCTACTGGCCCAAGAGATGTTTCGGTCACAAACGCCGGATCCGGGGGTGGAACTGCCACACTTACGGGAGGATTCACTGTTACGAATCCACTTGCGGGCATTGCGGGCGTCACCCCTTCGGCAGGTGGTCGGGGGATCTCAACGAGCGTGACAATCACGGGATCGGGATTTGTCCAGGGTGTCACAAGCTTAAACTTTGGTGCAGGAATATCGGTCAGTTCGATTGTGGTGAGTAGCGCGACCAGGATGACGGCGAGTGTCTTTGTTGCCCGCGACGCCACATTGGGTTCCCGTGATATCACTGTATCGAATCCGACACCCGGTGGTGGGTCCGCCACTCTCACAGGTGGTTTCACTGTCCAAAATCCTGTGCCTAGCGTGACGGGCACGTCACCTGGCACGGGTGTTCTTGGGCAGACATTGACTGTCACAGTGACCGGTGTGGGTTTCCTCGCTGGCGTCACCACGGTCGATTTTGGATCTGGTATCACAGTTAATTCAGCGGCTGTGGATACAGGTGGTACACATATATCCACCATTATTTCGATTGCCGCGGGAGCAGTCGCTGGAGAGCGGACGGTAACTGTGACCAATCTTGGCCCAGGTGGCGGCTCAGGAACACTGCCAGGGGGGTTCATTGTCAACAATCCGTTGCCAACACTTACAAGCATCAACCCTGCGGTTGGAGGGAAAGGTCAGACTCTGAACGTTGCTTTGGTGGGAACGAACTTTGTCAATGGGACCACGAGCGTCAGCTTTGGACAGGGTGTGAGCGTGAACTCAGTGGTCGTGAACAGTCAAACAAGTCTCACGGCCAACATCACTATTGGGGTGGACGCAATAGCAGCCGCGAGAAGCGTGACCGTCACAAATCCTCCACCAGGGGGAGGAAGCGCCACCCTCTCATTCGCATTCAACGTACAGAACGCGGCTCCAACCCTCACGACAGTATCCCCGAGCTCCGGATCGAGAGGTCAGACATTGAATGTGACACTCTCAGGGACTGGATTCTATTCCGGTGTGACTACTGTGAGTCTTGGGTCCGGCATCAACATAAATTCCACCGCTGTCAACAACTCGACCCAGATGATTCTTGGCATCACTGTTGCTCCCGATGCTGCTATGGGTCCAAGGGATGTTGTCGTGACGAATCCCGCTCCTGGAGGCGGAACAGCGACTCTTGCCGGATCGTTTACCGTATCCTATCCCGTTCCGACTCTCACATCAATGTCGCCGAACTCTGGGATACGGAGCCAAACTCTTAGTGTAATCCTGACAGGGAGTGGATTCTATTCCGGTGTAACCAGTGTAAGCTTTGGAACTGGGATCGCAGTGAACTCCACTACCGTCAACAGTTTGACGCAGGTGACAGTTGGTATCTCCATTGCCCCCGATGCTGCGATGGGGCTAAGGGATGTCACGGTGACGAATCCCACACCCGGAGGTGGAACCGCGACGCTCGCCGGATCATTTACCGTAGCCAATCCAGCACCTACCATCACGAGTGTGGCACCCGTCAGTGCCGGGAGAGGAAGTCTGCTGAAGGTCACGGTCGTCGGAACGCAGTTCATCGATGGTGTAACGTCGCTGAGTTTCGGCGCGGATATTTCAGTCACCAACTTCGCTGTAAAGAGCTCCACGGAAATCGACGTGAACATTGCTATAAATCCTGCTGCCACGGCCGGTACTCGAACTGTGACAGTCACGAATGCTGCGCCAGGTGGTGGATCAGCCAGTCTGACGAACGGCTTCACGATCACATCAGCTTCGCCAACTTCGATCGAAGGAGAATTGGGGATCATCCCGGATCAATACGCTCTCCAGGAAGCGTATCCCAATCCATTTAATCCATCGACCAGGATCCGTTATGGCGTCCCGGAAAACAGCCGGATCAAACTCATCGTACACAACATGCTTGGAAACGTTGTCGCGGAACTGGTCAGCGGTGAGCGGTCGAAGGGAATGTATGAGCTGCAGTGGCACGCGGACAATCTGCCAAGCGGAGTGTACCTCATCAGGATGAATGCCGAATCATTAGAATCGACAAAAAGGTTTATCGCTTCACGAAAGGTAGTTCTTGTGAAATAGGCCAGGCTGAGGATGCCACTCGCCGCATATGCGCGTGGCATCCTCACGTCTGTATTTCGCGCCAAGCGTTTTCAGTTGATCCGTTGATCCTCCAAGCTTAAATTTCGCCTGGAGAGGAGACGCCCCCCAGCTCAGAAACCCTGCTTTGCTCCATGCTGATTGATCAGACCCCCTCTCATAAACCAATGTTACTCCCGGATATCTCCATCGGGAGCCGATAGCGCGTTGCCTGGATCCCCGCTTTGAACGTACAGTAATGGCAATTCCTTCTTCTGAAGTAAGTCCATCGCTGATTTTGCCTCGCATTTCCATTTCTTCTTGATACTCCGCACCGGGTTACCATTCCGGTCCTTACCTCCATTTAGTTCAAAACACTGAGGAGAGCCATGAATCGCTCCTTCATCCCTTTGTTGGCGCCTGTGTTCGCTTTCTTGATTGTATTCGATTTGTCGGCGCAGGAACTTCTCCACCGTCTGTCAGACGAAAGCCTTTCGAGCTCAGACCGCGATTACCGCACCGTGCGTTCTGGCTTGTGGTCTAATGACTCAACGTGGGCCAGATGCGTGGCTGGTGCATGGATCACGCCGGCTACACCTCCGGACTCCAGTAGTGGGGTCATCACGGTAGTCCGTGGACACACTGTAACAATTAAGAACACGCTTGTCTACGATCAGTTAGTTGTCGAAGAAGGAGGCCAGGTCATTGTTGCCGCAGGAGTGAGCCATACACTTTCCGACGGTCCGGGCAGCGACTTGACAATCAACGGAACCTGGCTGAATCAAGGGGGCACCTGGGCCGTCCTTGGCAGCGCACGCTGGGTTGTCAACGACGGCGGGACATTTATCCAGAATACAAGTGCCGGTATCTCAACGCCCCTGTCAAAAAGCACGCTCACGTTAGCGAGTAATTTTGTATACCGCGGTTCGTCCGTGTTGACGCCGGCTTCTGCGTTCTCCGGCAGAACATTCGGGAATCTCATCGTCGAGAGCAGTGCTGGATCGTGGAGTTGCACGGCGTCGGGAGGAAGTCCATTGGTTATTGAGGGGAGTCTGACTATAGGGCCCGGGGTAAAGTGGAACACTGGAGCCTTCTCAGGAACTATCACCGTAAAAGGAGGAACGTTTATAAGCGGCGAATGGAGCGGAAACGGAACTGGCAACCAAGCGACCCACACCTTTGCCGGCGACTTTACGATAGGGTCGGATGGAAAATACCAACTTAGTACAAGCGGCCCGAATCAGGGCACGATCGTATTCCAGGGCAATATTGCCATTAGTGGTATAATTGTTACGCCGTCGAATCGTCCCATTGTTTTCAATGGCTCCAGTCCCCAAACCATCAGCGATGCAACAGGTTTGACATTCAACGACGGTTTCACATTAAGCAACGTCCTAACGATCGCCTCGGGAACGAACGTTATTGCAGGACCCGGCACGACTCTGAACGTGAACTCCGATTTGGTGGTGCATGGCGCGCTCTCAGCGGTTGACGCGACCGGATCGCTGGTGGTCAGCGCAGCCGGTAGTCGGATAACCCTCGACGGTGCCACGCTGTCGGTGAACAAGATCCTCATCCGTGACGGCCGAGATCACATCCTTATGGGAACGGGGATCCTCGCAGGTTGCTCCATTGTGGTCGACTCGTCATCATCGTTGGTCTGCGATTGTAACTTGGCAATAAGAGATGGAGCACTGAGTGCCTTAAACGGATCGCTGATCTTGGCATCGGGCAGCACTGTCACCTACAATGGTACATCAATCCAGAATATCTCCCCATTGCCATATTCCAATCTCGTCGTGAATAACCCGGCTGGCGCAATCCTGTGCGGTGCAACATCTGTCAACGGGAATCTGAGCGTCCTTTCTGGATTCATCGATACGAGGGAATATAGCCTGACGCTTGGGTCGACAGCGGTTTCACTCGAGGCTGGCGCTCCGTCCGTTGTCGGTACGGTCGTAACTACTCGTACAATAGAGGGTGAAGGCGACGTGGACTTTGGAGGTCTGGGCCTGGGACTCACATCACCTACGCCGATGCGAGGAACTGTGATTCTCACTCGTGTGACTGGGAAGACTCCATCCATCCGAGTAAAAACATCGCTCTTGAAGTTCTTCGATATCTCGTATTCAGGGATCGGGCTCGATGTGAACCTGATCTTTCATTATCAACCGGTTGAACTCCGTGGAATTCGAGAGACGAGCCTCCAACTATTCTCTTCGACAGACACTGGTGCCACTTGGTCCAACAGAGGGGGCGTGGTCGACGTATTCAATCATACAATTACAGCCAGAGGTGTTAACTCCCCGTCCCGATGGGCCGCAGGGGAAGCATTGCCTGCTCCGAGCTTGAGAGCGGTTTCCCCCGCGTCTGCCGAAGCGGGCAAAGCATTGGATATCATACTCGACGGGGGTGATTTTACCACTGGGGAAGCTGGGCTGTCGTTCGGCGGGACCGGCATTACAGTGGACTCGATCTCAGTATTGTCATCAAATCAAATCAGAGCGCATATCGTGATTGCACCCCTGGCTGTACTTGGAACCAGAGATGTGCGCGTGACCACTGATGGCGGAACGGCGGTCCTGACCGCCGGGTTCGAAATCACGGCACACGCGAATCCTGTCCCCGCGCTCCTTCGTATGTCTCCGACATTCGGAGCCCGCTCTCAGACAATTGCTGTCACTCTGGACGGAACCAACTTCATGAGCGGCCAATCAGTTGTTTCGTTCGGGGACGGCGTTGAGGTTATCTCGTTACAGGGGAACGCCACTACTCTAACGGCAAATATCACGATCGCTGCCGAGGCGAGTCCAGGAGACCGTATCGTTACCCTCGCAAATCCGCCACCCGGCGGCGGCTTGTCGATCCTGCCATACCGATTCTCGATTGTCAATCCGATTCCAACCGTCGAGAGTGCAACACCAAATGCTGGTGTTTGCGGGGAGAAGGTTTGCGTTGTTCTGAAGGGAACCAGTTTCCTTTCGGGGGTCACCTCGACGGATTTTGGGCCAGGTATTCTTGTCGACTCAATCGTCATTGTGAGTGCCACGGTGCTGCGCGTTATGATCACGATCTTGCCAGTCGCCTCGACCGGCCCGAGAGACATCATCGTCTTGAATATCGGGCCAGGTGGAGGGCCGGCAACACTCGTCAGCGGATTTCACGTGGCAAATCCTGCGCCTAGAATAATAAGCGTCGCACCGTCTTCCGGCATGCGAGGCAAACCAATGACGATTTCCGTCATTGGAAAGGACTTCATCCCCGGACTGACCAAACTCAGCCTCGGCACTGGAATTTCGATTGACTCTATTCTCTGTGTGAGCTCGTCAGAGTTGATCGCCAAGATCGATTTAGCCCGAAATACTGCCACAGGTTGGACCCATCTAACTGTGTTCAATGAAGGACCTGGTGGAGGATCTTCCACACTTCCGGATGCATTTGAAGTGCTCAATCCACCGCCGGCTGCGAATGGACTCTATCCAATGTCAGGTTGCCTTGGTGAAAAGCTGATGATTTCGTTGGTTGGGGCAGACTTCTTCGAGGGAGTGAGCAGGGTTGATTTCGGACCTGGGATCAGTGTGGATTCGATGGCTTATGACAGCACAGGGACGAAGATTCGTTTGAGCATAAGCATATCAAGGCAAATTGCAGCAGGCGTGAGAGACGTCGTCGTTTCAAACTGCGGACCCGGCGGAGGATCAAAAGTTCTGCCGGCTTCCTTTGCTATTGAAATCCCTGTCCCATCCATTGCTGCCGTTCATCCTGCAGGTTGTGGCAAAGGGGAGACACTGAGTGTCTCGATTCAAGGAATGAACTTCATCGTTGGCATGACGGCGGTAAAATTCGGGCCGGGTATTGCTGTGAGTGCCGTCACTGTCGAGAGCTTGACCGATATCAAAGTAATCGTCAGTGTTGCCGGGGATGCGGTTATCGGGGCAAGGAGCGTGGTCGTCACGAATCCACCGCCGGGAGGAGGATCGGCTCAACTTCCGCACGTCTTCAACGTCGAGTATCTGAAGCCGGAACTCACACGCGTGTCGCCAGCGATCGGATGCAGGGGGGAACGGATGATCATCCTCACCGAGGGGGCAAATTTCGTCCAAGGCGTGACTAAAATTGACTTTGGCGACGGTATTATTGTGGATTCGATCCAAACGAAGTACCCAGGAGATTTGAGCGCGTATGTCACGATCGCAGCCGATGCATCACCAGGACCAAGAGATATCGTTGTGTGGAATCCTCCGCCGGGAGGAGGGAGTGTCAGGCTCTCGCAGGCGTTCGTCGTGCAAGATCCAGCTCCAATGATCACACGGTTATTTCCCTCTTCTGCCCGGCGAGGAGAACGTGTCATCGTTACTGTAGAAGGAGCCAATTTTCTGGCGGGGTCAACCGACGTGAGTTTCGGATCGGACATCCTCGTGGATTCGGTGAGTGTCCGAGGTTCAACCACACTGCAGGCGTTCATCACCATAGCGAATCTGGCGACGATAGGCCCCCGCACGATCACCGTCGAGAACACCAGGGCTAGAGGAGCCTCAGCGAGTCTCCTGAATGGATTCGCTGTCTCCCCGGATGCTTTAACAACTATCTGGAATGAGCCGAACCTCATACCCGACCGCCTCGTGCTCGAGGAAGCATTTCCCAATCCGTTCAATCCTTCAACGACGATTCGTTTCGGACTACCTGAACCATGCTGGGTGACAATGGAGGTATATACTCTTCTCGGTACGGCCGTTGTTCAGCTTTTGGACGCTGAACGGTCAGAAGGATATCATGAAGTCAAATGGACAGCACGTGATTGTACCTCCGGAGTATATCTCGTTCGAATCCGATCAGAGTCATTGGAAACACACAAACATTTCGTCGCGTGCAAGAGGATTGTGCTTCTGAGATAATAGCCAAGGACGGAGACTATCTTGGGACAAGAGATCATATCGTAAGGGGACGGTCCGGGCAGGGTCGTCCCCTTCATATTTATTCAGCGCACAGAGCCCGGAGACAATGATTTGATTCGCAAACTTGGGAAGACGTCGTTCGCCTCGTTCGCTGCAAATCCAATGAGCTGATTACACATTGGGGCTTCGCGATGTTTCGCAAATGCCAGAGCCTGGGAATCTCCGGATACGATGCATACTTATCCGCTTTCCCCTTTGATGTTGCGCGGTCAGGGAAAAGGGATTATATTCGAAAGCATCTAATGTTCGAGCTTTGGTTGAAGTGAAACCGGACACTTCTTCGTTGTGACGCCGTTACGCACGTTTGGAGAGGTTCACTGGCCGGACTCGGGTAGAACGTTCAATTACTTTCGAAGAAATTGCGAGGGAGATATGTCAGAATATACACAGAGTGTGCTGGCTCAGGTAAAGGCGAAAAATCCTTCCGAGCCAGAGTTTCATCAAGCAGTTATGGAAGTTCTTGAGTCACTTGAAATCGTACTCCAAAGACATCCAGAATATAAGTCAGCAAAGATACTTGAACGCATGGTCGAGCCGGAGCGCGTCGTCATGTTTCGCGTTCCATGGATGGATGACCAGGCTGAAATCCATGTAAACCGGGGATTCAGAATTCAGATGAACAGTGCGATCGGTCCCTACAAAGGCGGTCTGCGGTTCCACCCTTCAGTCAACCTTGGTATCCTCAAGTTCCTGGGATTTGAACAGGTCTTCAAAAACAGCCTCACCTCTCTCCCGATGGGCGGAGGCAAGGGGGGATCTGATTTCGATCCAAAAGGAAAGAGCGATCATGAAGTCATGCGCTTCTGCCAGAGCTTCATGACAGAGCTTTTCCGCCATATCGGCGCGGATGTGGACGTGCCGGCCGGTGATATCGGCGTCGGTGGAAGGGAAATCGGATTCCTGTTCGGTCAATGGAAGCGTCTGACGAAGGAATTCACAGGCGTTCTCACTGGAAAAGGGCTCAATTGGGGTGGCTCGTTGATTCGTCCCGAAGCGACTGGTTTCGGTGTCGTGTACTTTGCCGAAGAGATGCTGAAGACAAAGGGACAATCGTTTACCGGCAAAACGGTGGCGGTGTCCGGCTTCGGAAACGTCGCGTGGGGAGCGGTTTTAAAAGTCAACGAGATGGGGGGAAAGGTCGTCACGCTTTCCGGTCCTGACGGGTTCATCTACGACAAGGATGGCGTAAAGGGAGAGAAGATCGACTTTATGCTTCAACTGCGCGCCAGCGCCAACGACAGGGTGAAGGACTACGCAGACAAGTTTAAGGTCGAATTCTTCCCTGGCAAGAGACCTTGGGGCGTGAAGGTCGACGTAGCCCTGCCATGTGCGACACAGAACGAACTGGACGTAGAGGATGCGAAAGAACTGGTCAAAAACGGATGCGTGTGTGTCTGTGAAGGGGCGAATATGCCCACCACAGTTGCCGCGATCAAGGTTCTGCATGACGCGAAGGTTCTGTATTCTCCGGGCAAGGCATCGAATGCCGGTGGTGTCGCCACCTCAGGCCTCGAAATGAGCCAGAACAGCATGCGTTTACCCTGGCCGAAGGAAGAAGTTGATCAGCGGTTGCATCAGATCATGAAGAACATTCATCACACATGCCTCGAGACTGCAGCGAAGTACGGCGCGCCGGGTAACTACATGAACGGTGCCAACATTGCCGGTTTCCTCAAGGTAGCGGATGCGATGATGGATCAGGGTCTGGTTTAGTGTAGCAACAGGCAATCTGCGGGAAATATCTGCACCGTTAGCAGGAGAGCGGCAAAGTATCGGACAACCGCTCGCGTAGAAAAGGCGTACAACTCTTGGGTTCTTTCACAGCATTGACTGTATGAGACTCGTCCTGAGGGTCATTACGCCTTTTCTTTTGTGGCGAGAACCGATGGAACGCCCCTCCGTTTGCACGAACTGTCTTGTTTAGCACGAGGTCTCTTTCTTGTCCTCCATGGCTGCAGTTGACGAAATCAAAGGTCTCGATTTCTTTGACACCCGCGTCAAGTCGTTTCAAAAACTGATGCGGTTCAAGATCCGGGACATCCTTCTTGTCTCGAGTCTGTACGACCAGTATCTCTTCGAAGAAGATGGCAGGCTCTACGAGCTGATCCGCCAGGAATTCCAGGCCCTCAACCTCAGTCAGACCCCCGACATCACACACGTCACCAGTGGATCAGAAGCCGTCGAACTTGCACTGACCGAGCAGCGGTTTGATCTCATCATCGCGACACTGCATATCGAGGACATGCATGTCATCAAGTTCGCGAAAATGGTGCGACAGGCAGGCATCAATGTACCGATCATCTTGCTCGCCTACGACAACCGTGAGCGCAAAGAGCTGGTGACGAACTACGACACGTCGATTTTCGACCGGATTTTCATCTGGCAGGGGGATTATCACCTCCTGTTGGGTATCATCAAGTATATCGAAGACCGGATGAATGTCGAAAGTGACACGAAGGCAGTCGGCGTACAGTCGATCATCCTCGTCGAAGATAACGTAAGTTTTTACTCCTCATACCTTCCCACCATCTACACGGAAATCCTGAACCAGTCCAAACGGCTGTTGTCGGAAGGGGTGAATCTCACTCACAAGTTTCTGCGGATGCGCGCTCGTCCGAAGATTCTCTTGTGCACGACGTTCGAGGAGGCGTGGGAGTACTACGAGAAGTACCAGGATTTCGTTCTTGGGATCATCTCCGACGTCAACTTCAAGCGGGGCGGGGTCAAGGATCGCGAAGCCGGCATCACATTTGCGAAAATGGTGCGTGAACATCATGAGGATATCCCCATTCTGCTGCAGAGCAGCAATCCGGAATTCGCCGAACGGGCGCGTGAAATGGGAATCTCGTTCATTCAGAAAACCTCTCCGAGGTTAAGGCATGAACTGCGCGATTTCATGCTGAACAATTTCGGCTTTGGCGACTTCGTGTTCAAAATGCGCGATGGATCCGAAGTCGGCCGCGCCCACAATTTGAAGACGCTCGAAGAACAACTTCAGGTGGTCCCCGACGAGAGCATCCTTCTGCACGCGGAGCGCAATCACTTCTCCAATTGGCTGAAAGCCAGAACGGAATTCTGGCTAGCCCACCGGCTGCGGCCCCGAAAAATATCAGATTTCGATTCAATCGACGGCCTCAGGAATGAACTCATCAATTCACTGCGGTTCTACAGGGAAATCCAGCAGCGAGGAGTGATCACCGAGTTTCACAAGGAATCGTATGATGTGAAGGGGAGTTTTGCGCGGATCGGCCTCGGTTCGCTTGGTGGAAAGGCGCGAGGCCTGGGCTTCATCAATACCCTCATCACGAACTACCACATCGACCAGAAATTCGAGGATGTCGAGATCTCGGTGCCGTCGGCAATTGTCATTGCGACTGACGTGTTTGACAGGTTTCTCGAGCGCAACGATCTCGAGCAGTACGCGCTGAATGCGACCGATGACAACGAACTCAATAAGCGATTCGTCGACGCGCCGCATTTTCCGGAGGACATTGTCCAAAAACTTACCGAATTTTTGGACATCAACCAGGAGCCATTGGCCGTCAGGTCGTCAAGCCTTCTGGAAGATTCTCAGTACCAGCCTTTCGCAGGGGTCTATGAGACATTCATGATTCCCAACAACAATCCCGATCCAGCCATCCGGCTCCGGGAGTTGTTGCAGAGCATCAAGCTCGTATACGCTTCGACCTTTTCGCGCAGCGCGAAAGACTACATGAAGGCCACCGCCTACCAGTTGCAGGAAGAGAAGATGGCGGTGATCATCCAGCGCATGGTGGGTGCACGGCACCATAACCGGTTCTATCCTGCCTTCGCCGGTGTTGCCAAGTCGTACAATTTCTATCCGGTTCCCCCTCAGGACTCTTCCGACGGTATCGTCCATGTTGCACTCGGTCTCGGAAAGTTGGTTGTCGAGGGCGGAAACTCCGTCCGTTTTTGCCCGAAGTACCCCCGCCATCTGCTGCAGTTCTTCTCGACAACGGAGACGATCCGCAATGCGCAGCAGGAGTTCCTTGCGCTCGACTTGGACGGCGGATTCGATCACAAGCAGGATGAGACTCCTGATGTTTTTGTGCAGCGGTATGACCTGAGCAAGGCGGAGGAGGACCAGACATTGTTTTACGTCGGCTCGACCTACTCCTCGGAGAACGACTCAGTGTACGACGGCGTGTCGAGGGACGGCAAACGGGTCGTCACGTTTGCTCCCATCCTCAAACACAAAATCTTCCCGCTTGCCGAGATTCTTGAGCTGATACTTGACATGGGGACCTGGGGAATGGGCACGCACGTCGAGATAGAATTTGCGGCAAACATGAATGTGCCGGCTGGTAAGCCCAAGGAGTTCGCGCTCCTGCAAATCCGGCCGCTCGTCCTGAGCCTCGAGGCAGAAGAACTCAACGTCGACAACATTGCACAAGAGGACGTGATTTGCCAGAGCCGTCAGGTGCTTGGCAACGGTGCCATCACGAACTTGCATGATCTTGTGATGGTTGATATCGAGCGGTTCGACCGATCGAAGAGTCGCGATGTCGCTACAGAACTCAGTGTGATCAACGCCAAGCTCACGGCGCAGAAGAAACCATATGTGCTCATCGGTGTCGGACGCTGGGGGAGTCTGGACCCCTGGTTGGGCATACCTGTCACGTGGGACCAGATCGCAGGGGCCAGCGTAATCGTCGAGTCAGGATTCAAGGATTTCAACGTGACACCTTCACAGGGTTCTCATTTCTTCCAGAACATCACGTCGTTCCGGATAGGCTATTTTACGGTCAATTCGTTCGACAATCTTGGATTCATTGATTGGGAATGGCTTTCGAAACAGCCGTCCGCAGAGGAAACGACGTATATCCGTCATCTCCATTTCGACGATCCGATTACAGTCAGGATCAACGGTCACAAAAACATGGGGATTATTCTTAAGCCTAAGAAAGCTTGATCGGCTCAAGGCATGGGAGGGGCGGCCGGGTTGGAGGCCTTGAGAGTACAAAAGCACTTTCGCACGTTCTTTCACCTAAGTCCTCGTTCTTCTATTGCGTCACGGTTGCATAGTGGGACAATCGATACACCATACACCAATCAGGAGGGTTTTATGTCTGATTATGTAAAAGATCTGATGGCTGAAGTAAAAGCGAAGAACCCGGCCCAGCCGGAGTTTCACCAGGCGGTTCAGGAGGTAGTGGAGTCGCTGGCGCTGGTGTTTGAAAGGCATCCTGAATATCGCAGTGCAAAGGTGCTCGAGAGAATTATTGAACCTGAGCGAGTGATCACATTTCGCGTCGCGTGGGTTGATGATCAGGGCGAAGTGCAGATCAATCGCGGATACAGAATTCAGATGAACAGTGCAATTGGACCGTACAAGGGAGGTCTGCGATTCCATCCTTCCGTGACGCTCGGCATTCTGAAGTTCCTTGCGTTCGAACAGGTTTTCAAAAACAGTCTGACGACACTTCCGATGGGTGGCGGCAAAGGCGGATCGGATTTCGATCCAAAAGGAAAGAGCGATCTAAAGATCATGCGGTTCTGCCAGGCCTTTATGTCTGAGCTGTTCCGGCATGTCGGACCGGACACGGACGTCCCCGCGGGCGATATCGGAGTCGGTGGAAGAGAGATTGGATACCTGTTCGGCCAGTACAAGAAACTGAGAAACGAATTCAGCGGTGTCCTGACGGGCAAGGGATTGAACTGGGGTGGCTCGCTTGTTCGACCGGAAGCCACGGGCTACGGTTCCGTCTATTTCGCTTCCGAGATGCTTTCAACGAAGGGGAAAACCCTCGAAGGTAAAAAATGCCTCGTGTCCGGAAGTGGAAACGTTGCACAATATACGATCGAGAAAATTAATCAACTAGGAGGCAAGGCCGTCACGTTGTCTGATTCGAACGGCTATATTTATGATGAGGCCGGAATCGACAAAGACAAGCTCGCATTTGTGATGGAACTGAAAAACGTGCGCCGCGGAAGAATCCAGGAGTACACCGATAAATTCAAGGGCGCGGTTTACACTCCGGTTGATGCCAAGATGGACAGCAATCCTCTCTGGAACCACAAGGCAGATTGTGCGTTCCCGAGCGCGACGCAGAACGAAATCAACGCCAAGGACGCGCAGAACCTGATCAGGAACGGTGTCTCTGTGGTCAGTGAGGGCGCGAACATGCCCACGACGATCGACGGCGTGAAGCTGTTCCTCGATGCGAAGATCCTGTACGGTCCCGGCAAGGCGGCAAACGCAGGCGGAGTTGCCACGTCAGGGCTGGAGATGTCACAGAACAGCATGCGCCTGTCTTGGACCCGTGAGGAAGTCGACAATCGGCTGCGAATGATCATGCACAGCATTCATTCGATCTGCGTGCAGAATGCCGAGCGATTTGGCACTCCAGGCAATTATGTCAACGGTGCCAATATCGGCGGTTTCCTTAAGGTCGCAGATGCAATGATGGATCAGGGAGTCGTCTAAGATCGCACGCGCAGTACTCTGAACAAACCGACGGAGAGACGGGGTTACCTGTCTCTCCGGTCTATTCTTCGTATACCCCGCACCGAGAGCCTCGTGAAGACAGAATTTGATGAGCTGAAATCTACCTCCGATACCCTCTGGGTCGAGCACGGCTATGGAGATCGCTTCCAGGGATTCCAGAATCTCATGCGGCTCCGGATACGTGATGTCCTGCTTGTCTCCAGCCTCTACGACCTCTATCTTTTTGAAGAGGACGGAAGACTCTACGAGCTCATCCGTAATGAATATCAGGGTTTCAACCTCAGTCACTCCCCCGAATTGACCCGCGTTTCCAGTGGATATGAGGCGATCGCTCTCGCAAAAGAGGAGCGGCGGTTCGACCTCATCATCACAACACTTCATATCGACGACATGCATGCGATCGACTTCGCCCGCATGGTGAAGGAAGCGGGGATCAATATCCCGATCGTCCTGTTGACTCACGACAACCGGGAACTGAAGTACCTTCTGATGAACCATGACACATCGGTGTTCGAAAAGGTGTTCATCTGGCAGGGGGATTTCCGCATCATTATCGCCATCATCAAGTCCATCGAGGATAAGATTAACGTCGATCATGACACGCGCATGGTGGGAGTCCAGACTATCATCGTCATCGAGGACAGTGTCAAATACTATTCGTCATTTCTCCCCAGTATCTATACCGAGATGCTGAAGCAGTCACAGGCGCTTATTTCAGAGGGGATCAATCTGACCCATAAGTTCCTCCGGATGAGGGCTCGTCCGAAGATCCTTCTCTGCTCGACATATGAGGAAGCGTGGGATTACTACGATCGCTACAGCGAGTACATGCTGGGGATTATCTCGGACATTGATTTTCCCCGCGGCGGGGTGCAGGATCCGCGGGCAGGCCTCGCGTTTGCCAGGGAGGTCAAGGAGCGCCAGCCTGATCTGCCGGTTCTTCTTCTGTCGAACATGCCGGAAAATGAGTCCCTTGCCCACGCGCGCGGTGCAGCGTTTCTGGTCAAAGATTCGCCGCTTCTGCTCAACGAGCTGAGGAAATTCATGATCCAGTTCTTCAGCTTCGGAGATTTCGTGTTCCGCACCCCCGAAGGTGTCGAGGTCGGCCGCGCAAATGATCTGAAGAGCCTGGAGGAACAACTGTCCATCGTGCCGGAAGAGAGTGTCCGGTATCATGCGGAGCGGAATCATTTTTCCAACTGGTTAAAGGCAAGAACGGAGTTCTGGCTTGCCCATCAGTTGAGACCGCGGCGGGTTTCAGACTATCAGACAGTCGAAGCGCTGAGGCAGGATCTCATACGATCGCTTCACCACTACAGGAATATTCGCCAGCGCGGTATCATCGCAGATTTCGTCAAAGAGTCATTCGATCCGGCAAGCAGTTTTGCCCGCATCGGAGGCGGATCACTTGGAGGCAAGGCGAGAGGCCTTGGATTTGTCAACACCTTGATCAACGATTACAAAGTCGGTACGAGGTTCGAGGACGTGCAGATCTACGTCCCTGCGGCCGTAGTCCTCGGCACGGACGTTTTCGACGAATTCCTTAACGACAACAACCTCCGGCAGTTCGCGATCAGCTGCACGGACGATACGGAAATTACGAAGAAGTTCCTCGAGGCGAGCAGGTTCCCGGAAGCGGTGCTGGGTGAGCTAGCTGCGTTTCTCGACATTGTGCGGACGCCGATCGCAGTCCGCTCGTCGAGTTTACTGGAAGACTCACAGTACCATCCGTTCGCAGGGGTCTACGAAACATACATGATCCCCAACAACAATCCGAATCCCCTCATCCGCCTCAATGATCTTATCAATAGCATTAAACGGGTCTACGCGTCGACCTTCTATCAGAGTGCGAAAGACTATATCAAGATCACAACGTATCGACTCGAAGAAGAAAAGATGGCTGTGATCATCCAGAAGCTGGCGGGGGCCGAGCACGAGAACCGGTTTTATCCTGACATCGCTGGAGTCGCGAAATCGTACAATTTCTATCCACTCCCTCCGCAGAAATCCTCCGATGGAATCGTCTCGGCAGCGCTGGGACTCGGGAAGACAGTCGTTGACGGTGGCAATACCGTCCGATTCTGCCCGAAATATCCAAACGACCTCATCCAGTTCTATTCCGTCGAAGAATCGCTCAATAATTCCCAGAGAACTTTCTTTGCGCTTCAAATGGACGCGCGTTCGGACTTCGGGTTTGAGACGCATGATGTCCTTGTGCAAAAGTTCGGACTGGACGTTGCTGAACAAGACGGCACTCTGGCATATGTCGGAGCCACGTACTCACCTGAAAGCGACGTGATCACAGACGGACTTGGCAGGAACGGGCCACGTGTCGTTACATTTGGTCCAATCCTGCGCAATCGATCTCACCATCTTGCTCAGATTCTCGAGCTGCTCCTTGATATGGGAACGTGGGGAATGGGAACTCCTGTGGAGATCGAATTTGCGATGGTGATGTCCGGACGCAACAACGGACCGAAGGAATTTGCCCTGCTCCAAATGCGGCCGCTTGTCGTTCACAGAGAACCGGAAGAACTCAACGTGGAGGAGTTCAAGCCGGCCCAGCTCATCTGCGAGAGCACTCAGGTACTCGGAAATGGCCTGATCGAAGACATCGAGGATATTGTGTTTGTCGACAACCAGTTGTTCGACCGCTCGCAAACACGTGAGGTGGCGAAAGAAGTTAGTGTCATGAACAGCAGGCTGATCTCTGAACAACGTCCATACCTGCTCATTGGGATCGGACGCTGGGGTTCCATGGATGACTGGCTGGGTATCCCCGTGACGTGGGAGCAGATTGCGGGCGCCCGCGCTATCGTGGAAACCGGATTCAAGGAAATGTCGGTGGCCCCTTCACAGGGCTCACATTTCTTTCAAAACATCACTTCCTTTATGATCGGCTATTTTACTGTCGACCCGCACAACAACCTGGGCTTCATCGACTGGGATTGGCTGCTGCGCCAGAAGCCCATCGAGAAAATGAAATTCACAAAGCTCATTCGATTTGAAAAACCTCTCGTTATCAAAATCAACGGCCACCAAAGCAAAGGCGTCATCTTGAAACCAGAGGCGGAACATGGCTAAGACAAGTGGTCAACCAGGATCAAAGGCAGTTCATGTTTGCCCTCACTGCGGTGCTCATCTGAGCCCATGGCAACAGGTGCTTCTAAGCGTTGACCGGGCACTGATGTGCAGGAACTGTTGGTACCGGATCGTGCTCGACGCGACCGATGAGAAGCAGGAGGGAAAGCAGGATGACACGTCAACATCGAAGGACGAAAAGAAATGACTTCCTATAATTCGTTCGAAGTCGAGCAGCAACATGTGCTCGAGGCTGCGAGGATCCTTAACCTCGACAAGGCGACCAGAGACTTGTTGCTCTGGCCGCAGCGCGAATTCAAATTCACGATGCCCATCAAGATGGACAACGGAGAGGTAAAGATCTTCCACGGGTACCGGATTCAGTACAACTATGCCCGCGGGCCGGCAAAGGGAGGGATTCGGTTCCATCCGGACGAAACCGTGGATACCATCAGGGCTCTCGCCGGATGGATGACGTGGAAGACTGCAGTTCTTGATCTCCCTCTCGGTGGTGGAAAGGGGGGCGTGGTCTGCGATCCCCGGCATATGTCTGACCGCGAGCTTGAGAATGTTGCGCGTGCCTACGTGCGGGCAGTGGCACAGTATATCGGGGTCGACAAGGATATTCCGGCCCCTGACGTCTATACAAATCCGCAGACGATGGCGTGGATGATGGATGAGTATGAAACGATTCTCAACATTCACCAGCCAGGTGTGTTTACCGACAAGCCGATGCAGATTGGCGGCACAGAGGGCCGTCGTGACGCGACTGCGCGTGGAGGTGTCATTAGTGTGAGAGAGGCGTGCAAGGTGCTTGGGGTTGATCCCCACGGGACGTTTGCCATCCAGGGGTTCGGCAATGCCGGCCAGAGGGCCGCGTTATTGCACCAGGAGTTGCTGGGGGGCGGGAAATTGATCGCCGTCTGCGACTCGCGGGGAGGTATCTTCAATGCCGGCGGGTTGAACCCGAAGGAGCTTGTCATGCATAAGCTGAAGACCGGCTCGGTTGTCGGATTCCCAGGATCGAAGCCCATTCCGAGGGATTCCATCGTGGAACTCGATGTCCAGGTGTTGTATCCCGCTGCCCTGGAGAACTCCATCAATGAGGAAAATGCCGCTTCCGTTAAAGCACGTATCATTTGTGAACTAGCCAACGGGCCGACAACGCCGGGAGCGGATCTCATTCTGCACGAAAAAGGCCTTCACGTAATCCCGGATATTCTCGCGAGCGCGGGTGGAGTAACGGTCTCCTACTTTGAAATGGTGCAGGACAAGTACTCGTACTTTTGGGACGAGAAAATCGTCCATCAGCGGCTGGATGAGAAAATCTCGAAAGCGTACCTTACCGTGCAAGGAGCGATCAAGGAAAAGAAAGTTCATCCGCGCCTGGCTGCCATGGTTGTGAGCGTTGCCCGGGTTGCCGAGGCGTGCAAGCTCAGAGGATGGGTCTGACGAATGGTCAATTGTCGATGAAGAATAGAGAATGGGGAATGAGAAGGATGATCAATGAAGAGCCTTCTCGGGAGAAGCAGTCACTGTCGAAGTTCATGTTGTTTGTAATTGTAGCGCTTTTCTTAGCGCCGCTCGTTGAGGGGCTGGGGCAGGACAAGAAGATTACGGTGCGTGTCGTGCCTCCTGCATCGACTCCTGGAGATGCGAAGATCTTCATCGCAGGGAATTCCCCCGCGCTTGGGAACTGGGATCCAGGAAAGGTCCCTTTGGCGAAGGAAAGCGACCGGTTGTGGGTGTATTCTGGAGTCGCGCCCGTCGGAAGCGTGCTCGAGTTCAAGATTACACGCGGGAGCTGGAGCTCCGAAGCACTCTATGTCGACGGGGTGGTCCCCCAGAACAGTGTGGTGGTGGTTTCCTCGGATACCGCCATAACGTTGGCACCGGTGTCATGGAATGATCTTTCTCAGACCCGCGTGAATCGAGCGCCGTCCGGCGGTATCACCGGCACGGTGAATTACTACCGCCGCGTGAGAGGGGAGGGACTGAGGTATGCTCGTGATATTGTTGTCTGGCTTCCTCCGTCGTACGGAAGATACCCTGCGAAGCGATACCCCGTCCTCTACATGCACGACGGACAAAATGTGTTCAATCCGGCGACGTCGTTTAGCAGATTTGACTGGCGGGCGGATGAAGTAGCGGATAGCCTGATCCGCGCGCAGTCAATCGAGGAGATTATCATCGTTGGCATCAACAACACTCCCGATCGAATGTCAGAATATTCAGATACTCCGCTGGGGCGGAAATACGCTAAATTTGTCGTCGAGCGGGTCAAACGTTTCGTCGACTCCCGGTATCGTACCAAGCCTTCCCGTGAAAATACTGCAGTGATGGGCTCCTCTATGGGTGGATTGATTTCGATGATGTTTGTTCTGTGGTATCCGGCTGTGTTCTCCAAAGCCGCCTGTCTCTCCTCTTCTATAGGATCCGGAATGGGTGAGAAGGATTTGGAGGACCGGTTCAGCGAAAATCAGCTCGGTAAGGATCTGCGCATGTACATGGATGTCGGTGAACTTGAGAGGCCCCTGATTCCTGGAAACCAGGCGCTTGCTGCGTTCCTTCAAAAGAACGGATTCGAGCCCGGCAAAAACTTTGAGTTCTTTCTTGCGAAGGGCGCACTGCACAACGAGCAGGCCTGGGCTCATCGGCTCTGGCGGCCGTTGGTCTTTTTGTTTGGCCGATAAATATCTGTTGTCCCCCCAACAAACTTCATCATTCATTATTCGAATGTTCGATATTCGATATTGCCTTGAACATCAAAACAAATGGATGTCTGCGCCATAGGCGCATCCGCCTTTGGCGGAGAACACCGATCAAAGAATGTAGAATGACGAAGTTGTTTGGTCGTCGAGGGTTCATAGTTCCATACAACCCCGAGTATGTCCACACATCTCTTCCCGGAGGCTCTCCATGAGACGCATTGCCATCCTGTGCGCTGTCCTCATTCCGTTCGTTTTTGTATTCGCACAGACGAAGCACCCCATCACATTCGATGATTTCATCAGCCTTGGCAGGGTGACTGACCCACAGGTTTCTCCCGATGGAAGCACGGTAGCGTTCGTCGTCACATATCACAACAAGATTGAAAACAAGACGAACAGCAACATCTACCTTGTCCCAGTCGATGGAGGAGCGGCTCGGCAGCTCACGAATGCGAAGGGGGCGAACAATTCTCCGCGCTGGATGCCAGACGGCAAATCGCTCGCGTTCATCTCATCTCGCGGTGGCGAAGCGCAGATTTGGATTGTACCGGCGACCGGAGGCGAATCGCGAAAGGTTTCGACGATCTCGACGGGAGTATCGGACCTTCAGGTGTCACCTGATGGCAAGTGGTTTTCTTTCTCGTCAACTGTGTATCCGGAATGCCCGAACGATGACTGCAACAAGAAGCGGACGGAAGAGGTGGAGAAAAGCAAAGTGAAGGCGAAAATCTTTGACAGACTTCCGTATAGAGTCTGGAATGAATGGAAAGATGGGAAGCGCAATCACCTGTTCGTCATGCCGGCTACCGGCGGCGTCGCTGCAGACATTACGCCGGGCGATTTTGATTCGCCGCCAATCGACCTTGGAGGCAACTCATCCTATTCCTGGTCTCCGGATAGCAAGGAAATAGCATTTGAGAGAAACACGGATCCCGTCGTAGCCATTGGCACAAACAACGATATCTTCGTCGTCCCTGTCACCGGCGGAGAGGCCAGGAAAATCACGGACAACCCCGGTAACGATTCTCAGCCGCTCTATTCTCCTGACGGCAAGTACATCGCATACCTTCAAATGAAACGGGCCGGCTTCGAGGCTGATCAGAAGCATTTGATTCTTTACGATCGGTCCACGGGCAAGCGAACAAACCTCTCGGAACAATTTGATTATAGCCTCAACGAAGTGCTCTGGTCCCCCGATTCGAAGGCCATTTATTTCAATGCTGATGCCACGAGCAATGAATCCGTCTTCAAATTGACCGTAGAGGGCAAAAAGATCAGCTCAATCATCGGGAGAGGCTACAATCATGACCTGAGGATGGTGCCGGGAGGATTGAATCTCGTGGTTTCCCGTGAATCGATCAATCAGCCTGTCGAGTTGTACCGAATTGGAGCGGATGGAAAGACCTTTAAGAAGATAACCACGTTCAATGATAGCAAGGTTGACAAACTGGATATGAATCCGAAAGAGGATTTCTGGTTTGATGGAGCCGGTGGCACAAAGGTGCATGGGTTCCTTGTGATGCCGCCGGCGTTCGATGCCTCGAAGAAGTATCCGATGATCTTCCTGATCCATGGCGGACCGCAGGGACAGTGGGGTGACCAGTTCCACTATCGCTGGAGTGCTCAGATGTTCGCCTCCCGGGGCTACGTGGCAGTTCTGATCAATCCGCGTGGAAGCACGGGATATGGCCAGCATTTCACGGATGAGATAAGCCGTGACTGGGGCGGGAAACCGTACGAGGATCTTATGCTGGGACTCGACTATGTCTTGAAGACTTATCCGTTCATTGACGCGAAGAGGATGGCGGCGGCGGGAGCTTCGTACGGCGGTTACATGATCAACTGGATCGAAGGACACACAGACCGGTTCCGGTGCCTGGTTTCACACGACGGTGTCTTCAATCCAAAAAGCATGTATGGGACAACGGAAGAACTTTGGTTCCCCGAATGGGAGCTCGGAGGAACGCCGTACAAAAACCCGGAACTCTATGACAAGTGGTCACCGATGGCGTTCGTCAATCAGTTCAAGACACCAATGCTCGTTGTCCACGGACAGATGGATTTCAGGCTTGATGTCAGCGAAGGGTTCCAGTTGTTCACTGCGCTGCAGCGTCAGGGAATCAAGTCAAAAATGCTGTATTTCCCGGACGAGGGGCACTTCGTCGCAAAACCGGCTAATGCCGAGCTCTGGTATAAGACGGTTCTGGATTGGATAGACGAGAACACGAAGTAGCGGGATAGCAGTTGGTGTCTGTCTGCTGCCATCTGTAGTCTGCCTGCTCCTGTACATAAGAAAGCCGCTGCGACACCAGCCGCAACGGCTTTCCTTCTTCCCACAACCATCCCGGAAGTCCAGGATGGCTTTTTAGCTGATCACTTGCTGCTGATACTCCTGGTAGAACAAGGCGCAGAGTTTCTTGACGCGCTCATTTCCATCAAGCCGGCCTGTCTGCTTCACAGCATAGATCCCGACCGGATCGCCAATTTTTGTCAGAGCCAGCGCTGCTACGATTCGCCCGCGCTCGTCGGTGTCATTGCGGAGCATGCTCATAAGTGCGAAGACACCTCGCTCGCTTTTCAGATCGCCCAGCATCATTGCCGCACTGGTCCGCAATCCGAAATTGTCCGATTGTACACCAGCAATGAGATTCGCTTCAATTTTTTCCATCTGGAATGTTGGTTTGTAGTCTTTCTTATCTGCGCCTGCGAATGCTGTCGTCGTGAGGGTCACGGCGAGCGCGAGGATCAAGGCGACCAGTACTGTCCGTTTCATAAGTCCTCCGGGGATGTTGTGGGAAAGAATGTGAGCTAGTTACTCCCTCTAAGACGCCATTTGGTCGTACTAGTTTGATAAGTGTGACGAACGCGCCTTCCTTTGGGATGAGTGACGGAAGGATCGACGCCAGGACCGGTTTCCAAGCGAATAGCAGGCATTCTTCGCCGGCGAAGATCCCCCTAAGGGGTGGAGGAGCTTCGAAATGAGTTGAATTGACATTCAATTCTCCATCCCATACATTATCTGGCGTTATCGAGCCCTTCACCATTCATTTCGGCCCGCCTCCGGGAGGACACTCGAACCCTATGAAAAACCTCATAACTATTGCCATATTCTGCATTATGATCGATCAACCATCTCAGGCTCAATCCACTTCAAATCAAGCGGCTCCTCCAAGAGCAAAAAAGATTGCTAAGGTCGATACGATTCATGGCGACATCCGCGTCGACAATTACTACTGGCTCAGAGACAAGAAGAACCCCGAAGTGATCGCTTATCTGGAAGCGGAAAATCGCTACACGGATGCGATGACGAAGAACATCGACAATTTCCAGCAGACACTGTACAAGGAAATTATTGGTCGAATTAAACAAACCGATTTGAGTGTCCCATACTTGTTGGATGGATATTGGTATTACACTCGAATGGAGGAAGGAAAACAGTACTCCATCTATTGCCGCAAGAAAGGTTCGTTGGATAGCCCTGAGGAAATTACGCTTGATCTCAATGAGCTGGCGAAGGGGCACAAATTCCTGGGCCTGGGCCTTTACGAAGTGAGCGACGATGGGAATTTCCTCATGTATTCGCTCGATACGACAGGCTTTCGCCAATACCAATTCGGCGTCAAAGATCTGAGATCCGGGGCAGTGCTTCCGGATGCTATCGGACAGGTGAATGGAGCTGTCTGGTCATCGGATAACAAGACCATTTTCTATGTGAAAGAGGATGCGGCGAAACGACCGTTCCGACTCTTCCGACATGAGCTTGGTGGTACACAGGACGAGATGTTGTATGAGGAAAAAGACGAACTCTACCGCGTCGGCGTCGATCGCTCAAGTGACCGGAAGTTCATTTTCTTCATCGCGGCGAGCTCGATCACAGATGAGTTTCACTACATTCCAAGCGGCCAGCCTCTCACCGCGTTCAAGACCCTGTATGAGCGCGAGGAAGGCCATGAAATGAGCGTTGACCATCGTGAGGGGCTCTTCTATATCCGGACAAACAAGGAGGCAAAGAACTATCGGCTTGTGACGGTGCCCGACACGGATCCGCGACAGCAAAACTGGAAGGAGCTCTTGCCTCATCGGCCGGCTGCGAAGCTTGAATCGGTAGCGCTTTTTCGGAATTACGCTGTCTTTGTCGAGCGCGAACAGGCCCTTATCAGGTTCGTAATTCATGATTTCGGGACAGGAAAGGATTCGAATGTCTCGTTTCCCGAGCCGGTCTATTCAGCCGGACCTGGTGCAAACCCCGAGTATGACTCGAAAGTATTCCGGTACAACTACCAGTCGTTTGTGACTCCGAGTTCCGTGTACGATCATGATATGGTCACGGGCAAGAGCACGCTCCTCAAGCAGACGGAGGTCCTAGGGGGCTATGATCCAAAGAAGTACGTTTCAGAGAGGACCTATGCGAAAGCACCGGACGGAGCGATGGTGCCGATATCGTTAGTGTATCGGGTTGGAACGAAGCGCGATGGGACAAATCCGCTCCTGCTCTATGGGTACGGAGCATACGGGTTCTCGCAGTTGGCATCCTTTTCCGTAGCACGAGTCAGTCTTCTCGACAGGGGGGTTGTGTATGCCCTTGCGCACATCCGGGGCGGAGGAGATCTGGGTGAGGAGTGGCGGGATGACGGGAAAATGCTGAAGAAAAAGAACACTTTCACTGATTTTATTGCATGCGCCGAGCATCTCATTCATGAAAAATATACATCACGCCGGCACATGGCAATTGAGGGAGGGAGTGCAGGCGGACTTCTTATCGGCGCCGTGGTGAACATGCGCCCCGATCTCTTTAAAGTAGCGCACCTCGCTGTTCCGTTCGTCGATGTCTTGAATACCATGCTCGACGAATCGCTCCCACTGACTGTTCCTGAATTCCTTGAATGGGGTAATCCGAAAAAGAGGGAAGAGTACGAATACATCAAATCGTATTGTCCCTATACGAACATCGCAGCAATAGCATATCCGGCAATGCTTATTACGACGTCGCTCAACGACAGCCAGGTGATGTACTGGGAACCGGCAAAATACACGGCCAAAATGCGCGTAACCAGGACGGACAATAATCCCATGCTGCTGAAGATCAATATGGGGGCGGGACATGGAGGGGCGTCCGGTCGCTACGACGCATACAAGGAACAAGCGTTCAACTTCGCGTTCATCCTCGGACAACTGGGAATTTCGAACTAGTAGCGGAGTTGAGTTGTGATAGGAGTTTGAAGGTTTTGTCGTCGAACTAGTCTACTACAACAAACGGAGGAGTTATGCAGCCCACGCAGGTTCAACCACCGCTTCCCCCACCCACGCCTCGCGTTGTTCGGTACGCGGGATTCTGGCGGAGATTCGTTGCGCATCTGATTGACCAGATCATTATGGGAATTGTTGCGTTCATGCTCTTCATCCCCGGCCTGGCGCTATTCGGGATAGGTATCGGATCCGGGATGATGGACGAGTCACCGAGTGCGATCGGATTCATTCTCGCGGCCATTGCGGCATATCTGACCGCCATTCTTGTCATCCTCATCCTGCAATGGCTGTATTATGCGCTCATGGAATCGTCGAATAAACAGGCAACGCTCGGGAAACTCGCTCTCGGAATCGTAGTGACTGACCTGAGCGGGGGACGTATTTCCTTCGGACGAGCCACGGGACGGTATTTTGGCAAGATCATTTCCGGTTTGATCCTGTATATAGGTTTTATCATGGCGGGTTTGACGGAGAAGAAGCAAGCATTGCACGATATCATGGCCAGCTGCCTTGTTGTTCTGAAGTGATTTGAATTATTGACATCACGTTCCGTTACCCGGCGTTTCGTTGAGCTCCGGCAGATCGGCTTATGCACCTTTGTGCCGGCGAGATCGGGGTCGGGAGTGCCGCCAAACCAATAGGGAGGAGTCCGCTTGAGCAAGCATCATAACCGTAGAGAATTTACACGGGCAATTCTGCCCCTTCTCGCATTTTTCGCCCTTCTCACTTCCGTCAGGGCACAGGATTCTCTCTACATCAAGGACCACTACACCAAAAGCGAATTCTACGTCACCATGCGGGACGGTGTGAGGCTTTTTACTTCAGTCTACTCGCCGAAGGACACGACAAGGCAATACCCGATCATTCTCAATCGTACACCGTACACCGTTGGGCCCTACGGGTTGAGTTCAACGCGTAATCGGATGGTTCCATCGATGAATGAGGTTCGCGAAGGGTACATCTTTGCGTATCAGGATGTCCGGGGGAGGTACATGTCCGAAGGGACCTTCGTGGATTTGCGTCCCTACAATCCATCCAAGAAGAGCAAGAAAGATATTGATGAAACGACGGATACCTACGATACCGTCGATTGGCTCGTCAACCATTTCCCGCACAATAACGGCCGCGTAGGAATCACAGGAATCTCTTATCCGGGTTTCTACACCACGATGGGTACGATCGACGCGCATCCGGCGGTGAAGGCTACTTCTCCTCAGGCGCCCATTGCCGATCCGTTCGTCGGTGACGATGAGCATCATAATGGCGCATTCTTCCTTGCTCAGAATTTCGGCTTTTACATGTTCTTTGGACACGCAAGGCCGGGACTGACCACTCGCATGGTCTTCAACTTCGGCCCACCGGCAGCGGACCTCTATAAGTTCTTCCTTGCCATGGGTCCTCTTTCCAACGCGAATAAACTCTATTTTAAAGACAGTGTTGCAATGTGGACGAAGATGATGGAGCACGAAACTCTGGACGAATTCTGGAAGCCGATGCTCGTCTACCCACATCTGAAGAACATCAAGCCGGCCGTGATGACGGTCGGGGGGTGGTTCGATCAGGAGGATATGCTTGGACCTTTGAAGACGTACAAGGAAATCGAAAAGAATAATCCTGGAATCACGAATACAATCGTGATGGGTCCGTGGTTCCATGGTGAGTGGAATCGTGATGAAGGGGAGCAATTGGGTGACCTCAATTGGGGAGCGAAGACCTCGATCTGGTTCCAGGAAAATGTACAACTGCCCTTCTTCAATTATTACCTGAAAGGAAAAGGGGAACCCCCCAGGGGTGAGGCCATCGTCTTCGAGACCGGGGCCAACATATGGCACCAGCTTGGGAGCTGGCCTCCGAAAAACACCAGGGAGGCAAAGCTCTACCTGCAACCAAGGGGAGGACTCTCTTTCGATCCCCCGAAGGCATCAATCGATGAGTTCTCTGAGTACATAAGTGATCCCGCAAAGCCGGTCCCTCACACGCGTGAAATTCGCTCGGACGTCTCACGCGAATTTCTTGGAGAGGACCAGCGATTTGTAGCAAGTCGCCCCGACGTTCTCGTGTTCGAGAGCGACAATCTCTCATCGGACGTCACGATCGCCGGACCGATCGTGGCGAATCTGGAAGTGTCGACATCCGGCACAGACTCCGATTGGATAGTGAAACTCATTGATGTGTTTCCCGATGATTCTGCTGGTGTAACGAGGAGCGGAGTCCCGGTCGGTGGATACGACATGCTTGTGCGCGGAGACGTCTTTAGAGGAAAGTTCAGGGAGAGCCTTTCGAAGCCGGTGCCGTTCACACCGAACAAAGTGACACACGTAGAGTTTGAGCTGCGCGATATTCTGCATTGCTTCAAAGCAGGCCATCGCTTGATGGTCCAGATACAGAGCAGCTGGTTCCCGCTTGTGGACAGGAACCCTCAGACGTTTGTCAACATACGGACCGCGAAGGAATCGGATTTCCAAAAAGCGACGCAACGGGTGTATCATTCGGAGAAGTATCCGACATTCTTGAAAGTGCTTGTGTGGGACAAGTAAGTTGAGTCCCGATTCTATTCAGAGGATTTGTCGGTGTGTGATCCGCCGCAAGATTCTGATTTTGGATTACTTCGTAGGAAATGACGTCACGATGCGGAATACTCCGTCTCTGACCGTGTCAGAATTTCCGGTTGCGGTAATAATTTCCGGGGTCGAGAACTGTGGATTCGTAATTGTTGCTGATTCCTGAGAGTTTCCTTGCGTCGACGCGTTTCGTGCTGGGGGCACGAATATTGAAGGAATACATATAGGGTAATCCTCGTTGTTTCGTGACGGGGAACACAATTGCCGCGTGCATTCTCGGAGGTAACACATGGGTCAACAACAGTTACTGCTCATCATACTCGGCGTGATCATTGTTGGCTTTGCAATCGCAATTGGCATTGCTCTCTTCGGCGCCCAATCTGTTTCTTCCAACCGCGACGCTATGATCAATGATATCCACCATCTCTCGATGCTCGCGTATCAATTCCGGATCAGTCTTCGGTCGATGGGAGGTGGCCAAGGGGACTACAGCACGTTTACCGTACCGATGCAAATGAGGAGCAACAACAACGGTCAGTATACAGTTATCGACGCGCAGGTTGCCACACTAACGTTCAAAGCGATCTCCGCAAACAATCCTTCCAACACGATCGCGGTCACGATTGACAGCAACGGTCGGCTCGGCAATTTGACCTTCGGAGGTGATTTCCAATAACATTCTTTGTGGGTTTCCCCCCATAGCGCCCGGTTCGAGTTTCGCGTTCTTCAAGCGAAGCAAGTATCGGGCGCTTCTATTTCAGTTCCGACACACTTTCTTCATCACCGTGTACGTTCTGCTCTGCGTAAGCACGCGAAATCCTTGGGTATCGGAGCGCGGACCCGAAATCACGGTGCGGATCTCAAGTTTCCTTTGCCATTTCCCTTATCGTTCTCTATATTAAGTCGCGATTACTCACCACACACACGCAATTTTATTCTTCGACCTACGAGGCCATACCGCATGAACATGGGCCGTAACCTACTTCTCGCTTCCCTTCTCCTCGCCACACAAAGTTTCTCACAGCCAAATCAGGACTTGCTCAGTTCCAAGATCAGGGATCTCCTGCACGAATCCCTGAGCGGCGAGCTTGCGAAGGAGCATGTCATCCAAATAAGTCGCCATCATCGGATCCAAGGGTCACGGGGATACCGGGATGCAGCACAATACGTGTTGCAGCAGCTTCGCGCGTATGGCTACACTGAGAAGGACGCTACGATCGAGTCTTACAAATCAGACGGCCGCATCGTTTATCAGACGTGGCAGTCCCCGTCAGGATGGGACATTTCCTGGGGTGAGCTGAGGATGATAGAACCGTATGAAGAGCGGATCGTGGGATACCCCGAAATTGCGATGAGCGTCATGACCTACTCCAACGCAGGCGACGTCACAGCTGCGCTTGTCTGGGTGGGGGGAGGCACAAGTGACGAAGACTACAAAGGAAAGGATGTTGCAGGCAAAATTGTGCTGGCGACAGGATACGGCGGCGAAGTACACAGGCTGGCAGTGCTGAAGTATGGCGCCAAGGCGGTCGTTTGTTACCTGGACGATGATCGGGCAAAGGACCACCCGGACATGCTGCAATACACGGGCATGTGGCCGAAGACGGAGGAACTGGAACGCGTAACCTTCGGCTTTAACCTGACGAACAGACAGGGGGAAAAGCTCCGCGACCTGCTCTTGAGCGGCAAAAAGGTCGTTGTGCGCGGCCAGGTGAAAGGCATCGGCCTCGAGTCATACTTCATGGATGTCGTTGTTGCGCGCCTCCGGGGTTCGGAAAAACCGGATGAGGAAATCGTCCTCAGCGCTCATCTCGACCATCCGAAGGAATCCGCCAATGACAACGCGAGTGGTTCCGCGGCCCTTTTGGATATCGCCCGCACTTTGAAGGAATTAACAGATTCAGGGCGGATGCCGAAGCTGATACGCTCAGTCCGTTTTGTTTGGGTCCCCGAATGGAACGGGACCATGCCATATATCGATGCTCATCCTGAGCTTGTCGGACCGGAGCTCGGCGGGAAATTCCTTGCTAACCTGAATATGGACATGGTTGGGGAAAATGAAGAACTCCTCCATTCCAAGCTCATCATGACCCGGACTCCGAACTCAATCCCCTCAGTGCTGATCGACGTCATGGAAAACATGGCACAGATGACCGATGCTCTGAACATCAGGACTCCACGGGGGAGCCTCTCCGAGTTCAACTATCGTATCGTTCCATACTCCGGCGGGAGCGACCATATGATGTTCATCGACCGGAAAATACCCGGCGTCATGATGGTTCATGGCCCTGACTATACCCATCACACATCCGACGATACTCCCGATAAGGTCGACCCTGTCGAGCTTGCAAGGAGCGAGATGATTGCTGCCGGAACCGTCGTGTTTCTTTCGAATCTGGCCACGAACGAGGCACTTGATCTGGTCTACCTGGCGGGCGCAAACGCGATGCAGAGAGTCGGCCAAGCCGGGCGTAGCGCCGCCCAGCTGGTGCTGGATTCGCCTGCCGATCGACTGCCGGCACTTCTTCGGGAAGCCACAATTGTAATCGACGAGAACGCACGCGTCGCGAAAGAGGGACTTTCAACGATCCCCTGGTTTAACGGTGAGACTGAGGTCCAGCGAGCAATTAGGAAATCGAACGAACAGATCGGCGCAATTGCGGGTGCGCTTCTGGACGAGGTCAAGCAGGATGTGGCAACACGGCTCGGAAAGGAGAATATCCCTGCCTTTCGTTCAATTTCTGACGCGAGGGTGCCTGTCCGTCTGACCCGCGGTCCTCTTGATTTCGGACTGCCGGAGAGCAAGCTCCCCAAGGGTGCAGCCACTTCGAGCGCACCCCGCTACCAGCTCAACGGGGATGTCCGGTTTGAGATTCCCAACTTCATCGATGGGAAGAGATCGATTTCGGATATCGAGCGGGCCCTTGTCGGTGAGTTTGGCAGCGCTGCTGTCGAAGGGTTTGATAGATTCATCGAAGACCTGGTGAAGGTGGGCGTTGTGAAGTGGAAATAAACGGATTGCACAGCATGCTTTTCTGAGCGAAGGATCCTCCTTATGAAATGCCGAATCAGCATATGCGTCAGTTTGATTGCCAGCATGCTCATCGTCGTATTGAGTGCGAGTGGTCAGACCATTTTCAAGGAACCGCTGAGCCCGCGCATCGTCACATACAAAATCTCTGTTGCACTCGACGTAGTCCAGAAGATACTAAACGGGAAAGAGACCTTGACATGGCGCAATACATCAACTGACCGTGTGGTTGAGCTGCAATTCCATCTCTATTTGAACGCTTTCAAAAATACCGAGTCGACGTTTATGAAGGAATCCGGTGGAGTCAATCGCGGCTTTGAGCTCGCCCAAGGAGGATGGGGTTGGGTTGATGTGACATCTATGAAGACGGCCGACGGAGAAGACTTGACGGGTCTCATCCAGTTCATCCATCCGGACGACAACAATGAACAGGACCAGACAGTCATACGCGTTCCATTGTCGAAGCCCGTACTTCCGGGCCAAACGATACAGCTCGACATTGCGTTTACTTCCAAACTGCCGAGGGTGTTTGCGCGAACCGGATACTACCAGAACTTCTTTATGATAGGTCAGTGGTTTCCGAAAATCGGCGTCTACGAAGCGGCCGGACAGCGATATGCCACGAAGGGTCAGTGGAATTGCCATCAGTTCCATGCCAACACGGAGTTTTTTGCCGACTACGGGGTTTATGATGTGGATATGACTGTCCCAAAGGAATACGTCGTCGGCGCGACCGGCCTTCTCTCGAACGTCAAGGACAATGGCAACGGTACGAAGACGATCACGCACCACGCGGAGGATGTTCACGATTTTGCCTGGACTGCATCTCCGTCATACGTTGACCTGAGCGATCAGTGGAAGCACGTCAAGATCCGGGTGCTCATGCAGCCGCAGCGTGTGCATCAGGCTGTACGGTATTTTGAATCTGTGAAAGCTACGCTGGAGTATTTTGAAGAGCATGTAGGAAAATACCCTTATCCGAATATCACCATTGTCGATCCTGCGTTCGGAGCCACCGGTGCAGGAGGAATGGAATACCCCACGCTCATTACTGCCGGATCGATGTGGGGAGTTGGCAAGTTTTTGAAACTTGCCGAGCTCGTCACAGTGCATGAATTCGGCCACCAGTACTGGTATGGCATGGTTGGCAGCAATGAATTCGAAGAAGCCTGGATGGATGAAGGGATCAATCAGTACTATGAGACCCGCATCATGGATCACACATACGGGAAGGAGACCTCAGCGATAGAGCTCTCGGGCCTCACTGCGGGCGATTTTGAAAGCACCAGGACGGGATACACGGGAATGCACAATCCCAAGATCGCGCCGACGGGAACCCTTGGATGGCTGTTCAAGCAGGGGGGATATGGAAACATGACATATCAGAAGACGGCCGTGTTCATGACGACGCTTGAGCGCCTGATCGGTCGTCCCATCATGGATACCCTCATGAAAACGTATTTCGAGAGATGGAAATTCAAACACCCGTCTGGAAAAGACTTCATCGCAGTTGTGAACGAGATCGTTCCGAAATATCATGGCAACAAGTTCGGCAAAGACCTCAACTGGTACTTCGATCAGGTCCTCTACGGCACGGACGTCTGTGACTATGAACTGACGACGATTGAAAACAAGGAAGTGATCTCTCCGAAGGGGGTCTATGAGAAGGACGGAAAGAAGACGACAGTCGGGTTTACCAAAGACAGCGCGTCGGTCGCCAAGACGTTTGAATCGAGGGTCGTTGCCAGCCGATTGGGAGAAATCAAGCTTCCGACAACAGTTCTTGTCCATTTTGACAATGGTCAGGAAGTCCGCGAACCGTGGGATGGGCAGAGCCGCTGGGTGGAATTCAAGTATCGCAGACCTGAAAAGATACTCTGGGCCAAAGTCGATCCCGACACGACGCTTATCATTGACATCAACCTGAACAACAACTCAAAAACCACGGAGCCCGTGCGCGCGCCGATCTGGAAATACACACTCAAATTCCTCTTCTGGTTCCAGAATGCGCTTCAGCTCAGCGGGATGATTGGTTAACGAACTTCCTTCTTTCGACGATAGAAAGCGACTACTATATGAGGATAACGCGGGCATTTTCCTCAGGTCTCCGGCGTGCAACGGCTGAACCGAGAATGGTCTTGGTGCTGTATATCGTCAATCTTCTTATCGCACTTCCGGTTGCGATGGCATTTCGGAGTGTTTTGCAGGCCGGATTTGGTTCCTCAATGGCCCCATCAACATTGATGGGGAGCCTTGATTTCACCACGTGGCAGGATTTCATTACCGCCCACGGTGATGAGCTCTCCGCGGTTTTCCGGCAGATCTTCTGGGTTATGATTGTCTTCATGCTCATCAACACATTTCTTGCAGGAGGCATCTTAACCGTCCTGAAGGATTCAAGGGGTAAATATACGGCATCATCTTTCTTTGGAGGGTGCGGAGCATACCTTGGTCGTTTTCTGCGCCTCTTAGTCCTTTTCGTGATTGTGCTCCTCTTGGTCGCCTTGTTATCTGGTGGTATTGTAGGTTTCGTTGGACAAGCACTGACAGAGAACGCCACTTCGGAGCTTACTTACATCTGGGTCCAGGTTGCTATGTCAATCGTATTCATGGTCCCGATGATGATCGTGCTCATGATCGCGGACTATGCCAAGGTCAGCGTGGTGCTGAACGATGAGCGTTCAATGTTGAAGTCAGCCTGGAAATCGACGACGTTTGTCTTCCGGCATTTCTTCAAGACGATTGGCCTGGAGCTCCTTATGCTTCTTGTCCCAATCCTCTTGTTCGCGGCCTACCTGTTGATCGACCTTTCTATCGGGATGACTTCGGACCTGACGATTGTGCTGTTGATGGTTTTCCAGCAACTCTTCATGGCCTCGAGAGCGTGGACGAAAGTCCTGTTCTTTGAGGGGGAGCTGTCGCTGTACGGAAGTCTGCAACCTGTTGTTTTTTCGAATGTTGAAGGGGCTGGAAGCTCGTTTGTCACCGAGCCTGTCAAGCTGTGAGTGAACATTATGTCTTCATTTCTTGTTTTATCTTGAGGAGAATAAGGAGATAGTTTATGGAACAGTTCAAAGAAAGCATGCTAAGCCTCGTCACCGAAACATCCACGAATCTGCCCGCGGATGTCCGGCGAGCAATCAAGGATGCGGCAAAGAGGGAGAACAAGGGGACGCAATCCGATCTCGCCCTTCAGACAGTTGCGATCAATATCGATATGGCCGTGACCGGTTGCGCCCCAATTTGTCAGGACACCGGAATGCCGACGTTCGAGATCAAGACGCCAGTCGGAGTCAATCAGATCGCGATGAAGAAACAAATCCTCGAGGCAATCGTTGAAGCCACCAAGCAGGGAAAGCTGCGCCCCAATACGGTCGATTCGCTGACCGGCAAGAACAGCGGCAATAATCTCGGCGAAGGTGCTCCCGTGCTGCATTTCGAACAATGGGATGAGCCCGACATCGAAGTGAAACTGATCCTCAAAGGGGGCGGATGCGAGAACAAGAACATCCAGTATTCGCTTCCCACCGAATTACCGAACCTCGGACGCGCGGACAGGACTATCGATGGCGTGCGGAAATGCATTATGCATGCCGTATGGCAGGCACAAGGTCAGGGATGCAGTGTCGGATCACTCGGCGTTGCCATTGGCGGAGACAGGGCATCCGGGTATGCGTTCGCAAAACAGCAGCTTTTCCGCGAACTCGACGACATCAATCCAAATCCCGAGCTGGCAAAGCTTGAAGCCTATGTCATGGACAATGCCAACAAACTTGGTATCGGCATGATGGGCTTTGGTGGCCAGGCGACTTTGATTGGCTGCAAGATAGGTTCATACCATCGCCTGCCGGCCTGCTTTTTCGTCTCTGTCGCGTATGATTGCTGGGCCTACCGTCGCCTCGGTGTCGTGATCGACCCGGCTACGGGCAAGATCAAGCGCTGGCTCTACAAGGGGGATACCCCCACTATGAAGATGGCCGCGGCAGAGCATCTACCATTGACTGGGCGTGAGATTCGACTTACGACCCCTCTCTCCGAGACCCAAGTTCGAGGCCTGAAGGTGGGTGACGTTTTGCTGCTCAACGGCATCATGCATATGGGGCGGGATGTTCTCCATCATCATCTGATGACGCACGACTCTCCAGTCAACCTGGACGGAGGGGCCATTTATCATTGCGGACCTGTCTCATTGAAACAAGGGGACAAATGGTTCATGAATGCCGCTGGTCCGACTACGAGTATTCGGGAAGAACCCTACCAGGGAGATATCATCAAGAAGTTCAAGGTGCGGGCGATCATTGGAAAGGGAGGCATGGGGGGTAAAACGCTCGCGGCCATGAAAGAGGTTGGGTCCGTGTACCTCAGCGCCATCGGTGGTGCGGCACAGTACTATGCAAAATGCATCGAGGAAGTGGAAGGAGTGGACTTCCTGGAATTCGGAGTGCCCGAGGCAATGTGGCACGTCCGCGTGAAGGATTTCATGGTCATCGTCACGATGGATTCGCATGGCAACAGTCTGCACGCAGACGTGGAGAAAGCCTCTGCTGCAGAACTTGCGAAGTTCGCACAGCCAGTGGCACTCTGAGTGGTGTTGACGGTTTGTCTTTGAAACCAGAATTTCAACAACCTGCTCGAATGGGAGCCCGCAAAATGCTCAGCTCCTACGAGCTCATCTGGGATATTGTTCGTCAGATCCCGAAAGGGAAAGTGGCAACCTACGGTCAGGTTGCATCTGAAGCGGGATTCCCCAGGCAACCGCGGATGGTCGGCTACGCGCTCCATGCTCTCCCGCCTCATTCCGGCGTGCCGTGGCACCGCGTGATCAATGCGCAGGGAAGGATTTCGTTTCCCAAGGATAGTGCTGCCCATAAGAAACAACGACGACTGTTGAAAGCAGAAGGGGTAGTCTTCCGAGGGGAGGTGCTGGACCTGGAGAAATTTGGCTGGCTGAGCGATCTCTGAGGTTGCGAGAGGAGTTCGGACATGGCTAAGCCGGAATATCCGGTGACGACTGCGGTAAGAATTCTTCGGGAGAAGAAAATAGATTTTCTGCCTCACTTGTACACGTATGAGGAGCACGGCGGGACGAATCTTTCCGCTCTCGCATTGAACGTCCCCGAGCACGAGGTTGTGAAGACACTTGTGATGCAGACAGAAGAAAAGAAGCCGCTGCTCGTGTTGATGCATGGCGACCGGGAAGTTTCGACGAAACAGCTCGCACGCGTCACCGGAGCGAAGCGCGTCGAACCGTGCGATGAAACCACTGCGCAGAGGCACACCGGGTATCAATTCGGCGGAACGAGTCCCTTCGGAACAAAACATCCGCTCCCAGTGTACGCGGAGCGGACCATTTTCGCCCTGCCTCGAATTTTCATTAATGGGGGCAAACGAGGATTTCTTGTGGAAATTCGTCCTGCCGATTTGAAAAAAGCGTTTGAAGTCACCGAAGTTGAAGTGGCTATTTCACCAATCTAATATCGGTTCTGACGATGAATATCATTGAATGGACTACAGAATTGCGCCTCGCGTTGGCGCTCGCACTTGGCTTTCTTGTGGGACTCGAGCGGGAAAGCACAAAGATCGAGCAGGGGAGCGTCATATTTGGTGGAGTTCGGACATATCCGATCATCAGCTTGCTTGGTTTCGGGTGCGCGTGGCTCCAACGCTCTGGCGTTGGTTTCATGCTCCCCGTGGGTTTGTCTGTGATGGGAGTACTCGCCGCTATTGCCTATTCCACAAAAACGAGGTCGGGGCATCACGGATTCACCAGTGAAGCATCCGCTCTCCTGACGTTTGTCGTCGGTGCCGTCGCGCTTCTGGCGGATGTCTGGATAGCCATGGCCCTCGCAGTCGTCAACACAGTTCTTCTTTCCGAAAAAGCAGAACTGGAAACCTATCTCGACAGCTTCAACAAGGTGGAGTTTCTCGCCGTCGTCAAATTCATCCTGGTGACGGTTATTATTCTCCCTGTCCTGCCGAATCAGGACTACACGCAGTTCGGCCTCAATCCGACCCGGATCTGGCAGATTGTTATCCTCGTGTCGAGCATTGGGTTTGTTGGATACTTCTTATCAAAGAGATTCGGAAATAAGGTGAGCCTGTGGTTGTCCGGTGTTGTCGGCGGCATCGTGTCAAGCACAGCCACGACCGTCGCACTGGGGCGCATAGCTCACAAAAGCCCGGAACACTCGGGGATGGCGCTCCAGGCTTCCATCCTTGCTTCCAGCATGATGTATCTCCGCATTCTTGTTCTGATCCTCGTTATCAATCCGGCGTTCCTCCCGGCGATGTGGTGGAGATTGACACTTCTGTTTTTTGTTGGGGTAGTGCTGTCGTTTCGCATCCGACCGTCGGGCGAGTCGGAAGAAATGGCGACATTTCCCAACTTGCACAATCCATTCGAGATCCGGCCATCCATTGTATTTGCGCTAGCGTTCGTCCTGCTGATGATCGTGACGAAACTCATCGAACAGCGGTTGGGGAGCACGGGGCTTCTCGTTTTGTCTGCGGTGGTCGGTTTCACGGACATTACGCCGTACATCCTTTCGCTGCTTCATCCTTCTGCCACAATGGCCCGGTCCGTCATTCTCGCTCTCACGGTTGCGATGATGAGCAACACGATGGCCAAGTCCATTTACTTCGCCTCAATTGTTCCCGAGGCGCGCAGAGAAACATTCCTACGTTATGGTGTCTGGGCGGCGTTGCACATTCCTCTCCTGGTTGTGTAGGATTTATCTCAGTACCACCTACAGAGGGCATGCTAAGACGTTCTGACAAATCCTTCGACCCTTCGGCTTCGCTCAGGGTCGAATCCTGAGCCCCATTCTTTGCTTGTCGAAGGTGGAGTCGAAGGATTCGACTCGCCGCGCTCGCTCATGACGTTGGGGGAACAAAGCTCGCCAAGAACTTGCATTTATTTCCCAGCTGTACAAAATTGCGCTTTCATAATACGATACTC
>JBEKOB010000002.1:0-139434 GCA_049522195.1 Bacteroidota bacterium
GCGAACCTTCCGCAGCGTGTTTGACATGGATAGAATCAAGGGGCCGGAAGTGATTACTCTCCCCCGAAGACATGTAGCCGAGAGAATCGGCAATTCCGCCAATCCAGATTGAAGTCAACCAGCCATAGAGATTGCCGCTGCCACCAGGCCACTCAAAATTCGGCTCTTCATAGTTGCGGTCGCCATAGAACCCATAGTTTGTGATTTGCGTCCACAGCCTACCCATTTTATGGCTGAAGCCTTTGGGATCCACGGAGTTGATGGACGACGTCTTCATCGGCATTTTTTCGCGGACCTTTGGGCCATCCTGGGCCCACGCTGCTGTGAGGAAGAAAATATTCAAGAGTGAGATGCATATAATGGTTTTCTTCATGGCGTCACCTTAGAATTGAACCTGCAACCCGAGCCGGTACACGCGGGGAGGACTGTAGGCCTGGGGATCCTTGTAGGGACCGGTCGGATTACCCGTGGCTTCATACTCGACAAGGCCGTCGCGTCCGCCAGAGATGTACGACACGTTACGGGTGTTGAACAGGTTTTTCACTTCTGCCAGCACTGAGAACTCGATCTTGGCGAACATGAATGATTTCCGAGCGCGCATGTCGACGTTGCTTGCCCATGGCAGGCGCGCGTCGTTGCGGAGAACGAACAACGGAAACTCATCGCGCGTATTCGACGAATACGGATACCCTGAGTGCGCAACAAGCACAAAGTCCGCCTCGGCATCGCCAATCAAGTCGTGAATCGCTCCCGTCGATGTCAGCAACAGGTTTGCATTGATCCTCCACCGCACGTCCCAATCGAGCGGATCAAGACGACGCGGCACAATCTGACCGTTTGTACGAAACACCGACGACGACCGTCCGTTCGCGAACGCATAACTCACGTTTACCATTCCACCGATTCCACGCGTACCCATTGTTTCCAAGGTCATCTCAAGCCCATGCACGTTTGCATAGTCCATATTCGTGTACGCCTGATAGGAGTCTGGAGACCCTGAGATGACGAAGTCCGTCGCTCCAATAAGGTTCGTGATGTCTTTGAAGTACAGCGTGGTGGTCATCCGCAGGAAGTCAGAGAACATGTGATCCCAGCCGAGTTCGTAGGAAACAGTTTTCTCCGGCAGAAGTCTTGGATCGCCAAGGTCGACGTTCGTAGTATAACGGAAGTTCAGGGCAATATTTTCATAGAGGAAGCGAAGATCCGGACGCTGGAAGAAGTGTCCGTAGTAGAAGTGAATCTTGTCCCTTTCCGTTATGGGATGTGAGATACCGATACGCGGGCTGATTTGCCACCGGGCAGGAATCTTATCAGACGTCGTCAAGCCCAGCCCGTCTTTGTGGGTCGGCAGAGTCGTGAGGTCGGCTGGATACAAAACATCGCCAGTCAGGCCGTTAGGATTGTAGTAGTCAAACCGGATTCCAGCGTTGATGATAAATCCATCGCGAACCTCGATCTTGTCCTGTGCATACACTGCAAAATCAACAAGATCCTGATCCCAAAGATCAAAGCGGGGATTGGATGGAGATTCAAACGTTACCTTCTCAACATCACCCTTGATATAGTCTGCCTCAACACCCGACTTCAACAGATTCGAGGAGTTGATTTGATTCGAATAATCAGCCCGAAGGTTGGTTGTGCGCGATACCTGGTTCAGATACCAGCCTTCATCGCCGGTATAGTACCAGTAGCCGTCTGTCAAGAGATGACTGTTGTATCCACCGATGCTGCCGTTCAGCTGCCAATGCAACTCATCCGACGTGCTGCCATCCAAATTCCTGTCGTCTACATCGCGAACAATTTCCCGGAAGTTTGTCAGAAACTGCGAGAGCTTGATGTCAATGAACGATTGATTATTGATCGTCTGGTTGATCGACAAGCCGATATTGTAGCTTTTATTGATCGGCAGAGAGATGTGTTGCTGCATTCCCGCCTGATAAGTGTTTTGCACATTCTTGTACCACAGCCCGTCGACAAGGTATCGTGCGGAATCGGGTGTGCGAGCGTTGTGATAGTTTTGCGGATCCGTCACAAAGATGTACTGTTGCAGCGTTTTCACTCCGTTGACTGTGGCAATTTGTTGGAAGAGGTCTGTCTGGTATCCTTCGCTCAGTGGGCCGTATTTCGAAGATGTATGATAATAGGAGTTCGTCTGATCCCAGGAGTATAATCCGCTGAGCGTCACGCGGGTATTCTGGGTGACTGCTCGAAGCTTCACCTGATAGGACTCACGTTGGAAATCCTCATGCGGCAGGAAATCGCGGTTCTGCCTCGCAATGTCTGCCGACCCGTTGAGGAAGAAATTGATACCCCCCATTGCCACGGACGGAGCACTGATATATGCCTCGTAATCTTTCCAATCCGGTTGGCCAGTGCCATAGGCGTTTGGATTCCATTTCATCTTGTCCCATGGAAAATCCGATGTGCGAACACGAAACTTGGCACCGAACTGGGTCTGGTCACGCGTAATCGTATTGACTATACCCGACTGCGCATTGCCGTACTCGGCTTCGAATCCTCCCGTGGTAACCTGAATTTCTGATACGCTGAACTCAGGGAGGTTTGTCGAGAAACCGGCGGTGGTCGTTCCGCTGTAGCTGTTGATGGCGCTTTTGATCGCCATGCCGTCGACCAGAAAGAGCGCTTCGTTGAACCGGCCGCCACGGAAATGGCTTCCATTCACTCCGGCCTGCATGAACACCACTTCGCGAAAGTCATCAACGGGCAGAACGTTGATGGCCTCGGATTCAACGATGTGCCTTGTCGATGTCAGATCAGCCTGAATGGGGGGGCGTGTGGCCACAACGATGACTTCATTCATCTGCACATCGGCTGCCTGCAACGGAAAATCTATGGTTGTTGTCATATCGAGCATGACTCTGATGTTCGATATCGTTTTTGGCGCATAGCCAATGATCGACGCACGAAGCGTATACGTGCCAACGGGAACGTTGATGATAAAATAGTTACCGTCGATATCCGAAGCCGCACCGTACGTAGTTCCCACGATCTGGATGTTGACCATGGGGAGCGGTTGGCGTGTCGCCGCGTCAAGTACGCGTCCCGCTATTTTTCCCGTTGTCCCGGCCAGCACAACCTGGGACGCGAGAAAGAAGAAACAAAGGAGCCTTTTCATGGTTTCCTCACATACTATAGAACGAATTGAATCGAGGAGAAAGACGGACACGGAAACGATGATCGGATCGAGACGGAGATGTCCAAACCGCGCATATCGCGGCGATAAAACCGATCGAAGCGTCGCTTACGTACTGATTGTGAGCTTGAGGCCTGCGTGCCCGGATTTTAAGAATGGGCCCGTGTCCCGGTGCATGATTGCAGAGTGAAAGTAGCCATCTCTTGGAATGAAGTCAAGCCTTTGTTGGCGAAGCGGGGACTATCAGATGCGATACCAGCGGGGCAAATGGTGCGAGATGTTCCTGATTCTAGAAAATCGATGAGACGCGCGTACAAACGAGCAGGGATCCATCGTTTCGTAGCCGATGGATCCCTGCGCTGAAGAAGCCTTTATGTTGGTGACCCGGCTAATTCAATTTCGCGAACTTCACTGCTTCGGGCAGAAGGGTCATTGCTTTCTGGAACTGTGGATCAACTTCAAGCATGACGCCATACCAACCGTTGTTACCCCAGAACGATCGTGCAATCTCCGCCTTCAGCCGCGCTTTGACGAAGAGGATATCCTTCTGAAGGTCTTTTTCTTCAAGCTTGACGCCTTTCGTTGCGATAAATGTGCGGAACTCCTGCAGCATCTCCTCCGTCACCGCAAACGTCTTGACAAATTGCTGCACATCTTCTCCGTACGCCGATCGCATCGCTTGCCCACGCGCATCAAGGTAGGATGTGATGAATTGATAGAACATGTCGCGACGCTGGATATTCAGCATGGACTCGGTAGCCGCGGGAGGCTTCACAATATAGTCTGGTGAAATGCCGCCACCGCCATACACCACCCGTCCGCTGTTCGTGTGGAACACGGGGCGACCCGAATCGGCCTTGGCAGTCGCATCTTTCTTGTGTTCCAGATTGTCCCCCTCTTGTTCAACTCGTTCGAGTCCTTCCCGTTCGTATTCACTCTTGTCTTTGCCTGTGTACGAACGTTGGATTAATCGCCCGGTTGGTGTATAATAGCGTGCGATCGTCAATCGGAAGGCCGAGCCGTCTCCGAATGCCCACTGACGCTGCACCAGTCCTTTTCCAAAACTCGTTTCTCCAACGATCAGTCCACGGTCCCAATCCTGAATTGCCCCCGCCACAATCTCGCTTGCGCTTGCAGAAGCATGATTGATCAGGACGATAAGGGGAAGTTTTTCATATTCCTGTCCCGTCGTTGCAGTGAAGCTTTCCTCCAATTCCGTGGCGCGTCCTTTCGTATAGACAATCTGCCGCGGTTTCGATTTCGAGCCGGCATCGAGGAAGAGATCAGCCATCTTCACGGCTTCCTCCAAAACGCCGCCCGGATTGTAGCGAAGGTCCAGGATCAGGCGCTTCATACCCTTGTTCCGGAGGTCGTGCATGGCAACGTTCATCTCATTGCCGGTTGTCAGCGCAAACTTGTTGACCGCAATGTACCCAACTTCATTGTTGATCATGAGTGCAACGTCGATACTGTTGAGGGAAACCTCCGCTCGTGTAATTTCATACACCATATTCTCAGGAACACCAGGGCGCGCAATCGATACCTTCACCTTGGTTCCCTTCGGACCACGGAGCCGTTTTGATGCCTGATCGGACGTAAAGCCGATCGCCGTGCTGTCATTGATGCGGACAATCCTGTCGTTCGAGAGAATGCCCAGTTTTGCGGCTGGCCCCCCACCCATGGGTTCCACAACGATAATCGTGTCGTTCAGCGCGCGAATCATCAACCCAACTCCCTGATAGTTACCCTGCATTTCCTCGGAAGCTTTTTCAAATGCACTGGGAGGGAAGTACACCGAGTGCGGATCAAGCTGCTCCAGCATACCGGTGATCGCACCCTCGGTCAGCTTGCGCGTATCAACGGGATCAACGTAGTACTTGTCCGTGAGCACGAGAATATCCCGAAACTTGTTGAATTGCTCGTAGATGTTGTCTGCAGAGATGAGATTTCTTCCCTGGAATCCAACCAGCATCCCCACGAGCATGACCGCTGCAACCATCCACCCTGAAAACCTCTTTTTCATTGCAAGACCTCTTCTGGTTCAACAATACTACCTATTCTTTCAACGTCAGACGGGAGAGGGGGGTTCCTCTCCGGCAATCGTCATCACTTCAACAACGTTGTTTCCTCTATCAATATAGCCATAAATGAAGCAAGAGGGAAACGTCTACGGAAGCATTGTGCCTGGTATCAAAAAGAATCCCCGGTGATGGGCCGGGGATAGCACATGTGGTTGCTGCTCAGCTGCTTAGTGACCCAGTTCTCGAATCTTCACGCGGGCGTCGTCTGCCGCTCTTCCGCTCGGCACCATTGAGAGATATCGTTGGTATTGTTCACGTGCGAGCGCTTTGTTGCCCCTAAACTCATAGAGCTGGGCAATGCGAAAAACGAGTGGAGTGCGGGATGGGTCTCTCTCGAGTGCTTTTTGAAACACGGCGATCGCTTCGTCGTACATTCGTTTCTGTTGATACGCCTGGCCGAGTTGGTGGTAGCTTTCTGCCTGGTCGGGTGCCACTTCAACATACTTCTTGAACATCATGATGGCTGCATCAATTTCATGGACGCCGAGGTAGTAATTGCCGAAATGATGATACGCCTGCCACGATGTCGGCCGGGAATAGATCGCTTTCTTGTACAAATTCACTGCCTTGTCGCTTTCCCCTTCTTCCGCATAGACTCCCGCGTGCGCCAGCATGCCCATGTAGGAATCGATCTTCGAAATCTCGTTCGCCTGTTCGTGCGCCTTCTGGTAGCTCCCTCCAAGAACAGCCGGGGCAAAGACATAGTAATTCACGAGCGCTTCACGGTACACCGCCGAGCCGGGGTCATACTTCACGGCCAACTCAAGTTGAGTTTTGACCTTCGGTGCGATGAACGGCATGCGAACAAGCCCAGCAAACTGAAAATTCTCCATATAGGCTTCGGCGAGCATGTAGTGATACTCGGCGTTCGACTCATCAAGCTCAACCGCTTTCTCCAGATGCTCAACAGCTCTATCGCTGTTGGAGGGCTCGTAAAGGTTTTCTACGCCGAGCCGGTAGAACGCATCGGCCATTCTGGAACCGTTGGCGGTCGCCTCACTCTCGAACCGTTTTTGCTCCAAAGACTTCTCGCGGAGCGACTGCGACTGCGTTGAAACACCCAGCAACAGGAGCGCACATACAGAGGCCAACAATCGTGCAGTGGTTTCCCGGATGGACATCGACTCTCTCTTCTTTTTCACAATAGACTCTTCCACACTCTCATGAGATACGATTCCCGAGAGAGATTGTTGCGGACCGCTCCTTCTGCAGGGCCTTCCGGAACCGTCAGGAGAGCCGAATCGGAATCACAATGGCCACTTCCAGGCCTCTCGGCGACTTGTTGGAGAGTATGAACCTGTGGTTCTCGCCATAGAGCTGTTCAAGCCGCTCGCGTGAGTTCCTTAATCCAACTCCTTCATGGGCCGGGAGGTTGTATTCCTCGGGGAGGCCTGGTCCATCATCAACGACAGAAATTCTCAATGACCCGATAACCTGGCGCGCGGAGATCTCGATGCACCCGCCACTGGCACGCGGCGCAACTGCATACCGGATGGCATTCTCTACAAGGGGCTGGAGAATCAGATTCGGGACTTTGCAGGCCAACACTTCAGGCTCAACATTTATTCTAACCTTGAGGCGGTCTTCAAATCGCGTTTGCTCGATCTCCAGGTAGCGCTGCAGGAAATCGATCTCTTCTCTAAGCGTCACCTCCTGAACACCGACATTGTGCAGTGAATATCGCAGAAGGTCGCCAAGGCGGGCAAGGACTCGATCCGCGTCATCGACATTCTTATGCATGAGCGATGAAATGGTGTTAAACGTGTTGAAGAGGAAGTGAGGATGAAGCTGCATCTTCAGTGCCTGCAGCTGAGCCTGTGTGAGTTGTGTCCGCAGCTGCGCGGCCCGCACTTCGCGTTCACGAAATTTCCTGTAGTATTCGCGCCCATACCCGATGCCAAGAATAGCCCAATATGTGAGGAGGTTGATGTGAAAGTACACAACGAACGTGCGCTCGATTGCCCTGAAGGCTTCATACAACTGTAGTCGATCGGGGCTGAACGACTGAACAACGATTTCGGCGATCAACAGTTGAACA
Organism: Bacteroidota bacterium; assembly: GCA_049522195.1. Classification (GTDB taxonomy): domain Bacteria; phylum Bacteroidota; class Ignavibacteria; order UBA10030; family UBA10030; genus UBA9647. The sequence continues at coordinate 7,274 of JBEKOB010000002.1, forward strand.
GTTGAGAGAAGAACGCTTGTAGGGAGATGAATGAGAAAGGAGATCGTCCTTGACCCGCGCTCAAACCGGAAACGCTTCCCGAGCCACAATACCAGCGGTGCGATACACGCCCATATATAATAGAAGGAGAGGTTGGTCTTGAGCGCCTGATCCCACGTAACGGGAGTCCGGAATATGTATCGGCCCCAAAGCACTGATTCGGAAGCGAAGAATAATCCGACGGCGGTCCAGATGAGAAAATAGGAAACCCACAGGACCCATTTGCGCTCCAGCAATCCTTCTCTTGTATCTATTCTCAGGGTTGATCGGTCCATTGACCTACGCGACCAGGGTTTTGAGTTCCTGTTGCATCTGCTCCCATACCTTCCGCGCGTGTGATTCCCGGGTCTTGAGATGTCCGACGACCATGCGCAGAGTATATCGTTCCCCAAGCTTGGTGTGCGACAGAAAGGTCTCCCGGCTTCCGTTGACAGCATTGATCAGGTTATCGTTGAGTTTGCTCAGCGAGGGTTCGTCGTTAATCCCTTTGGGGTGAGCACGAAAACAGACCGTGCCAAACTGCACTGGCGCCAGCACTTCGAAATCCGGATCGGCCTCAACCCAGCGTTTGAACTCCTGCGCAATGCGGAGGTGCTCACGGAGGCGGGCTGCAAGACCATCCCACCCGAAATATCGCAGGACGAACCAGAGCTTGAGCGCCCGGAAGCGCCTCCCAAGCGGGACACCGTAGTCCATAAGGTTGCGGACGACGTCGTCGTGAGCTGTGCGGAGGTATTCCGGGACGAGAGAAAATGCCTGGCGCATGACGTCGGGTTTTCGTGTATATAAGACGCTCAGATCTACGGGGACGAACATCCATTTGTGAGGATTCACAACAAAGGAGTCTGCGCGATCGCAACCTTCAAGGACCCAGCGCATCTCCGGAACAATGGCCGCACTTCCGCCATATGCCGCGTCAACGTGGAGCCAGATTTTTTCCCGCTCGCAGATGTCGGCAATTGCAGGTATCGGATCGATGCTCGTGCACGATGTCGTACCAACGGTAGCAACCACACAGAAAGGACGAATACCATGGAGCCGATCATCGGCAATGGCTTCGGCCAGGGCCTCTGGCCGCATGCGGAACTGGTCGTCCACCGCTACTCTTCGCATCCCGTCAATCCCGAACCCAAGCGTGATCACAGCCTTCTCGACCGATGAATGAGCAAATTCCGACAGATAGAGGCGGAGCCTCGGAAGGTCGTTGCGCCCTGTCATCCCATGTTCTCGCGTTTTAAGATCCGTCAGTGATTCGCGCGCGGCAGCAATTCCATGCAACGTGCTTGTCGATGCAGTATCAAGGATCATACCCCAATGTTCTTTGGGAAGTCCCAACATCTGGCGCAACCAACCAAGCGTGACCTCTTCCAGTTCCGAGACAGCCGGACACGATTCCCACACCATTCCGTTTGCATTGAGCCCGGCGCTGAGCAGTTCTCCGAGAATTCCCGGGCCGCTGGCGGATGAATTGAAATACGCATGAAACCGTGGGTGGTTCCAGTGGGTCATTCCGGGCATAATGATCCGGTCGATGTCGGCAAGGATCTGCTGCATAGGCTCGCCGGTCTGCGGGGGCAGACCCGGGAGCGAACGAATGACATCTCCCGGATGGATATTGGGAAGAACGGGCCTTTGTTCGACGGTATCCAGGTAATCAGCCACCCAGTCCACGAGCTGATGACCAAACTTTCGAAACTCATCCGTCGGCATATCACCAAGAGCGACGGGCGTTTGCTGCGTATCGGGGTCCTTTTTCACAGAAGTATCCGCCTCTATTTATATAGAGCAGGTTATTGTTTTGTCTTGGGGGATTCAGGGGGCAGCGGGCTTGTGACCTCAGCCACCAGTCTCCATCGATTTGATGCATCTCGCCTCCATACATGGAGGTAGTATCCTTTCTCATCTTCGCCGGGCTTGCTGCCATTCTTGACGGTGTAGCTGCCATATGAGTATCCAAGATCGCCCGCTTCCGCCACGCTTGCCTCAACCGGTTCCCATGTCGAAAGATACGGTTTCTTCGAAAAGTACGCCTGGATTGTATCGATTCCAACAATGGGTTGGGATTCTTGCCGATAAATGCGCGCTTCCTTGTCGATGTTTTCCTCGAGGGCCTTTTTCAATCCCTTTTGCCGGACCAATTTTAGAAAGTCCCCTTCCGCTGCTATGAGGCTTGACCGCTGTTCCTGCGCGTTCGTCTTCGCCATGACAGCTCTGCGTTGAACTTTCGTTGGCGAGCGGAAAACCCTGGGTCCATCATATAGCCCGGGCAGCTCCGTTCCAACATCAAAAACCACCTTCCACTCTCCTGTGGGTTGCTTTCTCCAGAACGAAAAGTAGAAGCCGTAGTATGTCGGACGTTTGGCGGGGCTGTGGTCAGTCCATACAGATGGGCCGGTCGTATATCCAAGATCTCCGCTACGAGAGACATCTGCCCAGAGAGGTTCCCATTCGAGCGTCGCTTCGGTTGGATTCTTCGGAGGAGGCACATCCTTCATCGCTTCTTTGTACTTCACCGGATGAGGACGAAAGACAATTGCGTCGTCGGCAAAATACATCATGAACGACGGACGTGCTCCTATCTTGACGCTCGTTTTGGCAAATGCCCGTTCTGATTCCACTAAAGACATCAGGGGTGCATTACTCATTTTGGATTGACCCGCACAGATCAAACTCAGCACTATGGTACACAACAAAGAACTCACTCCTCTTTTCATGAAGCCCTCCTCATCATTATATCACCATAAGAAGCCCGGAGATAAGAAGCAACAAGGCCCCCGAGAATTCCCGGAGGCCTTGCCTGAAACAGTTACGATGTATCGACCAAGCGTTGTTTGACCCGCTCACTGAATATTAAATGGTGAGACTCCGCTTCGGTTTGTAGCGAGCACTTTGTTCATATCCCACAAGATCGTCACCGTATTCCCGGTTGTTGTGTACCGTCTCATTTCATCGGTCGGCGGGATATGATCAGGCGGATTGAACGTGGTAGGGGTGTACCGCAGGTCAGGAAGTCGTTGAAGATGGGCTGATTCCTGAAAATCAGGACGGATGATTCACAGCGTCGTTCCCAGGAGGTCTGGTAGATTACTGCGGTAGCTCCTGCTCATCGTCAGCTGAGTGCCATCCCGCATGATGACAACATATTCTCCATGAAACCAGGGTTGCAGCTCTTTGATTTTTTCGATGTTCACGAAAGTCGAACGGTGGATGCGGATAAAAAGAGTGGGATCGAGTTTTTTCTGGATGGCATTCATTGTTTCTCGGAGCAGATGCGTTTCGTTTCCCACGTGCAGGCGGATGTAGTTCCCTGCAGCCTCAATCCAGTCGATTTCATCGTTTTTCAGGAAGAACACGCGGCCGCCTGATTTCACGACAAACCTCTCCGCCTGTTTCTTTGGTTCCTTCAGCTGGCGGAGCAGCGTATTCAACTGTTGATTCAACTCATCCCGGTGACTGGGTTCTATGTGTTCCTTCACTCTGTTTAACGCTGTTTGAAAACGCTGCCGGTCGAATGGCTTCAGCAGATAGTCGACAGCGTGCACTTCAAACGCCTGCACGGCGTATTGATCATATGCGGTCATAAAAACCACAGCCGGAAAATGCTCTGGGCCAATCGCTTCAATGACTCCGAAACCATCGAGCTCGGGCATTTGTATGTCGAGAAAGACCAGATCCGGCGACTTTGTGCTGATCGATTGCACTGCCTCTCTTCCGTTTGTGCACTCGTCGATCACTTCGACGTCTGATTCGGTTTTCAAAAGCTCACGGATCTTGTTTCGGGCTGGTGGTTCGTCATCGACAATGATAGCTCGGATTTTTTTCGCGTCTGACATACTCTCTTCTCTCGTTCTTCTGTTCCATGACGTGGTCTTTAGGGGCAACCATCAAGAACTCCGACCGGGGCCTCGGTGACATGAGTGAAGGGCCCATCCTACTGTGAGACGACTTCGCAGCCAAAAAAGTTGCAGGCACGTTCTCTTTGGATCGTCTATAATGAGAAGTCCCAGTCGAGATTCTTCCCGCGGGAAGGTTCAAGGCCGGGACTTATTGAAAGGGCCACAATTTCGGGCTTACTTACTCCTTCTGCTTCGGCTTCCAGTTCGGGTGAGGTCTCGCCGCAAGCCTCACAAGTCTGCGTCTGATTGATGCTTGCCGATGAGAATAAATCTGAAGAAGGGTTGCCGATGAATTCCGAAGTTTTGAAGACCCGCCACACGGGCCATATTGAGTATTTCATTCCGTGTAAATCCTCGAAGCACAGAGAGGTAGGAGTCGTTCAGCGTCATGTTGTTTCTTGTTGTAAGATGGGTATAGCACTTCGTGGTCCAGGCGGCAATGCGGCTTCGGTCGAGATCGTTCACAAGAAATCCGATTCGGCAAAGGAGGTTCATCGATCGAATGATCTGTATCGCGCCCTCCCTCGAAAAATGATGAAGCGTCAGCGAACAGATGACGATATCGAAAGCGCCGGGAGGATAGTTCAGGCTCAGGAGGTTGCCGGCTTCAATTGTTATCTCTGAAAATTCCCTTGTCCGTTCACGCGCAACTTCGAGTACGCGTGGATGATTGTCCACGGCAGTAATGTGAATGTTTCGTTTGAGTCGGCGCCCGAGTTGCACCAGATACACCGGTAGATCGGCCGATCCTGTTCCCAGATCGAGAACACTGATTTCCTCGTTCTTCATGCCGTCCATCAACATCCCCATTCCCCGGCGGACAGCTGTAAAACCTCCGAACAACCTGTTGATGGTCCGAATGCTCTTGAGCTCGTCACGCAGCAGGTCCACGTCGGCATCGGGATTGTCGATCATTTCCACTATACCCGGATTGTATCTTCGCGCTGGAATCAGAAAGCTCATATCAACTTAACTCACTCTGGGGGGCGAAGGTTCCTTTGTTTTTGTGTCTACGCAATTGCTTTCTTCCGCATTCCTGTTATCTTTCCATCACCGTTCATATCAGAGTTCTCCCATCCCGACTGCCATGAATATTCTTAAACCTCCCCGTCTTCGCAAGGGTAATCTCATCGGGGTCATTTCTCCGGCGAGCACCCCATCTGCTCAGGAGAAAATCGATAAAGGCGTTCAGTACCTCGAACGCCTGGGCTATCGAGTAAAAATTGGAAAGCATGTCATGGCCCAACATGGGTATCTTGCCGGAACGGATGATCAGCGGGCAGAAGATCTCAACGATATGCTCAAGGATCGGGCCGTGAGGGCAATTTTCGCCATCCGGGGAGGCTACGGAACCCCCCGACTTCTTCATCTGGTAGATTACAGCGCGGTCCGACGCGATCCGAAGATCCTCGTCGGTTACAGCGATCTGACCGGATTACAGCTTGCTCTCTATAAGAAGGCGGGGTTGGTGACATTTTCCGGACCGATGGTTGGGGTCGAAATGTGGAACTCCATCGATCCATTTACAGAAGAGCATTTTTGGCGCGTCATCACGTCATCGGCGCGCATCGGGTCCCTCCAGAACCCCGAAGGGGAGCGGTTGATCTCTTACAATACAGGAAAAGCTTCAGGCAGACTTCTCGGAGGGAATTTTTCTCTCCTCGCCTCACTGCTGGGGACGCGTTATCTGCCGAACCTCCGCCATGCGATCCTTGTTCTTGAAGACGTTGACGAAGCTCCCCACCGCGTCGATCGCATGTTCATGCAGTTGTATCATGCAGGGATCACAGCAGCAATCAACGGCCTTGTCCTCGGTACATTCACCGACTGTGTTCCCTCCGATCCTACCAAGCCGCATCTGACCATCAGCCAGGTCATCGAGGATGCGGTGCAGCGCATTCCTTGTCCCGTGCTTTCCAACCTGCAATATGGCCACATCGCCAGGAAGTTGACGTTGCCGTTCGGTGTTCAGGCGCTTCTTGACTCGCGCAGCGGTACACTGAAGCTTCCGGAGGGAGCAGTTTCTTAGCGTTCCCGTGCGCTCGCGCACACCCGTGCCCCGTACTTCATTGACTCTCCTTCAACTTATCGTTACATTTTGTTCATCATTGAACGTCGCGGCGTGATTCTGGCTTGATGAACATTGGTGTTTTTGCTTCCGGACGCGGGTCAAACTTCCAGGCAATTCTCAACGCTATTCAGCAGGATCTTCTCCCTGCACGCGTGACACTTGTTGTGAGCAACAAGGGGGACTCGGGCGCGTTGGAAATTGCGCGCACGCATTCTCTTCCCGCCGTCCATCTCAGCCGCAAGCAGTTTCCTGACGAGCTCTCCTTTGCCTCGGCGATGCTTGATACGCTGACGAAACACAATGTGCAGATCATCGCACTTGCCGGATATCTCAAGAAGATTCCGTCAATCGTCGTACGGCACTACAGAAATCGTATTCTCAATATTCATCCCGCTCTGCTCCCTTCATTCGGAGGGGCCGGGATGTATGGTCACTATGTGCATGAAGCGGTCATCGCCTCCGGCGCCAAGCTGAGCGGGGCGACGGTCCATCTCGTTGATGAAGAATACGATCGTGGGCCGATTGTTCTTCAAAAGGCCGTGCCGGTCGAAGAACATGACACGCCGGAGACGTTAGCGGCAAAGGTGCTGAAGATTGAGCACGAGATCTATCCTCTAGCGCTCAAAGCCTTCGCTGAACAGAGGGTCACGATCAACGAAAGGTCTGTGTGGATACATTGACATCGTTCAAGGTGCCGACCCTTGAACACGACACGTGGGGCGGAACGAAGGAGGAATCATTGCTTAAAGTTCGACGCGCGCTGATCAGCGTCTCCGATAAACGGGGGATCGTCGAGCTGGCAAAGGCCCTCCGCCGCTTTGGAGCGGAACTGATCTCAACCGGAGGTACGCACCAAGCGCTGAAGGATGCGGGTGTAGAGGTCAAATCTGTGTCAGAAGTCACCGGATTCCCCGAGATTCTGGACGGCCGCGTCAAGACCCTTCATCCGGCCATCCACGCCGGAATTCTTGCCGCAGCCGATAACCCGCTTCACCTGAAACAGCTCGCTGAACATCACATCGAACCGATCGACCTCGTCGTCGTTAATCTCTACCCGTTCGAGCAAACCATCGCCGGCGAAAATGTGACGATTGATCAGGCCATTGAACAGATCGACATTGGCGGCCCTGCCATGGTGAGGGCTGCAGCAAAGAACTACAGGCACACGGCTGTTGTCGTCAACCCGGACCGGTATGCCTCTCTCGTCGAAGAGCTGACGAAGAACAACGGCGCTGTTTCCTCCCGTACCCGGTTTGAGCTCGCGCGCGAAGCATTCCAACACACAGCGACATATGATACGATCATTGCGTCGTACTTCAGTGGCTTCGAGTCAAAGCAACCTCTTCCCGATGTTGTCACCCTGTCGATGAAGAAGAGCTCTTCGTTGCGCTACGGAGAGAATCCTCATCAAACCGCTGCACTCTACGGGAAATTCGAAACGTATTTCAAGAAACTCCACGGTAAAGAGCTTTCGTACAACAATATTCTTGACATCAACGCCGCGGTCCTTCTGAGCGCAGAGTTTGAGAAACCGACCGCCGTGATCATCAAGCACAACAACCCGTGTGGGGTTGGTTCGGGGGAGACGCTGCTCGATGCGTACAAGAAGGCACTGGCCACCGATCCAAAATCTGCCTACGGCGGCATTGTTGCGGTGAACCGCGTGCTTGATCTGAATACCGCCGAAGCAATCAACGACATTTTTACCGAGGTGGTCATTGCACCAACCTTTGGCGATGGCGTGCTGGATTTCCTCATGAAAAAGCGGGACCGTCGGTTGATCCAGCAGTTGATTGATATTCGTTCGACAAGAGCGTTTGACATCCGCGGCGTGGTCGAGGGGCTCCTGGTGCAGGAACAGGACCAGCATCGCATCACGCGGGACAATCTCCGGGTCGTGACCAACCGAAAACCTACAGAGGAAGAGTTCGAAGCGCTTATCTTTGCCTGGCGGGTAGCCAAGCACGTTAAGTCCAACGCTATCGTTTACACGAGCAAAGACCGGACGCTTGGTATTGGTGCCGGGCAAATGTCGCGAGTCGACTCCGCTAAAATTGCGGTGATGAAGGCCGATGAGGCAGGCCTGAAGCTTGCCGGTTGTGCTGTGGCCTCCGACGCGTTTTTCCCCTTTGCTGACGGGCTTCTGGAGGCGGTCAAAGGCGGAGCAACCTGCGTGATTCAACCGGGCGGATCGGTGCGAGACGAGGAAGTCGTTAAGGCAGCCGATGAACACAATGTAGCAATGGTATTCACATCCATCAGACATTTCAGACACTAATTCTCTTCAACCTCTAACATCAACCCACAACGTTCGCAATGGGCCTCTTTTCTTTATTCTCTGCAGACATCGCTGTTGACCTCGGCACGGCCAATACCGTCATTTGGATGAAGGGAAAGGGCATTGTGCTCAATGAACCCTCCATCGTCGCGTTCGACCGCAACACCAAAAAAATCATCGCCATCGGCCATGAAGCACGTGAGATGCTCGGCCGAACCCATCGCGACATCCGGACGATTCGTCCGATGAAGGACGGCGTCATCGCTGATTTCGAAATTGCCGAGGGCATGCTCCGCGAGTTCATCCGGAAGACCAGTGTCGGCTGGGTGCCGAGCCGGCGTATCGTGGTGTCGGTTCCATCGGGTATCACAGAAGTCGAGAAGCGCGCTGTCCGGGACGCGGCTGAACACGCCGGCGCCAAGGAGGTCCACCTGCTTGCCGAGCCCATGGCATCGGCCATCGGAATCGGACTCGATGTGGACGCGCCTGTTGGAAATATGGTGGTGGATATTGGCGGCGGGACGACCGAGATTGCAGTCATCGCGCTTTCCGGCATCGTAACAGAAGAATCCATTCGCGTTGCGGGGGACGAGAAGAACAACGCCATCATCCAGTTCTTCAAACGGAATCACAATATTCTGATTGGCGAACGAACGGCCGAAGCGATCAAGTGTGAGGTCGGTTCTGCAATGCCGCTGAAAGAAGAGATCACGATTCAGGTCAAGGGCCGCGACCTCGTTAACGGCGTACCGAAGACAACGGAAGTAAGCTCTGTGGAAATCCGCGAGGCGCTGAACGAACCCATCGCACAGATTGTCGAGGCGGTGAAGATAACGCTTGAACGCACTCCGCCGGAATTGTCGGCGGATATACTTGACCGCGGTATCATGCTCACCGGGGGCGGTGCGTTGCTGAAGGGACTCGATGAGCGCATCCGGCTCGAGACAAATCTTCCCGTCCATGTGGCTGAAGATCCGCTCACCGCTGTCGTGCGCGGGACGGGGCGAGTGCTGGAGGACCTCAGGCATTTTTCGAAAGTTCTGATTAAGAGCAAACGGTACTAAGGCGCGCGCTCCTGGCTCGCCTATACAGTGAGCGAGCCTCCCTCCCACCGGTGACGGCTCCTCCCCGAGAGAACGTACAATCACCAGCATGTTCAAACGCCTTTACAACCTTGCTTTGATCTTCAAGGAGTACGCTGTTCTCTCGCTGCTCCTTGTCGTGTCGCTCATTCTTATGGCGCTCGGCGACAACACGCAGATACACCATATCCGGAGTGTCGCGACTGTTGCCTTCGGTGTCGTGCAGGAGGAGCTCTCTTTTATTCCGCGCTATTTTGGCCTGCGCAGTGAAAACGATATGCTCCGCCGGATGAATATTGACCTCGCGGATGAAGCAAGCCGCTTGCGCGAGGCGCGACTCGAGAATGACCGGTTGAAAAAACTTCTCGACCTCAAAGAATCGTACCACTATCCGGTGATTACCGGCAAGGTGATTGGCAAAAACCTGACGCTGCTCCGCAACACCATCACGCTCAACATCGGGAAGCTCAACGGCGTGGCTCCTCATATGCCTGTCGTTGGCGATGGCGGTCTCGTCGGCGTCATTTCAAGTGTCAATGATCATTACAGCGTGGTGCGGATTCTGCTGAATGCCGATTTCCGCGCCAGCGCAAAAGTCCTGCGCAGCCGCATCGACGGAATCATTGCATGGGATGGCGATGATCTCATGCTTTCAAATGTTGCCAAGACTCTCGATGTTGTGGCTGGAGATACCGTCATAACTTCTGAATATAGCAGTACCTACCCCCCGAATATCCGCGTGGGCGTTGTGCACGAAGTGAGCGAACAACAAGGGTCACTCTTTAAAAAGGTCTACGTTTCACCCGGTGTGAATTTTGTGAGGCTGGAAGAGGTCTTTGTTCTTTCTTATCTCCCTGACCCCGAGCGAACAGAGCTGGACCAGCCTACGCCGCAGAAAACAAGACGCTAGCCTTCCGGGAAAACGTCATCGTTTCACCATACCAGATTGGATTTGAGTTATGAAAGTACTCAAGTTTGGCGGCTCATCGGTCGCCGATCCCAAGCGCATTCGAGCTGTTGCGCATATTGTCCTGAATGCAGCGAAGCGCGACCGCGTTGTTGTCATCGTTTCCGCCTTTCAGGGGGTCACCAATCAATTACTGCAGTGTGCCCGCGCCGCCGAAAAGGGGGATACGGGGTATCAGCAGCTGTATAATCAGATCGCACACAAGCACCGCGAAGCCATCGATGCGTTATTGGAGAGGGGCAAGCGTAAGAGCACGCTTGATGCCGTTGATGAGCTACTGGGCGAACTCCAAAACGTCCTCCATGGAATATCCCTCCTGCGTGATTGCCCCCCGAGGGCTCTGGACCTGACCGCGAGTTTCGGTGAACGATTATCAGCTCTGATTATTGCTGCCTATTTGCAGCAGCTCCGTTCCTCGGTCTTCGTTGATGCACGCCAGTTTACAATCACCGATGACCAGTTTACCCATGCGGCGATTCTCTTTGATCAAACGAACAGGAAGATCCGGACCTACTTCACCCGGCTGCTGAAAAAAGGTGGACCTGCTCCGATACCGGTTGTCACCGGATTTATCGGTTCAACGGAAGACGGGCGGACGACGACGATCGGCCGCAACGGCTCTGACTACACGGCTGCTATTGTGGGCGCCGCACTGAACGCCTCCGTCATCGAAATCTGGACCGACGTCGACGGGATCCTGAGCGCAGATCCACGCGCTGTCCCGTCTGCATTCGTCCTCTCCCAGATGTCCTATGAAGAAGCTATGGAACTCTCCTACTTCGGTGCGAAGGTCCTCCACCCCGCGACCATCGCTCCCGCTGTTGCAAAGAAGATCCCCATTGACATCAAGAACACGCTTAACCCGAGTGCACCCGGCACCCGTATTTCAGAGAAAGCGGAGAACTGGGCTGGGGTCGCAAAAGGCATCGCGTCTGTGGACAACATTGCGCTCCTGACCCTGCGCGGTCTTGGCATGGTGGGCGTGCCCGGAACAGCGGAGCGCCTCTTCCGTGCCCTGGCGACGCACCGCGTGAATGTCATTCTCATCTCGCAGGCGTCGTCCGAGCATACAATCTGTTTCGCCGTGAGCGCGTCGGATCTTGCCGCTGCACGACGCGCCGTCGCCGGAGAATTTCACTACGAGCTTCAGAGCAAGCTGACATCTCTTGATGAAAAATCAGACCAGACGATTGTCGCGATCGTCGGCGAGGGAATGAAAGGGACTCCCGGTGTCTCCGGCAAGGTTTTCCAGGCTCTTGGCCGGAACAGCATCAACGTCTCCGCAATCGCTCAGGGGGCTTCCGAGCGCAACATTTCGTTTGTCATTCAGTCCAATCAGATGAATCGCGCGTTGAATGTCATCCACGAGGCGTTTTTCGAGAAGAACAAACATCTCGCGGTCATTCTTGTGGGCGTCGGAAACATCGGGTCGACGCTCCTGCGACAGCTTCATCAACAGCGATCGTTTCTTTTATCTCAGGGGTACGATGTCCGCGTATGCGGCATCGCGAACAGCAAGCAATATGTCCTGGACGCCGCAGGCATCGATCTGGGAACATGGCGGGAGAAGCTCAATCGATCACAGAGAAAGATGTTACTCGGTGAATTCGCGCGCCAGATCGGCCGGATGGAGTTTATCAACGCAGTGCTTGTCGATTGCACCGCAAGCTCGGACGTTGTGGATGCGTATCCGGAATTTGTGAACGCCAACCTGCACATCGTCACGCCGAACAAGAAGGCAAACGTCCTCCCCTGGAGCCGGTACAGCTTCCTCATGGATCTCATGAAGAGCCGTCAGAAGCATTTCTTATACGAAGCAAACGTTGGAGCCGGGTTACCCGTGATATCGACGCTCACCGACCTTATCTCCAGCGGCGATCAGATCGTGAAGGTCGAAGGGGTGTTCTCGGGGACACTGAGTTATCTTTTCAATCATTTTGATGGCGCAAAGCCATTCAGCGAATTTGTCAGTGAGGCGCACCAGCTTGGATTCACCGAGCCAGATCCGCGCGAAGACCTTTCCGGTGGTGATGTTGCCCGCAAGCTGCTGATTCTCGCGCGCCACCTCGGAATGAAGCTGGATATGAAGGATATACGGGTTGAAAACCTTGTCCCCCCTTCATTGCGCAAGGGGGCGTTCTCGGATGCATTCTACACTCGATTCGCCAGATATGATGCGGCTACAAAACAGCGACTTCAGAAAGCGCGAACTCACGGCGCAGTTCTCCGGTATGTGGGAACGCTGCGGGGACGGGAGGCTTCTGCCGGGCTGAAGGAGGTACCGCCCGATCATCCGTTTGCGGGCACCAAGGGGAGTGACAACATTATCGCGATCACGACCCATCGTTATTCACGGACACCTCTTGTTGTTCAGGGTCCTGGTGCCGGAGCCGATGTAACGGCCATGGGAGTGTTTTCCGATATCCTCAAGCTCCTTCATTATCTGCCGTACTGAGTCGATCACGGTTGCACGCGGGAGTCGGAGCATCCGGCTTCCGTTCAAGACAAAGCTTGAGAATCGATCAATGAGTGCCATGATTCCAGTGTCAGTCAAGACATTCGCACCTGCGACCGTCTCCAACCTTGGGCCGGGATTTGACGTCCTGGGTGTTGCTCTTCATCGACCGGGCGACTATGTCATTGCACACCGGCAAAAGGAACGCGGCCTTCTCTTCTCTGTGAAGACTTCCCAGACACGGGTTCCGTTGGACTCAAAAGGAAACGTCGCCGCGTACGTCGCCGAACTCATGCTTCGCGAAACGAAACCTTCATTCGGCATTCGAATGGTCTTGCAAAAATCCATGCCGATTGGATCCGGTCTTGGTAGTTCTGCTGCGAGCAGCGTAGCAGCAGCGTTGGCGGTCAATGAGCTGCTGCCAAAGCCTTTTAAGAAACCCGAGCTGCTCCGATTTGCTCTCCAAGGTGAATTATTTGCCTGCGGTTCGATGCATGCAGATAACGCTGCCCCCTCCCTCCTGGGAGGAGGATGTCTCATCCGAAGCTACGATCCCGTCGATGTCATCCCTATTCCGGTGGATGATTCTCTTGTTTGGATCGTTGTTCACCCCCATGTTGTTGTTCTTACGAAGAAGTCGCGTGCGATCTTGCCGCGGCAGATACCGTTACGGACTGCGGTACGCCAATGGGGCAATGTGGCCGGGCTCGTCCTTGGACTTGCTAGCGGAGATCACGATCTGATCAGGCGATCTGTTGAGGATGTGATCATGGAGCCGCTTCGTTCCAAGCTCATCCCGGGATTCGATGACGTGAAGGAGGCAGCATTGCGCGCTGGGGCGCTGGGTTGTTCAATTTCAGGATCCGGACCTTCCGTTTTCTCTATCGCGCCCTCGATGCGTTCAGCGCGCGTTATCAGTGCCATAATGGTAAAGACGTTTCGCCGAGCAGCTGGCGTGCACAGCGACGTGTTCATCTCTCACACAAACCCGAACGGGGCAAGTGTTGTGTGGAGAAGAGGCCGATGAAATTCCGCTCTGTTCTTGGTGAGAGTCCTGCTGTTGGTTTCCGCGAGGCGCTGTTCCGCGGTTTGGCGCCCGACGGTAGTCTGTACGTTCCCGAGCAGATCCCATTGCTCCAGGTTCCACCTGGAGATGGTGTCACCCCGCAGCGATTACCCTCTGTGGCAGCGGAGGTGCTGAGTGCGTTCATCGACGATATACCTAGGGAAGAGATTCGCGCCATGGTCGAACAGGCGTTCAATTTTCCTATCCCGCTCATCAGGCTTGAACCAAATCTCTTCCTGCTCGAATTGTTCCATGGTCCCACGCTTGCATTCAAGGATGTTGGTGCCCGGTTCATGGCCCGCGCATTATCTTATTTCCTCGAGCGCGAAGAGCAGAAGCTGACGATCGCCGTTGCCACTTCCGGCGACACCGGCAGCGCTGTCGCGCATGGGTTCTTCAATGTTCCCAATATTTCCGTTTTCGTTTTCTACCCGTCAGGCAAGATCAGCCGGTTGCAGGAACAACAGATGACCACGCTCGGCGGGAATATCCATGCTGTCGAAGTCGAGGGAACCTTTGACGATTGTCAGCACCTCGTAAAGAGCGCGTTGGCAGACCGAGATCTTGTGCGGGCCCGGAACCTTACAACGGCAAACTCTATTAATCTCGGCAGGCTCATTCCCCAAATAACGTACTACGTGTGGGCAATGATTCTTTACCGTCAGGCACTCGGCGAGGCGGGGCTTCAGGGTCGCGGACCAATCGTCACCGTCCCAAGCGGCAATTTCGGAAACCTGACCGCGGCGGTTTATTCCAAGCGGATGGGAGCTTCCATTGGCCGGTTCATCTCGGCGAGTAATGCGAACGAGGTTGTGCCGGAGTATTTCAAGACCGGCGTATTCCGGCCCCGTCCTTCCCTTCAGACATTTTCGAACGCGATGGACGTCGGGAACCCGAGCAACTTCGCACGCCTTCAGTCTCTCTACGGCAACAGCCTTCAGGATATACAGAGAGATATCACGTCGGTCAGCATTGGGGATGAGGAAACGCTCACCGAGATGCGCCGCACGTACGAACGGTGTGGCTATGTGCTCGATCCGCACACGGCTGTCGGCGTTGCGGCTGCACGGAAAGTCCAGCAATCGGAATCGCTGACTGAGCCGACAATCGTGGCGGCGACAGCCCACCCCGCGAAGTTCCCAGAGGTGGTTGCCAGGGCGTTGAGCACCTCGATTCCTCTTCCTCCTCAACTTGAAGAGGCAATGCGTCGTCCGAAACGGAGCGTCCGGATCCCGGCGGAATACAAGCGTGTGAGAGAACTCCTCCGTTCGTGACACGTCTCACGTCAGGAAATTGCTTCTAGCTTGTTTTCTCGATAAGTTTTGTCAGTACACTTAAAGAAGGTTGTTGGATGGAACATTACATTCGGTCGGCTCTTATTGCGTTGGCGTTGTTGCTGCTGCAGACGACCTTCATCCCCTTTTTATCTGTCGGTGGATTCCTTCCGGATGTTTTCCTGATCTGGGTTGTCTATGTCGCGATCAGGCGCGGTCAGATGGAAGCCACCATCACGGGGTTCGTCGTCGGGCTGCTACAGGATGCCGTATCGATGCAGTTTTTTGGATTGAGTGCTCTGACGAAGACGATCGCTGGGTTTGTCGCGGGTTATTTCTTCAACGATAACAGCACAGAGCAAACGCTCGGATCGTATCGTTTTCTGACGATCCTTTTCCTCTCTTCGTTCGTTCATAATATCATCTACTATGGGGTTTTCCTGCAGGGCATCCAGGATTCCGTCTTTACGACGATGATTGAATTCAGTGTGTTCACCGGCCTCTACACTGTGTTGTTGGGTATGTTTCCGATGTTTACGTTTGTCCGGAAGTACAGGCTTTCGCAATCACTATGATCCACGACGAACCATTCGGCTCCCATGAACGTCGCAGAGCGCTTTCGATGGCGGTGCTTGCGATGTTCGCCCTCCTGATGCTGAGATTGTATCAGCTTCAGCTGCTGTACCATGTGGAAATGGACAAGAAGTCCGAAGAAAACAGCGTCCGCGCTCTCGTCAAGGACCCGGTCCGCGGATACATTTATGACCGGTATGGAAAGCTGATCGTCGATGTCGGCCCGTCCTATTCTGTAACACTCGTACCGGCGGAGTTCGAGAAAAGAAACATCCCGCTGCTCTCTTCTATTCTGCAGATGGAACCCCAAACGCTCGAGGATCGTATCGCCCGGGCTCGCGTGTATTCTCCGTACCTCCCCGCCCGAATCAAGCGCGATGTCGACACGAGAACGCTGGCAGCAATTGAAGAACATATGACCACTCTTCGCGGTGTGTCGTTCCAGGTAGAATCAAAACGCGTCTATCCAACGACGGCACATGCCTCTCATCTTCTTGGTTATCGCCGGGAGATTTCGGATGCTCAACTTTCGGATGCTCAGGTCTCAGATGCGACCGAGTACTACCGACCCGGGGATCTGGTTGGTGTCGCGGGCCTCGAGGCCCGGTATGAAAAGCTGTTGAGGGGCATGAAGGGATTTGAATATGTCTCGGTCAATTCAAAGGGACAAATTATTGGAAACTTCGAGGATGGAAAACGGGACGTCACTGCAAAGGAGGGGGATGATCTTCTCCTGAGTGTCGATGTTGGACTTCAGGCGTTTGCGGAATCACTGATGACCAATTACAGCGGTGCGATCGTTGCCATGGATCCCAGCGATGGCGGCATTCTCGCGCTTGTCAGCAAGCCCGATTATGATCCATCGATCTTGAGCGGCGTAACTCCCGCAGATCTCTGGTCCGAGCTTCAAACCAATCCGGCAAAACCGCTGTACAACCGCGCCACGCTCACTCGCTATCCGCCCGGATCGACGTTCAAGATGGTTCTTGCTGCCGCGGCGTTGCAGGAAGGAATCATCGACGAAAATTTCCGCATCCACTGCACAGGCGGATTCAGGTTCGGCAACCGGGTGTTCAAAGACCTTCATGTTCATGGGTCTGTCAATGTGGTTGAAGCCATTCAAAGATCATGCAATGTCTTTTTCTACCAGTTGATGTTGAAGGTCGGATTTGACAAGTGGAATGAGTACGGCCGCCGCTTCGGCTTCGGTCAAACAACTAATACCGACACGGGGGAAGAGACAACGGGTCTCCTGCCTTCAACGCAGTATTACGATTCGCGGTACGGCAAGGGAAAATGGACTCAAGGTTTTTTGATCAGCCTGGCGATCGGCCAAGGAGAGGTTGGTGTTTCACCCATGCAAATGGCCCGATACGCGGCTGCTCTCGCCAATGGAGGCATCGTGTACCGCCCACACGCGGTTGAAATGGTGCGGAACAAAATGACAGGGAAGATTGAACCCATCCCGCACGACTCGACGCTCCTGGGTTTATCACCACACGTTATGGAGTTGATCCGCGAGGGGATGCAGCGTGTCGTTCATGCCCCTGGCGGCACGGGTGCACTTGCGCGAATCCCTGGCGTCATTTCGGCCGGTAAGACTGGCACAGCAGAGAATCCACACGGAAAAGATCACGCATGGTATATTGGCTTCGCCCCATTTGACAATCCGAAGATTGCCGTCGCCGTGTTACTGGAAAACTCCGGGTTCGGTGGCGTAAAAGCAGCTCCTCTGGCGGGCCTGGTCATGGAAAAATACCTGTTTCGTGAACTGATCCGCTACAAGCCGAAAGCAGTGCAGGCACAAAAATCCGTGGCCGGCGCAACGACTCCGGCAGCTCACTGATAAGGCTTCTGGCTTCAGCGTCAGGAATCTGATACGGGAATATTTATGTACGACTATTTACGCGAATATTTTGATTTCAAGGCTCTGCTGATTTGCCTTGCCCTTGTGATCCTCGGATTGGTTTCCGTGTACAGTGCAACATTCGATGTTGGCGCGGCGGCAGCGTTCAAGAAACAACTTGTCTGGGCCGCTATCGGTCTCCTTGCTCTTTTTCTCATGGCCTTCTTACCCCTGAAGACCCTTCAGCGGATTGCCATTCCCCTGTACGTACTGAATCTCCTTCTGTTGCTTGTCGTGCTCGTTGTCGGAGAACGGGTTTCAGGCTCAAAGAGTTGGTTTGGCGTGGGAAGTTCCGGCGGCTCGGGTGGTGCGGCGTCGTTTGGTGGTCAGCCATCTGAGTTTGCGAAGGTTGCCACCATTCTAGCTCTCGCCGCGTTCCTTGCCCGCTCTTCGATCTCGCTCTCGAACGTCAAACATCTTATCATCGCATTCGGTATTGTCACCCTGCCGATGGTACTCGTTCTCGCCCAGCCCGACCTGGGGACGGCGGTTGTCTTTTTCGCAATGTTGTTGCCTGTTCTTTATTGGGCAGGATCCTCTAATTTTGTTCTTGCTGCCATCATCGCTCCCATCATCGCGGCGGCTGGTGCTTTGTTCGGAACGCTGATCTTCCTCTTTTCGCTTGTCGTCAGCGGATCGCTTCTCTATCTTGCCAGAGAGAACCGGTTCGCCGTGGCAGTCGCGTTCGGTCTGACCCTCGCGGTGGGTTTGTCCGTGCAGGCGGTCTACGAACGCATGCCAGCCTACCAACAGAAACGCATCTCGACATTCATGAATCCCGGGGCCGATCAAAAGGGAGCGGGTTACAACGTGTATCAGTCAAAGGTTGCTATCGGGTCAGGAGGATTTTTTGGAAAAGGCTACCTCCAGGGGACACAAACACAATTAAACTTCATCCCCGAGCAGTGGACCGATTTCATCTTTTGCGTGCCCGGCGAAGAGTTTGGTTTCGTTGGCGCTTCCCTCGTGATAGGTTTGTTCACAGGACTCTTGCTCCACGGGATTAATGTGGCCGGACTTTCAAAGAACAAGTTTGCCAGTGCGGCATCGATCGGCATCGTGGGCATTTTTGGCTTCCATGTCCTTGTGAACATCGGCATGTCGATGGGGCTTCTCCCTGTCATTGGTATACCTCTTCCCTTCCTCAGTTATGGGGGTTCCGCCCTGGTTGCGCAAATGGCCATGATTGGCTTGTTGATGAATTTCTACGCCAATCGAAAAGAACATTGACCGACTCATCAGATCGCGGAATGCCACCTGCGCACGGGAACCGTTTCCACATGCTCCACAATTCCTTTTTGCCAAGTTCCTTCGATTGAAACTCACACCTCTTTTTGTTATCCTGATTCAATTCTTCGACAAACGAATTCATTAAAATGTCTACAGGTTCGTTTTTTCTCCTGGTGTTTGGTGGCGGCGTCGCGGGGACAATTGGGGCCATGCTTGGCCTTGGAGGCGGCGTTTTTCTGATCCCGTTCCTTGCGCTCGTGTTCGGTCTTCCCATGCACCAGGCCATTGCTACAAGCATTCTCGCCGTGATTGCCACGTCAAGCGCAGGAGCAGCGATGAATGTGGAAAGGCAAACCGTCAACATACGACTTGGCATGGTCTTGGAGATCGCGACTGTCATGGGGGCCATCTTCGGCGGCGTGACGGCGAATCTTCTCAGCGGTGAAGTGCTGTCCCGAATCTTCGCAACGCTTCTTCTCTTTGTTTCTTTCATGATGATTTGGCGGACGAAGCATTCGAAGGACACAGCCCCAGCTGTGACCGACGGGGCGTTCGCTTCGAGTTATAAAGATGAGGCAACCGGAATGGTTGTGCCTTATTCCGCCAGGCGTATACCAGCGGTTCTTTTTATATCGTTGATCGCCGGAAATATTTCCGGGTTGCTTGGGGTCGGCGGAGGAATCTTCAAGGTCCCGGCGATGCACATGCTTGCTGGAATACCAATGAAAGCAGCAACCGCGACAAGCAATTTCATGATTGGCGTGACAGCGGCCGCAAGCGCCTTCATTTATTTTGCACATGGGCATCTTAATCCTATGATTGTATCACCTGCCGTGCTCGGCGTTCTCGGCGGTTCGTTTCTTGGCGTCAGGGTTAATCGGCGAATTAAAGGATCGTTTCTTACATGGATTTTTGCAGTCGTTCTGTTTCTTGTTTCTCTGAGGATGTTCTGGAGATAGTGATTTGAGCCCCGATACACTGATATCCGCAGACAAATCAAACATTGAGCATCTTGTTGAGCGCTGGATAAGCCGCGTCTTGCGCCTAGGGGTCTGGGGCAGCGCCGGTCTGATGATTACCGGACTTTTGCTGGCCTGGTTCTCAACCGGTTCTATTCAGCCACCGAGCGAAAACCCTTCGCCCGGCCAAGTGTTGAGAAGCCTGTTTGCAGGTTCTCTCGACCCCGTCACGCTCATCTTCGCAGGTTTGCTGCTCTTGATGTTGACACCCTTTGTCCGCGTTTTAACCGCGGCAGTGGGTTTCGCAGCAGAAAAGGACCACCGTTTCGTTGCGGTTGCTCTTGTCGTGTTTGCCATGCTGCTCGGCGAACTCGTGTTCTCACTTCGTTGATGCACTACCATACCACTTCAACAGTAAAAGGGAACCATGATTCTTTCCGATACGAGGATTCTCGAGGAAATTAAGCTCGGCTCAATCGTGATCAGGCCGTTCCATCGAAAGTACCTTGGCTCAAACAGCTACGACGTGCACCTCGGCCAGTGGCTTGCTATGTACAAGGAAGAGATCCTCGATTGTAGAAAGCATAATAAGGTTCAACACTTCAGAATCCCGCGTGATGGAATGCTTCTCGTCCCGAGCATGCTCTATCTGGGCGTGACGAAAGAGTACACGGAGACTCATTCCCATGTCCCTTTCCTCGAAGGCAAGAGCAGCATCGGGCGACTCGGCATCGATATTCATGCTACCGCAGGAAAGGGAGATGTGGGATTCTGCAATACGTGGACACTTGAGATTTCTGTCCGACACCCGGTCAAAATCTACGCAGGCATGCCAATTGGACAGTTGATCTATTTCGAGATTTCGGGCGACGTGGAGATTCCCTACAGCAAGAAGCGGGGAGCCAAATACAACAATCGCACTGTGAAGCCGGTTGAATCCATGATGTGGAAAAATTTCAGATAAAGGTCAGCCTCTCCTTACACACTGGGACCACTTTAGGGTAATGTCAGATGAAATTCGTCGATAAACTCCAGAAAGTTCAACGCAAGAACAAATCCCTCCTATGCGTGGGTCTCGACACAGATCCTGCAAAATTGCCCGCTCACCTCGGTAAATCCAAAAATGCTGTTCTGAGGTTCAATCAGGAGATTATTGAAGCCACGAGCGATCTTGTCTGTGCATATAAGCTCAATCTTGCTTTCTACGAGGCGCTCGGTGAGAAGGGGTGGTACATTCTCCAGAAAACCCTGGCGTTGATTCCGAAAACAACTGTGACAATCGGAGATGGGAAGCGCGGAGACATCGGCAACACTGCAGAGCGCTATGCCGCCGCGCTCTTTAAGGAGCATCACTTTGACGCAGCAACGGTGAGCCCATACCTGGGGTACGATTCCATCGAGCCGTTCATTCAAAGCGATGAACACTGTGCGTTTGTGCTCGCCTTGACGTCCAATAAGGGTTCCAACGATTTTCAGCGACTCATCATCCACGGACGGCCACTCTACGAGAAGATCATCCAGGCGACGCTGAAGTGGAACACGAAACAGAACATCGGGCTTGTCATCGGAGCAACTCATCCCGCAGAATTGAAACCGATCCGTGACCTCGCTCCATCCATGCCGATTCTCATCCCCGGTGTGGGCACACAGGGAGGCGACCTGGAATCGGCCGTCCGATTTGGCTGTGACAAAAATGGGGCCCTTGCCATCATCAACACAAGCCGCAGCGTTCTCTACGCGTCCTCCGGTAAAGACTTCGCCGATGCCGCGCGCGCCGAGGCACAACAACTCCGCAAACAGATGCAACAATACCGCACCCAGTTCTTCTCCTGATCCCTGCGGCCCAAGCTTTGCCGGCCGCGGGATCTCCGTTGTAGGTTACGACTTCCCGTGGGTAAACTCACGTTCAATATTCATGAACGGTTCCTTCGCCATATCTGGAGCCGCCAGTATCTTGATCACCTCGCTCTCAAAACAACTGATGGCCGGGCGGTGCGGGTACTCGAGACCGGAGCCTTCAATACCGATGGAGGACCCGACTTTCGTGACGCGATTGTTCGAATTGACGGAACAACCTATCACGGCGATGTGGAAATTCACCGGACGCTTGTCGATTGGCGACTCCATGGGCACTTCGCGGATCCGCGTTACAACAAGGTTATACTTCATGTAGTGTTCGAGCGTGGACCGGACAAGATCGCCACGTGCGTTCCAAGCGGACGTACTGTCCCTGTTCTCCTCCTCGAGCCCTTTCTCACAGAATCGATACGCACCCTCTGGCACAAAACCATCGTTGACGAGCAATCGTTGCTGAAGAAGACCATTCGTTGTTCTGCTCTTAATCAATCCGTAGACGCAGGCCTGCTTTCCGCTTGGATCCAGCGGCTTGCTGTCGAGCGACTCGAGCTCAAATTACGCCGGTTCGATGAGCGGTTAAGAGAGTTGGCACAGATACATTTCCTCGCAGTCCGCGACTATGATGATCGCCATGGACGATGGCGCGTGCAGGGAGATCCCAACGATCTTCCTCCTCCTCAAAGAGAACTCACACAGAGCCAGCTTGCTCCCCGTGATTTCTGGGACCAACTGTTGTATGAAGGATTGATGGAATGCCTTGGGTACAGCAAGAATCAGGAATCGTTTTTGCGGCTGGCGCGTGCTGTAACACTGCAGGCGGTTCGATCACACCATATTGAAAACAACGAAGAGGCATTGCAGGCCTTGTTGTTGGGAGCCGCCGGCCTGATCCCGAAAATAGGGACGGTGAAAGACAAGGAGTCGAAAGAATTTGTTCGGCGCCTCAACCACCAGTGGAAAACCCAGAAGACGTTTTATAGATCCTCCGTTCTTCACGCGGCCGATTGGCAGTTTTTTCCCACACGGCCCGTTAACTTCCCAACGCTGAGGATTGCTGCAGCGACCCCATTAATCCGTACCATCGTCTGCGATGACCTGTTTCGTCGAATGATCGAGACCCTGAAGACAACGGACAGCAAAGCTCGTGTGATCCCATCTCTCAGGAGGCTCCTCGCTATTCAACCGCTTCCTTACTGGACTAAGCATTACCGGTTTGATTACCCGAGTCCGAAAGCTGTTCATCCACTTGGCCCGGAGCGAACAAATTCAGCAATCACCAATGTTGTAATTCCTCTCGCTTTGCTTTATGCGCGGATCTTCAAAGACCGGATCGTTCGGGAAGGAGCTCTTCGCATCTTTGATTCGATGCCACCGGCGGCTGAGAACTCTATCACGCGCGCTATGGCAAGACAATTGCTGAAAGGACGACTCGAACTCGCTTCAG
The DNA here is from genome assembly GCA_049522195.1 of Bacteroidota bacterium. Taxonomy (GTDB): domain Bacteria; phylum Bacteroidota; class Ignavibacteria; order UBA10030; family UBA10030; genus UBA9647. The sequence continues at coordinate 30,371 of JBEKOB010000002.1, forward strand.
TCAGTACACAGCAAGGGGTCATCCAGCTGTACAAGTTCTACTGCAGTGAGGAGCGGTGCGCTGAGTGTGACGTGGGGGTGGCCGTGTTCGCCAAAGTTCCGGAACCCAGATAAAGCCGGCTGCTGTCAGTCCCAGATTTCTTTGAAAGCCGGGGCTTAGGTTTTCTGCTGTTTCTTTTTGGCCGCGGGGAAGAGAACGTTGTTCAGTATCAACCGGTAGCCGGGAGAATTTTTGTGGAGTGACAGATCTGTCGGCGGGTCTCCGACTGCATGCTGATAATCTTCAGGATCGTGGCCTCCAAACCATGTAAATGTGCCGCGGCCAAAGTTTCCGTGAATGTACTTCACCTCATCCGTCCCCTCCCGCTGAGCAAGAACCGTCACCGTCCGCTTGATCAGATCTTTCCTGAATGCTGTAGTCTGCCCCATGAATCCCTTAACGATGGATACATGGTTCTGTGTCAACATAGTGGGAACGGGATCATACTTCGCCGAGAACTCGAACAGTGTAAAGTAGTCTGTGTTTGGATCGCGAACGGGGGGCGGATCGCTCGGTGGAATGTCGATGTCCGAGTACTCATATCGCATCGGGTTCATGTCGAGTTTGAAGTTCTCGAAGGCTAGCGTTTTGCTGAAATCCAGTTTTTTCTGGGCGTCAGGGTCCGGCGGATCGCCGTCAAACATGACATCGCAGATGTCTACTCGTTCCGCCGCGAGAGCGATGTCATAGCTGTCCGTGGCCGAGCACATTGCAAACATGAAACCGCCGCCACCAATGAAATCTTTAATTGTGCGGGCGACCGCTTTCTTTTCTTCGGAGACTTTTTTGAAGCCGAGTCGTTTTGCCTCCTTCTCATAGAGAAGCCCCTGATCAATGTACCATTGAGCGAAGCGGTAGTTGGAATAGAATTTTCCGTACTGACCGGTGAAGTCTTCGTGGTGAAGGTGCAGCCAATCGTACTCGGCCAGCTTTCCGGAGAGCACCTCGTCATCCCACACTTTTGTGTAAGGAATCTCAGCGTATTCGAGCGCCAGCGTTACTGCATCATCCCATGGTTTGAAATTCGGTGGAACATAGACAGCGATCTTTGGCGCCTTTTCGAGGCGTACGACATCCATGTTGTTGTCCTCGCGCTGTACCACTGCATAGATAGTTGCCGCGTCAGTCGCGCTGGCCGGCTCGAAGAGAACGCCGCGGATTCTACACTCGCGCGCGAGCACATCACTGTAGTCGGTCAGGAACGATCCCCCCCTAAAGTTGAGAAGCCAATCCACTTCCCCGTTACGCTGAAGCACCCAAAAGGCAATGCCGTACGCCTTTAGGTGATCGGTCTGCTTCAAGTCCATCGGTATCAGCAGCTTGGACTGTCCGGTCGCGGCACTCCACGTCCCAATGACCAGCAGCAACAAGCCACAAGCCAATCCAGATCTCAATGTTCGCATCAGCATCGTCTCTTCCCTGCTCTAAATGGAGTCTCCCCGCAGAAGTCGTATTCGTTTTCGCGCCTCCTCGACAAAAAGCGATGTCGGGAAGTTTGCCAGGATTTCCTCGTACGCTTCGATCGCTTTCTGTTTATTCTTTAACCTGTTTTCGTACACTTCGCCAATTCGCATTTGCGCCTGATCCCGCAGAATGCTCGTCGGCATGTCGATTGCCACCTTCCTGAAAACCACCAGCGCATCCTCAACACGACCGAGGAGCAGATTCATCTCTCCGCTTCGCATCGTTGCGTCGTCGACCAGCGATGTGCCCGGATAGTGGAGCGCCACAGATTGAAAACGCGCAAGCGCTTCCGAGTATTTCCGCTGGCGAACCAGCAAGTCCGCCGCCGCAAACTCCGTCAGCGCGGCCTGGCCGGCGCCCTTGTTCTCCTGAATAAAGTAGAGAAGCTGGAGCGCATCGTTCGTCAGATCGTTCGCTGCATTGCTGCTGATCCGTTGCAGAAGGACGGTCGCCGAATCAAACTGGCCTTCAAAATAATCCAGCTCAGCTATGCAAAAGAGAATCCGGTCCCGGTATTGATCCGGTGAGCCCTTTACGAGGCGGATGTATTCTTCGCGTGCTTTGCCAAGGTCGTTTCTCGCGGTCTGGACTTCAGCCATGCTAAGCGTGGCTTCATAGACCAGGTTCGAACTAAACGGCATTGTTCTTATTCTATCGAACGCAGCCAACGCGCCGTTGAGGTCGAAGAACCGGCTAAACCGTATTGTACCAATCCGGTAGAGGGCTTGCATTGCCGTCTCCGTGTTGGGTTGATCGTTGATCAGCGACTCATAAAGCGTTAGCGCTCCCTGGAATGTCGGCTGTGTCTCCGAGACGGCCGTCCCCCGTCCAACGGTAGGTGGCGCCTGACCGGTGACACTGGCAAGAGTATCGTTCCCGACGCTGAGCTCTTCGACAGCCCGGGCATAGCCAAACCGTGCAGAGGCAAGTATGTTCTGGGGAGCCCTGCCCTCAACCACCTCCCGGAAGGCCTTTGCAGCTGCCTGATTTGCGTGCTCCTGCGCAGCACGTTGAGCGAACTGGAAAATCTCGAACCCGTTAGCCTTCGTGAGGCGATCGATAATCCGATATTGATCAAGCGCTGCGTCGAACTGTTTCCCCTCCATGGAGAGCCATCCGAGAACAGAGTGCAATGGCACTTCGTCGGGAAATCGCGCCACCTCTGACCTGAAGACGTTCAGAGCCGCCAGCCGCCCTTCTTCTTGACCGGTGAAGGATGACAATCTTGATTGTATGTAGGTTACCTGCTGTGGATTTGTCCGCAGGATTTTGACAAACTCGTGTGTTGCAGCTTCATACTGATGCAAGGCTCCATAGAGCGACGCGAGTTCTTCCGTGTAGAGAGTCTGATTCTTTGTCGCTTCACGCCCCTCCAGATACAGCGCAATTGCTTTATCATATTGCCGGTGTTCGATCAACTGTGCAGCGATCAGGCGGTAGAGGTTTGCATTTTTCACATCCTTCCTGATCACAACGTGCCAAATGGAATCCGCCACTTGTGGCTCGCCAGCCAGGTCGTACAGCCCTCCAAGGATGGAGAGAAGATTTTCGTCGGCGGGGTTTCCAAGGAGTTGTCGACGTACAAGATCCTTGGCTTTATCGTATTGCTTCAGCTCTGTGTATGCCCTCCGCAGACCTTCCAGAACAACAAAATTCTGTGGTTGCGTTTCAAGCAAAGATTCGTACAGCGTCGCTGCGCGGTCCCACTCGCCTGCCTGCTCAAAGCTTTGTGCCAGACGCAGCCTCGCGACGATATCCACTTGTTGTGCGCTTGAAGAAAGCGTTACGGCGCTGAGAGTGAAGATGGCGAAAAAAAATCGCCAACTGCTCCTCGTGAGCCAAGCAGAGACAATTTGAGTGATGGTTTTCATGGTGCAATCATTGACAACTTATCAAAAAACGCCGCAGTAATCAAACCAACCGTTCTTCTCTCCTCTAACACCACCGTTGTCATTCTTCGTTCCAAGGTCATCCGTCGATGCATCGGCGTTGGTTGCATTGCCATGTGAATTTGCTTACCTTTTTCAGAGAACATGAGCACGTGCAAGAATATCGCGATTCTTGGTTCAACAGGATCGATCGGTACAAACAGCCTGGAGGTGATCAGGCGTTTTCCCGAGCTCTTCCATGCCGCGTACCTGACAACGAACCGGAACATTGATTTGCTTCAGGAACAGATCAACCTGTTCCGTCCCAAGGGAGTTGTGGTGCTCGATGAGAGCGAGGCGTCCAGGTTGCAGACGCGCGTTGGCGGCTCCGTCGAAGTGTTGGCCGGAACGTCGGGGCTTGAACACGTTGTCACCCGCGAGGATGTCGATATCGTCATCAGTTCGCTGGTTGGATTCGCCGGCTTGAAGCCGACGATCGCGGCAATTCGGCACCGGAAGCGAATTGCGCTCGCCAATAAGGAGACCCTCGTTGTCGCAGGCAGCCTCATCATGTCGCTCGTCCGTGAGTATGGGGTCGATCTCCTCCCCGTTGACAGCGAGCACAGTGCGATTTTCCAATGCCTTGTTGGCGAAGATCGGTCCAGGGTGGCAAAACTACTTCTGACGGCCTCGGGCGGACCATTCCTGAATATCCCCGCAGAGTCCTTTTCCACGTTGACGGTTGAGGAGGCGCTCAATCATCCAAAGTGGAAAATGGGAAACAAGATTACGATCGATTCGTCAACCCTCATGAACAAGGGGCTTGAGGTGATCGAGGCACACTGGCTGTTCGGTTTACCGGGCGATCGAATTCAAGTCGTCATACACCCGCAGTCTATTATACACTCTATGGTTGAATTCGTTGACGGCTCTGTGAAGGCCCAGCTCGGCATTCCCGACATGAAGCTTCCCATTCAGTACGCTCTCTCGTATCCGGAGCGTTGGCCAATGAATGGGCCGCGCGTTGATTTTCCGGCACTACAATCAATGACCTTTTTTGAGCCCGACCGGGACAAATTCCGATGTCTGGGATTGGCATACGACGCTCTTGCGCTGGGGGGAACGGCTCCGGCGGTCCTCAACGCCGCCAATGAGGTCGCCGTGGACTTTTTCTTGAATCACAGAATCTCATTCGACAAGATTCCTACCGTGATTGAGCGTGCTTTGACGCTCCATAAGACACGGCCAAACCCGGATATTCAGGATATTATCGAAACAGATCAACAAACCCGCAATTTTGTAGGAACTCTTTTGCAGTAATTTCGGTATTACAGTAAGGCCCGAATGGCCAGTTTTCATCAAGTACTTGCCTAATTGAGACTTACATGGATTTCTTTCCGACTCTTTTCTACTTCCTCGTCGTCATCGGCATCCTGGTGCTCGTTCACGAGCTCGGTCATTTTCTGGCAGCCAAGTTCTTTGGTATGCGCGTGGACCGCTTCAGCATCGGTTTTCCTCCCCGCGCCTTCGGCAAGAAAATCGGTGACACGGATTACTGTGTTTCCTGGATTCCCATCGGCGGCTATGTGAAGATCGCCGGCATGGTGGATGAAAGCTTCGACACAGAGTTTATCAACGAAGACCCAAAACCATGGGAGTTTCGGGCAAAGCCAATCTGGCAGAGAATGATTGTGATCTGCGCCGGCGTGTTCATGAATATCTTGCTGGCAATTTTCATTTTCTGGGGAATCATTGTTATTCAGGGAAAGTCGGTCAAACCGGTGACTGAAGTCGGTTACGTGATCGCGGAAAGTCCGGCGGCAAAGGCCGGCTTCCAGATGGGCGATATCATTGTCAATGTCAATGGCGAACCCACTGCGCATTGGGAGGAAGTCGAAAATCTCATTTACTCTGACGCTCTCTCAGGGAATCTCACCGTCAACATCAAACGCGGCGGCGAATCGACGAGTCTGAAAATCGGTCGACCGCTTACGTCGGAGATTCTCGAGAGCGGTTTGGGCTTTTACCCGCTCGGGATTGTTCCCCTCGTAGGAAGCGTGGAAACCGGCAAGCCCGCCGACCAGGCGGGTCTGAAGCCGGGCGACGTCATCCTTGAAATGAACAGCCAGCCAATCTCGTACTATGGGCTTCCGGGGATTGTCAAGCAATACGCGGGCAAGGAAGTAACAATCAAATGGAAGCGGGATGGGGAAATAAAAGAGGCGCGACTTACTCCTACGATCGACGGCAAAATCGGTGTTGGATTCAGCCAAATATACAACGGACCGTATGAGAATGTCCGCTATTCGCTTTTCGCTGCGTTACCCGAGGGGATCAAAGACGCCTGGAACGTGAGTTGGATGAGTGTGAAGGGCATCTACCAGATCTTCGTTGGGCGTGTTTCGCTTTCAAAATCGGTCGCCGGGCCAATTATGATCGCCAAGATGGCAACCCGCTCTGCGGAGGTCGGCATTATTAATTTTCTCGGGTTTATGGCCCTGTTGAGTCTGAGCCTTGCGATTATCAATCTTTTTCCCTTCCCGGCTCTGGACGGCGGCCATGCCATGTTTTTGGTCTACGAGGGCATCTTTCGTCGCGAGATTCCAGCGAAAGTGAAGATCGCCCTCCAACAAGCGGGCTTCATCCTTTTGCTTGTTTTTATGGCCTTCGTTCTGTATAATGACATCATTCGTTTTTGACCTCTCTCTGTGTGATTTTGCGCACTCCCATTGAGTCTTGAGATTCTTACTTTTACGACAAACCGTCTTAACCATTAAGGAGGGATATTTATGAAAAAACTCTTGTTGGCTGGTGGGGAGAGTTTGTTGCGCATTGGTGCTGTCCTTGCGGTAATGGGGATTACGTGCCTCTTCGCTCCCTCCTCCCATGCCCAGACACCAAGCTTTGCTCTCCAGTTTGAAGGCTTGCCAAGCGGCACTGTCGATTTGACTAAATACATTGGCCTTGACAGGAAGCTGAAGACGGATGTGGCGGGTCAGGTTCTTCATGTCCGGGTTTCCCCGGCGCTGACCAAATCACAACGTGTCCAGCTATCTATTGCCGTCTCAGCAACGGGATCCAGCGTAGCCGAATGCAACACTCAAATTGCAACTGCAAATACGGTGCCTTTTGATATTACTGGCTCAGGACGCGATCTTGGTGCATCCGACTTTACGGGATCATCGGGAATCGGCGTTCAGTCTTCAACCACCGTTCAACCATGCATTGACGGTATGGCTGATAAGATGAAAGAGGGTGTCACGTCAATTCCGACAGGCATCTACACGATTTCAGCCGTCCTGAACGACGCCGCTACGGGAAAGATGCTTGCCTCCCAGTCTTTTCCGATAGTAATTAGCGCCACCTCTACAAACGAAGCGACGCTGAATCTTTCATCCCCAGTGAACGGCGAACGGGTTCCTCAGTCGGTAAGTGTTTATTTCAACTTTGATATTTCCATCGGCGGGCGCTTGTTGGTGTTCGAGCATTCAAGCCTGACTCAATCGCCCGAGGATGCTACGGCGGACCTGAATTCACCGTTGAAGGTCGTTGATGTGCAGTACAGTCAGAGAGATATCGGGAACAAACAGCTCAACGCGGTGAACCCCGGCATTGCAGCTCGCCCCTGGACCGCGGGAAGAAAATACTCATGGCTTTTCCTTGGGTCATACGCCTCCTCAAGTGATGTAAAAAAGAGCCCCATCTGGTCCTTCACGGTTGTGCCAAGCGATCCGGCATACGGTCGGCTTGTCGATGCTCTCGCGAACGCTCCTGATCCAGTTGGATCAACGTATCAGAACCTGGCGAACGCAGGATACACGATCAATCTTACCAGCTCATTTTACCTCCAAGAAGGGGACAACGGCACACAGAAGACAATCCAACTCCCGGATGTGCTTACATTTCTCAGAAGCCTTACGGGTCGAAACGTCCAAATCAAAGCCGGGGTTGTAACCCAATAATTTCTTGGATGGAGGAGTTTCCGATGAAACGATCATTTACACTTGTCATCATTGTCATCGTTGCTGCCCTGCTCGCGGCTCCGGCATGGAACTTCCAGGACAAGAAGCCGGTCGCGGCCTATATCATGAAGGTCGTGAACACCGTTGAGCGTCGAGCCGGCGGGACACAGGGCTGGACAAAAGCGGTGCTTCTCTCCGAGCTCAAAGCCGGATACGAAGTCCGCACACAGGAAAAATCGTTTGCGATGATCAAGTTCGCTGACGAATCAAAAGTCTCCGTGCGCGAGAAATCGATCATCACGATTTCCGGCGAGGTTGTCGGCGGGAAGATTCTCAATCGCGATGTCTATATCGAGCGCGGTCGAACTTCGTTCGAAGTCAAAAAACAGGAGACCGAGCAATTCCGGTTTACATCACCGATCTCGGTTGCATCGATCCGCGGCACGGAAGGTGGCACCGGGTTCGATCCTGGACTCGGCCAGGCTGATATCACAATTATCACTGGAATAGCAGAGTTTTCGCACACCTCGAGTGGATGCAAGGTGGATGTTACGCCGGGCATGACCGGCCGTATTGACCGCTCTGGAGGCTGCAAAGTCGACACTGCATCGCATCACGAGCTGAATGACAACAATCCCCATTCCGGTGTCAATCAGGGAGTCGTCGACACAACCCAGCAGGGGGGCGGAAACGGCCAACCCGGTACATCGACGAAGTTCACGCTGAGCCTACCTTCGGGCAGCACGCTTACGTCCGGTGTGGCAGCCCAGCTTAATGTTGCGCTGGCAAACCCGCCCGTCGAGATTACGCAGTCAACTCTCTTCTACAGAAACCAGGGCGAGACCTCTTTCAAACAGCTCACCATGACTATCAAGGATCTTACTGTCACGGGCCTTATTCCGGCGACTGATATCCATGCTGGAACGACGAAGAAATTCGAGTACTACTTCTCGATGCGCGGCTCGAATGGAACGACCTATACGTTCCCGGATACGAATCCCGATTCGAATCCATACATCTTACCGATCAAACCAAGGGTGGTGTACCTCAAAATTCCGGTTACATCTCCCACAGGAGAACAGCGGTTCCTGCAAATTTCCTACGAGGAGTAGGTCTGCCGGACCGCCACCGCAGTTCATTGCTTCTTGAGGTTGCTTTTTATACATTGACGGCAGGTTTAACAGCCTGCCGTCTCTGTTTCAAATCAATCTGTCAAATCGCCTTTCCTATTCTCACTCTAACATCTCGGAGACTTCTCATGAATCGCGCCTTTGTTTCCCTTGCGACTGTTCTTTGCCTGTTGTGTGTGGCGTTCCTCGAAGTCGAGGCACAGGTAAGTTCCGTCGTGCTGCGCGTGAACGCGCCGGTTGTGAGCCAAAACCAACCATTGCCAATTAGCGTCGAGTTCACACCGAGTGGTTCGGTTGAACGTGTGATCCTTCGGTATCGCGGCTTTGGCGAGTCCGAATACCGGCAACAAGAGATGTTGCTCGCGGGAAACTCGGCTTCATTGACGATTGGCGGACAGTATGTTCTCCCCCCCTATATCGAGTACTACATTCTCGTTCAGACCTCGGGCCACACGGAAACCTATCCGATCGAGAACGCTGAATCCACGCCGTTGAAAGCAACGGTGAAACCTGTTGACCCAAGGGCTCTCGAAGTCCGGCTTCTGAGCCCTGAGCAGGGAGAGACCGTCGCAAGTGAGGATCTTGTGATCGCGGTTTCGTTGTATTACGCTTCGGAAAATGTCGACAGGAAGGCGACGAAGCTGTTTCTCAACGGCATAGATGTCACGCCTCAGGCCCTTTTCTCGGACGACGTCATCCTGTACTCACCGGCTAATTTTCCCAGACCGTTGAGTCTTGGTGTGCAGTTCCTGCGCGTCGATCTCTATGACATGAAGGGCTCCCCTTATCATTCGATCGAATCAAATTTCAATCTCTCCACCGCCGCCGCAATCGCAGCGCGTGAATCGCGCTTGAAGATGGGACTCGACGGACAGCTTGAATTCCGAAACGAAGATGTTGCAGCGACCAAGAATACGTTTGTCCGCGGTCAGGTGCGCGCACTCGGTTCCCTCGGATCGTCGTTTAATTTTGGCTCCAACGTGTTTCTTACCAACGAAGAAAAATCTGACCGCCAACCGCAGGATCGCTTCATGGCTTATGCAGACATGGATTTCTTTAAGGTACAGGTGGGCGACGCTTTTCCGAAATTCCCGACTAATATTGTGAGCGGTCAGCGGGTACGCGGCGTCTCCGCCAACCTATTCCTCAAGTTCTTCAATGTCGATGTTACGTACGGCCAGACAATGCGCAGCATCGAAGGAATTGCGCTCCGTGACACGACATTCAAAGATTCGACAGCGCTGCAATCACGTCCAAGCAATACGCTCCAGAAATCCGGTCTCACCTATTCCCTGTTCCAGGCCGGGACATTTACCCGTAACTTTTTCGCTATCAGACCAAGCTTCGGATCCGGAGAGAATTTTCAGTTCGGCCTTACCTACATGAATTCCAAAGATGATATCTCTTCGATCCGCTACGGCCTCACGCCACAGCAAAACCTCGTGGCCGGCCCTGATATAGTGATCGCGTTCGATGACCAGCGGTTCCGTCTTGAGGGACAGGCGGCGCTGAGTCTAACGAACACCGACATTACCAATGGAACCTTCAAGCAGTCCGATTACGACCTCATGGCGGGCAAGAATGATCCAACCCTAACGGCGAGCCAGAAGGCCGATCGACAAGCTGATGCCGATGATCTGAAAAAGCTTGCTGACGACGCCAGCAAATTCATGACGATCAACCAGTATTTGTTCCCGCTCAACCCGGTCGGCCATGGACTTCCGGGGGTTGCCTATGACGGATTGCTGACGATGAATTATTTCAGCAACTTCGTCCGGGCCCAATACTATCAGCGCGGTAACGCATATCAATCTTTTGGCAACGAGTTCCTCCAGGCCGACATTCAGGGTCTTGCGCTCTCCGACCGCATTCGGATGTTCCAAAACAGGGCGCTCCTCAGCCTCTCCTATGAGCAACGTCAGGACAATACGGCGCAGCAAAAGGTTGCAACCACGAAATACGGAAATATCAATGGCTCACTCACTGTGTTCCCTGCGAGCGATCTTCCGTCGTTCACACTCGGCTACGGCATCCTGACCCGCAAGAGCGATGCTAACCTCAAGGATTCACTGCAACAGCTCTTTGCGGCCGATGACCAGACCAACCGCATCTCTTTCCAGCTCAATTACGATTTCACATTTGGCGCACGCCACAACCTATCGGTTGGCTTGAACCTCTCCGATAAGACAGACAATCTCCCGGTGGGACTCAACAGGGGTGACTCGAAGAACAACAGTTATTTCGGATCTCTCACGACGATTTTCCAGATCCCGCTGCAGACCACGCTCTCGTTTAATACGAACATGAGCCAGAGCGCGGCTCTTGCTTCTACTTCTCTTGCCAACCTGCCGCTGGTCGAGTTCAAATTGACGTCATTCTCTCTGAACGCCCAGTACCGGCTCCTCGAGGACAAGCTCCGTGTCACCACGACTGTCAGCACTTCCACCGGCGATATTAACAGGACGCTGATTCAGGGGGGACTTGACTACTCCATTACAAACAGCCACGCCCTCGCGTTTCAGTATGACTACATCCAAAACTCGGGATACAAAGATGACAATATCATGAGTCTCGTCTATCGTTTCAGTTTCTGAGTTCGATTTCGGAAAGGCGTCCATGGCCTCATACTCATTCAAAAAGCACATCCTGCCCCTTCTGGTGAAAGCGGGAATCGGGTTGGCGATCGGCATTTTTGTAGCCCTCCTCCGCGTTGCAGATCCTGGGTCTATTCAAAATGTCGACCACCTCACGACCGACTATCGCTACCAGCAGCGATACGATCGCCAGAAGAGTAGTGGCGAGCAATGGGATCCGAAACTTGCCAACGTCATTATCATCGGCATTGACGACAAGGATCTGGCCGCGCTTCCAGAGACGTTTCCCTTTCCGCGGTCGTATTACGCGCACGTCATCGAAAATCTTGAACATGCCGGCGTCCTTGGCGTCGTGCTTGATGTGACCTTTGATTCAAAGCGCGATAGTGTCACCGATGCGGCGTTCGAGAACGTGATGAGCAAGTACAACAATATCGTTCTGGCTGCAAAGAGTGAAGAATCCACTGGCGGCGGAAAGTATACACTGAGCACTCTCGATCGGGCATACGGTAACTACTTCTATAAAGCAGGACGGCGAGTTGGTATCACCAATATCGCGGGGAAGGACCGGGACGACGTGGCGCGCCGCTACTATCCGATGATGGCGATTGGGAATTTCCTCACTCCAACACTTGGTTTTGCGGCACTCAATATTGCATTCAACCTCCCTGACACGGCGGTTGCAGCGGTCCGGGGTCGAAACCTCGTCTTGGGCGACCGGGTTATACCGACAATCGACGGCCGCTCGTTTATGCTCAATTACTACGGACCGAGCGGCACCTTCCGGTATTTGAAGTTTCAAGAAGTCATTGATGACTCCACTTTCAAAACGAAGGAAGAGCTGGAGGTCGGCGCAGATATCAACCAGTTTGATATCGACGACGAAGTACATAGCGCGCTGAAGGGAAAGATTGTCATCATCGGTTCTACGATGCCGGAGGAGCGTGACTTTCATGCCATCCCTATCCCGAATCCAGACGGCACAAGCAATATGAACGGGGTGGAAATTCACGCAACGGCAATACAGAATATTCTTGATCAAAATTACATTCGCCGCGCCGACCCAAACCTTGAATTGGCGCTGATTGTTTTCCTCTCCCTGATCTCGTTCCTCATCATCCTCAGAGTCAGACAGGTAAAGGTCCGGTTTGTTGCTCTCCTTGAGGTTGCCTCTCTCGCGATCGCGGCTCTCCTTATATTTGCGGTCTTCGAGATTGCCGTTCGTTCCTTCATGAACGACAGCACGCTTGTGAACATTGTGTACCCCAGCCTTGCCGTTGTACTCGCCTATCTCGGTGCTGCTGTCTATCAGTACCTCGCCGAGCGGCAGCAGAAAGCGCTGATCAAGAACGTGTTTAGTAAATACATCAGCGCTGCTGTCGTCAACGAGCTGGTGGCAAACCCGGAGAAAGCAAAACTGGGCGGTGATCGGCGCGAGCTGACGGTATTCTTCTCTGATATTGCCGGTTTCACAACGATCTCCGAACAATTCTATACCAAGCCGGAAGGCCTGGTGGAGTTGCTCAACGAGTACCTCGACGAAATGACCAGCATCGTTCTCAAACATGAGGGAACGCTCGATAAATACGAGGGGGATGCTATTATGGCGTTCTGGGGAGCGCCGATCGCACAAAAGGATCATGCCCTCCGTACTTGCCTCGCGTCACTCGACATGCAAAAACGTCTCGCAGCCCTGCGGCCCAAGTGGAAAAAAGAAGGAAGGCCCGCCCTGGAGGTTAGAATCGGTGTTAACTCGGGGACAATGATTGTTGGTAATATGGGTGGACGGGACCGGTTTGACTATACCGTCATCGGCGACAGCGTCAATCTCGCCTCTCGTCTTGAGGGGGCGAACAAGCAGTACGGCTCCGCCATCATGATCAGTGATTTTACCTATCAGCATGTCAAGGGACAGGTCAAGGTGCGTGAGCTTGACCTCATCCAGGTAAAAGGCAAGACAGAACCGGTGAAGGTGTGGGAACTGCTTGGTACGGCAGACCTGCAAATGACCGAGAATCAAAAGCAATCTCTCGAGATTTATCATGAGGGACTTCGGCTCTACAGGGAACGGAGCTGGCAGGAGGCGATTGCGTACTTCCAGCAGGCGAAGCAGCTCGATCCGACATGCCGCGTATCAGAAATCTATGAACAGCGGGCGAACCTCTATCAACTCAATCCGCCGCCTGCGGATTGGACCGGGGTCTTCGTGATGACAACAAAATAACAGTCGCGACACTGACCTCTTCAGGAAAGAAGCCGGAACGTGGTTCGTTTCCGGCTTCACCATTTCAATGGATATCCTTAATCAGCTTTCTCCGCGCCGTTTTCGCGAGGTCGACGACCTTTTGGCCTTTATTTCCATTTACGACGATTCGCAGCGAACTCGTGCCTATCGTTCCTTGCTCCGATCTCATGCAAAGCTCATCCACGGTGCTGTATGTGTCGAGGGGGGCTGCGGCCTTGGTCTGTTTGCTGTTGAGTTGGCGCGCCTGGGAGCCCGCAAAGTATATGCCGTCGAGCAAAATCCGCTCATGGCAAAACTTGCCAGCGAACGATTCCGATGCTTGCCAAAGACCGTCTCCCAGCGCATCGAGCTGGTGGAACTGCCTCTTCAGCAATTCCGCCCCCGGGAACATGTGAACCTGCTCGTCCATGAATTCTACGGGCAATTGCTGTACGACGAAGACCTGTGGGTTCTCGATCACCTTCGATTTCGACCAGACTATGTGTTTCCTGACGGAGGAGAACTTCGCGCTGGAGCTTTGTCTTCTTTGCTTTACAGAGACCATGTTGTAACCGCCGAAGTTATTGAGAAAATGGATGGGGTGCTGGTTTCTGGCTTATTCGAAGGGGAATCCCGCGACTTGCGTCTACCGGTCCTGCGATGGGGGTTTGGCGAAGGACTGATGCCTATCAAGCATACGCTTCAACGTTATAAGGGTGATTTGCTTTGTCTCGGACTTGTTGTAACACACAAAGGAAGGAGGGTCTGTGAGGCGGGTGAGTGTCCGAACTGGTCCTTTGTGTGGACCCTTCGCAAGGGAAATGAAATCTCTCTGCGTTTTCGGCGCGCGGAGGGTGGGATGGGAATGGAGTGCCGGTTCGATTGGAAGCGCTAGCCCGCGCGGCCGGCTTTCTGCTCTTATTCCTTCGGTTGCGTTGCCCCTCTCCCAAACTTTTCATCCTGTAACACAAACCGCAATGAAATTCGATGAGTGTTCCCCAGTGTCTCGTCCGCAGCGAACTTCGCAAAAGAATAATCGATGTCGAGCATACGCAGATGGAGCCCGGCTCCAAGTGTCAACTGTTTGACATCGTTGTATCCCACACGCAAAGCCACTGTTTTCTTGTAGTCAAATTCCAGCCCGGCGTGTGGGTCGAAGCTCACCGGACCGAGATTCGCAATTGATGAAAAGCGGCGATTCTCAAACCGGACATCGACATCGACCGCGGGCGCGAAACGCCCGCCGAAGGCATTGATGCCGTACGCTGCTCCGATTTTCAGTGTCGGGGACACTAGCTCGTTTCGTCCTGTACTCCACGCTACAAGTGTCGTTGTAATATCCTGGGCATTGAGACCGAGGGAGAGATCCTCGATGGGTGAATAGAGAGCCCCAACATCAAATCCGATTCCCGTCGCAGACTGATCCGCAAGACCTCGCCGGATTATCTTGACGTTTGCTCCATACATGAAACCGGAAGGAGACCGCTTCGCATATGTGAAATAGAACGCCCAGTCCGTAGCGTTGAAATAGCTGATCTTGTCGTAGTCGAGGCGGTCCGCGCTATCGAAAATGCCATTGCCGTTATTGTCGACCCATGCGTTTCGTGTATCCGGGATCCCGTCAACCCCAAGTCGCAGGACGCTCAAGCCGACGCTTGCATCCGTACCATACGGCATGGCGACAGCTGCAAAATCGTAATTGATAAGACTTCCGAAGCGCTCGTCGTGCATGATTATACCCTCAGGGTAGTTGATGCGCGCGAGTGCGGCCGGGTTCCAATAACCGGCTGTCGCATCATTCGCAAGGGCAACATGTGCACCTCCGAGACCAAGAGCCCGGCCGCCAACACCGATTGCCATAAACTCTCCCGCGTATTTGGCAACTGTCTGTGCGCCTGCAACGGTGTGAAACAGAATCACAAGCGCTGCAATATTCCGGTATGTTCGCATGGTGTTCCCCCTCTGCTCGAGCTGAAAGGACATAAAACAAAAAAACCGAACTCACCCTAACGCAATGAATTCGGCCTACACACGTTGTTAGAGTAATTCACGCTGGAACGTCGCTCGCGATACCTAAGCTCTAACAATAGTCGATGTTCTTCTGCCCTTTCCGGTATTAAGATAACAGAAAAAGGTGTAGATTGTCAAGCAGCCCTCTCCAACGATGTCGCCTGACTGGCAAGTTGTTGAATTTATTGCCAAAAACTCTTAAGCTTTGTCTGTTTGGGCAATGTCACTGCAGTGCGGCCAGAGATTTCTCAACGGTACTCAGAAAGAACTGTTATGGACAAGACTCACGAATCGTCGTTCTTTGTGCTCTACTCCGCTTGTCACCAACGCTGCGGCCGGTTTGTTGAGCGTACTGATTTTCGCGTTGTAACCAAGAACGATTTGTTTGCGTGGTCACAGGATATGAGCGCAAATGGCTCCTTTCAGCCTCTTCCCTTGCATTGTGATACCTGCGCTGAGGATATCCAGGCTACACATGTCAGGATCATCAAGGACGGGGACCCAATTCCGAGAACCGTGGTACCGGAAGTGGAAATCAAAAAGTTTAGACCAGAAGACTGGATCGTCAAGATAAAAGAGAATCTCTGAAAGGAGCGGTCGTATGCCCAACAAGGTTTATAAGCACATTGAGCTCACCGGAACGTCGAGCACCTCAATCGAGGAGGCCGTTCAGAGCGCGATTGCACGAGCATCGAAGACTGTGCGCAACATTCGGTGGATGGAAATCACCGAGACACGCGGTCAGGTTGATGACGGTAAGATTGTCCAGTGGCAGGTTACACTGAAGGCGGGATTCACGCTTGACGAATGACCCAATCCTGTAACAATTTTTCAAGCCCGGTCTTCTTCGCCGGGCTTTTTTTCTATCGTTCGTACTGCTCCGGTTTTCGATCCGCAAGCAGGTCGTTGTGCCGATTGATCGTCTTCTGTTCCGCTTCATGAAGATCAATGCTTACTGCTGCAATTCCCGGCTCACGACTTCCCATTCGAGCCAATATCTCCCCACGCGGTGACACAATTTCGCTCGTACCTATGAACTGGAGATCGAACGAACCCCGGTTTTCTTTCCCTACCCTGTCGGCCGTCGCGGCAAACACGTGATTCTCGAGACAGCGCGTGATCATCGCGTCCGGGCAATATGGCAAGACCAGGTTTGACGGGTGAATAATCAATTGTGCGCCCCTGATTGCAAGCGTTCTTGCCGACTCCGGATAGATCCAGTCGAAGCAAATCATCATGCCCACCTTGCCAAATGGGAGGTCGAATACCGGAAATCCCATGTTTCCGGGCTTGAAAAAGAGCGTTTCCCTGTCGAATAAATGGATTTTTCGATATAACCCTACGAGCCCTGATGAACCAATAAGCGCGGCAGAATTATAGAGATGATCGGCTTTCTCCGCAAATCCATATGCAATATAACACGAGTATTGTTGCGCGAATCCAAGGAGCGATTGAAAGGTCGGACCATCTGTCCGCTCAGCCAGCGCTTCCACTTCCCGGTTCTCCGCAAAGTTGTATCCCGTGTTGAAGAGCTCCGGCAACACGTAGAGGTCCGCTTTTGTACTCTCCATGAGTTGGATTGCAGACCGAATATTTGAATCGATCTGTCCAAAATTCGGGCTTGTTTGCACAATAGCCAGATGCATTAATCAACCTGATTCTGTCGTTGCACTGTGGTGGACTGTTTGTAACTAGGTTCCCGTCTTACCAAAACGAAGTTCAACAACCGCCTGAATCGCCTTGCCGATTTTCTTCTGTATCCCCGGATCCATCAGCAGGTCATAGCTTACCTTGTTGTCACCGATCTCAAGAAGTACGCGCACAGGCGCTGAGTTAACGTTTTCATCCAGGCTATAGAATGAGAGCTTGCCGGTATTTTTGCATCTGTAATCATTACGGTTTGGCGAGCTGTCGCCAAGCACGCCCCCGTTTTCGAGACCCGACACCCGACAAACCGCCTCAACGAGCTCTTGTGCCAGCTCCCGGTTTTGTTGTTCGCCGGCGTCTCCTTCATGCACATATCCCCAGCAGGCATTGCGATTCGTTGCACCATTGTTGTGAACAGCGATGAAAACGTCCGGGTGAAGTTTGTTTGTCTCCTTGAGCTCGTATGCATACCCCGAAATTCTTCCCAGAGAGTCAATCATAGTTGTGTGATCGATTTTCGTATTGCTCCCCTCGCGGGCATGGTGCAAGCCTTGAACATTGTAGCTCCACACTTTGTGAACCTGCACAACGTTCGTTGAAGCCGCAAGTGCCGATTCCACGATCCCGTTACACACGAGCGCCTCGTTGAAATTCACCCCGGTGTCGCTTTGATGTGACGGCTGGTACACCACAACCATTGTTTTTGTTTCGCGCCCACCGGATCCAAGTTGGCTACTGGAGCTGCATCCGGCACACAACAGAACAGCACCGATGACTGCAGCTGTGGTCCACGCTGTGGTCTCTCGATAGATGGATTTCGGGTGTCGGTCAAGACTCATTTAGTTCTCCTTGTTGTCCTTGAACATTACATTCGTATTCTGATCGTCGTCCCGCCACCAGCCGCATAGGCAAGACCCAGCGCTATGAGTACCGCCGAAGCCCAGAGACTCGCCACGACAAAGCCCGATCTCCATCGGCTTGATCCCGTGATGGTGGTGATGCCTTTCGCCAGTACGATGAGATACCAGACAACGAAACAGCTTGTGCTGTGAAGAAGAATTGTGGTGTAGATGTTTGGCTCATCGACGGCAAGCAGGATGAGATCGAGTCCAACTGGGAACCGATTCGGCAGCGGAAAACTTGATTTTCCCAGAATGTTTGCACGCACGAGCAGGAAATTGATTGCTTCACCAAGGAGGATGATTGCTGCACAGTGAATGTTGAGCGAGAAAATTGTCTTGAATCTCTGTGCGGGCGGCGTTCTTCCGCTGACAACCATGTTCATGAGATAGACAAACATGGTGCTGCCAACAGAAACGATACCAACAATCAGGGGAGAAATCAAGGCGGGACCAAAGAGATAAGACCAGGTAAGGGCGTCCGAGATGTTGCGCCAGCAGCCGCCAAGCCAAATAATCACAAAGAAGGCGACCATGCAAAGCAGCGTTGCGAGAACCCATCGTGGCCCATTTTTGATCTCTACAAATGCTTCCGTCGGCGCTGCAATGATGTTTAGAAATGCGCTCATCCTTGTCCCTGGCGCTGTTTGTATCTTCTATTTAGGACTGCCCTGGTTTTGTTGCTGCGCGGTAGGAGGAAAGAGTACGAGGCTGGCATCGAACAGTGACTCTCCCCTCATAGCCGTTACGAGATTCACGAGCCCTGTGGACGACCTCCACAGCGCCATCTCCATGCGAATAGTCACAATAAGCAGGCTCTTCTCTTTCGACGTGCGCACAGGACCGCGCCCCAATGTGCGGGTAAGGTAGCTGGTGATTGAATCTGCAAGAAGTTTAGTCGCCTCATTGAATTTTGCCTGGACGCTTTTCAGTGTCTTCAGGTGTTGATCGAACTGTAGCTCGGTACGAGATGCGAACCCGAGGATTGGAATGGAAATAACAATTGTGCTGTCCGTTGAGGTCATCGCCACGTAACGCTGTTCACAAAGATTCCGCACTTCGCTGATATTTGATTCCCACCGCAGTTCATGAATAATGGGGAAGTTCGTGTCACCGTTCAGCAACTGTCCTTTCGCGACCGCCACAAAGGCGAGGATTGCAATTAAGCCGCGCATGCATTGGTGTTGTGTCATTGTATTTCTCCTTTAGTCAAAAACGAGGGCCGCAGGACTTTTTGGCCACGGCCCCCGTGAATTCAACCTTGAGTTTACAGGATGGGTATGATCCTCTGGACGGCGCTATAGTTGACAGCAACGCATACTGCAAAGATCCAGAGATCTACGCAGCATGTAACGTACACATCGCCATTCTCGGCCTTTGTCTGGTAGCAACCGGTCAGCCCGTTTCCGACGGAGGCATTCATCTCCGCGGAACTCAGAACGTGCGGAGTCGTTTGTTGGGTGGCGCTGATCGCCACCGGATTGTCAGGAATTGCCCCGGTGCTGGCAATCTGCATTGATTGCGGCCGCAGAAGCATACCAACCGCGAGGAGGGTTGTGAGTAGTGTTGTTTTCATGGCTAACTCCTTCGGGTGAAAAAGTGATTTGATCTAACTGCTCGCTGCGGCCCGCCTGTTAAGCATGAACGCCGACGGTGTACCCGGGGGCCGGCCAGGCGCCTCATCTTTGTTCACAATCAACAGACCAGCGAGCAACTCTGCTTCCATCTTTTTGCCAAATCGAATCACCGGCTTGCGCGGGTGATCACAAGAGTCTCTCCTTTCCATATATCAATCGCCCTTCTGCGCGGGATCTTCAGCCTCCCAACAGCCGGATCCCGCACAAAGAGAATACCCTTTCCGTCAATACTGTCGACCACGACGAAATGATGGTTCTCAATGAAAAGAATCGCGGGGAGTTGAACCCTCCGAAGATCTTCGGGGCTCAGCATCCACCCTTCGGCACTGACGCCTGCCGCCTGTGCCATTTCTTTCAATGCAAATAAGCTTGCGCCGCCGAATTTGAGCCCTGCTTTCAGTTCCATGTTTCGCTGTGAGGCTTTTATGCCATAGTGGTCGAGAACCATTATGAGCGCAGCTACACCACAGTTGCTGCTCCGGTCCTGCAAAACCACTCCCGCCGAACCAAGGTACGTGACCTCTGCACTGTCGTCCGCTGTGCTCTTCAGGCTTTGCAACTTATTTTGATCGGTCACAATCCATGAAGCCGCAAAGGCCATTGCCAGAAAACTGACGACAACGCTTGTTGCTGTTCTTCTCTGCAAGGGATTATTCTCTTCCGACTGAATTGCTCCTGCCAGATCATCAGTTATGTATTGATCGAACCGAGTTCAGGAACTCTATCAGTAATTGCTCGCGTGCGGTAAACGGTTCTTCGCCTGAGCCGCTATACACGATTGTCTCGTCGTTGCCAATAAGAAACAGAGCCGGCACCACATCAACGCCAAATCTCTCCTGCCCAGTCCGTTCTTCATCCAATAGTGTTCTTACCTCAAGCCGATCCGAGTTGACGAGTTCTGCCGTGTTTTTCTTGCCGCTCAGCGAAATCGCGAGAAAGAGGATTCGTTCACCGAATCGCCTACTCAGCCGATCAAAGTTTGTTAACTCGCGTTGACAGTGGGGGCAGTCGGCACTGAAGAACAGAACGGCAGCAGGTGTGTCTTTGAAGCTGAACCGATAGATTTCATTCGAAGCGAGATCTCTTGCGGTTAACACCGGAACCGGATCACCGGGGCTAAGAAGATGCGGGTTTGTAGCCTGGTAAAGCCAAATTATGGAAATCGTCGGGAGACAGAGAAGGAGCGCGATGCCAATGGCGGCAGGCAATCTCCTTGGCGCCGGACGCGGCGAGCGTTGATCTGACGGTGCTATGTTCTGAGATGTGGGCACCGCGGACAACTCCACCTTTAAGTAATTTAACGAGAAGCTCTGGATGGAATGGAGCTGAGCGTCGGCGGCAATCTAAGAATTCCCGTAGCCACTGTCAAGGATTTTGGCGGAATAAATCGGAAATTACACGGAGAATGACTTGGCTGGAAAATTGGCCCAGCGGGGGGGATGACTCCGTTAAGAAGAGGGTTATTCGACCGGCTCGGCGCCAAGCTCACGGCGCAGAGCAAGTATAACGGGGTGCTCGTTGCCTCCACCATTCCCATCGCTTTGCGCGGGTATTGGTGAACTTGTTGGTGCCGAAGAGTTTGGTGTTGCGGTTTGTAATCCATGCCCGTTTCCTGAATTTATATTCAGCACGGGCTCGATGCGAAGCTTGAATCCGGTCACTTTATGAAAAGACTCAACGAGAAATTCTTTGTGCCGTTTGAGGGACGAGAAATGATAGTCGTCGGGACACCCGATGCGTAACGCACCATCTTCTAAGTCGAGTATGCGGCTCTCACCCAGGATTGTTCCTATTCCAATTTTCGTCTTCCGGACTTCACCAACCCAATGAGGCCAATGCTTGAATGCCTCCTCAGCCGTGATCTTACGCATGGGCTCAAGTGATGGCGACGCGTCCCCCGGCAACTCCACAAAAGGTGGTTTGCTTTGAATCGTCGCGACGGGCGTCGCTGACGGTGCCGGGCTGTGGATGGAAAACTCTTTCGGCGTGTCCCCGTACGCGAACGATGAACCGTCACGCAATCTTCCCGCATTCACCTGTCCGACAACTTTCAGCTCGGTCCCCGAGTCGTTGGGCTGTTGCGGGCGAACTCCCGTCGAATGCCCCTTCGTATTCGCCCCGCTCAAACTAAGTTTTTTTTTCAGCTGATCGATCTGCCCCAGCAATGCATCGATCTGTACCGAGCGTTCGAGCTTGATCATCTGCAACAAGCCCGCTTCAAGCTTGAACCTCGGTTGCGGAGACCAGCGGATTGCCTGCTCGAGTTCGTTTACCAGTTTGAGCAAACGAAGGATGTCGTTTTGCCGAAAGTTCTTCGACTCTTCCTTGTATCGTTTCCGGTACGGCTCCGACGTCTCCACAAGCTCCGTCGCTTCTGTCGTCAGGACAACCAGGAGGTTTCGCAGGTGCTCAGATAATCCGCCAAGAAACTCCCGCAAATCATATCCCGCTTTCACAATTCCGTCGACCAGCTGAATCCCGCCCCGCGCATCCTGCGCTTTGATGAGGTCTGTAACCCGGAAATACAACTCCTGATCAACGACGTTCAATACCTTCAGGACATCCGCCACGGCAATCTGATTTCCGCAGAAGGAGCGGATCTGATCAAAAATACTTTGTGCGTCGCGCAGCGACCCATCCCCTTTTTTGGCTACGACCATGAGCGCTTCTTCGTCAATCGTCACCCCCTCGCCGCGCGCAACGCTCTGGAGGTTGCCTACAATTTCTTCTATAGAGATCCTCCGAAAGTCAAACCTCTGGCAACGCGAGAGGATCGTCATGGGGATCTTGTGGACTTCTGTGGTGGCAAAGATGAAGATCACATGTTCCGGCGGCTCTTCTAGTGTCTTGAGGAGGGCGTTGAACGCCTCCTTGGTCAACATATGCACTTCGTCGATGATATAGACCTTGTACTTACCACGCGCCGGCGTGTAGCGGACCGATTCCCGGAGATTCCGTATCTCCTCCACACCGCGGTTCGATGCACCATCGATCTCGATGACATCCAAGCTTCGCCCTGCTGTGATCTCTTTGCAGATCTCGCACTCGTTGTCCGGGTTTGAATCTTTCGGAGACTGACAGTTGATTGCTTTTGCAAGGATTCGGGCGGTCGTCGTCTTGCCGGTGCCTCTCACACCACTGAAAATGTAGGCGTGGGCAAGGCGGTTCGACGCAATCGCATTCCGCAGCGTGCTGGTCACATGCGACTGACCAACAACGTCTTCGAAAACTAACGGACGCCACTTACGGGCTGTAACCTGGTAGGACATGCTGAACCGAAATTAAGAAGTAAAAACGAGAAAGGGAAACGCTCCTCACTGCTTTCAGTGTAACGTCAAGCTCGCCTTGGCTTTGCGGTGAATACAAGTTTCGCCGCTTCCTCGATTGTTTCAACGGGAATGATCTTCAATCCTTCTTTCACCTTGTCCTGAATCTCTGTGAGATCCTTCAGGTTTTCTTTAGGAATAATGACCGTTTTGATGCCGCTCCGTTGCGCCGCAAGAAGCTTTTCATTCAATCCGCCGATCGGCAGCACATTTCCACGCAGCGTGATCTCTCCGGTCATCGCAACATCGTTGCGAGCCGGCCGGTTGCTCGCCGCGGAGATGATTGCCATCGCCATTGTGATACCGGCTGATGGACCGTCTTTCGGGATCGCACCTTCCGGAAGGTGAATGTGAATTTCCTTCCCCTTGGTGAATTCAGGGTTGACACCAAACCGCCTTGCGTTCGAGCGGATGTAACTCAGCGCTGCCTGAGCCGATTCCTTCATTACCTCACCCAATTGCCCCGTCAGCGTTAGCTTCTGCGCTCCACTCATGATCGTCACATCGACATTCAGAATTTCTCCACCAACACTCGTCCACGCCAATCCGGTAACCGATCCGACACGGCGTTCGCGTTCAGCCTCCTTCTTGCGGAATTTCGGGACGCCCAGATAGTGCTCGATCATCTCTCCTGTGACTGTAATACCCGCCGAGGCTTTCTTTTTCTTCTTCGTCGTGCCGTTCTTTCTCCTGCTCAGAACGATCTCCTTCGCTGCCTTCCTGCAAATCGACGCCAGCTCCCGCTCAACGTTTCGCACACCCGCTTCACGCGTATACTCGTTAATGATTTTGTCGATGGCTTCGTCTGTGAATTTCAACAACTTCTCCGTCAGCCCATGCGCAGTAAGTTGTTTTGGGATGATATGTCGCTTGGCAATTTCGCGCTTATCGTAATCGAGATACCCGGGTAGCTCAATGATTTCCATGCGGTCCTGGAGCGGCAGTGGAATTGCATACCGCACGTTCGCCGTGGTGATGAACATGACTTTTGACAGATCGTAATCCACATCGAGATAGTGATCGCTGAACGTATTGTTCTGTTCGGGATCCAACACTTCAAGCAATGCCGCAGAGGGATCACCGCGAAAATCCATGCTCATCTTGTCCACTTCGTCCATGAGCAGTACGGGGTTGGTTACACCCGCGCGTTTCATCGACTGAATAATCTTGCCCGGCATCGAGCCAATGTACGTCCGCCGATGGCCGCGGATCTCTGCTTCATCACGCATACCGCCGAGCGAAATTCGTACGAACTTTCGCCCCAACCCCCGCGCAATAGACTTTGCCAGCGAGGTTTTGCCGACACCCGGAGGTCCCACGAAGCACAAAATCTGTCCCTTCATCTCCTTGACGAGATTGAGAACTGCAATGTGTTCCAAAATCCGTTCTTTCGGCTTTTCCAGCCCAAAATGGTCTTCGTCGAGAATGTGCTTGACGTGTTCTACATCCAGGTCGTCCTTCGTCCGCTTTGTCCAGGGAACAGCAATCAGCCAGTCGAGATAGTTTCTTGTCACGGTAAACTCGGGCGACATTGGAGGCGTCTTCTTGAGCTTGTTGAACTCCTCCATCGCCTTTTCCTCTACCTCCTTCGGCATCTTCGCCTTCTGGAGTTGCTCTTTGAGCTTTGCCAGCTCTGGTGAGGCCTCATCGTCTCCAAGTTCGTCCTGCAGGATGCGGATTTGTTCCTGAATGAAGAATTTTCGTTGCGACTTCTGAATGTTGTCCTGAACCTTCGTATCGATTTCCCGTTCGATCTTCAGGATGTCGATTTCCGTCGTTAGGATCTTTGACAGTTCGTAAAGCTGCTCCCGGAGATGTTGTGTCTGAAGAATCCGCTGTTTTACGTCCACGCTTTGGACAAGGTTGGCCGCCATATAATAAAGCTTCCGGTGCGGCTCTTTGATACCCTCGAAGGCCATGAGAACTTCCGGCGGCACGTTTCGGCTGAGCTTCACGTACTCCTGGAACAGTGTCGATGCGTGTCTCACGAGCGCGTCGATATCGTGTCCCGTCGGGGTTTCTGACTTGTTGATGATGATTTCCGCTTCAAGGTACGCCGTGGTGGGCAGGAATCGCTTCACCGAGGCCTGAACAGCCCCATCCACGAGGATTTTCATCAGGCCGTTCGGGAGCTTGAGCATCTGTATAATTTTCGCGACCGTGCCGTGTTGATAGACATCCTCCGCTGTGGGTTCGTCAATAGAGGCGCTTTTCTGTGCAACCAGAAAGATGTTTTTTCCCCGCTCCAGCGCCTCGTTTGCGGCGCGGAGAGAGCTCTCCCGGCCCACGAGAACCGGAAAGATCATGTATGGAAACAACACGACATCACGCAGGGGTAATACCGGCAACGTCTTCGGAATGTTGTCAATTGTTTCTACGGTGGTGTCGCTGAATTTGATCGGCGTTTCGCTCATAATCCTCAATCACTTCGTTATCCGTCCCTAAAACAAAAAGAGTCCCGGGTGGCGGGACATTATTCGGTAATTGAAATATACCCACAAATGGAGGGAGAATCAAGACGGTGTTCTCATGGGTTTGCTATCCTACGCACGCTTTGTCGTATTGACTCATCCTCCAAAATTACTTAGCGTTCGCGCACTGCGCTGACCTCCTCTCAGGAGAAGCTCTTTTCCATCGGATTTTCGCCCGGCTTTCCCTGGCGCGCCAGCATTTCGTTACACCCTTTTAGCTCATTGCTTCATTGAGGAATCGTACGAGAGGCGATGCCACTTCAAAAACCGCAGCGATCTCCGACACAAATTTCACCTTGAGACATTTTGATTCCGCCCATTCCACTCCCACAAAAAACTGTTTGTACTTGAGCCACTCTACCATCGGGTGGTCCGGCTCGTACCCTTTGGGTGCTCGCTGGAGTTTATCCCCCTCGAGCTTCCCAAAGCATTTTCTAAATCGCTGGTTTTGAATGATGGAAAGAAACTCGTTGGAATGATCTGCGATTGCGCGGCGGATTTTTTTCAGCTGATCATTATCCGGCATGTAGATGCCACCACCAAGAAAGACCTCACCGGGTTCAATGTGTAAGTAGTAACCGGATCCTTCGACTCCCTTGGGCTTGCCGCGTAACACAAAGTGCGCTGCAACATGTGTTTTGTAAGGAGTTTTGTCTTTGCTGAAGCGGACGTCACGATAGATTCGGAAAAGTGAGCGTTTTGGATTGATGTCAAACTCCGGAGCAAACCGGTCGAAGTGTGGCTGGAGCGCCGAAATCAAAGATTGCATGGGGAGTTTTACTGAAGACTCGTACTCCTCCTTGTGCTTTTCAAACCAAGGGCGATTGTTATTTCGCTTCAGGCGTTTCATGAAATCAATCCCCTCGCGCGGAAAACCGTCGAATGGGGGATAGAAATCTAGATCAGAAAGTGGTGGCTTGCCTGGTGGTGTCATCGTTTATTCCTCGATTTCTACAGTGCGTTGTATTCTTTCCCTTCAATAGCCGCCCTCACGAACCCATCCGCCCTCTCCAAGCGCTGTCTGGCCTCATCTTTCCCAACCCGGGCTTTGATCATGACAAGCGCCGTCTTCACATGTCCATCTGCCTTTTCAAGGTACTGGGCCGCCTCGTCGTAGCCGACTCCCGTGATGGTCATGACCACCCGTTTTGCCCGCTCCGTCAGTTTTAGGTTGGTCATCTGAAGGTCGATCATCATGTTCTCGTAGACCTTGCCGAGTCTAACCATTGCGGTTGTTGTAATCATATTCAGCACCAGTTTTTGCGCTGTCCCCGATTTCATTCTCGTCGAGCCCATAATGACTTCCGGCCCGACCTCGGGGCAAATCGCAACATCGAGCACTTTGGCTACTTCCGCAAATTCCGGCGAATACATCTTGCTTCGCGGGTTAGTAGTCACGTAGAGCGTTTTCGCACCAAGCTCCTTTGCCCGCTTGACGGCGCCAATGACATACGGTGTTCGCAGGCTTGCCGCAATTCCGCATACGACGTCTTTCGCTGTGACTTTCCTCTCGTCGATATCTCTGGCTCCGTTCTCCTCTTTGTCCTCCGCCCCCTCCTGGGCGCGAAACATCGCTTTCTCTCCTCCGGCGATCATGCCCTGAACCATCTCAAACGGCACACCGTACGTCGGTGGGCACTCAACAGCGTCAAGCACGCCAAGACGGCCGCTTGTCCCAGCCCCCGCATACAGCAGGCGTCCGCCATCCTTGAAAGCGCGCACCACGAGTTCCACGGCCTTCCCTATGTACGCCAGCTCTCTCTCCACCGCCAAGGCGACCTTTTTATCCTCTGTGTTGATGATGCGCAGCACTTCTTCGACTGAACGCGCATCAATGTCCATACTGGCTGGATTGCGTTGTTCTGTGCTCAGCCGCGTGAGCTGCTCAAAAAGCTTCTTCTGATCGGTCACTGGTCTTCTGCTTTCTGCTTTGGAGTCCGGGCAATTTCCACCAGCACAATCTTCTTTTCTCCCCCCTCAAGTTGACTGGAGCCTCTTAGCGTTAGATCAAGAACGGTGATGTTTTTCACTTGAGCAAGATTTTGTATTTGTCCAATTTCCCCCTCAAGGTCACCCCCTTTAAGGGTGATAAGCGTGGGTCTCTCAATCAGTATCTTGCTTTCATCTCTGCCCTTGGCGATCGCCGACACCGTTGTTCCGTTTGTTTTCAGAAACGGTTCCGACCAACGGACAAGATCCTTCAGCGAAGCAACGGCCCGGGCGAGGACAACGTCGTATCGATGATGATGCTCTTTCGCTTTGCCAACGTCCTCCGCCCTACCCCACACTGCGGTCACTCCATCCAGACGCAGTGTGCGTATAAGATCCTTCACAACATTTATTTTTTTCTGGGTAGAATCAAGAAGCGTGAAGGCGAGATCGGGTCGCGCGATCTTCAAAGGAAGACCCGGAAGCCCACCTCCGGTTCCTAGGTCCAAAATGCGACCTCCGGTCGGTAACTCGACTCTGAATAAAAGCGCGAGGCAATGAAGAAGATGACTGCTCCAAAAATTTTCTTCATCGCGCCTGGAGATCAAATTGATCTTTTGATTCCACTCCAGCAGGCGAACCGCGAGCTCGTCCATCAGCGCAAGTTGTTCCTCGCTCAGCTTCAGTCCGTTGTAAGCACACGTTGTACCTAGCCAGGTTTTTCCCTTTGACCCCTCCATAACCCCTTGTTTTATAATCGGTTACACGATTCGTTCCACGTGAAACGACTACCCACGAAGAGACACCATCAATACCGAGACATCTGACGGTGTTACGCCACTGATGCGTGAGGCTTGGCCAATGGACTCGGGCTTCACCTTGCTTAGCTTCTCTCTACCTTCGGTTGAAAGCGATTTGATTTTTGAGTAATCGTAGTCTATTGGGATTTTCTGGTCTTCAAACTGGTCGAATTTTGCTATCTGCTCAATCTGTCGCTGTATGTATCCTTCGTACTTGAGATCGATTTCTATTTGCTCAACGATCTCCCTTCGGAGTTTCGAATCGTTCAATGCTGATAACCTTTTGACGACCGGCTGATCCGACAGCGAATCCAAATCCAGAATCTCAGCCAGCTTGACCCCGGGACGCTTAAGGAGTTTGGACAAGCGTTCGTGTTCGTCGATACGTCCTTCCGAAGTTCTTTCAAGGTACGGGTTTGCTGTCTCCGGCGAAATGGACCGCTGCCTCGCCATGGCAATGAAGTCTGCGATGAGTAATTCCTTTTGCTCTAGCCTCTTCAGCATCGTGCTTTCTACCAATCCAAGGTCGAATCCTTTTTTCATCAGACGTCGATCAGCGTTATCCTGGCGCAGCACAAGTCTGTGTTCGGCCCTTGAGGTAAACATCCTATATGGCTCATCGGTGCTCTTGTTCACAAGGTCGTCTATTAAAACCCCGATGTATGCTTCAGATCGTTTAAGAATGAACGGGTCGCGATTTTTCACCTTCAGCGCTGCGTTGATGCCAGCGACGAGGCCCTGTGCTGCCGCCTCCTCGTATCCCGATGTCCCGTTCACCTGGCCGGCAAAGAAGAGGCTTTCTACGATCTTCGTCTCGAGCGTGAGTTTCACCTGATGCGGAGGAAAGTAGTCATACTCGACTGCATATCCCGGCCTCAGCATGTTGACCCTCTCAAGCCCGGTGATCGATCGCAGGCCTTCGAGCTGTATTTCCTCGGGAAGGCTGGTTGAGAAGCCATTTACATAGACGACATTGGTATCATACCCCTCCGGTTCCAAGAAGATCTGATGGCGATCTTTGTCCGCGAATCGTACTACCTTGTCTTCGATGGAGGGGCAATACCGGGGACCAACCCCTTTGATTACTCCGGTGAACAGCGGAGAACGATCGAATCCCTTTCTCAAGATTCGGTGCGTCTCGGGGTTAGTATACGTGAGGTACATTGGTATAAGTCGGTTAGTAATCGCGGGGGTCGA
Source organism: Bacteroidota bacterium (assembly GCA_049522195.1). Classification (GTDB taxonomy): domain Bacteria; phylum Bacteroidota; class Ignavibacteria; order UBA10030; family UBA10030; genus UBA9647. The sequence continues at coordinate 59,568 of JBEKOB010000002.1, forward strand.
ATACGAGAAAGCGTGAGGGGGGTTGTCGCTGTGCTGTTCTTCAGTTTTCGAAAGGTCAATGCTCAAAAGGTCAATTCGCGGCGGTGTTCCTGTTTTCAACCTGCCACTCACTATCCCCAGGCTTACAAGGTTCTCCGTGAGCCCCTTTGAGGCGGCCTCTCCGTACCGCCCCCCTTCCCGGTTCTTCATTCCAGTGTGCATCAATCCCCGAAGGAATGTGCCAGCACTGAGCACTACGCATCGGCAGCGGATCTTGGCGCCACCCGCGGTGACGACACCGACAACTTTCGGGTTTTTGCCGGAGGGGTCAACCTCAGTTTCGACGCTTACAGTCGAGTCTTCAAGGACAGTCAAGCCGTCCTGCATTTCCAATCTACGCTGCGCTTCCCGAGAATACCATTCCCTATCATTTTGACAACGCGGGCTCCAGACGGCTGGACCCTTCGACCGATTCAAGAGTCGAAACTGGATGCCAGTCGCGTCTGCGATCTTTCCCATTTCACCTCCAAGAGCATCGATCTCCCGAACGAGATGTCCTTTTGCTGTCCCCCCGATAGCCGGGTTGCAGGACATCCTGCCAATAGCATCTTTGCTCATGGTGATCATGAGGACGCTACACCCAATTCTGGAGGCTGCCAGCGAGGCCTCAATCCCGGCATGCCCTCCGCCGACCACCACAACATCTATATTTACTTCATTATCAGTCATTTCGGACAATGTTTCACGTGAAACGGTGTCTATTTTCCTATGCAGAATCTGGAAAAGATTGCATTCAGTATGTCTTCCGTGGTGACGGCTCCAACTACTTCCCCAATAGCATCTAGGGCACATCTGAGGTCTACAGCTATGAACTCTCCGCTTTTCCCAGAGACCGTTGATTCCAGGGCAAGCTCAAGGCTTGTTTTTGCCCTTTGGAGGATGGAGAAATGGCGGGCATTTGTTATCATCACGCCGCTTTCTCCCGTAGCAATCGAACCACCGATTGCCAGCCTCACAAGCGCCGACTCAAGTTGCCCGAAGCCCTGAAGTGTTTTTGCTGATATCTCCAATACCAGATGCTTCGAAAGGATTTCCACGAGGTCTTGGAATGTGTACCTAGGGCTTGGCGCGACGTCAATCTTGTTCATCACCACAAGACACGATGCCCCGCGAGCCTCAATGTCTGAAACCAGCCTCAGGGTAGACGCTGCTTCGCCGGGTTGAAGGGGTCTTGTGCAATCCAACATCAGGAGCAGTATATCGCAGCTCATTTGTCTCTCCTCGGCTCTCCTGACCCCCTCCCGCTCGATTGGATCGGCGGTCTCCCTCAATCCTGCTGTATCGGTAATGTTAAAGAGAAGTCCCTCGAGGGTAATGGCCTCCTCGATGATGTCGCGGGTCGTCCCCGGAATGCTTGTCACAATTGCGCGCTCTTCCCGCAGAAAGGCATTGAGAAGGCTCGACTTCCCAACGTTCGGCGCACCAGCCAACGCTACCTTCACGCCATCCCGGTAGATTTTTCCGACTTTGTAGCTGGAGAGAAGCTCGCCTATTTGTGAGATCGCTTGACTCAGCTGGTTGGCCACCCGCTTCTTTTCGGTGAACTCATATCCGTCTTCGGCAAAGTCCAGCTCGAGCTCTAAAAGGCCGATGCTCCCTATAAGCTGATCCCGGAGTCCGGACATCTTTTCTGAAAGTGCGCCATTGAGTTGAGACAGTGATGAGCGATGAGCCCGATCGGAGCGGGAGTGGATCAGGTCTGCAACTGCTTCGGCCTGCGTCAGGTCAATCCGGCCTTTAAGAAAAGCCCTTTTGGTGAATTCACCCGCCTCTGCGGCCCTGGCACCATACCGAAGGATGGTCTCCAGAATTCGTCTCACCAGAAACTGGCCCCCATGGCAGCTTAGCTCGACAGTGTCTTCTCCTGTATATGAATGCGGATTCCTGAAGACTACGGCAACAATATTGTCGATTGAGACCCCTTTCTCGTCGACAAAGCGCCCATAGTGAGCCGTGTGGCTTGGGGCCTTGGCAAGAGCTTCCTTCCCCCGAAAGCCGAGGTCGGCAATGCGAAAAGCATTCTCTCCACTGATGCGGATTACAGAGATCCCCCCCTCTCCAATGGGGGTAGCGACTGCAGCAATTGTATCGGTTTCACGAGCCAGCGACATACTCTGTCTGAGAGTTGATGGAAGGGAAAAAGAATGTACAAAACCGCTGACCGACTTACAACCGCGCGTCCAGAAACAAAAAAGCCCCGGCGGATTTCCGACGGGGCTTCTGCGGTTCTTCTGCTCTGTTTACTTTTTCAGCCTGGGAAGATCCTTGCCGAGTTTAGCGAAAATTCCACCCGCTTTTTTCTTTTTCGGTTCCACTTTCCTAAGAGGTTGATCATCAGCCTGGCGGTTGATCATCACCTGCTGCCCGATTGACAAGGCGTTGAAGACAAAATAGTAGAGATTGAGTCCCGAGGGAAAACCGTTGAAGAGCAGCGTCATCATCACAGGCATCATCCAGACCATCGCTTTTTGCCGCGGATCTTTGACTGTCTGCTTCTGCTGAATAAACATTGTGATACCCATCAGCAGGGCCAATCCACTGACATCATGGATACCGAAGAACGGTATTTCAAATGGAAGGGTGAAAATGCGATCCGGAATGGAGAGGTCGGTAATCCACCAGACGAAACTTCCCTGTCGCAATTCGATGGTTGCGCGGAAGACATTGTAGAGTGCAATCAAAATCGGAAACTGAAGCAAGACCGGCAGACACCCTCCCGCCGGGTTTACGCCGTACTCCTTGTACAAATTCAGAACCTGCTGGTTCATCTTCTGGGGATCGTCTTTATACTTTTCCTTGATCTCGTTCATCAGCGGCTGCAGGGCTTGCATCTTTTTCATCGAACGCATGCTGCTGCGCGTCAGAGGGTGCAAGACAATCTTGATGATGATCGAGAAGACGATGATTACAAGACCCCAGTTGGGCACCAGGTAGTGAATAAAGCTCATTAGTGGCAACATCACGTATTCAGAAATTGGACGGATGAGCCAGGTCCAACCCAACCCGACAATTTTGTCCAGTCCCACCGAATACGATTTCAGCAAGCTAAGGTCTGCCGGACCGAAGAAAATTCTAAAGGAACCCCCCTCTTCCGCGCTACCCTTGAACGGCATTTTCACGGCAACGCTGTACGACTCGATGGCACCCTTGTCTGGTGCCTGCACCCGGGATCCTCCCAAGTAAGCTCCTTCGCTCGTTCCCTCTTTTGGGATGATCGCGAGGGCGAAATATTTCGTCCTCATGGCGACCCAGTCAACGGTTCCTGAAATGTTCTTCTCCGGACGGCTGTCAAAGCTCGTCGCGTCGACGTCGGTCAACTCTTTGCCGGCATATGCATATGCTGCCGAGAAACTCGACTCGTCCACGCTATTTGCTTCTGCGTATCGCAGCCCGCTTTCCCAAACAAGTTGATACTCAAAATTCGCCACTACATCGGGCGTCTTCTGAAACTTCACATCGACGCCGAGACCATATTCTCCGTTCTTGAATTTCAGCGTCTTGACGATCTGCCCGCCCCCGATAACCGGTAGCACCAGGTTCAGCGCGTATTCCTCTCCTGTGGCCACGATGTGTTGATCGAAGCCCTCGGCGGTTGCATCAAAGAATAGATCGTGTGTATTAATGAGTCGACCATCCGAGGTTGCGAACAACAAGCTCAGGTCGCCCCCTTTTTTGTAATCAACGAGCTGCACGGGATAGCCATCCCACGTCTTATATTTCTTCAGCTCCCATCGCTTGATCAATCCGCCCTTCAGGGAAATCTCTGCGATGTATAAGTCGGTCTCGATCGTAATAATCCGCTCAACGCCCTTATCCCGTCCCGCGAAGAACTTGCCAAGCGGATCAGCCTGAATGGTTTCCTTGGGTTGAACGCGCAGCGTATCGGCTCGTTTTGAAGAATCCTGGGGGATGGCTTGTGTTGCAACGGCCTTCGGCCCTTGAGACTGCGGCGTTTGCTTGGGGGAGTTCATCCACATCCAGACAACTAGCAGGATGAAGATGAGAATGTAACCGAGTATTGATTGACGATCCATTGAATATCCCTACAACAAAATGGATTACGGCACCGGGTCGAAGCCCGCGTGTTTATGAAACGGATGACACTTTGCAATCCGTTTGAGAGCATACCACCCTCCCTTGCGAGCGCCATGTTTCCCAATGGCTTCTTCGGCGTACTGAGAACAGGAGGGGTAGAAGCGACAGTTGTTAAACGGAAGAAGCGGTGAGACAAGCAGCTGGTAAACTCGAATGAAGAAAATGAGCAGGCGTCTCATGGTTTGTCAGAAAGGTGTTGGTGCAATTCCTTCAGGAGAGTAATCATTGCCTGATCAATTGCGGCGCGAGATCCGGGTGAGCGCGGTAGCCGTTCGCGAACGCGAGCCATGAACACAATATCAAGCGGTTCCAAGCTCACTCTCGACACACCGCCGAGGAGATGCTTATTCCTCCGGTAAGTTTCTTTCATCCACCGCCGAGCGCGGTTGCGATCCACGGCATTTCGCACGCTCCGGCTGACAGAAAATCCAACCCGCAACGTCCCCGTGCGCCCGGGTGTTGTTGCAAAGAAACAACGGACAGGGCCTTTTTGAAGAGACCGTCCCTCCGTAATAACGCGTGAAAATGTTTGATACCCTCGGAGGATCTCTTGTTTCTTTAACGATAGCCGGGGTGGTTTCACTGCTTTCCGTAGAGCTTACTTCTCGTCGCTTACGGTGAGCCGGCGGCGCCCCTTCGACCTGCGACGGGACAGCACTTTTCTCCCGTTTTTCGAGGCCATGCGCGCTCTGAATCCATGCTTGTTTGTCCGTTTGCGCCGATGTGGCTGGTAGGTTCGTTTCACGTCGATACTCCGCGAGATTTCGTTGAACTATTACAAAGCTTTGTAATGTAAGACTTTCTTGCCCGCAATACAAGCATTTCCGCTTTCGTAAGAGTGCGTTCGTACAAGAGACGTTTTTCTTAGCTGATTTACCGAGCACAATCAGACGATTTAACGAATTGTAATTTTTGCCCTTGCTCTCGAGGTTCTCTGGTATTATACTCTGTGGAAGACTTTCTTCGCTCCGTCCCGTTGACAACATGTGGACAACTTCGGGAAGTCCTCAAGGTGTTGTTTTTCACGACGAAACAGCTCTTCTCTGTTTTTCTACAGCCCTGTTGATAACCATGTTCTTAACAATGAAATCACCCTTGGTTTGAATGGGTTGTGGGCTTTGCATAATGTTTACAAGTCAAAAAAAACGATAAAATCAAAAAACTCGGGTCTTCACCCTCGTTGATTGTTTTGTTTGTTGTTTGTTAATAACTCTCGCACTTTCCTGCAGATGTCGCCATCATGGTTTCCCAGAATCCGATTGATACGTTCCAAGTCCAACCCGACGCACTGAAATCCGCAGATGAACTGTTGCCCGTGTGGGAGCGCTGTCTGGCAAAGATACAGGGGCGGGTTACAAGCCTTGGCTTCAAAACATGGTTTCAGCCGATCGTGCCGATCAAGTTGGCCGATAAAGAACTGACTGTTCAGGTGCCAAGCCAGTTTTTCTACGATTGGGTTGATCAACATTACAACTCGCTCATCCGTGAAACGATCGCCGCTGTGCTTGGGGACGGGGCTAAGCTCTATTACTCGATTGCATCCGAAGATGGCGAACCGCAGGCAGGCCCTCAGCGGGTTGAAGTCCAACCCCCGCAATCGCCAACTACCGCGCGAGACGCTCAGTCTTCGCTTTCGCAGCCCCAGCTTTTTTTCCCGCCCCGGGCAGCATTCCGCCAGACCGAGCAGCCGATAGCCCAAAGCAATCTCAACCCCCGATATACTTTTGAGAATTTCATCAAAGGGGACAGCAACCAACTTGCCCGCGCAGCAGCACTAGCTGTTGGTAACAACCCGGGCGGGACTTCGTTCAACCCTCTGGTGATCTACGGCGGTACCGGTCTCGGAAAGACCCACCTTATGCATGCCCTTGGCAACCACGCCATAGGCCTGGGCAAGGCAAAGAGGGTTGTCTATGTTTCAAGCGAAAAGTTTACAATTGAATTCGTCGAGGCGATACAATCGGATCGGGTGAATGAGTTTTCCTACTTCTACCGCAGTGTTGATCTCCTCATCGTCGATGACATTCAGTTCTTCTCCGGCAAGGAGAAGACACAGGATAATTTTTTCCACACCTTCAACACCCTCTATCAGCTGGGGAAACAGATCGTTCTCTCCTCTGACGTACCTCCAAAGGAATTAAAGGGCCTTGACGAAAGGCTCATTTCTCGATTTCAGTCCGGACTGACGGCCGATATCCAACCCCCAGATCTGGAGACAAGAATTGCCATTCTGCGCAAGAAGAGTGAAGACAATAGCTTTGAATTAGGGCAGGATGTCGTGGATTTCATAGCTTCAAACGTCACAAGCAACATCCGTGAACTAGAGGGGTGTCTCATTAGCCTCATTGCCAGGGCTTCGCTCGACAACCGCGAGATTAATGTTGACCTTGCCAGAGAAGTTTTGAGAATGGTTGTGAACGAATCAAAATCCCCTATAAACATTGATCTAATTCAACGTACCGTCTGCGAGTTTTTTGATATCCCCGAAGATTTGCTGCGGGCAAAGACCCGAAAACAAGAGGTTGTCAACGCCCGGCAGGTGGCAATGTATCTATCGAAAGAACTGACAAATTCTTCCCTCAAGACTATCGGCCTTCATTTCGGGGGAAGAGATCACAGCACGGTAATTCATTCTTGTCAGACTGTTCAGGACCGTCTTAGGAGCGATTCCGCTTTCAAGCAGAACGTCGACCAATTGCGCCGACGCATTGACTTGTCCGGTCGTTAACTCTCCATCGGTATCCCGCAAATAGACGTTCATGTCCCCCCGGGGGTGTGGTCTGCCTTCTTGGCCGCACAGCCTTTGTTTATATCTCAACATATAACGCGTGGATAGATGTTCATGAACTGTTTACTCTCTGGATTATTTTCAGAGTTTTAGTCTTACTTCCCGAGACGGTGGAAACCCAGTATAGACGTCAACATATTACCAACACTTTTGAGCAGCCCTTTTACAAATAATGTTCCTGTCTTCAATCCTCTTTTTCTATTTATCACTTTCTTATTAACACTATCAACACCCTTATTATAAGTATTATCTTTTTCTTTCTTAATATTATATTTATATAAGGTAACAACTTACCAAAACTCCATTCTCGGGTTGTAAATGCCCTAATTTTTTGGTATTTTGCAGTATCAATGCCCAATTGCCCATCTCGCCAAAGAAGGAGATAGGAATGAAATTCACAGTCTCAAGCAATGAATTACAAAAGGCACTGGCGAAAGTCAGCGGTGTCGTTCCATCCAAGTCGACTCTCCCTATTCTTGAAAATATACTTTTCAAGCTTTCCAAAAACGTGCTTCAACTTGCAGCCACAGACCTTGAAGTATCGATGTCTGCTTCCCTGGACGTCAAAGGAAATGAAGATGGATCGATTGCAGTACCGGCTAAGAGATTGATGGAGACCATCCGGGCATTACCGGATATTCAGTTGGTATTCAATGCAGATATGTCATCCAACAAGGTCAAGATGATAACCGAGATGGGTGAATATATTCTGATGGGAGAATCGAGTGAGGAATTTCCAACAATTCCGCAGGTGAAAGGGGACGACAGAATCACGCTGAGCGGTGAAATGTTGAAGAGCATGATACATCGCACTCTGTTTGCGGTGAGCACGGACGAACTAAGACCCGCTATGACCGGAGTCCTTTTACAGGTAAAGGATGGGGATCTCCGTGCCGTGTCAACAGACGGGCACCGGCTCGTGCGCATCCAATATACCGGACTGAAGCAGCCAAAGTTGAAATGGGATATCATCGTTCCGGCAAAAGCCCTCAATCTTGTGTCGCGGTCCGTTGACAGCGAGACGAACACAGTCTCCGTTGACGCTACCCATGTCCAGTTTACTTTCGGCACAACGACATTGACTTCGCGCGTCATAGAGGAAAGTTATCCGAACTACGAGTCTGTTATTCCCCTCGACAACGATAAGAAGCTCGTCGTAGCAAGAGATTTGCTCCTTGCAGCGGTTCGACGTGTGGCACTCTATTCAAGTTCAACGACACACCAGGTCCGCTGCTCGGTTCGCAAAAACGAATTGCGTGTCATGGCTGAGGACATTGATTTCGGCGGGGAAGCAAAGGAAAAAGTACCCTGTGACTACAATGGAGAGGAGTTGGAAATCGGTTTCAACTCGACGTATCTGATTGATATCCTTTCACACCTCGACGGCGAAGAAGCAGAGTTCAAGCTGGGCACATCCGTTCGGGCGGCAATCATTACGCCGGCACATCAGAAACCGAACGAAGATCTACTCATGCTCGTCATGCCCATGCGACTGAATACATAACAGCATGCTGTTGGGCGAGAGAATTTGTGAAGGTAGCCCCATCTCGCGAGCCGGGAGCGGGGCTATCGCATTGTAAGCGCCATCAGGGAATGTGAAGATCCGCGAACTCCACGTACAGAAATTCCGCAACCACGCTCATACCGACGCTGTCTTCGGAGGGGGGATTAATGCGGTTCTTGGCGAGAACGGCGAGGGCAAGACCAATCTCCTGGAAGCGATCTCGTATCTCTGTCTGACGAAGAGTTTTTTCGGCAGCGCGGATGGCATTGTTCTTCAGGTTGGAGAGCCGAGGTTTGAAGTCAGCGGCGATCTGGAAACAGATTCGGGACTGCGGTATCATGTGTCGGTCTCGTATGATCATGAAGCCGGGCATAAAGACTTCCTGATCAACAGAGCGCCGGTCGAAAAGTTTTCGGAGGTGGTCGGGCAGTTTCCGGTGGTAGTCTTGTCTCCGGAGTCAGGGGCCATCACGAGTGGTGGACCGGCAGATCGGAGGCGATTTCTCGACTTCGTGATAGCGCAGGCAAGCAAGATGTATCTCGAAGACCTCCTCGAATACAGGCGGGTCTTGAGGCAGCGAAACCGGGTGTTGTTTGACAACAAGGTTGGCCGGGTAGAGTACCCGGATCTGATTGAGCCGTGGGATCAGGAACTGATTGAGCGGGGTGCCCGGATCATACACCGGCGAAACGCATTTCTCAGGGAATTGCAGCCCATCGTTCACGAGTCATATGCCAAGATTGCAGGAAGAGCAGAGGAGCCGACGCTGCAGTACCTTCCATCAGTACCGCATGCCGAGCGGGCATCCGAGGAAGAAGTACGGGAGATCTTTCGACAGGAGTTGAAGCGGAAGGCGCCAGAGGAAAAGCGGTTAGGGTTGACCCTGGTTGGGCCGCACCGCGACGAACTTGAGCTTGCGATCAACAAACTGAGCGTTCGCTCGCATGCATCGCAAGGCCAGCACAAAACGTTTCTGATAGCCCTGAAGGTGGCGGAGTTTCTCTACCTCCAGAACAAGCGCAACGAGCGGCCGATACTTCTGCTGGACGATATCTTTACAGAGCTTGATCATCACAGATCGGAGAGGCTCCTGGCGATGACCGAAGCGGTCGGCCAGGCGTTCATCACAACGACGAACGACAGCGTTTTTCCTCCAGATTTCAACTGGAGCGGAACAAACAAGCGATTCTTTGTGCGCAAAGGAACGGTCGAGCATGCGAACGCGGGCAACCTCACGAATTAAGTCGCTCGGTGACGTACTTGACGAGCTTGTTGAAAACCTTGGGATTAGAAAGAAGCTTCGCGAACAAGATGTGTTTGAGCTCTGGGACAAAGCGGTTGGTGAGCGCATAGCTGAAATTGCAAAGCCCACTCGCATCTCAAAGGGAACCCTCTTTGTCAGCGTACAAAGCGGGACATGGAGAAACGAGTTAAGCATGAGGAGGGAAGAAATTCTCGCCCGGCTGAACGAAACCGTGAACGAAGAAATTGTGAAAGACATAAAATTTCAATAAGGAAGCACATGGCGGTTGACAGCAAAGACTTGAAAAACAAGAAGAAGGCAGAGAATACCAAAGGGGCGCGGTCAGAGAACGGCGGCCACGGGTATACGGCGGACGACATCACCGTGCTGAAAGGCCTGGAAGCTGTGCGTCTTCGGCCCGCAATGTATATCGGTGATACCAGCGCACGGGGACTTCACCACCTTGTATATGAGGTTGTTGACAACTCGATCGACGAAGCGCTGGCGGGATACTGTAAGAACATCAACGTATCGATCAACAGCGATGGATCCGTTAGTGTTGAGGATGACGGGCGCGGAATCCCGACCGATATACATCCGCAAGAGAAACGATCGGCGCTCGAAGTGGTCATGACGATGCTCCATGCCGGCGGCAAGTTTGACAAGCACACGTATAAAGTGTCCGGTGGATTACATGGGGTCGGCGTGTCGGTTGTAAACGCTCTGAGTGAGTGGCTGGAAGTCGAAGTTCGCCGCGACGGAAAGGTTTTTTTCCAGAAATACAAAAAGGGAGACCCGGTAGCGCCGGTCAAGCTCATCGGGAAAGAAGACAAAGCAAAGACGGGAGTGAAGGTGACGTTTCTTCCCGACAACACCATCTTCAAGAACCGCGTGTTTAAGTTTGAGCTGCTTGCCGAACGACTTCGGGAGCTCGCCTTTTTGAATCCAGAGGTGGTTCTGCGGATCGAAGACGCTAGGACGAAAAATGGAGACGAGGAAGTATTCCACTTCGAAGGAGGGCTCCGGGAATTTGTTCAATACATCGATGCGACGCGGCCGGCGATAACAAAAAAGCCCTTCTATGCGAAGGGGCAGGGCAAGGATGATGGTGGCAGGATGGTGGAAGTGGAGGTCGCATTCCAGTACAACGATCAGTTCAGCGAAAACGTCTTCAGTTACGTCAACAACATCAACACCCATGAAGGTGGAACACACCTCGTTGGATTCCGGACTGCGCTCACACGCACCATCAACAACTATGGATACAAAAGCGGCCTGATGAAGGAAACCGGCATTCAGCTTGTCGGGGACGATTTCCGCGAGGGCCTGACAGCTGTCATCAGTGTAAAGGTGCCCGAGCCACAGTTTGAAGGCCAGACGAAGACGAAGCTCGGGAACAGCGAGGTGAAGAGCATTGTCGAGTCGGTGGTGGGTGCGCAGCTGCAAAACTGGTTAGAGGAAAACAACCCCGAGGCCAGACGAATTATTGACAAAACGCTTCGTGCCGCGGAAGCGCGGGAGGCGGCAAGAAAAGCACGCGACCTCACGCGCCGAAAGAATGCTCTTGATGGTGGAGGCCTGCCGGGAAAACTCGCGGACTGTTCAATCAGCGATCCCGATCATTGCGAGCTGTACCTCGTTGAGGGAGATTCTGCCGGAGGGAGCGCGAAGCAGGGGCGCGACCGACGGTCACAAGCAATTCTTCCGCTGAAGGGAAAAATCCTCAACGTTGAAAAAGCGCGGCTCCACAAGATTCTGGAGAACGAAGAGATCAGGGCCATCTTTACCGCAATTGGAGCCGGTGTTGGTGAAGAGTTTGATGCATCCAAGATCAGGTATGGTAAGATTATAATCATGTGCGACGCGGACGTCGACGGATCACACATCCGCACGCTGCTTCTGACGCTTTTCTTCCGATACATGAAGGAACTTGTCGAGCTGGGGCATGTCTACATTGCGCAGCCACCGCTGTACAAAGTGAAGAAGGGAAAGCAGGAACACTACGCCTTTGACGAGGAAGAGCGGGACGAAATCATCAAGCGGATACGAAGCGAAAAGAAAAGCGGACGCGCACAAAAAGTGGAGGAGGAAGAACTGGCGGCATCAGTCGAAGAGGGCGTGGCGGTGAGCAGCGACGGCATCGTCATTTCGCGGTTTAAGGGTCTTGGCGAAATGAACCCCGAGCAGCTCTGGAGCACAACCATGAACCCTGAATCCAGGACGGTCCTTCAAGTGACCATCGAAAATGCGGCAGAGGCGGACAGAACATTCTCTATCCTTATGGGGGACGAGGTTGAGCCGCGGCGGGAATTCATCGAGAAGAATGCAAAGTATGTAAGAAATCTCGACGTGTAAAGTAACACAGATCGTAGAAACTCTATCAGCTCTCAGCGGAAATACGAATGGCGAATGTGAACGAGAAGATTATACCGGTTGACATTGAAGAAGAAATGAAGGGTTCCTACATCGATTATTCGATGTCGGTTATCGTTGCGCGGGCGCTGCCCGATGTGCGCGACGGCTTGAAGCCGGTTCACCGTCGCGTGCTGTACGGCATGCAGGACCTGGGACTTGCGAGTAACCGGGCGTATAAGAAAAGCGCCCGTATCGTTGGTGAAGTACTCGGCAAGTACCACCCGCATGGCGACTCGGCGGTATATGACAGCATGGTCCGCATGGTGCAGGATTTCTCCCTGCGCTACCCCCTGGTCGACGGGCAGGGCAATTTTGGATCCGTTGACGGCGACTCTCCGGCGGCAATGAGGTACACGGAAGCCCGCCTCTCTCGCATTGCCGAGGAAATGCTCAAGGACCTTGAAAAAAACACAGTTGATTTCACCCCCAACTTTGATGATACACTCAAAGAGCCATCGGTTCTCCCGGCGAGCTTTCCGAACCTTCTCTGCAACGGGGCGAGCGGAATTGCCGTCGGCATGGCAACAAACATCCCACCGCACAACCTCAGAGAGGTCATAGACGGCTGCATCGCCTATATCAAGAACGAAGAGATCACGAACGACCAATTGATGAAACACATCGTTGCCCCGGATTTTCCGACCGGCGGCATCATCTACGGCTATGAAGGAGTCAAAGAGGCGTATGCGAACGGTCGCGGCCGAATTCTTGTCCGGGCACGAGCAAGCATCGAGACTGGCAAGGGGGATCGCCAGCGCATTGTCGTATCAGAGCTTCCCTATATGGTCAACAAGGCCTCGCTGATCGAAAAAATTGCAGATCTCGTCAATGACAAGAAACTCGAGGATATTGCCGACGTGCGCGATGAATCCGACCGTGATGGCATGCGCATGGTCATTGAGTTAAGGCGTGATGCGAACGCAGAAGTTGTGCTCAACAATCTGTACATGCACACGCAGATGCAGACGACCTTCGGGATTATCATGCTGTCGCTCGTGGAGGGGCGCCCCCGCGTGCTGACGCTGAGAGAAATGATCCAGAAGTTTGTCGAACACCGAAACGTCGTGATTGTCCGCAGGTCAAAGTACGAGCTCGATGAAGCTGAAAAGCGGGCGCATATCCTCGAGGGTTACATCATTGCTCTCGATAACATCGATGCGGTGATTAAACTCATCAAGCAGTCGAGGGATGTCGAGTCTGCGAAGCTTGGGCTGATGAAGAAATTCAAACTGTCCGAGATCCAGGCGAAAACGATTCTGGACATGCGATTGCAGAAGCTGACGGGTCTCGAGCGGAAAAAAGTTGAGGACGAGTACCGGGAGACAATCAAGCTGATTGAGAAACTCAAGGCGATCCTGAAGAGCAAGCCGCTGCAGATGAAGATTATCGAGGATGGGCTGCTGGAGCTGAAGGAAAAATATGGCGATGATCGCAGGACCGAAATCGTTTATAAAGCCGAGGAATTCAGCATAGAGGACATGATTGCCGAGGAAGAGGTGGTTATTACGATCAGCCACCTGGGACTTATCAAGCGGTTCCCCGTGTCGGGATACCGGCGGCAATCGCGCGGAGGAAAGGGGGTAACGGGAGCGGCGACAAAAGAGGACGATTTTGTCGAACATATGTTTGTTGCCAGCAGCCACAACTATATCCTGTTCTTCACAAATACCGGCCGTTGTTACTGGTTGAAGGTATTCGAGATTCCCGAAGGGGGGCGCACGGCGAAAGGGAAACCAATCAATTCCCTCCTGGCGAAGGGCCCGGAAGAAACCATCAGTGCTTTTATCACGGTAAAGGAATTTGACGATCAGCACTATGTTTTCATGGTTACGGAGTCAGGGCTTGTGAAAAAGGTGCTCCTTTCCGAGTTCAGCAACCCGCGGAAAAACGGCATCACAGCGACGACACTGAAAAAGGGGGACATCCTTAAGGATGCCAGGCTGACCGATGGAAAGCAAGACATCATTATCGGGACACGTGACGGAATCGCAATTCGATTCCACGAAGAGGAAGTCAGGCCGATGGGTCGAAGTGCCGTGGGCGTTCGCGGCATTCGCTTGGCAAAGAAGGACAAAGTCGTCGGTGTTGTGAATCTGAGGAGAAAGGGAACGACCATCCTGGTTGCGACTGAGAGCGGGTACGGAAAACGGAGCGAGGAAGAGGAATATCGTGTGAGCCACCGTGGTGGCAAGGGCATCATTACCGTCAAGACGTCGGACAAGACGGGTATCATGGTTGCGATCAAAGAGGCGGTCGATACGGATGATGTCGTTGTGGTGACGACAAACGGCATGGTGATCCGCCAGCACGCGTCGGATATCCGGGTGGCAGGGCGCAATACACAGGGGGTTCGGCTCATCAGGCTTCACGAGGGGGACGCCGTTGCCGATGTTGCGATCGTCATGGCAGAGGAAGAAGAAGAGAAGCAGCTCGCAGAGAAGGAAGCTCAGAAGAAGACCAACGGGATGAAGGATGGAAAGTCCAGCCCGGCGCCGGAAAAGGCTGTCAAGAAAGAAACGAAACCCGAGAAAGAAGTCAAAGCGGAAGCAAAGATAGAGTCGGGCACCCTAAAAGCGCAGAAGAAAAAGAAGAAATCGAAGTAAGCCTCAAGGTGGGAAAGCCACCACGCGGCGTGTCGCTGCGACCGAATAAGGCGCTGTGAAACGGCGACACAACAATTCCCGTTGTGTCATCAACTCACCAACCCCATCGTCATCATCAAGGAGAAAGCAATGGAGTTCGTTGCGGGTTTCGTTGTCCTGGTGCTCATTGCTGCCCTGTTCGAGTATCGCTTCAGGAACTCGGACTACCTCATCGTCTACGAGGACAAAACCGGCCTGGCGACGCGAAAGGGACGCCTCTATCCCCGTCATTTTAGCCTTCCGATCCGGCGAACAACACATTCGTTGCAGCTGATAGTCGAGGCCACCGCAAAGGGTAACCTTGAACTACGGGTCAAGCTTGGACTCACCGTCGCTGCAAGCCCGGACAATCTGGCCACGCTCATCCGGGTCGGGGGATGGAACGCGGATGCTGTCGTACGGGCGGCGAAAGATCTTGAAGCTTTCTTTCTGGGAATCGTGAAGGCGTATACGGAGCAGTTTGGAATCGAGGATCTTTCCTCGGAGAAGATCCATGAACACCTGAATCAAAAAGTGCCTGCCTGCAAAACATCGTTTGGTCTGGACGTGATCTCGCTGACGCTTCTTTCCTTTGAGCCGGTCAATCCCCAGATCTCAGAGGCCCTGAGGCAGCAGGAGCATGCCCGCATACTGGAACAGACAGAACAGCTGAACCAGAAAGCCCGCGTTGCGGCGGCGAAGGCAAAGCTGAAGGCAGATGAAGAAATCGCCCTTCTGGAAAACGAACTTGAGCTGAAGAAATACAACCTGAAGAAGAGCCAACTCGAGCGCGAGTCGTCCCTCTCCGACATTCGCGTTGACGAAGAGCTGAAGCAAAACCGCAAAAAACTTGAATTTGACAAAGAGGAGCTTGATGTTCTTAGAAGCAGCCCGGAGCTCCTCATGCTCACACCGCAAGCAGCGCGCCTGGCTGAGGCTAGCCAGGGGTTGAAAAACGCCCGCACCATCGTATCGCTTTCTCCACAGGACCTCTCACAGGGATCTGAATTGCTGGGGACACTACAGAAGATTCTGCTGAGCGCCATCGAATCCTATCGTACAGAAGCGAAAAAGGCGAAAACGAAACGCCCCGTCGAATAAATCACTAACCGGGGGCCTTCTCTTTGCCGAGGGGTCACGCGCACTCCATGCAAACACACGCCAAGGATCCACTTTCCTTGTTCCGGCTTAAGACGCTCAAGGCGGCCAGGGTTTCTGAAATCAGTGAAACCACAGCCTCCTCTGCCGCGGCACTGGAAGAGCGCGTCAATTTTCATATCGGCAATCCCGTTCAGGATGTAAGACTCGCATCTGCATATCTGCGGATTGTCCTTGGCGTCGACATCCGTCGCGAGGATCTCTGTGACAGCGAAACCGACAATATTCTGAAGCATCTCGATTGGGATGCCCAGGACGAGCCGAAGCTGACGTTCCTCCGCAACCTGATCCACAAAAGCGCCCCCTACACGCCGCGTGGTGGATTCGCGCGCAACAATCCAAACAGTCTCGTTAAAGCGTTTGCCGACTGGCTTCAGAGCCAGCCGGAGCCCCTGTCGTATGATCTGGGTCAGACCTCAGGAAGGCGGGAGATTATCCTTGCGACTGGCGGAGTTGAGGAGTCTCTTCGGGTCCTCTTCCATGCCCTTTCGTCGTTTCTCGTGCAGCAGCCGGCACAGATTTTCCTGCATGGACCCGACGTCGCCATCGATAAAGAAGCATATAAGGGATTGAGGTTTGAGAAACTTCCGGATGACGAATCCCTTGCCCTGCGACAGCTCGGTGAGCACTTGGTCCGGTCTCCACAGGTTCCCACTATTCTCATCATGGGTTCAATTCTTGGCGAGGAGGCTCGACGATCGCTCCGCGAGACAAGTCTTGATTGCCCACTCTTTTTCGTCGAAGCCAACGATGCTCCGAATCATCTGTCCCTTGCCCGCGAAGCAAAACTTACACAGCGTGTTATGCGTGTTCTTACTCCCGCCATCTTCAACAACAGGCTGCGTGATTTGGCCACAGTGTTTCTGACCGGCAATGCGGACATCCTTGGCATTTTCGAATCGACGCATTTTCAGCTGAAGGGAACCCCCTCGGCTTCCGAAATTGAGCTTCTCACGTATCTTCTGGAGAACGGAAGTCAGCCCAAGCCGATGGAAAGTCGCAGCAAGGAGATTGTGGTTGAGCCCTCCTATCAATCTCTTTTCCATGGAGTCCGACAGAGGAATGCGTTTCCCGTCTATGCGCGGCTATTGGATGAGCGTCTGGGTAACTATGTTGCGAGAGTCTCGGAGAACCTTGAAGGGCGAATCGAGCGGATTACCGGAAAGCTCCGCAGCATTGCTGAAAGGGTGGAGGAGTTTCGTTCACTTGCCCCGTTTGACGTGTTCGCCCAAACGGACACGAGAAGCTTTCTCGATGAGCTGCCGCGGCAGATTGATTCGCCAGAGTGGCAAGGCGAGCTGGAGCAAAGCCTTCTCCAAGCCTTCTTGAAACACCATCCAGAGTACGAGCTATCGCGAAGTGTTGTAGTAAGTGGGTCGTCGAGAAGCGCACTTGGCCTCCTTGGATTCCATTGTGGCATACGCGAAGTCGTGGTGTCGGACCTTAGCTGGAGTTATGAGCACTGTTTCCCAACGGTCCATCCTGTCCCATTGACGCCAATGTTTGCTCTCGATGTGGACGCTATGATTGAGGCTGTACGGGATCGACTCGCATCGGATGAGGGGTGGCGGGAGTTTGGTGCTGTGGTGCTCAACAATCCGCACAACGCGACAGGACGTGTATTTGACGAAAGTGGACTAAAGAAACTCATAGCATGGCTTCTCGATCATGGCGTCTGGGTTATCGACGATCTTTCTTATCAGGAAGTAGCCCCCTCCGCCGTCCTGCCCCACATAAAGACGGTTCGCCAGCTTGCAGATGAAATCGTTGCCGGGGGACGGTTAACAAAGGAACAAACGGCCAGAGTTATTACTGTCCATTCAGTCTCAAAGACGGACTCGCTGGCAGGTGCCCGCCTGGCGATCGTGGAAATACGACACGAGAAGCTCTACCGCCAGTTTGTTCAGTCACACAAACACATCCGGCCGAATCTCGGCGCCATTGCACTGACATATTTGTTTTACCGCAACGAGCCGGAAATCGCCCAGGCCTATTGGCGTCTTCGAAATCAGATTCTTCGTGAACGGACAGATGCGCTCCTTGAAGCAGTCGCGAGCCTTCCGCGGGATCGCAATCCATTCGAAATCGACATTATTCCCCCAACAGGAAGCCTCTACCCGCTGCTGGTTGTTCATCGGTTGCCATCCGGGCTTTCGCTCGATTGGCTGGCTTCGGGGCTGGCACGGCAGGGGATAGGGATGCTGCCACTTTCCACGTTTGCGCGCACGGAGGACGGATTTGACACGGGGCGCAAAACATTCCGACTTACGCTTGGCGGCTCGGACGGTGCGGAAACTCTCCTCAAGAAAACGCGCCGCGTACTCATAGATCTTAACCGGCTCATCGCGGAAGAATCGTCCCGATATAACCGCCTCTATTCCCCACTCCGGTCAAGGCGAGAAACTACAACAGAGGCCCAGGAGTTAGTACACACGGATCGTTGGAAACGCATTGAAGAGGGGGTTATCGCCGCATGTCGGAACGCCAGCCTAAGACACTACCGTCAATTCCGGTTCGGCAATTTGGAGCGGCGATTCTGTGATGAATATGTAGTGGATCGACTTGCCGTTTTCAAGCAACGCAGCCTGGATAGGTATCGTCAGTGCGCTCAGCTCATCCAAGAGCCGCGAGCGGACGCTGGAAAATCGCTAACAGCGCGACTCGAGCGGGAGCTCTATAAAGACTCACTCCCGCGTCGTGACATCACGTTCCGTCTGCGCACGAGCGATCGAACAGTCCATCCAACACAGATGTACTCGATCCAAACGGAACGATGCTTCGAAAACATTATTGATAGACTTGTCCATGACGAATCCGTCACAGTGTCGAGCGTGGAGCGTGCCGCACAGTGTCTACTCGAGGAGTATCTTGGTCTAAACGTCGCAATCACGTCAAGCGAAGAGTCCGATGAACTTTTGCTCGACCTCGGATCGATGATCGCGGCAGAGAACTCGGCCCTCCTGCGGGCTGGCGATACGCGCGCCCACATGATGTCATTCTGGGGGGACTGGGATGGAAGCAATCGGCCGTCCGGTCAGGGTCACAGGCTGGTCGCTTCGACGCTGATTGAGAATGTCAGTCACCTGGCGAAACTGCTCTCCGTTCTGCTGAACGCCGACAAGAGTATTCGAATTGCCCCGGAGCTCGCTGCTGAAGTTCAGACATTATCAGAGAGCAATCGGCGGTTCACAAAACTGCTGAACAATATCACAGACCTGACGCACCAGCTTGAAAAGCGCTATCGCGGAATTTTGCCGTTCAGTGTAAAACCCGGAGCAGTACGAAATATCGGGATGAAGTTGCGCCTCGCGCGAGATCCACTCACGCTTCTCTGGCAGCACAATGACAGGCTGGAGCGGAAGATGGTGGATTTGCGTATCCAACGGAGAGAAACACTTGAGTACTATTTTGCGCTCAATAAGCGGCTAAGAAAACAACTCTTTGCCCTGATCCCAGTGATTCAGCAGAATATCAGCAACGAGCCGCTTTTGAGAGAGGCGTCCCTCTTCCGCGATTTACTGCAACGGATGGTGATCACCCCGCGCATCGATCAGGCGATGATCACCACACAGGATTCGTTTGCGATCGATACCACCGTTTACAACATCTACGAAATCAACGAACTTGCTGCGAAATACGGGAACCCGGGGATCATCCTTGCCCTGCAGGTCAGCATGTCGACACAGGCGGAGGCACTGATCACGCTGGACCGCAAGTTGCGCTCACGCCGTGAGCAGGTGCTTCGAAACAATCCACAGCTCGAGCTGCCAATCATCCAGCTTATCCCGCTCTTTGAGGACCTCGATGCGGTCCGCTCGATCCCCTTGTATCTTACAAAAATCTGGGACTACGCTCTTCAAAGTCGCCGTGTTAATCAGGAGACAGCCGATCGGTTTGCGGAAATCGTCTCAGAGGTCTTCATTGCCGGTTCGGATTTGAGCCAGCAAGTTGGCCAAGCGGCGGGAGCGGCCCTGTATCGGCAGGCAAAACACGAAACGATGCTGTGGCTGGCGGAGCACCAAGTCATCGATCGGGTAAGGATGAAGATGGGAAGCGGTGAACCAATGCAGCGGCAGGGAGGGTACTATGCGAGCATGTCCGGCGAACCCGCGTTTATGAAGACGCTCCCCGCGCAACAGCTCATTGCTTCACATCTTCATGCAGCAGCACGAAAAAGCACGCAATATGCAACAACGCCGCTCATGGGGATTTTTACGAGCGGCGACCTCCGGACACTTCAAAGCACCATCTCAGAGCAACTACGCTATCTCCCCGTTCAGGAAATGGCGAACATTTTGTATCACCTGTGGGAGTCACAGCGAAGACATCGGAGCGACCTGATTCGCGCAGCAGAATCCCTCGTGGAAAGCCGCCTCCAGCAGAAGAAACGGGGTGAGCAAGAGCTCGAGCGACTGACGGTCGGAACAAAGGATTCTGTCTACGATCAGTTTACCACGTTGCTGACAGAAGATTTCCGGCAGATTCTTTATGGCAGGGAAGAAGATGTGGTTGGTATTCATATCATCTCTTATTTCATTGCCCGAACGATGCCTCAGTTGCGGGACCGGCCCACAATCCGCCCGACTGCCGGAGCCGGGAGCGAGCGTGGCCAGCGAATTCTCGAACAGATTGCCAAGATCATACCGCTCTCCAGACATGGAAGTCGCCTGCGCGCAATTGCTCACAACCAGGCGCAAACAGCTGTGCTGGGCTTCAACCAGCTCACAACAGGACTGTTTCGTGCCCTTGACCGATTTAGGCAACTTGAATTCAAAGAAGGGGATTCGCGATCGCTGATTGCGGATCGAGTGCTGCCTCATCTTCCGGTATACGAGATGCTTCACACACTCAGGATCTACCATGATCCGGAGCTGACATTCCTGAAGCGGATTGAGCCGTCCTTCCCAGCCGGGACATCGGCATTTCTCGCGGTCAGAGAGGACAACGATAGCCTTCCACACTATGTCCGACTTCTGCAACAGGAGTTGTTGCGCCGTCATGGACTCGATGTCAACGACTTCTTCGAGAACGGAACATTTACCAGAGAACTTCTTCCCTCGCTTCGGCCCGACCTGGCGGTGTTGCTCCAGGGAGATCTCTTTAACACAGATGTTGAAAAGTTGCTTGGCAACGCCCGTGGATCGATGGACGAGCGATGGCGAAAGGAAGTGAACCGCCTTCTTGCTGTGCCGGTGGAGATACGCTCATGGCGGAAAAGCATCTGGGAGTTGCTGGAGAATCCGATCACTCAACGCGTCCAAGGTTTTGTTGAGCTGGCGGTCGCATTGAATACGCTTTCGCGCAATCAGCCTTTGAAAAACGAATCCAGTCCGCTGCGAGCTATGAAGATGTCTTCCGAACTTTCGCACTTCTTTACAGCCGCCAACTCGACAGATGACATGCGCCAATTCCTAGGCGCGGCACTGAGCTATCTTGGGGCAATTTCAGAAGGGATGGTTGAGGTTCCGGTTGCGATCGTGCGGTCGTTGAAGGAGGTGGAGAAAATCGCAAAGATTGAGGAGCAGGCGTTGTCTCCGGAAAAACAACAACTCCTTCGGTTCTATATGCTCCAGATAGCCAGACTTGCGGGAGAGAACGGATAAGGCAGAGGGTCGAAGCATCGGAATAAAATCAATGAAAAACTCCAACCGGTACAGAGCCGATTGGGGTTTTTGACTTTCTACGTCTTCAACGCGGCGGTTAGACTCCGTAGGGAACCCAGATATTCTTGACCTGAGTCGATTTAAGAAGAAGCTTTTCGCTCTTCATTCGGTACCAGTCAATCTGTCCGCCGTCGGGGACCCATGTCTGTTTCATATTACTGATGGAGGCCTCTTCAATCGCCCTTCCGCCTTCGGAACCACCGAAGAACCAGACCGCATCGACATCTTCATGCTCAGCAAGGACTTTGGCAACGGCATCCGGGTTCTGTGCTGTGAGCATATTGATAACTCCGGAAGGGACATCGGAGTGTTGAATAATCTGGACCAGATCCATCGCTGTCATAGCATGCTTACCCGAGACTGCAACAACGGTGTTTGCCATGGCAATGGCCGGAGCGAGGATGGAGATAAGACCGAGCAACGGCGAATTGTCGGAAGCCCGCATTCCAATTACGCCAACCGGTTCGCGCAGCCCGACAACCAGCCTTCTGCCGAGCACTGGTTGGACGGTTCCGCCAAATTTATCGGCGTACGCCCCGAATTCAAAAAGCTGACTAATCGCCTGGTCAACTTCGGCGAGCGCCTTTTCCGGGGCACAACCCGTCTGGGCTGCGAGGCCGGCAGCGAAGCGTTCCTTCTCGGTTGCAAGATTCTCGGCCCAGAAGTAAAGGATTTGAGCCCGCAGATGAGCCGCGGACTCAAACCAAGATGGGAATGCGGCGCGCGCAGCTTCAACAGCATTACGCACATCTTTTCTGTTCGCCTCGCCAACGACCGCAAGCAATTCACCAGAAGGCGATGTAACCGAAAAACTCCCGGCCTGATCCGGGCGGGTAAGCTTGCCGCCGATCAGGAAACGGAAAGTGCGGTCAATGGTGGTACCGTTGCTGGTTAATTGGTGAGTGGTTGAGTGGAGAGAAGTTAATTGGTGATTGGTTAACTGGGAGGCGCTGGGTTCGGTTGGTTTCTCTTGACCGTGGTCCGTGTCTACCAGCACATCGTACATTCCCTCGCGCCCGCCTTCGCGACCGTAGCCGCTCTCTTTATATCCTCCAAAGCCCGCAGCAGCATCGAAAAGGTTTGTTGAATTGATCCAGATTGTTCCGGCTCTGAGCTTACGCGCAACATCCATCGCTGTGTCAATATCCTGTGACCAGATTGAAGCTGCGAGGCCATAACGAGTATTGTTGCCGAGCTGAACAGCTTCAGCCGGCGTCCGGAAGGTCAGAGTTACCAGGACTGGGCCGAATATTTCTTCCTGTGCAATCGTGTGAGAGGGTTCAACGTTGGTGAAAAGTGTCGGTGGAAGGAAAAAGCCCCCCTTCGGACAGACGACATTTTCCGGCTGCCACATCACAGCCCCTTCTTTTTTGCCAACATCCATCATCTCTGTTATTTTTTTGAGCTGTTCAGCGTTGTTGATCGCCCCCATATCGACGGCCTTGTCGAGAGGATTGCCAACCCGCAACTTGCTCATACGGCGCTTGAGACGCTTTATGAAGTCGTCGCGAACCCCTTCCTGCACGAGAAGACGCGATCCGGCACAGCAAACCTGTCCTTCATTAAACCAGATTCCATTGACAACTCCCTCGATGGCAGAGTCCAGATCGGCGTTCTCAAACACGATAAACGGTGACTTTCCCCCCAACTCCATGGTGAGGTGCTTGTGGGATCCTGCCGTTCCCTTCCGGATGATGCGACCGACCTCTGTTGAACCCGTGAACGTCACCTTCCAGGGTGTTGGATGTTCGTAGAGCATGGTCCCGGTTTTCGAATCCCCGGTGAGGATGTTAACGACACCCGGAGGAAGCTTCACCTCATTCATCAGGATGTCAGCCAGCAGGAGGGCCGTCATCGGCGTCGATTTGGATGGCTTGAGGACTACCGTATTTCCAGCAGCGATTGCAGGAGCAATTTTCCAGGCAAGCATGAGGAACGGGAAATTCCAGGGAATGATTTGCGCGATCACTCCGCCGGGGCGATAGCCGGAAAATTCATGCTCCATCGTCTGGGCCCAGCCGGCATGATAGTAGAAATGCCTGATGACGACGGGAACATCAATGTCCCTTGTTTCGCGTATTGGCTTGCCGTTGTCTAATGATTCAAGAACCGCGAAGATGCGCGCGTGTTTTGCCACAGCGCGGGCGATCGCATACAGATAGCGGGCACGCTTGTGGCCGGAGAGAGCGCTCCACGCGGGAAACGCTGCCTTCGCCGCGTCGATAGCGGCATCAACATCTTCCTTTGTCCCCATCGCGATTTCGGCGAGCACCTCATCACTCTTTGCCGGATTGATCGTCTTGAAGTAACCGCCGTTCTTTGGCGGCTGCCACACACCGTTGATGGAATGGGAAAACTTGGAGCCGTGGGACTTGATCCATTCCCGCGTCTTGGCTTCGGATTCCGGTGCCGGACCGTAGTCAAGTTTGTCAATGAGCGAAGAGAGTTTATTGTTGTCCATTGTATTATCTCAAGTTATCGTGTAAATCAGTCTCCGATAGTAAACTCGAAATCCGAAGCACGAAACAAATACCAAATGCGAAATCAGAAACAACAGACGAGGGTTCTCGATTCGAATTTGTCTTTCTCGGATTTGTTTAGGATTTCGTATTTAGGTTTTCGTATCTGGTTCGTCAACCCATCGGGTGATACTGTGCGTTGGAGTAATGGCCGAACGCAAGATGCCTGAGCTGGCGTTCAATATCTGTAAGCAATCCACTTGCGCCAATCCGGAAAAGGTCCGGCCTGGTCCACTCAACGCCCAACTCTTCCAGCATGAGCGTCAACCAGAGCATGGAATCTTTGGCTGAGCGGATTCCACCGGCGGGTTTGAAACCAACCTGCCGTCCATGTAACACTCCAAGATCCATGAATCGGCGTATTTGACGGACCATCACGAGACCACCTGGAATGGTTGCGTTCGTCGGTTCGAAGCCCGTTGACGTCTTGATGGTATCTGATCCCGCCATGATTGCAACAGCCGAAGCGGCAGCAATGTTTGTTAAGGTCTCAAGGTTCCCAACACCGAGAATGGTTTTGAGCTTTGCCCTGTTGCCACACGCTTCCCGGTAGGCCACAATCTCGTCGTACAGTGATTTCCATTTGCCGGTCAAAACCTTTTCCCGACTGATGACCACATCGATCTCCGTCGCCCCTGCCTTTATGGCCAGATCAATCTCCGTGAGTTTTACCTTCATAAACGTCTGTCCGGATGGAAAACCGGTTGCCACAGACGCGACGGGTAGGCGGCCGTTGAGACACTGAACCGCTGTCTTTACCTGCGCGGGGTACACGCAGACGGCGGCTGTGGTGATTGACTGCTGGCCGAGGCCTAATGCGCTTATGGTCTCGTGTTCCAAGGGGGCGAGCGCTTTCGCGCAGAGGCGCGCTACCCTTCCGGGAGTATCATCACCAGCGAGCGTCGTCAGATCAATACACCGGATGGCCGCCAGGTAAGCGGCAACCTGAGCTTCGACCTTAAACGTGCGGCGGGTTCCGAGCTCCACAGCCCGGGCCTCGACTGCGCTCTTGTTTACGCGAATCGATTGAACGAGGCCGGGATCGAATGGCACCGGTGCATTGGTGTGAATTCCCACATCGCGTGTAGAACGTGATGATGATCCGGATCGTCTCTGCACAGCGGGGCTGCCTGCCCGCCTTCTCGCCGATATGGATCGTCTTGCTGAACGTTTCTCTGGCATGGAAATCCTTGCTCTGGTGCTTCTACTCTGTCACAAATGAATTGATGGACTGGTGAGACTCAAGAACAAACCGAGCGTCTCTTGTATGGTACCGAAATAGACAGAGAGTTTCAAATCAGACTCCTCCTTATGCGGTCACCTGCGACACAAACTGTTGCCTTTC
Source organism: Bacteroidota bacterium (assembly GCA_049522195.1). Taxonomy (GTDB): domain Bacteria; phylum Bacteroidota; class Ignavibacteria; order UBA10030; family UBA10030; genus UBA9647. The sequence goes on from JBEKOB010000002.1 coordinate 84,958, forward strand.
AATTGGAACTGCAGTAGCTTTGAGATGCGGAGTCAGCGGATCCTCTCCCCGATGCACCGATCACATCACACGTTCGGTTCTGCTTCCTGCTCAGCGAGGCTTCCATGATCAGATAACGGACTTCGCCATTCCACGGTTTCCAGCTGCCTAGCGCCACGGGGCAGGCCCAGACACCCGTAAATAAGGAGAACCCTGCGGTGACATCAAATCCATTTCTCGGCGTCTTCTTTCATTGGCTCGGCGGATTGGCTTCCGGAAGTTTCTACGTACCGTATCGCGGTGTAAAAAAGTGGGCATGGGAAGTGTACTGGCTCGTAGGGGGATTCTTCAGTTGGATCATCGCACCCTGGATACTTGCCTCCATCAACACGAACGACCTGCTGTCGGTGCTGAAGGAAGCACCATCGGACAGCATCTTGTGGGCGTATTTCTGGGGCACCATGTGGGGCCTGGGCGGGCTCACCTTCGGTTTGACCATGCGTTACCTCGGCCTGTCACTTGGAATGGGCGTTGCCCTCGGCTATTGTGCGGCGTTTGGCACGCTCATGCCGCCGATCTTTCATGGAGAATTTGCAAGCAAAGTGCTTGGCACGCAGTCGGGCCAGGTCATCCTTCTTGGTGTCGGTGTTTGTCTGCTTGGAATTGCAATTGCAGGCCTGGCTGGTCGCTCCAAGGAAAAGGAAATGACCGATGAGCAAAAGAAGGAGACGATCAAAGAGTTTAATTTCACAAAAGGCATTCTTGTCGCAACATTTTCGGGAGTGATGAGCGCGTGCTTTGCCTACGGTCTCGATGCCGCCACACCAATTGCAGAGCTTTCAGCGAAACACGGAACGACAGCGCTCTGGGTCGGATTGCCAAAGCTGTGCGTGGTTCTTCTCGGAGGTTTTACGACGAACTTTATCTGGTGCGTCGCCCTGAATATCAAGAACCGGACCGGATATCAGTACTTCAACCGCATGATACGCGTTGAGTCCAAGGACAAGAACAGTGGGACCACGGTTGAGCTGTCCGCAGTGCGCGCCCCGATGTTGAACAACTATCTCTTCAGCGCTCTTGCCGGGGTGACCTGGTATATGCAGTTCTTCTTCTACACCATGGGCGAAACCCAAATGGGCAACTACAAATTTTCCAGCTGGACGATTCACATGGCCAGCATCATCATCTTCAGTTCGTTGTGGGGGATTGCGCTGCATGAATGGAAGGGGAGCAGCACATCGACAAAAACAAAGCTCGCTATCGGTCTCATCACGCTTGTTCTCTCCACTATCGTTGTTGGTTACGGAAACTATCTTGGGGTTGCTGCAAAACCATGAAAAAGTGGGCACCCAGAGCGCTCGTCACCCTGCTGATTCTTTACGGTGCCATGCTTATCCCCGACCCGGAGCCAAACGTCTCATTTGATGACGTACGGGGAGGCTCAAAAAAGGCATTCGCCTGGAACCAGGATGCCTTCTGGACGCAGCTGGAAAAGCGGTACGTTGAATCAAAGACCGCCGGCTGCAACAGAGTGTACCATGCGGTTGACAGCCTCCTGGCATTGGCATGGAAAAACCTTGCATTCATTCATACGAGCCCTCTCGAACCCGGAAGCGTTATCTTCAGGCAACACGAAAACCTGATCTTCGGAATTGGCTCACTGGTAGCTCCATGCCCGGATGAATTCGGGGAGTTCAAGCGACTTGTGGAAGAATCGCGCAAAGCGATCAAACGACAGTCAGAACACTGGGATATGAACAAAAGGGAAGCGCGGGAGACTCTCTACCGGCTTCTCTACGGCGGTCGCGGTGCCGTTGAGGAGATTATGCTGCAGCTCCCGGCGGATTCGACGAAGGATCCAATTACTCTTGGCACAGATGAACCATCACAGACTCCCGGTGCGAGCATTCTTGGAGCAACGATTCACAGCGGAGACATACTTGTCTCGCGTGGTGGTGCGCCGACCTCAGCTCTGATAGCTCGGGGAAACGACTTTCCGGGCAACTTCTCTCACATTGCACTTGCCTACGTCGAACCCAAGACACGGCTCGTGAGCCTCATTGAGGCGCACATAGAGCGTGGCGTCACTATCTCAACACCGGAGCAATATATCAGGGACACCAAATTGCGCGTGATGGTCCTGCGGCTCCGCAACAATCTTGCACAAATTCAGGCAGATCCGATGCTGCCGCACCGGGCGGCCGAGTTCGCGCTCAAGAACGCAAGGGAAAAACATATTCCGTACGATTTCAGCATGGATTTTCAAAACGCAGACAAGTGGTTTTGCTCTGAGGTCGCCTCCTTTGCATACAAAAACTTCGGTGTTCAACTCTGGATGGGACTCTCTCATGTTTCGTCTCCCGGATTGCGAAGATGGTTAGCTGGTTTCGGCGTGGAGCACTTTGAAACCCAGGAGCCGTCAGACCTTGAATACGACCCGCAGCTCTGCGTGGTGGCGGAGTGGCGTGACCCCGAACAGCTTCGGAAGGATCATTTCGATAATGCGGTAACAGAAGCAATGCTGGAAGGTGCAGAAACGGGTGATCGCCTGACCTATGCGTGGTATATGCTTCCCGTCGCGCGAGGAGCGAAAGCATATAGTACGGTCCTAAACCTTTTCGGAGCGGAAGGACCAATACCAGAAGGGATGTCTGCCTCGGCGGCACTGAGGAACAGGTATTACTCCGGCGAGCACACCGCAATCAACGAGGAGCTTACCCGACTGGAAGCAGATTTTAGACGGCAAAAAGGATATGCAGCCCCATTCTGGGGTCTCATGCAGATGGCGCGTACCGCTAAGCAAACGGTTGAATCCCGTTGAACGTTAGACACCCCTCTCAAAGACGAGAAGAACCCCCCATGAAGAAGACCTGGCAAACAAGCACCATGAAGGTATCTGAGACCCTGATGCAGGAAGACCTGAAAAAGAACGCCGTTATCATGGCCGCGTTTGCTTATCACGCGGCAATGAGCGATCAACGAATGCCGCGCAAACCAGTGAAGTAAGCAGAGCGCGGAAAATACCGGAGCTTGAAATGAAAGGGATATCTCTGACAGTAATGATGATGCCGACTATAATTTTTTTGTGTGTCGGCGTCGTTCGCGCTAGGCAGACCGAATCATTAGGAAAGGACACAGCCGTGGTTTCACAGCAACGCGTTGTTGAATGGAAGCTCGAAGATTTCAACAATCCAAACGCCGAAGGAGTGACCAAGGCGGGAGATCCCCACACCGTCGACAGCCCGTACGGAAAAGCGGTGCACTTCGACGGCGTGAAGGATGGATTATTTCTGAATGCTCTTCCAATCGAGAAACTCACACAGTTCACCGTAGAAGCGTTCCTGCAGCCAGACGGAAAGGCACCGCACGAGCAGAGGTTCCTCCACATGGGTGAAGCGAACGGTAGCCGGCTACTCCTTGAAACACGGGTGACGGACGACGATCAATGGTACCTTGATGCCTTTATCAAGTCGGGTGACTCGTCCTGTACGCTGATAGACAAAACCAAACTTCACGCGACAGGGATATGGTATCACGTTGCTCTTGTCGTAGATAACGGGAAGATGGATACCTACGTCAACGGCAAGCATGAGCTCAACGGGAACGTTGCGTTCTCGCCGTTCAAAGGAGGAACAACGTCGGTCGGTGTCCGGATGAACCGGGTTTCCTGGTTCAAGGGAGCCATCTACAAGATCCGAATTACACCAAGGTGCCTTGTGCCCTCAGAATTCATGAAGCAATGATTCCTGGTCCACCATAAAAAACCAAGAAAGGAAACGTTATGAGAGTTCTCCTCTTTGCGTTGACCTTCCTGGCGGTGACCGGTTTGTCGGTTGCCCAGGAAACCCGGACCGAGGTTACGAAGTCCACCACACCCGCAGATGACGCGAAAGCCAACAGCGATTCTGTTCCCGATGTCTATGCACTCAACGGTCAGTTCGAGCGCGTGGTGGTGCTTCGTTTTAAGTATCAGGCCGACCTGCTGGCTGGCATGGAAAAAATGGTCAGGGAGCAGAATATCCGCAACGCGGTTATTCTTGCCGGGGCTGGGTCCCTCACGGGTTACCACTTTCATCTTGTGAGCAACCGCACGTTTCCATCAAAGAATATGCTCATCAAGAACCCGAGCGCTCCAGCGGACCTCGTGAGTATGAATGGATATATTATCGACGGCCGCATCCATGCCCACATGACTCTCACCAACGAAGACAAGGCCTTTGGCGGCCACCTCGAACCCGGAACTACGGTGTTCACGTTCGCGATCATAACGCTGGGAGTTTTTAAAGACGGAATCGACCTTCGTCGCATTGACGATAAAACATACCGCTAACAGATCGAGGAAAAGCAAACCACAACGATTTTTGCTCAAAGGCAGTCAATCTTTTGCGAAGAAACATGATTTTCACAAGTTGACCCTCTTTCGGAAATGGGTTAAAACCCAGGAAGAGGTTGGTTAGGATTTATTGCCATGTCCTAAAGGGCGTGGCAATGGCCCCGACCTTCAGGTCGGGGAATAGAAGAAGAAGCAATCGGGCTTTAGCCCCATTTAAAGAAGCGGTCAACTTGAAATGATTCTTAAAGAACCACTCACATCCTCGCTCAGTAAAAAGAGAAGCATGAGATCATGAGTCGCTCATCAGCGTATTGTATCGTTCTTCTTCTCCTCGCGCCTCTTGGCGCAGTCTCTCAAGCTCAATCGAAGATACCGACGAAGACCCCGGAACCAGGGCTGCTTTTCTATCTTTCCGGCGATCACGGTTTCAATGCCGATTATTCCGCTGGGGGGACTCCCGCACCCAATTTTCTCCAAAACGTGAAAATCATTCCTGATGGAGCAAAAGGGCCCGGGTTCGCATGCGAGGACAAACAGCTTATGTCATACTGGGCGCCTGGAAACATTTATGCGGAGAGAGGAACCCTCAGCTTCTTCTGGCGATCACGCGAGCCGGTCGGGAAGACCGAGTTCCCCATCTTTCGTGTTGGATATGCCGATCACTCCAGCTGGGATATGGTGTGGCTGCGCATCGATTACAATGGTCATGGCTTTGACGCGTTTGTGACGGATGTGAATTTGTCGCGGGTTCGAATATCATATTCACTCTCGCCGTTTCCGCGCCCAGAACAATGGATTCACCTTGCCTTGACGTGGGATGAAACCGTTGGAATTCGCTTCTTCGTTGATGGGAAACAGATTGCCCAGAAAGACAGCGTGGTGGTGCTCTACGCGGGTCTCGACCAATTTGGGCCCCATTCACGGATCATAAGCCCGGTCCAGGTGCAGAGTGCCTACAACTTCCAGCGGGGCGGCGACATCGATGAGGTTCGCATCTATGACCGCATGCTTTCGCCGGAGAACATCGCCCGACTTGCCAAAGGCGGGACGGCCGGGGAGGTTCCCGTCCTGATAAGGAACCTTCAGGACGCCCGATGGAAATCGGAATGGCGATTGAGGTATGGATGGAATCTGGATCTTCCTCCGTATCTGGATCAACCGTTTACGAGAGTGCGCAAGGTTGAAATTCAGAACGCGTACGATCTGAAACGCTGGTGGTGGAAGGGAATAGACGGAATCCGCGAGACGACATGGCCGGGCGTCTACAATCGATCGCGCCTCCCCGGGCGAAACGATTATTTTCAACTGCCCGACTGGGACTGCTATTCGCTGTCGGGAAAATCGATCACCTTCTTCATGCCCGACGAGACGTGGAACCACCTTGAAATCTCAGGCGGGGCATGGGGAACAATGACGCTGGCCGCATCGAATGAAAGCAAACAAGAACCTGACACTAGAGAGCTTTTCGCCCGACCAAAAGGGCAGGAAAAAACCGTCCATCGATTGTTGAAACCAGAGTTTGGGGGGCGACTGCAATTCAAGAATGAAGTGCAGGAGACACCTATTGGAGAGTTGTCCGCTTACAATGTTGAAGCCGGAAGCGAACCTCATGGTCTTTGCACACTTCGTTATTGCTTGAACGGCGGGTTAGAATCGACGAGCAATGAAGTGCAGCCCTTGATGAAATTCGTGAATGGCAGATTTCTGCCGGATGAACGGTCGGCAATGATTGCCTTGCCCGGAGCCTGGTTGCGGGAGGAACAGAGACGGGCCCCGGAGAAACATTTGCCGCTCGTACACATTTTCGTTCCCTACGATTCCCGCTCTGCAATGCCAGCGGATGTAAGCCCCGACTCCTCCTATGCGTGGGAAAAAATCAACGGTGGACTTGATGGCGTTGCCATAGATCTGCCGGCGTTGGATCTAAAACCGATCGATGGTAATCTTATCCCTTTCAATATCCAGATAAAGGATCCTCTTTGGCCAAGTCGCACCATGCTCGATTTCTCTTTTTCTGTGAAGCCCGGCGAGGCGCGCACGTTGTGGCTTGACACGCGGGATCGAATCTTGCCAAAAGGCAAAAGTCTCTATCTGACAATTGCTTCAGCCTCTCCGGATTTTGGTCCAAACACACTCGAAGGGGCTCAAATCCGGCTTGTCTTTAAAGCGTGGAAAGAAGCATATCGTGAGCATGTTCAGGATCGGTTCAGTCAAGTTCGGGATAACTACGCTTTTCTCGTCGAGGAGCGGCCGGATGATCCACGGTTCAATCTTTACAACCGGTTCGAGAGTGATGTCAACGATCTGCTGACTGTAGACCCGAAACACTATCCCGGTCAGAACTATTGGTACGATATCGACCATAATCATCGAAAACCACTCTTTGTGCAGCCCTCCGTGCCGGATGGAATTCCCGCCTGGGCCTTCCGCCAGATCGAAGACCTCCGGTATTTCAATCGATTTGTTCTCTGGTGGATCGATAACCGCCAGATCCAAGACGGAGAACTCGGCGGTGGGCTTTCAGATGATGACGATCTCACGAATTGCTGGCCCGGCGCCGCGCTGATGGGATGCGAACCGGAAAAGATCAGCAACGCCGTGCTCCGAATGCTGGATGCCATCTACGAAAACGGAATGTTCACAGGCGGGCTCTCAACAATCCAGACAGACGGACTGCATGCACACGAAGAGGGGATCGAAGCGCAAACGCAGGCAATGCTGGTGGACTATGGAAGCCCGAAACAGGTAGAGCGAATGATGGAAACCGTCCGCGCCCTGGACGAGAAATTGATATTGAAGAACAAAGCCGGTCACAGGCATTTTCGGTCGAGCTATTTCAGCGGCACAAAAATCGCAGACGAAGGAATCTGGGAATGGTCGCTCCAGCAACAGGAGTATTTGCTCATGGAGCCGGTTCTGACTCTGGCTGAATTCAACGGCAATCCGCGGGCGCGCCAGCTGGCGATCGATGTTGCAGACGGATTGCTGGCACATGCCAGGAAAGACAGCAAGGGGAAAATTGTTCTTGATTCAGAGATCAACTTCTCGAGCGACTCAACCAGACCGTCTCCGCTCGGAACAAAAGGAATGCTTGCTTCTAGCATGGGAGATGGTGCAACCATCAGCACGTCGTCGGCAGCGCTTCAGCTTCTCTGGGGAGTCTATCGGATGACAGGTGAGAACATGTATCTTCAACCCCTGCTTGATCTTGGCGATGGCGTTCTGGGATTACTTAGTCACGATGCTCTCGACATGTTGAACCTGCGGGAATCCTGGGGAAAGCAAATCGCTGCAAGGACAACGCCGACGAAGGGAGCCGATCTGTACCGGCACATTGCCTGGCAGGTGACGGGAAACAAATCTTATCTTGAGCACTACTATGCAGACCAGGCAGAATCGTCGGCGCTCAGGGAATACATCAACACCGAGGGATCGCTCTGGAGCGACCGGGTTTTCGCGGCGAACCGGGAATTGCAGCGCTCAAGGTTGGGAGGAGTCGCGCTTGTCCGTGGTGCCATTCATTCTGGTCATGCCGTGAGCTGGAAGTTCAAAGCCCCCGCTACAGAACAGAGCGTTGCAATCCTCATTCCGGAAGCGACTCCTTCCGATATCAAAATTATCGCATACAACCTTGATCAGAAGCCGGTTGAAGCAACGATGACGCTCTGGAATACAGAGCCCGGTACGTGGGTGCTTGTGCAGGGGCTCGATTTGAATGGTGATGAGGCAATCGACACGACGCTTTCAAAGCAGACAATCACCCTTGAGCGAAGCAAGAGTGTCCAGATCACCTTTGCTCCGCGCACAACAACCATCCTTGCGTTACGGCTACAATCGAAATCAACTCCCTACTCCATGCGCCCCGATCTTGGGATTGGAAGGGAAGACGTCGTCCTTGAGGGAAACACCGTGCGGGTCAAGGTGCACAGTCTTGGCTCTGTGGAAACATCGCCAACGACGGCCGCAGTCATTCATGACAGAAGGGTAATCGCTTCAGCCCGAGTGCCAGCCATCCCAGCGCCCATTGATCTCACGCCAAAATGTGTTGATGTCATCATTCCACTGCCTCCGGGGGTGAAAGCTGAAGACTGCAGTGTGGAGATCGATCCGGAAAACAGCATGAACGAAATCACACTCAATAACAACCGCGTTGATCTACAGAAGACAGATCCGACAAAGACCTTAGGCGCGCGAAGCGACCAGGTCGTCGGTCTTGCCAACAAGCCGCGCCCCGAGCATATTGCCTTCAATGTCTCGGATCCTGTCGCGGTGGCAAAGTGGTATTGCGATAACCTGGGGATGAAAATTCTTCGCAAGAGCGCCCCTCCCGCAACAACACACTTTATAGCCGACTCCGCTGGGACGATGACGCTTGAACTTTACAGAAATGAGAAAGGCCCAATCCCGGATTACTCATCGATCAGCCATATTTCAATGCACCTTGCTTTCACCGTTGATGATGTGAGCGAAGTGAAAACCCGATTTCTGGCGGTGGGCGCAAAGCTGGCAGAAGACATCGTCACCACACCATCCGGTGACCGAATTCTCATGCTGCGCGATCCATGGGGTCTTCCTCTCCAGTTTACGGTGCGGGTGTCCCCCATGCTGAAGTCGGGGGGCCTTCGGTTCGAACATCTCGCGTTGAACGTCGCTGATCCGCAGAGCGTGGCAAACTGGTACGTTGAAAACCTGGGGATGAAGGTGGTCAGGCAAGGCGGCCCACCTTCGTTCACGCATTTTACTGCAGATGATGGAACACATATGATGATCGAACTCTCAACCAACACGACGGCGCCCATCCTGGACTTGTCGAAGTTTAACACCGTGTCACTCCACTTCGCGTTTATCGTAGAGGATGTCCGATCATTGCGGACGGGCTTGATTGAGGCGGGAGCAACGCTGGCGGAGGAGATTCGCGAAACCAACGCAGGCGACCAAGTGCTCGTCTTGAGGGATCCGTGGGGTCTTCCGATTCAGTTCATCAAACGCACCGAAGCGCTGCTGAAGTAGAACCCCCTGGTCGAAAAGCGGAATGCGCAGCGAGAAATCCGAAACACGAAATCCTAAATCCTAAACAAATCCCAAATATAAAATACGAAAATCCGAAGGAGACTCTATTTTTTGGTTTATGACTCTTCGGATTTGTTTCGAATTTCGAGATTAGGGTTTCGTATTTCCCTCGTATTTCGATATTAGGATTTCGGATTTAGAGCCAGTCTCGTACAGCCGCTCTTAGAAACGGTTCCAGACGATGCGATCACCGACGGAGATTTTGTGCCGGTCCGTATAGCCCGCATTCACCTCAATGACGAACTGTGCAGGCTTTGACGACGCATAGGATTGTTCAGAGTACGGGGTCGTGTTCTTGTGAATGGTAACGATCTCATCTTTGCTGTTCACGAAAATCATGTCCAGCGGAAGCACGGTATTCTTCATCCAGAAGGCCCTCGTCTCATCCGCCTCGAAGATAAACAGCATCCCTTGATTCTCCGTGAGCTTGTCGCGATACATCAGCCCAAGCTGGCGCTTTGACTCATCCTGCGCGAGTTCAACGTCGATTGCGGAGAGAAAATCCTGTTTTCCGGTCTGGAAACGAACTTCACCCTGTTTCACAAATTCGTACACCCCCGTCTGCGTCGTTGTGGTTGATGGCTGTGTGATAGGTGCGGGCTTGTTGGATGGCTGATATGTCAGGACCGCGATCAGCGCAAGGATGAGAACAACGGTGCCGGTGACGGCGGCGATGGATTTTGTATTCCTCTTCTGCGGGCGTGGAGCCTCAGCCGGCTTCTGTTTCTTACTCATGAGGTTTGTTTCCTGTCGGAGAGTTATTGCGTTTCTAGTTCTTGAAGAGGCCCTTCAGGGCATCCTGGAGCCCCTTCTTCTTTGCCTGATCGATGCGGGCGTCGAGTTCCTTCTTTTTCCCGTCGAGCAAAGAAAGGTTTTGATTCACCAGAGACTCATAGGAACGCAGCGGCGACAGCGCGTCCTCCTTCTTCTGGTTAAAGATCTTGTCAAATTCCGCCCTCTTGTCCGCTATGACCTGGTTCACCTTCGCGCGGATATCGTTCTGCAGCCGGGCGAGTTCATCGCCGATGACCTTTTTTGTCCGGGCTGCCAGCTGGTCGTCAAGGTCGGTGCTGAGTGCCACATTGAGCGGGCCACCGGTGTTCCACATGCGAAGCCCCACATTGAAACCGGTAATTGAGGCGAGAACCTCGCGTGTGATTCGCTCAACATCATTTTGAGGCGCCCGGTCGAAGACGAGCGAAAGATCATGGAACACCAGCTTTAAATTTGCATCAAATTGGTCACCGGGCACCGAGGCATCAGCGGAGACATTGATCCTTGTCTTTGTAATTCGGGAAGGGACAAAATCGGCCTGGCCGAAGGCGATGTCGGTCTCCGGGATGTCCGATGCGGTTACCTTATACTTGTCGATGGGGATGTCGGGCCTGCGGTCAAAGGATGCGTCGATCGTAAAGCTGCCGCCCCCCGCCTTTGAGCCGGCAAGCGCGATCGTGAGAGGAAGTCCGGTCAGGCGCTGGTTGGCGGAAACGTTCTTGACCTCCCCCTTCGCGTAGAAATATTCCGGGTTCTGATTCTTGTCCTCACCTCCCGAAATGGCGATCTTCTTTATCCACCACTTTGGGTAGGACTGCTCGACAGGAAACGATATGTCCTGTCCCTTGAAGCGGGGCGGCTTTTCGTTGGCTGGTTTTGAAGTATATTTTGGAATGTTCGTGCGTGCAAGATCAGCGTACGATATGTACGTGTTCACCTTCTGAAGAATCTCTCTTCCCAGCAAAAGCTTCGCGATTCCCTGAGTGCTGAGATCCGGAAGCCGGGCAAGCCGCTTCACTGTTTCATAATCAGCTTTCGCGAGGTCATCGATGGCGCCCGCAGAAGCGTAAAGACGATTGATTTGGTCGGTGACGGCTGTGCGGCGATTCTTGAAGGTCTCGTTGAGATCCATCAGCCCCTTGTATGCATTGTTCGCGTTGCCGAGAGCGGCCGTGATGCTTTCAACAGTCTTGAGTTCGTTGACATTGATGGCCACGATGTTCGATCGAATTTCAGATATCCGTTGCTTTGATTTCTCAATATCGTTCAATGTCGATTGCCATTGCTGGCTTGCCTCCTGCACCCGGCGTTTCAGCGTATCGATGTATTGAACGGATCGAAGATTCTGTACGTTCAGAAGGCTATCGATCTTTAGTTCCTTGCGAATCTTGCTGATATCGAACACCGGAGCTTTTTGAGGTTCGTTCGTCAGAGAGGCGGTTGCGCCCGAAAGGAGTGACGGTTCACTTGGCTTCGGTGGTGGTTTCGGCAGTGATCCGTCGGTGGAGCGCTTCGTCCCCAGCACGAGCCCATTCACCTCCATTGTTTCGATGATGTACTTTCCTCGCAGCAATTGCCCAAAGTTCAGAGCGAACCGGACATTGCCCGTCTCAAAAACGTTCTTCCATCGATCATGCGCATTTGCCACCTGAAGGCGTGAGAATTCAATCGCGATGGGTGACAAGGAAACCCTGAGATTATCGATCTCGACCTTTGCGCCCACAACGGCCTCGCCGGTCGATTCGAGACCGGACTCGACCCAGCGATCTATAAACAGATAGACAACGAGGCAAAGAACAACAAGAGGAATGAATATGAAGTATACAAATTTCTTGCGCATGTCTATGATGCTAGATTTTTGATTCTGTCATACCACTGCACAAGGGTGCTCTTGCTGATCACCCGATAGATTTTCCACTTCTCGATTCTTGTATGGAGATGCGCTCGGTAGGCGAGCACAAATTGTCTCATGCCAAAATAGACAGGAAGAAAGAAAACGAGACTGATCAGCAGGCTTCCTAAGACAACCGTGTTGTTGAAACGCGTCAATGGTACGATGGGGGCATTGTACAGGCTGGCCCAGAGTGCCCGCAACGCAGAAATGTCGGCGAGAAAGAAGTATCCGACCGCATGAATGAGTGGATCGAACAGATATGCGATGAGGGCAAAAAGCGTAGCCGAGAGAAGTGCCGCGCTGAGATTGACGTCAAGGACCAGGATAATCAGCCAGAGGATTAGACCCTGGAGAGTCAGGAACGGCATGAATCCGACCATCGAGCCAAGAGCAAAGCCCCCCGCAATCTGCCGTGGGGTTTGGCCCGCGCGGAGAATCTGGATAAAGTTTTTGACGATTTGGAGCCAGAACATGGCTAGGCGGAAACCGGAGGTTAATTGGTGAATGGTGACTCTGGTGAAAGATACGGGAAGGTGGGGAGGGATTCAAGACGTGCTGGTGGAGGAACGTTGAATTCTCAACAAGAGTAGACCGGTCGGGTATTGCGAGAAATGCAGAGGAAACTTGAGAGGTCTTACAAGCTTAGTAGAAAGAATCAGGCTGAACGGAGAGCATTGACAATGTTCAGCCGTGCCGCGCGCACGGAGGGGAGAAATCCGCCGATGAGTCCCATCAAAAGGGAAAAAAGAAGGGAGGAGACGATAATTGTTGGGGAAAGGGCGAAGGAGAATGCAAGTTCTGAGAACGAGCTGAAATTGAGTGTCGAAATAGTGAAAAACTGAAGCGTGGACGCGAAAAGGAGGCCCACTCCGCCACCGATCAACGACAGCAGAAGTGATTCGGTTAGGAACGCTGCCAGCACACTTCGACGGCGGAACCCGAGTGCGCGCAGTGTTCCCACCTCGACGGTCCGGTTCGCCACCGCCGCATACATGGTGATCATTGCTCCGATGGTCGCCCCTGCGCTGAAGATCACCGTGATGAAAATCCCGAGGATCCTGATGAATCCCGCCATGAGTTCCGACTGTTCCTCGAAAAACCGCTTCTCCGTTTTCGCTTCGAACTGTTGCAGTCTCGGTTCTTTGTCGAATGCCGCGGTAAATTCCTTAAACGCCTCCGGCCGGTCAAGACGGAAGGTGAGCGTCGAATACGCGTTGCGATTGAATGCGTCGAGCAACTGATCTGTGTCGCCCCACATCTCGGAGTCAAAGCCACTTCCGTCTGAATCGAAAATGCCTACAACGGTCCAGTTGTCCCCCGCGAAGCGCACAATATCGCCGATCTTCGAACCGGCAAAATGCTTCTCGATCGCCGCTCCGGTGATGAGTTCACGGGCTCCCCACTTGAACATACGCCCCTCTTTGAGGCGGACCTGCGGCCTGAGGGTGAATGCCTGAGCCGAAACCCCGCGTACCGTGACGTTGCTGAGACCTCCATCCACCTTGTTGAGATTGATGACGACAACCGGTTCGCCGGAAGCGATGGGTTTTCCATCGGCTGTTTTCGCAATGTGCGGAAGAGTTAGTATGACATTTGCCGTTTCCCTGTCGATGATGCTCGAGATCTCTCCATTGGCAGCCTTTCGTGCGACGAGAACATTCTCATCCGAACCGGTTGCAATGAGAGTTTTCTGAACTCCATACGCCATCATCAGCACGGCCGAGAAAACAAACACGACAAGAGCGATGCCAAGAACCGTAATACCGGTCGTCAATCGGCGGGTTCCCAGATTGCGGAGAGTATATTTGAGAGGGATCTTCACTTATTCTTTGCCCACCAAGAATGAGAGCGCTTAGCCAACATGTCGCAGCCCGTCAACGATTTTCGTTGTCAATGCCCGCTGGATGGGGAAAATCGACGCAACAACACCAACGACGAGAGCCGAAGAGGCAGCCAGAATCACCGTAATTGGCTCGATATTAAAGATCGGGAAAAACCCTTTTGGTACCGCGGCAGCAAACCCCGCGACAAAGGGGAAGGTGAAGAACAAACCAAGCCCGCCTCCGAGTACAGAGATGAGCATCGACTCCCCAAGGATCAATCCAACAAGATGTCCGGCTGAAAATCCGAGAGTCTTGAACACGGCGTACTCACGGGTCCGCTCACGGGCGGACATGATCATTGTGTTGCCGACCACGAGCATGATGATGCCGATGATGACGAAGGACATGAAATTCATTGCCGTGATGATGGCACTAGCCGCCGCAACGAATCCCTGCTGGAAAGCGCGTTCGGTCTCTGTTTTTGTTTCCGCGCGCGAATTCTTAAAGAGGCCATCAATCTGATCTGAGATAGTCGCCGACTGTGCCGGGTTGGCAATCCGGACGACATACCATCCCACCTCCCCGGCACGACCTGGCGAATCTTTCTTCATCTGTTCGTCAAGATATTGCCAGTGGAAGAACATCTGCGTTGCATCGGTGGTCTTGTCGCGCGGCTTGTAGATACCACGAACGACAAACCGCCAAGTGCCGGGATAGATATCCCCCTCAATCTGGATGATATCGCCGAGCTTGAAGCCGTACTGTTTCGCCAGATCAGCACCCACAACGCATGAATTGCGTTCGCGCTTGAAACTCTGAAGCTGTTCCGAGTCGAGCAGAAACTCTGGATAGACATCAAAGAGGGTCTCCGGGTCGACCGCCATCCGGGCGAAGAACTGGTTCTTGTCGATATAAACGCCCTGAAACCAATTCAAATACGTGACCTGTTCGACGCCGGGAAGTTTCGCGACTTGATCCCGGTATGAATAGGGAAGAGGAAAAATGAATGAAACAGCCTGCCGTGTAATAAGGCGGTTTGCGGCTGAGCCCTCCACGCCGGCATACCATGCGGTGACCACCGTACGGAGTAAGCCAAAGGCCATTACGGCAATGGCAATCGCAAGGATTGTCAGTGTGCTCCGGAGCTTGTGGCGCAGAGCATTTTTGAATATGAGTTTGAAGACTTTCATCGTCTAGTCTTGCCGGAACTCCCCTTTATCAAGATGCCGGATGATGTGTGCTTTTTCAGCCGCCCTGGGGTCGTGTGTTACCATCACAATCGTTTTCTTGAATTCCCTGTTCAGCCGGTCCAGCAGCGTGAGAATCTCGTCTGCCGATTGCTTATCGAGATCGCCCGTCGGTTCGTCGGCAACCAGGATTGTCGGATCGGTGGTAATGGCACGCGCAATTGCCACGCGCTGTTCCTGTCCGCCCGAAAGCTGTTTCGGGTAGTGGCGCATCCTGTCATTCAATCCCACAACCGTCAGCGCGGTTTCCACGTGTTGTCGCCGTTCCTGCTTTGAGAGTGACGTAAGCAACAGTGGCAGCTCGACGTTCTCATACGCCGTAAGGACAGGAATAAGATTGTAGAATTGAAAGATGAAGCCGACGTTTGAAGCACGCCATTTTGCGAGCCGCGATTCGTTCAACGTCGCAATATCCGTTCCGGAGACGTTGATGCTTCCTTTGTTCGGTCGATCGATGCCGGCGATGAGATTCAAAAGCGTTGTTTTGCCCGATCCGGACGGGCCCATCAGCGCGAGGAATTCACCAGAAGGCACATCGAAAGAGATGTTATTGAGAACGGGGATTTCGAAGCTATCCCGCCAATATGATTTTGAAACGCCCTGTACCCGAATAATTGGATCCATATTCTCTTTCCTGTCCGTCTGATTCTTTCGAACGTGGAGTTATCGAATTTTTATGCGAGAACCGTTGCCGATCTGCTCCGTCACATTGGTAATAACCTTGTCGCCTGAAGACACGCCCTGCGTCACCTCCACGAGTGCGCCAAATTCCCTGCCAACAACGATTGGTGTTTCGACAGCCTGGTTCTCGTGAACAGCATACACCACCTTCTTGCCGCCCCGCGTCGCAACTGCCGTGAGCGGAACCGTCAACATCGGTTTCGCCGACAACGCAGCGACATCCGCGGCTTTCGTGAGAAACAGAACCTTGGCACTCATCTCGGGGAGCACTTTGCTGTCATATGATTCAAAACCAACCTTTACCATAACGGTCGCTTTCGCGCGGTCTGCTGTCGGGACAACTTTGGCGACATATCCCTGGTAGCGAACGGTGGGGTACGCGTCCAGCGTAATTTCGCATGGTTGATCGGGAACAATCCGCTCGATGTTGGATTCCGAAACATCCGCCTCAACCTGGAGGGAACCCATGTCCGCAATCGTTACCACCGCCGACTTGGAGCTTGCGCTTGCGGCCATCGGGGCGACCATTTCACCGACATCAGCATTCTTTGTGAGAACAGTACCATCAAAGGGTGCACGGATAAGCGTGTTTTCGAGGGCCACCTGAGCTCCGACAACGGTGGCTTTCGCCATATCGATGGACGCGAGGACCCGTTGGTACCGTGCTTCCGCCGCGTCATAATCTGACTGCATCGACACGCCGCTCTGCAGAAGTTTTTTCTGGCGATCGAGCCACTGTGTGGCATCTTTCAGATCGGCCTCGTTCACCTGGAGGTTGGCCCGCGCCTGTGCGAGAGAAGCCTTCATATCGGTGTCTTCAATGCGAGCGAGCACCTGCCCCCTTTTCACCCGATCCCCCTCAACGACACTAAGGTACTCCAGTCGGCCGGTAGCCTTCGACGCAACAGCAGCTTTTCGTTGTGCGACGACGTAGCCGCTCGCGGTGAGGACTGCGTTTGCCTGGGAAGGGGATGAGAGCGAGGCTGCGGTGAGTTGAACCTCTATAGCAGACTCGAACGAACGTGATAAGAGGATATAACCAAGAACAATTATCAGAATAGCAATGCTTGGAAAGACGATAACCCTGAGCGAGGAGCGTGGTCCACGCGACTGAGGCTCCTCATCTTGTGAGCGATTAATGCGTAAGCCGGAGAGGTCGGCGTTCTTATTTTCCATGATTTCGGATTCGAAGAATTGAAGGTGCTGGGTGCGCAGATGATACGGGAGAATCCTGTTACTTGTTTCAAAACAATATCCTGGCATACGTAGTTCCGGGAGTAGCGGACACAAATCCCGCTTCGCTCTGCAGGTCGGAACAGTCGTTGTCAGAGGGTGGTAGTGCTTAAAGGTGTTTGATTTTCCGGCCGAGCATCTCAGTGGTCTTCAGAATGCGCGCTCTCCGCGTCTCGTCTTTCTTCGCACTCTCGATCCATCGCACGCACTCCTTCCGATGGGTGTACGAGAGCAATCCAAAGAACTCGCTTAACTTCTTGTTCCTGACAGGAGCCTGGACGTTTCAATCGGGGACTTTCCGACTATTCTTTGTACATCCAAGCGGCGTCCGTCGACTGCATTGTATCCGTATATCCACCGAGAATCAAGACCGCGCCGTTGTTGAGTAACGAAGCAGTACCATAGTAGTACGCTTCGTCCAAGTCAGCGATTGTCCGGAAATGTTTCATGAGAAAATCGAAAACCTCGACCGTCTTGCTGCCGCCGCAGATCAGGATATTGCCGCCGGCAAGCTGGACGACCGCAGAGGGAAACTTAAACCGCTGACTCTCCATAGACTGAATAGGAGTGAACTTCTCTGATTTCCAGTCATAGATTTCAGCGGTGCTATACTTTCCCTGCCAGTCATGCTCGTCAGATCCGCCAAGGATTAATGTGTGACCATCCTTGAGCAAGATTGCAGCATGCTTGTAGCGGGGGAGCTTCATTGCTCCGGCGGGAGTAAAGGTCCCGGTAGCTGGATCGTACACTTCCCCTGACGAGAGAACTGTGTGGGCGCTTGATCCTCCAAGCACAAGAACCTTGCCGTCGGGTAGGAGCGTAGCCGTGTGCGCCAACCGCGGGGTGGTCATCGAACCCGTGGTGGAAAATTGATTCGTCGCCGGATGAAATAAATCGGCGGAGGCAGTCGCAACCACGTCCCCGCCGCCGACGATGAGCACATCACCGGTCGGTAGAAGCGTTGCGGTCGAACCACCACGCTCAACCGACATGTTTCCAACCGCTATGAAAGTCTGTGAAGAGGGCTCATACAGTTCGGCGCTTGCAGTCATTCCCTTCTCAGTGAAGCCTCCGGCGATCAACACTCTGCCGTTGGGAAGCAGCGTTGCGGTGTGTCCGGCGCGGCGAGCGTTCATATCGCCAGTCCGCAAAAACGATTCCGTTTTTGGATCAAACAACTCCGCGGTGAGAGAATAAATCTGGCTGTGCCCATCGGGACCCTTCTTGAATCCTCCGGCAATGAGAACCCTGCCATCCCGAAGAACCGTTGCGCTGTGGCTTGCCCTGATCTCGTGCATCGCCTGTATTCTTGAGAGCACGTGGCTATGCTGACCCGCGGAAAGATTGCAGGACTGAAAGAAGCAAATAATCGGGAAGAGCATTGTGAAGGAAAGAGACACAAACGCTCTGATGAAGAATGGAGTTTTCATATACTGAAAGCTTTCAAAAGTACACTCATGCGGGAATATTGCCCGTCCGGCAAAAAAACTTCTTTGACATCGTTTCCCGCACCATGAGTTTAACACCGCGAAGGGAGAGATTGATTCCCTGGGACAGCGCATCTGGTTTTACGACCTTCGCAGAAATGGCAAACCACCAAACCAGCAAAACGAGTATTTTCAGGAGGCTTTTACCGATTCGGCGGAATTCTGCGCCCTTGTGCGCCTCTGTTCGTCCAGCGACCAGCGTCCGCCGCCGACAAGAAAAAGGCAGATTAAGCCGAGAAGCATCGACCAATCAACACGGGCTTCATGAGCCATCTTCCAGAATCCCTCATGAAGCAACATGGGAATTTTCGTGGTTGCTATGGCGACGAGGATGTTGATGGTAAGCGGAACCGCGGCGAGACGTGTGAAGAGGCCGAAAAGAAGAAGCGCTCCGCATAGAATCTCAACAACTCCAACAAAGGGAGCCATAATCTCCGGTGCCGGGATGCCGATCTTGATAAACCGGCCTACGCCTAACGCATCCTGGAATAGAAATTTCTGAATCCCCTCCGCAAGAAAAACACTCCCGACCATCAGGCGCACGAGGAAAACGGGCGCAGTATCCCATGATGTTTTCATTTCATCTCCTTCATCTATGGCGTGAATAATCCGAGATCGTTGATGCCCCCCGGGAATCGACAAGCAACAAATTCATGACTCTTAGGGTGACTCGACCACAACAGCACATCTCCATCATCTGAAAACCACGCGTTGTGGCTGAGCGTTCCCCGGGCGGCGCTTAGCATTCAGCTACCAGCCAAAAGCTGACCGCTGAAAGCTGAATGCTGACCGCTATTCCCAGCCTCTCGTTGCATCACTCCTGAAAAACAAACACCTTATACGGAACAATACTAAGCTGCGACTCGTATCCACAAAGAGTACCCTCACACCAAAACAATGTCCTATTTTGACCGACACCCCAATCAATTTCGCCTTGCGTTCGGAATTTTCACAGGGTATCTCTGCGTCCTCGCCGCTATTACGTTCTACCAGATCGCGACCAGGCCAACCGACGAGAATCTTTTTGCCAACCCGCAATCCAATCTCTACGTTACGAAAAACATTCCGGCAACCCTGGTAACAGGGAAGAGGGGTCCGACCGACAACGAAATACGTCTTGGTGATCTGATCGTTGCGGTCGACAGGATGTCTGTTGCGGATCAGGACGTGCTGCAGAAGGAGCTTGCGCGGACGCCAGACTCCACAGCAGAGATCACTGTCGTTCGGTTTAAGACAGGCGACAAGAGGGTGTATCGTGTTACCAAACATCAACTAACGGAAGGGATCGTTCGCGACCTCGGACCGACAGCCAGGGTCATCGATGTAACCGCTGGTGGTGCCTCTGATCGTGCCGGCATGAATGTCGGCGATCTGATACTCCGGATCAACGGCCAGAATTTCAAGAACTCCACCGACGCAGATCGTATCCTGGCCGAAGGGCAGATAGGCAAGGATCTCGTGTACGATGTGCTGCGGGACAACGAAGTGCTGTCGCTCCACGTGATAATTGCCGCGATCGGTGTCGCATTTCCAGTACTTGTCTCAACGCTGTCAGGCCTTGTGTTCTTTGCGATCGGAGTCTTTCTCGGGCTTGTCAGACCGCGGTATATTGCGGCGAGACTGATCAGCCTCGCCTTTGTAGCGTTCGGGTTCTTTATCATCGTGGTCCTGATCCGCCGCGGGTACATTCTATCGACGTTTGATGTCGTGCGAAACATCACGATGGTCGTTGTCCTCTACTTTGCAATCCCGCTCTTGATCCATGCGTCGCACTATTTCCCGAAGGAGCGCCCGGAGCTTCTTGCGCGCAAATGGATACGGTGGGTTGCGTACGCACTTGCCTTGGTTTGCATCGCCGCCCCGATGGCTCTTGGAGATTCGGCATTCTTTGGAGGGCTCATCCTCCTCGTTGTTTATGCTCTCGTTATCAGGCTTGCATTTCGAAAACAGGCAAGCGATGAATATAAACGCCTCAACAGCGTTGTAAGGAATACTTCTCTTATCGCTGCCGGGGCATCCCTTCTCTGCGCGGTCTTCCTCGTGTATCGTTATCAGAGCTCGGACCTCGGGTACATTACGTTGCCCCTGATTCTCATTCCCCTCGGTCATCTCTATGCCATTGGCCGATACCGTCTGATGGGGCTCGACCTGCGCATCCGGCGAAATGTACAATACATCCTCGTCACATCGCTCTGGATCGCCATCGTCGGTTTCGTGGCGTTCAGGATTTTGTTTTGGCTCCAGGGAACGCAGCTTCCCATTCCCAATATTCATCTGACAGCAACATCGGTGGAGGTGCTCGACGCACCGCTCCAGCCGGAGCAACGGATATGGCTGGAGAAGGGGATCCTCATGCTCCTGTCGGTTCTCGTCGTGTCCGCTGGCTGGAAAGTCGCCCGGCGCGGTCAAAACCTCATTGATACACTATACTTCCGCTCACGGTACGACTATCGGCGGGCTGCTAACGAGCTGGCAGAAGTGATGGCGACGAAGCTGAGCATGGTTGAACTTGCACGGGGGATGGTCGAGAAACTCTCCGGATTGCTGCAGCTCAAACGCGTCGGCGTGTTGTTCTTCCGGGACGAATGTGCCTGCTGTTGCCAGGAAGTGCACGGCTTCGACGGGACGGCATGGGCAGAATTCTGTGTCAAGCACGACCGGGAACTGACGAACGAACTCCTAAAGCTGGAAGGCGAATCAAGCGTCGGTGCTCTCCCCGAGGGACTTCGAAGCGAGTTTCGAAAGAACGGCTTCCTCTATGTCGCTACCATCCGGTCGAAGGAGAAGCTCGTCGGTGCATTGCTCGTCGGCGAAAAGCGATCAGAAGCAACGTTTCAACAAGAGGATCTCGATTTCCTGGAGGTAGTCGCAAAACAGGCCTCCGTTGCAATTGAAAACGCATTTCTGTATGAAGCGCTCGCCGAGCAGGAGCGGCTGAAGCATGAACTGGCCATTGCGCGAAAGATCCAGCTTGCATCCCTGCCGCAAATGACGCCGGAGATCAAAGGACTTGATATTGCCGGAGCGTCTCATCCAGCGCTCGAGGTAGGAGGAGATTATTTCGATTATCTCAACGGGAAGGCGGATAAGATCACCATTATCGTCGGGGATGTCAGCGGAAAGGGAACGTCTGCCGCACTGTATATGTCGAAGGTCCAGGGTATCCTTCGATCCCTCAACGCCTTCGACCTCTCGCCGAAGGAACTGTTCGTTCGGACGAACAAGCTCCTCTGCCACGATCTCGAAAAAAGTTCATTTGTGACAGCAATTACCGGAGCATTCGAGCCGCAGGCGCGAAAACTTGTGTTGGCCCGTGCCGGCCATTTGCCGCTGTACCACTACGTTGCCCAAACACAGAAGGTTGAAGTTGTAACCCCGAAGGGGTTGGGCCTTGGACTTGAGTCCACAGATCTTTTTGCTTCCGAGCTGGAAGAACGAGTCATGTTCTATCAGCCCAATGATGTCTTCGTATTCGCCAGCGATGGCGTAACGGAGGCTGAAGATGAATCAGGCGGACAGCTTGGGGAGGAAGGCCTGGTACGCGTGATCGCGCAGCATGCCGGCGAGGATGCAAACAGTATTCTCAATCAAATTATGGAAGCAGTGAAGGATTTTTGCCACGGCGGGGAGCAACACGACGATCAAACGGTGGTTATCGTAAAAGCTCGTTGAACAATCCGGCAGCTGAGTCAGATCCGCTCGCACTCCTGTGATCGTATCCATCCGACCTTTCCATCCGCAAGAACGATCTTCACCCAATCGCCCACTGAGTCACTCAGCTTTACCTTCAATCCCTCGTGGATGACAAACGCATCCAGGCTTTGAGCGTCGGGAGATGTCTTTGCCGTAGCGACAGAGGTCGTGACGATTGCGTCGTTTCGTATGCGGGCATCGGCGATCTGCGTCACAAGAAGTACGCCGACGGGGATTAACCACACCAGCGCTGCGATCGTGAGCGTGCGGAGCAATCGCAGGATATTCGGGCTTGTAAGAATGTAGAGAGCTGCCAGGCTGGCGAACAGGATCAGCCACCCAAGAGCAAAGAGCCATGTCGTGGTATGTAGCGGCACGTACGACGAGACCGTACGCAGCCATTCGATGAAGAACAACTCCGGCAGCGGCTCGATCCTGTCGGCGGTCTTGAGGTTGACAAGATCAAGATTGTGCTTGATGTCGTGGTCGTTGGGGTGGAGGCGCAATGCCCGTTCGTATGCGAGGATAGCCGGTGCCGTTTTTCCCAGACGATAATACGAATTGCCGAGGTTGAAATAGATTGCGGGGCTGGCCATTCCCTGTTTCAGGATGCTCTCGTACACCATCGCCGCCTGATCGAACTTCCCGTCGCGATAGAACGCATTCCCGCGTTCAAATTCATCCATTGCTGTTTGAGCTGCCGCAGACGCGCAGAGGCCACCGAGAACAAGCATCAATATGAACAATTGTCGCAGCTTCATACTTTTCTGCTGAACGAGCGTTCTACGCTGTTGATAATTCCGGTGGCTGCATCGAGAAGCTCCGCTCTGGCTTCCTGTGTGTCGGAGGCAGGGGCAAAGCGTGCGAATTCGGCTCTGTCGATGCACGAACGGAGAGTCTGCACCGTCTCGGTTGGGACATGATGTTGTTCAAGGAGCGTTGCCGCTTCGTCAATGGTCAGCGAGGCCTTGGGGATATGCAACTTGTCCTCGAGATACCCCATGAGCGCCTTCGACACTTCTGCGTGATAACTCTCGGTGTTTCCCTGCGAGAAAAGCTTCCGTGCCTGCTTCAACCGCTTCGTTACCTCACGTCCCGCTTTTGCGAAGCGCAGTTGATCGACTTTTCCAGAGAGCTTCTCCTGTCGCTTGCGATACGCGAATGCTCCGAGAAACGCGATTGGAGGAACAACAAAGAGAGCGACCAGCCAGTTGCTGGTAAAAAGAGATTCGCCGATTGGCTGCAGCTCGCCCAGAGTGAGATTGAGGAACCGGATATCCTCTCCCAGCAGCCGGACGTCCGACTTTGAAGCAATTGCCGCGCCGCCGCTGATGTCTCGCCCCTGTAGAACGGTGAAATTGAATCGTTGGGAACGCAGGGTATTGTAAGCGTTTCGATCGAGATCGAAATACGAGAACGAGATCGGCTCAACTGCCCGATCGCCTGCGTTGCGGGGAATGATGAGATACTCTGCGATTTTCTTCCCCCGTATCATGCCGCCATCGCGTGTGATCTCGTCGGTGATTTTAGGATCATATGCTTCAAAATCAGCCGGCAGGTTCGGTTTCGGAGGAGTCAGCAGCTTGATGTTCCCGGAGCCAGTGACCGTGAGCCGCAGTGTAATCGGGTCACCGGTTTTGACCTCTTTCTTGTCCGCCGTGGCTGTGAACGTAAACTGCCCTACTGCACCACCGAATCCTGCAGGCGGATTCCCCGGCAGGGGATCCACGGTGACATTGAGGGGATTCGACTTGAAATCCTGCTCGACGTTCTGCATACGCGAAAAAAACGGGTCGTTGAAGAACGAATCAAACGGGTCGTTGCTCTTCTTACGGGATTGAAGCTGATACGCGCAACGGACCTCGAGGGGCGATATGACAAGCTTGCCGCTCTGCGTCGGGAACAGCGCTGTCTTCCGGATCACTGCCACCCGGTATTGCTTTCCCTCGTACGTTTCGTTGACGACCGTCGGCTGCTTGGGCTGATCAGTTTCTTCTGCCCAGAATCCCTGGTATACCGGCGCCTTGGCAATATCGTATCCGGAAACCTGGAGGCGGGTATATAGCTTGTACGTGACCGTGACGGGCTCACCCTGCTTGACTCGCTGCTTGTCGCTCAAGGCGCGAATGAAAAGATTATCCCCCACATTTTGAGAGGCATCGGCTTCTTTCTGCTGCGTCTGGGGTTTGCCCTGTACGACTTCAATCTGAATCGGCTGCGTTTGAAGCGTCGTTCCTCTGTAATCGACACTGGCCGCCCCGATGGAATACTTGCCGGTCTGGCGGGCGTACAAATAGTATGTATAGGTGACGGACCCGGACATCTGGCCGTTGACAAACTGCATGTTCGTGGACTGGTTGGGTCCGCTGAGGACGACAAAGGGGCTGAAATTCGGCGCCTTGAAGTTTTTGACACCATTCACGTCGGAGCCGGAGACGGTAAACGATACTTCAAACCGATCACCTGTGCCGACGGACGAACGGTCCACGCTGGCAACAAACGTCCCGTTTTGCGCCGTTGCGGTCAGGCTCAGCACCATGAGCAACACGATATGTCGCACAACGTTTCTCACTACCAATCCTTCTCAATGATGATTTTCGACGCTGCGCGCTTTCGCAACTGCTTCTGAATATCCTTCTCGTTGTTCCGGAGCGCATCGAGAATGCGCTCTGCCTGCTGCTTCGGCATCTGGTTCTTCTGCTGTTGCTGATTGGTCTGGTCCGGCTTCGCCTGTTGCTGTTGCGGAGGTTGCTGCTGCTTGTTCTGGTCCTGCTTGTCCTGGTTTTGCTGCTGATCCTGCTTGTTCTGCTGATTCTGGTCTTTTTTGTCCTGCTTGTTTTGCTTGTCCTGTTTCTTCTGATCCTGTTGCTTCTTCAGCCGATCCTTGGCGAACAGGTAATTGTACCGGGCGTCTTCATCTGAAGGGTCAAGACGCAACGACCGCTTGTAGGATTCGATACTCGAATCAAGCTGGTTTGATTTGAAGAATGTGTTGCCAAGGTTATAGTATGCCATTTCTTTGTCGCCGGGTGCTTTTGAGGCTGTGATACGATGCGAGTACATTCGCTGAGCCTCGTCCGACCTCTGCTGTTTGTAATAGGCATTCCCGAGGTTGAATTGAGCTTCTCGCGAGGATGTATCCTTCGCGAGGGCTTTCATATATTCAGCCTCGGCATCAGCATATTTGGCCTTTGCATAGGCTTCATTGCCGCTTGCGATATGTGAGCGGAGAGTCTGGCTCGATGCGGAAGCAACGCACAGAACCAGAATGAGCGGAAGTGCTCGGGCGGCAGGGAGGACGCGCATCAAGCGCGTGAGGAATCTGCCCCGTCGCTCTGAAAGCAGGAGCTCGACCACGAGCAGAAGAATGCCGAGGGTGAGCGGGTACTGGAACTGATCTTCAAATCCAGTCACCTGGAGACTCCCCATTTCGGTCTTCTGAAGCGCTTCAAGCTCTTTGTGAATCTCGTCAATCTCGTTTCCTGCGTTTGTGGCCCGGCGGTAACTTCCACCGGTTGTCAAGGCAATCTGCTGGAGGGCTGACTCATCGAGTTTTGTCAGCACGATATTGCCGGCACGATCATGCTTGTAGTCTGTTCTCTCGCCATTCGCGCCATAGATTGGTATTGGGCTTCCCTCCGGCGTTCCCATCCCGATGGCGAACACCCGGACCCCCTCCTTCCGCGCTTTTTCCACAGCTGCAGCAATGTCACCTTCGGTGTTTTCTCCATCGCTGACGACAACAATCGCCTTTTGGGTCGGAAGGTCTTTCGGGAACGACTTCAGCGCGACCTCGATTGCAGTCCCGATCATTGTCCCTGGCACCGGCACCGCCTCGACATCGACCGCGTTGATGAACAAGTCTGCTGCCGAGTAGTCGGCCGTCAAAGGAAATTGGACGAACGCTTCGCCGGCAAACACAACAAGGCCAACGCGATCCCCCTGCAATGTACGCAACAAATCAGAAACATCTCGCTTTGCCTTCTCAAGCCGGCTTGGGCGTATATCTTCGGCTTTCATGCTGAGGGAAACATCCAGTGCAACGAAAAGATCGATTCCCTCGCGTTTGACCTCTTCAAGCCGCGTTCCGACCTGCGGATTCGCCGCAGCAAGAATCAGGCATGCAAGCGAGAAGAGCAGGAGCCCCTGCTTGACGGTCCTCTTGGCTGTGCTGGCGTCGGGGGCCAGCTGCGCCACAAGGGGCTCAGAGACGAACTCGCGCATCAACTGCTTTCGCCTGTGGTGCAGAAGAAAGAAGGCGAGAGCAAGCGCCGGAATCGCCAGCAAAGCCCATAAATAGAGAGGATGTGCGAAACGAAGCATAGAAGGTTTTAGCGATTAGCTGATAGCTGTTAGCTTTTGGTTGATAGTTTCTGGATAAAGCTATTAAGCATCTTCTTGATTTCTGTCAACTCCTGCTGGAGTGACTCGTACTCGGCGTCCGTCAGCAACGTAAGATTGTGCGAAAGCAGAAGGTGATACTCGAGTTCGGCACCAGAGCCGAGAGCTACAATCAAAAAACGGCAAAAGTCCGCGTCTGTTTTTCGGCCACATCCCTCTGCAATGTTAGCGGCAATCGATGTGCTTGCCCTGCGCATCTGACTCGTCAATCCGTACATCTCCTCTTTGGGAAACTTTTTCGTCACTTTATAAATGTTTAGCGTGAGACTATGAGCTTTCTGCCAAACGCGCAATTGACGGAAGTCTTTCATAGCATTGATCTCATACGAAAAGCTCATGAGGACAATCAATTCTTCTGGCTAACAGCCAATCGCCAACAGCTAACCGCTACGGTATTTTCCTCAGCACCGTTCCCGCCAGCGTCACCTCGAGTAAGACCAGGAACAATCCGCCAAAGAGCCAACCGTAATACCTCTCAGAATATCGCTTGTACGCCGTGACCTCGATTCTCGAACGTTCGAGCTGGTCAATCTCTTTATAGATGGCTTTCAGCTTCCTGTTGTCGGTGGCGCGGTAGTATTTGCCGCCCGTCATCTCAGCCACGGCCGAGAGTGCTTTCTCATCGAGATCGACGGGGATAAGCCTTCGCTGTATGCCGAAAGGCGTCTCGACCGGGAATGGGGCTTCACCCTGAGCGCCAACACCAACGGTGTAGACGCGAATGCCGAAGGTTGCTGCAATCTTCGCAGCGGTGATTGGATCAATCTCGCCCCGATTGTTAACTCCGTCCGTCAGGAGGATCATCACACGGCTCTTTGCCTTGCTGTCCTTGAGCCGGTTCACGCCGTTTGCCAGAGCGAGGCCGATTGCCGTTCCATCGGCAATCATGCCATTCTTCACTTCCTTCAGAAGGGATTTCAGGACCGGATAATCCGTCGTCAGCGGGCACTGTGTAAAGCTCTCGGCAGAGAAAATGACGAGACCGATGCGATCGTTGGTCCGGCCGTCGATGAATTCTTCGGCTACCTGTTTCGCTGCCAGCATGCGATTCGGCGTAAAATCCTCCGCTTGCATGCTGCCGGAAATATCGAGGAGCAAAACAATATCAATGCCCTCGGTAGATACATTCTCCCTGCTGGACATCGCTTGTGGTCGCGCCAGCGCGATAATAAAGAGCGCCAGGGCGGCCAAGCGGAGCCAGAGCGGCGCCTGGTACAATTTCTCACGCAGTGCGCGCGGCGTTTGTCCGAATGGTTGCAGGGAAGAGAAGGTCACCTCCGTGACCATCTTCCGCCGCCGTCTCCAGAAGATGAAACCGAGCACCGGGATCAGCAACAGTAACCAGAGCACCCAGGGGTATGCAAACCCGTCACCGAACACTTTCCACCTCCTGCTCTTCGGGTTCAACTGTCGGTTTCGGGATCATGGCCCGGACAATTTCGTATGCCCAGCGAAGCTCATGATCATGCTCATCGGGAGCCGGGACGTACTTGGCGAACTTCACGAGGTCTGCCGTGGTGAAGAACGAACGGAATTCTTTCAGCAATGCCTGAGCCTCGGGGAGCTTCGACAGCTGGGCGAGGATTTCATCCGACGTCGATTCAAGCGCAAGAACACCATACTGTTCCTCGATGAACCGTCGCACGATTTCAGTGACCTCGGAGTAATACTGCTTGACCTTTCCGTGTTGCCACAGGTGTTTGTCTTCGAGAAGGCGCAGGGCAGCGAGTGCCGCCTGGCCCGGTGGTATCGAAGGTTTCACCGGGACAAATCCCTCTTCGCGACGCTTCTTCCACCTACGGTAGTAATAATATCCGGCGGCTATCAGCGCAAGTAGTAGAAGCGCAATCAAGTACGGCAGGAAATCCTCGAACCTCCATGGCGCATCCAACGGTGGCTTGATGTCTTTAATATCTCCCTTGGGGTCGAACGGTATGGCGGCGATCGAAAGCGGAATTGGATTGGAATATGCGATCCGTTGGAGCGTATCCTGCCGATGTTTGTACGAAAAGGCTACAGGAGGAATGAACACATTCCCCGTGTCGAACATCGTCAGCTTAAAGACCCATTCCTGATGGCCGTTTGCCGCCCGGGAGGCATCGATGTTGAGAATCTCGAACGCACCGACGCTGTCCTTCACCGCCGGGGTGAGGGAGTCGACATCGGCAGGCAATTCCGCCGAAACATGGAGAAGAATCCACGCTCCAACCTTGTACTGGGCGGAATCCGCGCGTGCCGTGACCCCTGGTTCCTGGGCATGAGCCGTGGATGCGAAGAGCACAAGCAGTATGCTGATGACGATGCGTTTCATGTTCACGAGGTATGTGGAATCAACCGCACTTACCAACGCCGCTCCCGCAGTCTGAAAAAGTCGACGAGAGGTTTCATGTACGGCTTGTCGAGGCGGATATCGATGCTGTCCAACTTGGCTTTGATAAACGTTGCTCTTCTCGAGTCTTCTACCGCTCGCCGATAGGCGCGGAACGCGGCAGACACTTTTGCGTTGGCCGTATCCACCCAACGTTGTGCCCCCGTCTCTGCGTCACGGAACGTTACAAGACCCACGCGTGGCAGCTCGTTCTCCCTTGGATCGAGCAATCTGATTCCGATCAGGTCATGCCGCTTACCCGCTACGCGAAGGGCGGCTTCATAGCCGCTATCCATGAAATCGGAGATAACGAAGACAATGCTTCGTTTCTTCAGAACATGGTTAAGGTAATTGAGGGCTTCCTTGATACTGGTTGCCGAGTGCTTCGGCTCGAACGAAATAAGCTCCCGGACAATCCGAAGCGCGTGTGACTGCCCCTTGCGTGGGGGGATGAATTTCTCGATCTGATCGGAAAACAGGAGGGCTCCCACCTTATCATTATTCTTCATCGCCGAGAAGGCGAGGATGGCACTGATCTCCACCGCGATATCCCGCTTGAGCTGTCCCTGCGAACCGAAGAACTGTGAACCGCTCATGTCGACAAGCAACATGACGGTCAGCTCGCGTTCTTCTTCAAAGATCTTGATAAACGGATGATCGAAGCGAGCAGTGACGTTCCAGTCGATTGCCCGGACATCGTCGCCGATCTGGTATTCGCGTACCTCCGAGAAAGACATCCCTCGCCCCTTGAACACCGAATGGTATTCACCGGAGAAAACCTGGTTCACCAGGCCGCGTGTGCGGAGTTCAAGCTGGCGAACTTTCTTTAAGAGTTCCTTGGTTTCCAAACTAACGTTTTGAGTTTCAAGTTTTGAGTTTCAAGTTCCAACTAATCGACAATCGGCAATCGCAAATCGACAATTCTAAGGCACTTCAATGTGGTTAAGTATTTCCTGAACGATATACTCGGACGTCACCTCTTCTGCCTCTGCTTCATACGTCACCGCGACGCGGTGGCGGAGGACATCGAGACTGATTGCACGAACGTCTTCGGGGATCACATAACCGCGACGCTTAATGAAAGCGTGCGCTTTTGCTGCAAGCGCAAGGTTGATCGAAGCGCGGGGTGACGCGCCGTAGCTGATCATAGGGGCTATCTTCTCCAGCTTGAACTCAGCAGGTTGCCGTGTTGCAATGACAATGTCGAGAATGTAGCGTTCGATCTTTTCGTCCATGTAGACGTTCCTAAGGACCTCGCGGGCGGCGAGGATCTCTTTTGGAGAAACGACCGGCTTGATGTCGGGCTGGTCGCCGAGGACGTTCTGACGCATGATTAAAAGTTCTTCTTCGCGCGACGGATATCCAATCTTCACTTTGAGCATGAACCGATCGACCTGAGCTTCCGGAAGGGGATAGGTTCCTTCCTGCTCGATCGGGTTCTGTGTCGCTAGCACAAGGAACGGTTCGTCGAGTTTCCACGTCTCCTCACCGATTGTCACCTGGCGTTCCTGCATGGCTTCGAGCAGAGCGCTCTGAACTTTCGCGGGTGCGCGGTTAATTTCGTCTGCAAGGATGAAGTTCGCGAAGATCGGACCGCGGCGGGTGAAGAACTTCCCATCCTTCTGGTTATAGATCATTGTCCCGATAAGGTCGGCAGGGAGAAGGTCAGGCGTGAACTGAATCCGCTGAAACTTCGCGCTGATTGCCGCCGCGAGCGTTTTGATCATGAGAGTCTTGGCGAGGCCCGGGACACCTTCCAGCAGAATGTGCCCGTTGCACAGGAGGCCAATCAGCAGGCGGTCGACCATCTGCTTCTGGCCGACGATGGCCTTCCCAATCTCGTTGGTCAGGTTATCGACGAAGGCGCTCTCGCGCTGAATCATCTCGTTGATTGTCTTAATATCCACTCGATCCTCCTAAGTCGTTGACTCTAAAATAGTTCCGTACCGGTATTGGACGAAAAAAAGGGCGGAACAGTTCCGC
Source organism: Bacteroidota bacterium (assembly GCA_049522195.1). Lineage (GTDB taxonomy): Bacteria > Bacteroidota > Ignavibacteria > UBA10030 > UBA10030 > UBA9647. Next base: position 115,924 of record JBEKOB010000002.1, read on the forward strand.
CTTTCGGTGAAAATAAAACGATTCGAGCCACGCAACAAATTCTCACAGAACCTGGTGGGCGGCTCGGAAGAGCAGTCAGCTTTTGGCTTTTAGCTATTAGCCAAACGCTAAAAGCTAAGAGCGACTAATGCTCTCGCGTGCATGAATTTAGCGATTAATGACCGATGATGCAATCAGGGGTAACAACGAGTCTGAGGGGAAGAAGGTTTCGTAAGCGGAACCTTTGTATTTTACAGGCCGTTGGCAATGGCGAGGCAAGAAAGAAATCGGAAGAGCGCAGAAAGGCGAAGAAATGGCAGGTATGTCGGGCAAACGCAAGGTGGGTGTTGTCGGCACGGGCCTCGTTGGATCGTCGTTCGTGTATGCGCTGATGATCCGCGAGCTGGCAACAGAGATTATTCTCGTCGACGTTGACAATGAGAAAGCTATCGGCGAAATGATGGATTTCAATCACGGCCTTTCATTCAGCAAGCCGGTGAAAATCACCGCGGGGGATTATGCTGATCTGGCTGGTGCACAGGTTGTTGTCATTGCCGCGGGGGCATCGCAGCGGCCCGGCGAGACGCGGCTGGACCTTCTGGCAAGGAATGTGAAAATCTTTCGCTCGATCGTACCAAACGTTGTTCGCCACAACCCGGAGGGTATTATTCTGATAGCGACGAATCCTGTCGACATCCTGACTTACATCTCGTTGAAAGAATCGCGATTACCCCCTTCGCATGTCATAGGCTCGGGGACGATACTCGATACATCCAGGTTCAGGTTTCTTCTTGGGCAGCACTACGGTGTCGATGCCCGCAGTGTGCATGCGTATATCATCGGTGAGCATGGCGACAGTGAGATTCCGCTCTGGAGTCTGGCAAATATCGGCGGCGTACGTCTGCAGGAGTTCGCTCCGTTGCAGAATAAAGAGTACGACCAGGCGGAGATGGATGGGCTGTTCATCAGTGTTCGGGACGCAGCATATGAGATTATCAAGAGGAAAGGAGCAACGTATTACGCGATCGGGTTGGGTCTCGTTTCGATCGTGGAGACGATTCTCGGCAATTACCGGAGCGTGCTCTCTGTTTCCACGCTGATGACGGGACAGTACAGAGTTGCGGATATGTGTCTCAGCCTTCCCTGCGTCGTCGGAGCGAAAGGCGTCGAAGAAATCCTGACGCTGAATCTAAGTCAGGAAGAAGAGGAAGGTTTTCGGCTATCAGCAGAAAAACTGAAGGCAACGCTGAAATCACTTGGTGGTTGAACCTTAGAATGAGCCATGGATGACACGGAAGAAGCAAGGATCATCGCAGATAAATCCATCCGCCCAAATCGGGAAAAAGTAGTGTCCCAAAACGAAACCCACCCTCCAAATCGCTAAGGATAGCGGGTGGGCAAGCATATCGAAACGTGAACAATCTATTTCGCCGAAGGGTCAGCCTGCATCATTCCAAAAATATTCCCTTCAGAGTCCTTGCAGTATGCAAGCCAGCCCATACCGGGGATCGGCATCTTGGGAAGAGCCATCTGTCTCCCCTTTGCCAGTGCCTTTACGACGGTTTCGTCGAGTGCAGCAACATCGATCGTACACACGTAGGCAATAACCGCATTGCCGTCGATTGGCCCCTTCCGCTTCAGGAGACCGCCGTCGATACCGGGCTCTGATTTTGAGCCGGTGTACACGACCCAATACTCCTCAGTTCCCCAGCGTTCAAACTTCCAGCCAAAAAGATCTTTATAGAAGGCAATCGCACGCTCCGGATTTTCAGCGTGGATTTCAAAATGGATGACGCGATTCATAGATCTCTCCTCGTTGATGGATGTTTGGTTGGGAGTATATAAATTCGCATTTTGATAGAAGCGTCTTCGCGTAGCCGTTCGCGCCCCTAAAAATCCCATGAGGTTTCTAACAGCCTTCCCCGACCTCACGTTCCCCTCTCGTGATGATAGAGCGGTCCATTTTCGACAAGCGAACCGTCTCTGATATTCTCTCTCAACAAAGTCACCTGTGTGTCCGCCTTTCAGCATTTTCCATTTCTTTTCATCTGAACTTTAGATAAACTCCCGAATCAGATATCCCTCCCATTATATCATGCCGGAGTTTACTTATGAAACGACGCGACGCCCTCAGACTGGCCGGAGCAACGCTTGCAGCTGTTCCGCTCTCCACACTCCCGGGGTTTGAATTGTTTGAACACAAGACGTTCGATTTCGACGATGATGTCCTGCGGCAGCTCGATCGGCTGGTATCGGAGCCTGCGTGCCGTTGCGATGTACGGATGGAACGCGGTGGAGCCCGGCTGTATCTCAACGGCAAGGAGGAATACCCGCTTCTTGCTGTCAGCGCAAGCCTGCTCCACACCGCACAATCATATCGGAAGATGGGAATTCGGTTCATTCATCCGCTGATCGGGTTGGAGGATGGATGGATCGGACCGGGAGCGTACGACTGGACGCGGTTCGACAAGTACTTCGCGAAACTTCTGGAACTTGTTCCGGACGCGTTCATTCTTCCCCGTATCCATCCATACGTACCCGACTGGTGGAAGGAAACTCACCCGGACGAGCTCATTCAATGCGGCCTCCCCATTGATCCCGGTCAGTTCAAAGTCGCGGCACAGATCATTGAAGGTGGGTTCAATTGGTCAGCCCTGGGTGACCCGTATGCAGCGTCGTTCGCGTCGGAGATCTATAAACGCGACGCTGCAGCAATGTTGAACGACTTCCTGAAACACATGGAAGCCTCGCCCCTCAAGAGCAGGATGATGGGATATCAAATCTCAGGCATGCATACCGGCGAATGGCACTATCTCGGATGCCGGTGGATGCCGGACTACAGCGCGCCGATGCAAAAACTCGCCGGGCCGGTTCCATCAACAGAGCGAAGAATCAACAAAGGCGGACCATTGATGCGCGATCCCGAAAAGGACCGCGACGTCATCGACTTCCTGCACAAATATCACAAGAACACTGCCGAGACAGTGGCGATGTTCGGGAAAATCATCAAGGAAGAGACAGCACGGCGCGTGATCTGCGGAACATTCTTCTGCTACGTGCTGGAAAATGTGATGATACAGGAAGCGGGACACCTTGTGCCCGAAGCAGTGCTAACCTCCCCCGATTTCGATTACATCGCAACACCGTACACGTATCAGCGCAGCAATGTCCCGGGCTACCAGCGATGGGACAGTGATGTCGTCGACGATGCGGGGAACTGGCTTGGGCGGGCAAGGGGGGTCGGAGGTGACGGTGCGTATCGGGTGTTGAGCGAATCAATGCGCCGGAACAACAAGATGTTCATTTCCGAAATGGATCCGAGCACATACGTCGAGCCGTACCGAAGAAGCGAAGGGGGGTCCGGCTCCGACACCGTTGAGGGGACGCTCAAGATCCTGCAACGCGATCTGGGACAAGTGTTTGCAACCGGTCACGCCGGATGGTTGTTTGATTTCGGTCATTTAATGCCACCGTTCAAAGCCAACAAGGGTTGGTTTGACGACCCACCGATGATCAAGGTGATCAAGTCGTTCGCGGATCTCGGCGCCAAGTACCGGCCGAAGCTCGACATCAGCCCTGTATCAGAAATTGCGGCGGTGTACGAACCCAAATCATGGCTTGCGACAGAACACTGGTGGGCGGAAGAACCATGGGATGGGTTCGGCATTGTCATCAGCGATTACTTTGGACACTGGATGGTTAACTCCCAGACACGAACGATCAACCGGGTTGGAGCACCAACGGATTTCATGTACCGTTTTGATCTCAAGCCGGAGGATCGGTCCAGGTTCAAACTCTTTCTTATGGTCAACACCTTCTTCCTGACACCCGATGAAGTGAAGAGACTTCAGGATCTTTTCAAGGGGAGTGGTGCGACGGTTGTCTGGTTCTATGCGCCGGGCTATATCGGTCCTGAACGGTTCGAGCCAAAGCAGATGGAGGCACTCACCGGCTTTTCATTCAAGCGAATCGATGAACCCGGGCCGATGATGATACGCTGTCTGATCGACGACTCCGGGACGAAGTTCTTCCACGATTTCGGTGTGAAGAAACCGCACTATCCGCGGTTTGCTGTCGTGCAAGGAGAAAACAAGGGCATCCGCGTGCACGGACACTGGACGGACAACAATGAGATCGCCTTCGCAAGCAGGGAACACGACGGGTTCACGTCGTACTATGCCGGAGCCGGACCGTTACCCGTGGAAGTCGTTCGCTGGATTGCGACGAAGGCAGGAGTAAGGATGTGGAGCACGAAGCCGGACAACGTGCGTGCAACAAAGGGAGCAGCGATGATTGTTGCCACCGACGCGGGAGAGAGGATTGTTCAATTTCCGCAGCCCATGGTCCCGATTGAAGGTGGAATCTCCAGGAAAGAACATCGCCTCTCAATGGAGTTCGGCGAGGTGAGGGTGTTTGTGAGGAAGGTGTAACGATACACAACTTCATTATTCGAAATTCGGCGTTTATTATTGGATATTGATCGAGAACAACAAGTGCCGAGGGCTGTGCGGCAATCAGCGATCGGCTTTCAGCGCTCAGCGTGAGGGTGCGTGGCACCTACCGCGAGTTAATCGCTCCGACAGAAACTTTCCAACCTCATTTTCATCTTTCTTTGTATGGGGGTTCCAAAACGGAACTTCGCCTCTTTCCGCAGCTTTGCTGATACGATGCAGCCACCCTCTGATGAAACCATACTACGTCAAGTCTACGCCGGAGAAGTGTCTGCGTTTGCATCGCTGTATGAGCGGTACAAGAACGGCGTGTATGCGTATTGTTTTCGGTTGCTGCGTGATGCTGCGCCAGCCGAGGATGCGTTGCAGAATATTTTTACCAGGGCCTTTGAGTCCATCAGGACCCTGGATGACCCCTCGGCATTCAAGTACTGGCTTTTCATGATTGCCCGGAATGAAGTGTACGGTGTGATCAGAAAATTGAGAAGCCCGAATCGTGAGAAAGCACTCGATGAATCTGAGGACCTGTGGGATCCGGAAACTCCGCTCACACAGGCAGTGCGGTCAAATCAGGTTGATATCATTCAGGAACAACTGGGACATCTGCGACCGGAGTATCGGGAAGTCTTGATTCTGCGGGAGTATGAACAGTTTTCATACGCGGAGATAGCTGTTCTCACGGGCGACACGGAAGGATCGGTACGGGCCCGTATATTTAAAGCCCGCAAGGCGCTCGCGAAAAAGCTCAAGCCGTATTTCACATAGTTAACGCTGGTGCCATGTGCGCAAGTGCCCAACCGGTTGGCAACAAGCGATGGTTCTTATCAGGAGCGAGATCACATGACCCATGATCAGTATCAGGAGCAGATCAGTCGACTCATCGATAATGATCTTCGCGGGGAAGATTCAAGCCCGCTTTTCACACACCTGGCGTCGTGTCAGGAGTGCAGGGAGTTTATCCACTCGTCTTTGAAGTTACGATCAGGCTTGGCAGCAGATTTGTTGATTACCCCTGCGCGTGTCGATAAAATGTTGCTTCAACGATTCTCTTCGCCCGTGGTTCAAAAGCTGAGAAGCATACAGTCTCTATGGAATCGGCAGGTAACAATGCGCATTCCAGTTGTTGCGTTTCTTCTGTGTCTTATCGCTGCGGGAGCTGTTCTCGTATTTTCGGGACGGTCCCCGTTCTCTGGACCCGAGACCATCTACGTCACGCGACTTCCCGCTGTCGTTGTCACCAACAGCCAGGAATCCGCCCAACCAAAGAACTGAAGGAGAAATCCAATGAAAGCCTTCATTGTCGTCGTCCTTTTCCTGGCTTGTGTGTCACAGTCTGCCACGCTGGTTGCTGACGATCCACAAGAGATGCCAAAGGTAAAAAAGAGAGTCGACCCGCTCTACCCTCAGATTTTCAAACTGGCGGGTGTAGAAGGAGAAGTGGAAATCAGAGTACGCATCAACGAACAGGGAATAGTCGAAACCGAGGATGTGGTCAAAGCGACGAATCAAAACTTCGTTCCGGCCGCGCTGGATGCCATTAAACAATGGGAGTTTTATCCGGCCACGAAGGATGGAAAGCCGATCAAAGCTGAACTTGTCATTCCCTTCGTCTTCAGAAAGGGGACCGGTTCTTACAGGGCGAGGTTCGATGACGTGATGGCGGTTCGTGACGTAATCACGGACATTCTAAAGGGGGATATTTCAGACAGCTTGAAATCGTATGTCGATATAGGTGCGTATGCAGTCATAGGTAATCGATACGAACACCTGTATTCAATGATTTTTGATCAGCCGAAGAGCAGCCTTCTCACCGAAGGGCACGACTCCAAAGCGAATTTTTCCCACACGCTTATAGATGATTCAGGGGACAGCGCTTTCTTTGTCCTAAAGACCAATCCCGGAAAAGGCAAGGCGGATCGGTATCACACCGTCGTGCTGATGAAATCCCCGGACGGGCAATGGAAGATCAGGGGTTGGCACACTGCCAATCAGTAAGCGAAAAGGAGATTATTCGAGGTTGAACACTCTTGGCAATCGCTGTCAGCTTTCAGCGGTCAGCGTGAAGGCGCACCGCACTTTAAATGAACACTCAGGTAAGTGCGTGGCGCCTGCAGTTAGGCGCAAGCAAAGTTTATTAGATGGGGCGTTTGCGGCACATCCAATCAACCCAGAAAAACGGTTGTATCTGGAAACCGCATAAACTATAGTTAGCACCTAAGGAGAATCGTGCGATATCTTGCAGTCCTATTTGCCACATTGGTTCTCGCAGCTTGCAGCATGGCTCCGGTCACGCGCAGTGAATCCCAGGCGGTGAGTGCTACTCAGGTACTTGCTCCTGAACTGCAGAAAGCGTCAATAGATTCTGTCGTACAATTTTTGCTTACAGCAGCCGCTACTGATTTTCATGCCCATCGCCCACCTGATCCTGTCCGCTTTCGCGATGTGCGCATTGGGCACGTCATAACTCCCAGTGGAGAAAAGCGGTATATGTTGTGCGGTCAGTTTCTGCCAGCGCAGGAAGGAGGCAAAGCTGAGTGGACTCCTTTCGCGACGATCAAGACGTCGGGTTACGAACAATGGATTGGGGGTCAAGCTGCGGCCTTCTGCCAGGACTCATCGGTCATATGGGACAAGGTGAGCGATTTGTCGTCCTCGCTGCAGAGCCGGCTCGATTCCCTGCGTTAGGGTACGGAAAGCTGCTTCCGGGCATGCCTGCTAACAATTCAATCAAGCTGACGCCGCGCCACGGCGGGCTTGCCGCAGACGAAAATTGCAATGCGCAATTCAAAATTCGCATTACGCAATTATCTTGTTCCCCCGGCACTACTTGCGCGGTTTGGCAAGTATCACGTAGCGCTCACTCTCCGAATTAAAATTCTCCCGGCTGTCGTTCCCGTAGATACGCCATACGTCAAAGCCGTTGTAGTGAAGCAGGTTCTGAAGATCAGCGGGGAAATAGATCCGCACAATGATGTCCCCTTCTCTTGTTGAACCGTCCTCAAACGAATAATGATTCTTTGATGCTTGAAGGAATTCGGTCCAAGCGTGGTTTCATGGTGGTCTCCTCGCTGTTTCCGATGATGCGGTTGGATCCTCCAATAGGCCACGTCAGTTATCAACCGGTCAGCAGACCCTCACTGACGCGTCACGCACGGCTCCGCCTGCGAAGGACTGAAAGGACTAATCCCGCCATCAACGCAGCGATGAAAATAAAGGCGATGATGACCGCCCACCAGTTTACTTGCCGAGATTCGACCCACATCGTGTACTCGATATGCTGAGCATAGTCCTTGAAGTCCTGCCATGTGGCGGTGTTTCCCTCAATCTTGCGCGCGTTCGATCCCGTGATGATCCCCGGCATGACAACATGTGTCACATATTTATGAGAGTTTGTCGTGTGTTCGAATTCGATTCTGCGCTTAATCTCGTCGAAGCCCGACGCATTGGCCTGCCAAGCTTTGCCGACAAGAGAATTCTTCAGCACACCACCGAAGACGGTACGCAGTGTGTCTATATTGCTCTTGTCGATTGCCTTCACTGAACGCTTGTAGAGAGAGTCCTTAAGCGGTCTTACCATTGTCGGTGTGAGGAGCGGGTTGTTCAGAGTTCTCACCCCATCGAGAAACGCGTTGAAGACCGCCTCAAAGCGGTTTCGCCATTCCCCCTCCTGAATGCGCGGCATAATGCTCTCGAATGCCAGGCTGTCTCCGCGCGTTGTGAGATCCTTCGTCGTGTCGCCCGGCAACATCATCCTGGTCAGCCAATCAAGCTCCTCACTTGAAACAAAATCCGTCATCGGTAGAGCGGTAAACTGGTCGAACGGGATGTTCGTCTCGCGATATGTATAAACCGTAAAGAACCAGCGGAAGGATTTGTCAAGCTCAAACCGGTACTGAAGGGTCTTGCCGAAGGTTCCCTTCAGCACGCCGTTCATTTCCTCGACGTTTCGAAACGTCCTGCTCGCCGTCAGGGTGAAATTCTTATCTTTCCCCTGGGACCTGGTAATGCTTTTGCTCCAGGAAGAGTCAAGCTCGACGGGAAATTTGCCGGCGTACACATCTGTTGAATCACCAGTGAACGCGATCGTTCGGACGATACTCCCGTTGCTGTTTACTTGGCTGGTGGAAGTGATGTCGAGGCAACCGCTGAGGGACAAGAACCCGACGACACAAGCTGCGAGGATGGGTGACATATTGTTCGTTTGCATATACTAAGCTCCTTCGTGCCGAAAGCGGAAGCTCAATTCCGCTGTGGCTTTTACTTCATTCACAATTTTCTCAACCGTTTTCTTGTCAATCTGCAGGGCTGCTGTCCCCAGGATTGCCGGAAGGTTCCTTAGGTTGTCGCTGGACAGAAACGCATCCACATCCTTCACGGGCACATCAATGCGGTCATTGGTTACCGTGAGGGAAACTCCATTCTGCAGGGGCTTGCCTGTTTCTGATCTTGTAACATCCCGGAGTGTGGTTGACTGCATCGTATAGGTTGCCTCGGTAGCTTCGTTTCGGATCGGGGACGCCATGCGCTGTTCAAGGTCGGAGATGCCGTTTAGCATTGTGAGCAGTTGTGTCATGAATGTCATGGTGACCAACAGGACGATTGCGAGAGTCGAGTACCGCACAGAGGGGACGAGGAACACGTCGAGGATGCGGTAAATGGTATTCAATGGCTTTGGTGCCGTGGACTCGGCCCGCACGCGTCGGAGGATGTCAGCAGTGAGTTTCTCTGGATTCTTGGGAGCCGGGGAAAACGCACCGAGACGATCGATGAATCCATCTGCCCGCTCGATCCGTTGAAGCTCGAGAGCGCACCGCTCGCACAACCTCACGTGCTGGCGAAGCTCGTCCGCTTCCTGACGAGAGATCTCGCCCGATCTGTTCAGATGAAGCAACCGCTGAAATCGTTCGCAGCTCATACGTCGCCCCTCACAATGCCATAGTGTCGTACCAGCATATCCCGGATGGATTTTCGGGCATAATGAAGATTCGTTTTTACACTTCCAATCGAAAGCCCCGTTATTTCTACGACTTCTTCCACGGTCAGGTCCTGAAGGTCCCGTAATGTGAAAACAAGCTTTTGTGTTCGTGAAAGTCGGTTCGACAACGTCCTGACAATCTCGGCGAGCTGTTCTTGTGATCGCAGTGTCTCCCAGTCGCGCTCGTCTGGAAGATCTTCCATCATGGGGTCGCGGTCGCGTGAGAGGAAGAGGCTTCTGCTCCGTTTAAGTGAGCGGAAGCGGTCGACGCACAGATTCGAGACAATCTTGTACAGCCACGTCGTGAATTTCTGATTCGGATCATAACGATCAATGTTCTTCCAAACCCGGAGGAACGATTCCTGCACTACATCAGAAGCTTCTGTCTCATCGCAAAGGAATTTCATGGCAAGCGAGAATGCATATGGCTGATAGTTCCGAACGAGCTGCTCAAACGCTACGAGATCCCTGCACTGTGAACGGCTGACAACATCGTCGTGAACCTCGCCCCGTGAGCCCGCAATATCGTTCTTGTATTCTCTCACTGTGGATGATACGATTGAGGAAGAATTCGGTTAAAAAGGCTGTTTTCTCGCGGTAAGTGAGGGATCATTACCATGGTGAGAGCGCTGTTTGCAGGGACAAACAGCGGTACAAAAGAAGAGAAAGGTGCCCAAGATTGACAGCTCATCCAAACTCCTTTGTACAGGAGATGCGGAAGAGCAGGGGTTTCTCTCCGGCCCCGGCAAATAGAAACGTCTCAATGACATGGAAGAAAGAGAGACCGTTTCTATGGAAGACGATATACCGGGTACTGGGCCTGCTTGAGCAGATAGGCAAACTGCTCGTATTTCGTCAGTCCCCAAATGGATTCCGGCTCCAGGATGATTGCCATCAGCAGCGACTGCAGCTGATGAGTCGAAATCACGAAATCACCCGGCCTGAAAGTCTTCTTGATCTGGCGGGAAGTGACAAAAACAAGCGGCTGCGTTTCTTCCTCAATGGATACCTGAGAGACGCTATCAAGAAAGAAGGCCGATACACTCAACTCGGTCTCGCGCGTAAACTCTTCAACGTTAATATGGTGACGGCGAAGCAACTCTACAATCGCGGAATCTTTTCGTTCAATAAAATACTTCTCCGGCAGTACGGTGCTCTTTTGAAGTTTCACTTCACCGAAATACGGTTTCACCAGCCACGTCGTGTCGCGCTCAAGCCTGAGCATCCGGACGGGTATCCGTAACTCCCCCTTGCCTTGAGTGTGGTCCATCCGCAGGGCTACCGGCTGACCAGCGAGCGTGAGCAATCGGGAGCGTTCCTTTTGAACCGTCTCCACAATCTCATGGGCGTGATGCGAACAATACTCCAGCAGAGCCCGAACCGCGGTCAGATGGGACTGCACTCGGCGCTCGAGACGGTCCTCTCTCGTTCTCCACTTAATCCCTTCCTGGATAAATGAAACCGCTCCGAGAACGCCAAAACTCTGCCGGCCATCGTTGATTTCCGTGGTGCTGTGTCGCACGCGATCGCTGGGCGAGCCGACAATATATTCGTTGTAGAAAGACCCCTGACCATGCATGTAACCGGCGATGTATGGGAATATTCCATTGTGCTGAAGATTCCGAATCTCCGGGGAGGTGTTGACATTGGTCAGCATGCCGAGCTGTGCGTCGGCAATTCTGATGAAGCCTGAATCGGACCATGACCGGCTCAACGTTCCGTATTCGTGAAGGTCGAGCGTGACGTGCGGCATCCAGCGGTAGAAAAGATCATGAAGTGCACGGGTCTCCGGTGACGTGAGAAGAACATGATTGCGATTGAGATCGACACTGTCAGACGTGCGCCGCTGATACAGCTCGCCCCCGTCGGGATTCATTTGGGGGACAATCAGAACGTCCACATTTTGAAGAACGTCCTTCAATTCCCCTGATGCGAACTTGGCAAGCAGCATCGATAGTGCTTCCTTGCCCGTGTGCTCGTCACCATGTTGCTGCCCGAACAAAAGAACGCGCAGTTTGCCTGGATCCTGTCCAAACGTTTTCGACAGAGATACCTTCGCGACTGAAAGCGTTCTGCCGGTTCGACTTTTCGTCAGTGGCTCGACCTGGACGAACGGTGTTGATCCGATATTCTTGAGAAAAGCCTGAAGAGTATCATACGAAGTGACTCTCGTAAAGCCGCTGCGCTCGACCGGCGCGACAAAGCGAGTCTGAGCATCTAAAAGAGAAATGAGAATAAGAAAGAACAAAATCGGACTCATGAGAAGGGCCCGATGAGAGATCTGGGAATTCAGAGCGCCAGCCATAGCAATCTCCTGCAGCAAGAAAACTGGATTTGGAAAGCAAAAAGCACGGTGAAAGGTGGGATTGAATTGTGCGAACGTACTCTATTCTGGCTTGAATATCAACCATCAGCTATTAGCTATTGGCCATTAGCTGTTAGCGTGAAGCCCTGTTCAGCTAACCGCTGATAGCTAAGAGCTAATCGCCGACGTGCATTTCTTCAGTACTAACACACATTCTATGAAACCTCATCCATATTTCGCATATTTCGTCATTCAGATGAAAAACAGAGTCGTTTCATTCCCCGTTGAAGAAGTTGTCCCGGCGCTCATCGATGCACTGGCCGCATCAAACTGTGCCGTGCTCAGCGCTCCTCCCGGTGCAGGTAAAACTACGCGCGTCCCCCTTGTTTTACTTCAAGCTACCTGGTTGGGAAAGAATCAAATCCTGATGCTTGAACCCCGCCGGCTTGCAGCCCGGCGCGCCGCATCGTACATGGCGCAACAATTGGGCGAACGGGTAGGACAAACAGTCGGCTATCGCATTCGCGGCGATGCAGTGGTCAGCAAGGCTACCCGGATTGAAGTTGTCACAGAAGGAATTCTGACGCGCATGCTTCATGCCAATCCAGAACTACCTGGCGTCGGCCTCGTCATTTTTGATGAGTTTCATGAGCGGAGCATTCACGCCGATCTCGGACTTGCCTTCGCGCTTGATGTCCAGAAACATCTGCGGGAAGACTTGCGCGTGCTGGTCATGTCGGCGACGCTCGACGGCGTTGCGATCGCACGATTGCTGCAGGGAGCACCCGTTGTTGAGAGCGCGGGGAAAATGTACCCCGTGGAAACACGGTACGCGCGTTTCGCTTCGGAAAAACCGCTTGAAGTCCGGATCGCGGATGCAGTGGCCCGTGCCCTTGCGTCGGAGGAAGGAGACATTCTTGTGTTCCTTCCCGGCATGCGTGAGATCCGGCGTGTTGAAGAGAAACTCCAAGGCCAATCAAATGAAGACGTCGTAGTTCATATTCTTCATGGCGATCTGTCAGCAAGCGTCCAGGAAGCTGCCCTCACACCCGCACCGCAGGGCAAACGGAAAGTCATCCTCTCGACAAGCATAGCGGAAACCTCCCTTACGATCGATGGAGTGAGAATTGTTGTTGATTCTGGACTTGCGCGCACAGTGCGGTTCGATCCGCGGCGGGGCATGTCCGGACTCGTGACAATTCCTGTCTCACGCGCCGTTGCCGATCAGCGTCGCGGCCGGGCGGGAAGACAGAACGCGGGAGTCTGCTTTAGATTGTGGAGAGAAGAAGAGCATGTGCAACTGCCCGAGTATCCGGTGCCGGAAATCCGGGTTTCGGATCTTGCGCACGCAGCGCTTGACTTGGCTCTGTGGGGTGCACCGATGGGCGAAGGGCTTTCGTTTCTTGATCCCCCACCCGCAGCCCATGTGGCACAAGCACAGGGAGTTCTCAAAGCCCTGGGGGCTCTGACCGATGACGGGCGCTTAACTCCGCACGGACGCACGATGGCTGGTTTGCCGATACATCCGCGCCTCGCGCACATGATTATCAGAGGGAAAAAACTTGGTCGTGGAGTGGCTGCATGTGAGCTTGCTGCAATTCTTGAAGAGCGCGATCTCCTGGGAGGTGGGGCAAAAGCGGATGTGGATTTGGCCTCGCGCATCGATGCGTTTCGACGTGGCCGCGGGCTTGCAGTGGGTGTGCACGATCGTATCGCGGCACAGAAACGCCGACTGATGGACATGGTGGACATTGAAGATGATCGGGAGGGCGATTCAGAGTGTGGAATTCTGGTGGCCCTTGCTTATCCAGAGCGCATTGCGCGGAAACGGGCCGCACGTGGAGGAAGCTACCAACTCGCGAACGGCACGATCGCTGTGCTCCCCCATGGGAATCTCGGTCGCGAAGAGTTCCTTGCGATAGCGGATATTGATGTGGGTAGTGGTGATGCGAAAATCTATCTCGCTGCTTCTATTAAAGAGAACGAGCTCGAGGGGGCGTTTTCGGAAGAGATCCTGAATGAAAAAGAGATTGAATGGAATGATGTCAAACGACAAGTAAGAGCAAGAAGTGTGCGAAAGCTCGGGGCTGTCGTGCTGAGCGAACAACCACTGGAGCCGACGGGGGAAGAAATTACCCAGGCTCTGATAGAAGGGATTCGGCGAACAGGATTGCAGTGTCTGCCGTGGGAGAAGGGGTCGGATCGGTTTCGCTCACGTGTTCAGTGGGTCCGCAGATCGATCAAAGAAATCTCTGAGTGGCCGGATCTCTCTGATGACGCGCTCAGGGCATCGCTTGAAAACTGGCTGGCGCCGTTTCTTGATCGGATGTGGAAGTTGGATCAGTTGCAGCGGCTGGATCTTGTGGAAATCCTTCGATCAATGTTCAATCATCAGCAACTGCGTGACCTCGATCGCCTCGCTCCTTCACAATTGCTGGTGCCCAGCGGTTCGCGTATCGCTTTGGATTACTCACCAACCGATCACCCCGCGCTTTCGGTGAAACTCCAGGAGTTATTCGGGCTGACCGAAACTCCCCGCGTCGGCGGCGGAATAATTCCCGTCACAATTCATCTGCTCTCCCCCGCGGCGCGGCCCCTGGCTGTGACGCAGGATCTCCGCAGTTTCTGGCAAAATGTTTATCCTGAAATCAGAAAGCAGCTCCGCGCTCGATATCCGAAGCATCCGTGGCCGGAGAATCCGATGACAGCAACCCCGACTCGCCGGACGATCAGGAAAAAATAGAACGCGAAAGTCCCATACACCTCAAAGGAAACCCTCGTGTGGGTGCACGAGACTTCATTGAACCCTTCAAACACACTTTCTTATACGGCGTTCCATATCCCGAAGAACAATAAGACGCTGCCCCATGAGTTCCCTGTTGTTTCCGGTATAATCACTACCGCATACGTCACCAGTGCGCCGAGGATCCAGGTCACATCGATCGTATGGTCGGTGAGAAGATGAACAATGACATTCACGACGATGATGACGATCGGTCCAGGCTTGAGCCAGGGGTTCTGGGTTTTGACCAGCGCGCTGACCTTCTTTGATGCAAACATCAACGTGAACCCCTCGAAGAATCCCCACGATGCTGCAATCAACAGAAGGCCGACAGCATTGAGCGGTAGAGGAAGACCGGCGGCCGTTGCCGTCACCGAAATTCTCCTGAGCGGTAACCATTGGACTTTTCCTTCGATGAGATATGTGAGGAGGAGAAACACAAGAATGCTGGCGAGGCCGATGGCGAGCGAGAGCGTCGTGTTGTTCTTCACAAATCCGTACGATGAAAACCGCTCCTTGCGGATAAGCATGACGATCACGGGGCCGAGTCCCGCAGCGCCAAACTCTATCAATGCATACACCGCAATGGACGCGAGGCCAGTCAGGCCTTTGAGGTTATCCTTGAAGCTCATGTAAAGTGCAATCGCCACGGTGGTGACGACACCGAGAACGAAGAGATCGACAAGTGTGGACTTGTTTCGTTTGAAGAAATCTTTCATGGTTTGTTCTCTTTCCTGGCAAATTCCACCCGCGTCAAAAGGAATCCTCCTTTGGGCGTATGTTACTTCACTGCGCGGAGCGACCAACCAGGTTCATTCCACCGATTTGATGATCTGCACCGGTCCCAACAACCCGGACGCGACCAGCGGAATCATTATTCCATCCACAGGTCGGCCGGGCTGGGATTATTGCGATCGGCTTCCCACTTGGCGGGATTGTTCCGGATGTAATCGCGGATGCGCCCCAATTCACTGTTGCTGCGGATGATATGGTCGTAAAATCGTGGTTGCCATTCAAAATCCTCGAGACCGTTGGCGTGACACAGCTTTGTTACGGCGGATTTGTATGATCGAATCATCGTGCTCAGCGATCCACGTTTTGGTGAGATGTCGGACATGAATTCGTTGATATTACTTGGAGCGACGTTGCATGCAACGTCGCTAACAGGGACGTCGTCATCAAAGGTGTGTGCGATCCCGGAGGCAGATCCGTTGGGGTGATCGCGCCTGCCGCACAAAACCAAGATGCCGTGCACATGATTCGGCATGACGGTGAATTCATCTATTGCAACATTCCTGTGATGTTTGGGTATTTCCAGCCAGCAGTTGTGTGCAATTCCACCGATTTCGTTTCGAAGCATCTTACTTTGAATTACTTCTCCGAAGAACTCCACCAGCCCTTTCGTGCATATGGTGACGAAGTACTCTCCCGGCGACGAGTAATCGAACCCTTTTAATCTCGCCGATTCAATCCGGTATTTGTCCCTGTAGAGCGACATACACGTTTGTCGAAGAATCGCACATTGTTCCGAGGTCGATCATCAACGGTCACCGTGAATTAACGCACCCACTTCCGAGAATTCTTGTTACTCTATCTCTCTGAAAATCTGCACCGGTCCCAACAACCCGGATGGCAACAGCGGAGAATCCTTCGTGAAATGCCGCCACGTCGCAAATGTGTACCGCCCCTTGGACGGACGCGGCTCGTTCTTCAGAAGCCAGTCAGGCCAGCGAAGCAGGTTACCATTCTTTCCGTATTCTGCATCAGGCGGCTGGAACTCATCACCGATCAGCCGATTCGGCCAGAGATTTGCGACCTCGATCTCGAGCTTGTTCCCGCTTTTCTGAACTGCATCTGTTATATCCACACGCCAGGGAGCGCACCAGAGGACACCCAAATCGTGTCCATTGAGGCGAACACGAGCCATGTTGAAGACCTTCCCAAGGTCGAGCCATAACCGCGCAGACTTTTTCATCCCCCGATTGACAGAAATCGGCAGATCAAACTTCTTCCGGTACGTCGCCGTTCCAGAATAATACTTCACCCCCTCTTCCGGTCGCGTGCTCCAATCTTCCAGCGATTCAAATCTGATGTTCTCCGGTCCGCCCAGATGCGGATCAAACGAGACATCCCAGGATCCTTCAAGGCTGCCGGCAAGAAGAGTGTTCGGATAGTTTTGATCGGGGAGATTTTTTTCTCTTGAAGATGCCTCGAAGACAATAAAACAAGATTGCGCGGCCTCGAATTGAAGTGTGATTGATGTCCGGCCGTCGTGCGACACATACTCTGGCAAATCGTGTATCTCACCCGTCACGGCATCCCAAAGCTGCGGACGCTTTCCATCAACACGAAATGTGCATTGAGCTGAAACAGTCTGGTCGGTTGGATTAGCTAAGAAGTAGACGTCCTTTGCTTCGACACGACGGTGTGTGTAGCGAAGCATGGCATCAGATTCAAAATCCGGTGCGATCCTCATTGTACTCAACAGAGATGTAACGATGCTAAAATCTCCATATTGCTCTGGGCCCGAAGCTGTCGACCGCGTCGCCGGCGGAGGAACATCCTTTGCGGCCGATTGTCTCCACACAACACGTCCTTTTCCCAGCCGGTGTTCAGTGACGCGTATCCCGTCTGAATCGCCCCAGAGCTCATCAGCAAGTCTCTTCACCTCGGCATCGCAGTTGGGATAGCCCGACAAGCTGGGCGACTTGAGGACGCGAGAACCAATGACCGTTGCGCCCGCTTCCACCAGCTGCTTTATCTTGCGCAGCAGCGCCGGTGTCATTGTCTCCCGTTCCGGGAGAACAAGCACTCGATAGCTCATGCCATCGGGCAACACAAGAAGGCCGTCTTTTACTGACATGGTAGAAAGGACGATCTCTGGCGCGCAGCCGTCAAAGTTATAACCCAGCCGGTCCGGAGGATTTCCTCTGACGGCCGACGTTGGCGGGCGAAACACCTGCGGAGATCCCTCGGGGACAAGAAAACACACATCAGCAACCGGAAGTCCCTGACGCAGCACGTACTGGCAGCGGGAAAGATATGTGTGATATGCAGGAACCATGCTCCACCAGGTCTGCGTACGCTCCCAATGCACACCGTATGGACCCATGGTCATTCCCGGAAGTCGATTCAACCACGGTTGATGTTGAGAGCGGTGAAAAACGAATCGATTGACCCCGGCGGCAAAAGCCCAGTCACCAAGAATTTTCATCGCAGTCGGATAGGCGAGCCAGTGTTCTTCGTCGCTTGAGGTGAAGGACTCTGCCGCGACCACACTCTTTCCGTTCGTGTGAGCAACTGAGGTTGCTTCAAGAACCGAGAAGCTTGTGTTGAATCCGTACATCCAGAATTCGCACATCGGCACATCGGCGATGCCTCCGAGGCTCATGTCCGCACAGGGCGTCATGTCATACGGCTCGATGGAAAGGCCAAATCCATTTCGGTGGCCAAGCTCCTTGAGATGGAGCGCATGATTCTTTAAAAGAAGCTCCTCAGCCGTCTTGCGGAGATCCCAGAGAAATCGTTCAGAAAGTTCGCGGCTGCCGACAATGTGACCGGAGATCACGGGGAGGTATGGGTAAAGATCGTACCCGCGCAGGTGCTTGAATTCTTCGCGGAAAGCGGGAGTCCAGTTTTGTGCCCCCATTTCCCAGCTGTCCATATGAAGCCATTTCCATCCGGCATCGCTTCTGGTTTTGCGCGGCCCGATATCGCGGAGCAAACTACCGATAAACGCATCGAAATGGGCATTGAGTGCGGTGGTATCAAGCTTGTCGGATTCCAGACCAAGCCCCGGGACCGGCGCCGGGCGCGTGGTAGCTCCGGTGCTTGTGTTTCCGAAGCGCATAATCGTCCAGCTT
Organism: Bacteroidota bacterium; assembly: GCA_049522195.1. Lineage (GTDB taxonomy): Bacteria > Bacteroidota > Ignavibacteria > UBA10030 > UBA10030 > UBA9647. Next base: position 134,279 of record JBEKOB010000002.1, read on the forward strand.
CCGTCAGGTACATCCCAAAGAAGCTTTCCTCCTGCAGTCATTGAAGCTGAGAGATCAATGACGCGATTCGTAGGTACGGCAGCCCCCTGTGGAACAGGCGGATACGTCGCTGGTGCAGGAAGGAACGGTTTAACGTTCGGTTGTGACGAGTATGGAGCACGAACATAGAGTGCTTTTTCATCGATGTTGGCGATTCGTTCGTTCCCGCTGGGAGTCGGGAAGGCGAGCACGGTGACGTCTTGGTAAAATTCATTCTTCGTTTTCTCGAGTTCGGGTGGAAGCAAACCGTCGCCGAAGAACGCCGGCCAGCGCGCAGGTTGTCGGAGGAGGCCATCGAAGTGCATCGGACCCGTCACGACGGTGTCGCTTCCAACAATGTGCATCATCGATTGTTCAGGCTTAACCCATGGTCCGCCACTCCCCGTCCAGCCCGGACCAGCCATGAGAGTCACCTGCAATCCGAGCCGTTCTGCTTCGTTGACGACGTGCTTGAAGAGTGCGCGCCACTCAGGACTCATGAAGCTGATCTGCCCGCGGGGAATACCGACATTCACCTCCATGATGATCACCCCGCCGATGCCGGCCTGTTTCATGGATTCAAGGTCAGCGGTGATTCCCTCCCGGTTGATATTGCCGTCCATCCAGACCCAGTAAACCCATGGGCGTGCAGATTCAGGCGGTCGCAGAAAATTCTCGCGCAGGTTGTCTGTTTGTGCTGAAGAATTTGAAAGGGCGATAACGCTGAGGAGAACACAAAAAAGGAGTTTCTGCATGGTGTCATTCCTTTTATTTTCGAGCCGAACAATACGTCATCGGAACAATTACTATGGGTAATGTAGTCAATAGTCTCAGGTATTGGCAAGTTGTGCGAGAGATGTATGAAGAATACTCACCGCTCAGATCATCATACACAATTCTCAAAAGTTGCTATTGACTGAATCGAGGTCTACATTGAAAGCAGCGATACTACCATAAGTTTCAGAGCCCATCGGGAGGAAGCGCATGAGTGTTTTCAGAATGTCTGGTTCGGGGCTATACAATTCACACCGTCACCTTATTGCGAAATCGAAGGGGGAGAGCATTTTTGACGCGGATAATCAAAGAGTTGGTGTCATCCGCGGCAATAATCTCTTTGATTGTGGGGATAGAAAAATGATGACCGTGCGCGGATCGGGGATCTACGATGCGGACAACAATAAGATTGGGACGCTTTCAGAAGTGATGAAGGCGATCGAAGGAGGAATAGAAGGAGTGATGTGTGCAGCTCTATGGTACTGCTTCATCCGCTGATCCGCCCCGGTCGATCGGGAAGCAATTAGTAGCTTTCCGATCTATATGTTTGAGGCCCGACCCTCATACCCCCCACTGCTGCACCCGCTCCATACCTCATTCACAATCGTCTATGATTTTGCAGGCATCTTGTACACATGGTAGGCAGACTGTGGCCGAGAGTTTTCGCTCATTATAATCGCTCTTCCCTTCTTCCGTATCAATGTCGCACCCGAGCAATTCGCGGCATGAAATTGTGCCATGGAGTTGACGGAAACGCCGCGTGAAAACTTTGACCTGGGCGTACGTTGTTTCTTTGGCTGCGGTATCATTGGCGTCGGTCATTCCATGCTTGCAGCCGATGACCATATAGGCGCCCGTAACGGCGCCGCACACCTCCTGCTGCCTCCCCATCCCCGCCCCGAAACCCGTGGAGATGCGCAATGCATCGTCTTCCTTGACCCCCAGCAACGGTGTGTATGCGGAGAAGACCGCCTGGGCACAATTGAATCCTCCCTTGAAGCGATCTGTTGCGTCGTCTATTCTTGATTTCATAAGTGGCCTTCTTTGCGGGTCGGAACGTGGACTTCGTTATTTTCCTCCGCTCTTTTCACGCCTCAGCGGTGCGATTCTTATGCCGGAGCTTGAATCGGAGATCAATGTGGCAAATCGTCTCTGCCGTGTTGTTTCCTGTTTCGCACTCACGATCCACCACGTGACGATCTTGCGATACCATGGCGGCTGGGATTGGAAGAATTCCCATGCGCGTTGGTTGGCGCGAAATTGCTTTTCGAAAACTGTTCCCAGGGTAACACGCTTTCGCTCGAACGAGTACAAATTGGACTTCTTCGCGTCGCGGGCCTCGAACGCTTTCTTGCCAGCGGGCTGCATCAGTCCAAGCCGCGTCAATTGCCGGGCACGCTTGCTGTTCACAGCGCTCCAGGTGCTCGTGGGCTTTCGCGGCGTAAAGCGTATCACGTAGCTCTCTGAGTTGAACGACTTCCGCAGCCCATCGATCCAGCCAAAGCAGAGCGCCTGATCAACAGATTCAGGCCACGTAATGCTTGGCTTGCCGGTCGCTTTCTTGTGAAACCCAACCCAGAGTTCTGTCGCCGAGGCATGGTTTTTCTTCAGCCATTGGCGAAACGCTTCCGGTGTGGCGAAAAACGTTGGTTTGAACTTGGGCGGTTTCGAAGGTCTTTCTGCCATTGCTAACAAACTTCGATGTTCAATATTCGCCGTTCGTTATTGGATATTGCCATGAACAGCCGGTTTTCTGCTTGAATGTCCGATATCGAATACCGAAATATGAATGATTAAGCGGGTTTTTTTACAAACGTAGCCCATGCTTGCATCAATGTCAATTATCTTTCTATCTTCGTTTCGGTTGTAGTGTCACGCAAGGCCGCCCCCGATACAGAACATCGGGGCAAGCAAGAACACAAAGGGGTTTGAAGAAGTTATTTTTTGCCTTTGCGACTTTGTGTGGGATTTTTTCTGAACATATCGGAGGCACACATGGCAAACCAATTTGGCCGTCGCAGTTTTCTCCAGCGAAGCATCTTGTCGGGCGCCGGAGCTCTGATTGTTTCAATCCTCCCCGATGTTCTCAAAGCGGGAAATAAAACTCAGGATGCTCCGGCGGAAAAGGGAGGCGATCAGCTGCTCAAGCCTGCGCGCGTCTTCGATGCGGATGATGGCAAAATCCATGAAGGATGGGTGGTCCTGGTGAAGGGAGAACGGATTGTGGCCGTCGGTCCTCCATCGCAGGTTCAAGTGCCTTCCGGTGCAAAGACAGTAGAGCTAGCGGGCATGACATTGCTGCCAGGCCTGATGGATATCCACTCTCACATCCTCCTGCACCCTTACAACGAAACGCTCTGGAACGACCAGGTGCTGAAAGAGCCGCTTGCCTATCGTACAATAGAGGCGGTTAAACACTGCGAGCGAACGCTGATGTCCGGATTCACGCTCCTGCGCGATCTCGGCACCGAGGGAGCAGGGTATGCCGATGTATCCCTGCAACGCGCGATCCGCGAGGGAATGATTCCTGGTCCACGACTGCTTGTTGCGACGCGCGCGATCGTCGCGACCGCAAGCTATGGGCCGGGTCCGGCAGGGTTCGCGCCGGAATTGGTGCTGCCCAAGGGTGGTCAGGAAGTCAGCGGCCAGGCGGAGATGATCAGAGCGGTGCGTGAGCAAATTGGCGGCGGCGCCGACTGGGTCAAGGTGTACGCCGATTACAGGCACGGCGTGAGCGGGACGGTTCCGACATTCAGTGAAGAAGAACTAAAGGCACTTGTAGCGGAAGCACGCTCAGCAGGAAGGCCGGTTTCGGCACACGCCACAACGTCCGAGGGTATGCGCCGTGCGGTCATGGCTGGAGTTGATACAATCGAACACGGCTATGGTGGCACGGAAGAAGTGTTCAAACTCATGGCTCAACATAATGTTGCATATCTGCCGACGCTGACCGCGGAAGAAGCATATGGAGATTATTTTGACGGGTTCAAAGCTGGTGGTCCGTTGTCGCCGGGTTTGAAACAAGCCTTGCACGCTTTCAAACTCGCGTTAGATGCTGGTGTCACAATTGGTCTCGGAAGTGATGTCGGCGTGTTCGCTCACGGAACAAACTACCGGGAGCTCGAGTGGCTGGCGCGCGGCGGCATGACGACGGCGCAAGCGCTTCTGGCGGCAACTGCCGTCAACGCCAAAATTATCCGGATGGAGGATCAAGTTGGCCGAGTGCGCCCCAATCTCTATGCCGATCTGATCGCCGTGAAGGGAGATCCGACGCAGGATATCAAAACCTGCCGTGATGTGAAATTTGTGATGAAAGGGGGAGTGACGTATAAAAATGTTCAATGAGGCAGTCAGCTATCAGCTAAGAGCTACCAGCTACACGCTGAATGCTGACCGCCGACCGCTGAAGGCCTGACCCGGAACTAGCACGCGCCCGACAACGTTTCAATTCAGCAGGCCGGAGTACCTGGTTCCTCCCAGATTCTCCGGATCACATTGATTTTCCCTGAAGCCCTGAGTATCCCGCCACAAGAGATCGAAGCTGTCTAAAGCGGTAGAGGTCCACCTATCACACTTAACAAAACGGAGGCACCTATGCGCCAACTATTCGCGATGATCGTCATCGTTGTTCTCCTCCTTCCCCTTGCTTGTGCGCCAGCTCCGCCTGACATGGTCGCGCTGAGGAAAACTGTGGACGACTACAACAATGCCTCGAAGGACGCCATGCTCAGCGGTAACTCGGATAAACTCATGACCTATTACGAAGCAGACGCGCTTGAAATGGCTCCCAACTCACCCGTCGTCAAGGGAAAAGACAACATTCTTGCATTTCAACAGCAGATGGCGAAAGCAGGTGTGAAATTCAACGCAGTGGATTTTCAAACGCTTGAGTTAACGGCGGACGGCAAGAGCGCATACGAAATTGGATCGTATGACATGACAATGACCATGTCGCCGGCAGGGGAAATGAAGGATAAGGGAAAATACATTGCCCTCTGGCGTCAGCAGGCAGACGGTTCATGGAAAGTCCACGCCGAGACGTGGAACACCGACATGCCCATGCCGCCACCGGCAAAGGAAGGAAAGCCGGCGAAGACAAAGAAGTAACGCTCACAAGGGCTGGGCCCGGATAAACGATAGTTGCCACTCTCCATAACAAACAAGCCTCCGGCTTCAGTACGAAGCGGAGGCTTGTTGTGTACACCCTTCTTCCTTGTTCACGCTCGCCGGAATTTTTGCAGGATATCAGACGGCCTGCTAAAGAACGCCGGCACCGTTTCCTTCCACTCATCGACCTTCATATACACAACCGGCACTACAACAAGCGTCAGAAACAGGGAGCTTGTCAGTCCGCCGATCAATGC
>JBEKOB010000003.1:0-106916 GCA_049522195.1 Bacteroidota bacterium
AGGTTCCTTTCTATCCATTCCTCCCAGGTTTCTTCGTACTCTTCCTTCTCTTTATCACCTGCAATATCATTGTGACGCAGCCTGAGTCACTCCTGGTTGGTGGCTGCATTCTTCTTGCCGGATATCCCGTCTTCCTCCTGCTGAGAAAAGTCTCAGTCAAGAAAGAAAGCGCGGATTCTTCTTCATCCCAAAAAACGGAGTAAATCCAGTGCTGACATTGCTTGAGTTGGAAGTACTTAGACGTATAAGTCCACAAATTTGAGTTCCGATGTAATTCTAAGCATATTGCCGATGCCAAGAGATTTGGGCTTATGCTCAATGTTTGCAGTGGAAGGCTAATGTATCGCACCTTGACTAACAAGTAACAGAAGTGAAATAAGCAATCCAATTATAATTCCGATGGAAATATGTTCGGCATTGCTGAAATTATAACGGGTGCGGCTTTTACGTTTTGTATTGGATGGTTTTTTGTTCATGCCGCGAAAAAGAAACCTCCCAAAAAGAAATTGTTGTTTTGGGGGTCGTCTTCCCTCTTTTTTGTGTTGATCTGGGTTGCCATTCAGTACACACACGACAGGTATATGAAAACCGGAGAATCGGTAAAATTAGATTCTCTGCCTACGCAAATCAAAAATAGTTTGGTTTCAGTAACAGATACATCCAAACCGACACCACCCAAAGACCCCGACAAATATTTCAAGGCAATTCACAGGGCTAATCTTACGGTGCAGTTTGATGGCATCGTTTTTCCGGTTGACAAGGTACCGGTCGCCACGATAGTATTCGAGAACTCTGGAGAATCCGCTGCTAAATATGTCTATGAAATGTGTACCCTGGTTGAAGAGGATCCTCCAAATGCCATAGAAAACACTTATCGCAAAATGACGAAGGTTCTCGATAGACACCAAAGGGATGGATACGATCTCGCTCCCCGAAAACCCCTCACCGTAACCTATAACAAACTGTTTATCCCCGGCGCTACGATCACGCAAGAGGACTCGGCTCGGTATGTGTTTTTGTCCGAACAACGAAAGTTGTCGCTGCTTGGAGCAATTCAGTACTATGACATTTTTGGCGATCGACATGTTAATTGGTATTGTTACTGGGTGCATGCGTACTCATCTGAATATCACTCGCATCAAAATCTACCGTTTCTAAAATCATATTGAGATGAAAAAACTCAGACCAAAACCTAAGCCCAAGGAACCGACGTATGAGAAGCCACCGAAGCTCGAAATGAATTTCGAGGAGGCAATGCGCCGGATTGTTCGGGTTCCACCTCCAATTAAGAAGTGACCGAAAAACGTCGAACGGTCTTTATTCATAAAGTTCCCCGTCTGGGTTTGTCAAAGATATAGTCCCCTTCGACCATAATGCTTATTTTTGAATCGACATCTCTCTCATCCTATTGTTCAGCAACACGCCTAAACTATGCCTGATAATGTCCACATAACCCTTTTACCTCTCGGCCACCAGATCAGCGTGCAACGAGGGACACCGCTGAGAGACGTGTTGTTTCCCTACGGAGTTGAATTCCCGTGTGGAGGCAACGCAATATGCGAGGGATGCAAGATAAAAGTCATTTCAGGCAACCTTCCTCTGACGCAGGAGCAGGAACTCATGCTTTCCCGCAAAGAGGCAAATGAAGGGTGGAGGCTTGCCTGCCGCTGCAAGGCCGATGAGGATGTGACAATCGAGCTCGCGCAATGGGAAGCGAAAATCTTGTCAGATGAAAGCCGGTTCGAGTTTGCGCCGCGGGAGGGATTCGGTATCGCAATTGACCTTGGGACCACAACTCTCGCTGCGCAGCTGCTCGACCTCAAGAACGGAAATGTTCTTGCTGTTGAGACTGGTCTGAATGATCAGGGGCGATTCGGGGCAGACGTTATGAGCAGAGTATTCTTCGCGGTGACAGAGCAGGGACAGCCGGCTCTTGAATCCGCCATCCGGCAGCAGCTGGGTGGCTTGGTTGAAAAACTCGTCGCCTCATCAAAAATTGATTCCAGCCAGGTGCACGATGTTGTGATTGTGGGAAACACGGTCATGCACCATCTTTTCTCCGGTTTGGACGTCGGTCCGCTGGGGCAATACCCATTTGAGTCACCAACGATCGGACTTCAGAGCTTTGCGCCCTCTCAACTCGGATGGAATGCCATTCCGAATGCGATCGTCCGCTTTCTCCCTTGCCTCGGAAGTTTCGTGGGAAGTGATATCCTGGCAGGCATAATGGCGACGAATGTGCACAAGAGTGAATCGTTGGTCGGACTCATCGACCTGGGTACAAACGGGGAAATCGTCATTGGAAATCGTGACAAGCTCCTGTTCTGTTCCACCGCAGCAGGCCCGGCATTTGAAGGTTCATGCATTTCGATGGGAATGCGAGCGACAACCGGAGCAATTGTACAGGTGCTTGGCGCCAACGGCTCGTTCAGTTGTCGTGTCCTCGGAAACGTTGAGCCGCGTGGAATCTGCGGGAGCGGACTTGTGGATGCTGTCGCGGTTGGCTTATCAGCACGGCGAATACGGGAGGACGGAAAAGTGCTTGACGAGACGGGTGTGTTCCCTCTCTGCCCGCCGGTGCAACTTACGCAAGGGGACATTCGCGAGCTGCAGGTTGCGAAGGCAGCTATTGCCGCTGGTGTCCAGATTCTGGCGAAGGATCTTGGTGCGACCATAGGGGACATCACCAGAATCTACCTTGCAGGGGCATTCGGAAACTATATCGACCGGTCGAACGCATTCCGGATTGGCCTGCTACCCGTTCCGCCTGAAAAGATTCAACCGGCCGGAAATACGGCGTTGCTGGGCGCGAAGCTCGCTCTTTTCCAGACAGATCCGGAGATCTACGCAAACATCAAAAATCTTGGACGACATGTTGCATTGAACCTGGACGAACAATTCCAGGAAATTTTCATCAATGAGATGATGTTCCCCGAGTTGCCAGCTTCACCAGCTGTACCCATCGGATGAGGATGACATAAAATGAACAGGGCCGTCCAATCGGATGCTGCTCACCGGGTTTCCCCGTTCCGCTTCCTCTCACAGTTTCTCGAACGTGCGGGGAGCCTGACGGTGTTTTCTGCTCGGTTCTTCCCAAACGTCCTGATCCCACCGTACGAGTTAGGGGAAGTCGGACGTCACCTCGACGAACTGGGCGCGCGTTCGCTGCCCCTGGCCGGAATTACAGGCTTCATCGTAGGATTGATCATTGCGATGCAGACTCGGCCGACTCTTTTCCGCTTCGGTGCAGATTCATTTTTGCCCGCGATGGTCGCCATCTCGTTTGTCCGTGAACTTGGTCCCGTCATTACCGCGCTGATTGTCGCCGGGCGTGTCAGTTCGGGCATTGGCGCCGAACTTGGCTCGATGCGCGTGACCGAGCAAATCGACGCGATGGAAGTGTCGGGCATCGACCCATACAAGTTCCTTGTCGTCACACGAGTGCTCGCTTGCATCATCCTCCAGCCCTTGTTGACTGCCATCGTCAATTCCGTAGGGCTCTTCGGATCGTACGTCGCCGTAGCCATCGAATCCAACATGTCGTGGCGTCTCTACTGGGACAGTGTGGTCCAGTCTCTGACCTTCGCTGACCTGGTCCCCGGACTAGCCAAGACTGCCATTTTTGGATTCATCATCGGGATCGTCGGATGTCATCAAGGATATAACGCCGAAGGAGGAACCGTTGGAGTCGGAAAGGCTTCGACAACCGCTGTCGTGCTGTCGTCGATGCTGATCATTTTCGTTGATATGATTCTCGTGAAGCTCACTGTGGTCATATGGCCTTGATTGAAATCCGAAACCTCTCCAAGTCATTCGAGGACAACCACGTCCTGCGTGGGATAGATCTCGACGTCGAGCAGGGCTCGACAATCGTGATCCTGGGCAAGAGCGGAACAGGAAAGAGCGTCCTGCTGAAAATAATCATCGGGCTGATCAGCCCCGATACTGGCAGCATCCGGATCGGCAATGGTGAAGTGGTTGGGATGAAACGCAAAGAATTGAACGAGCTTCGCCACTCGATGGGCTATCTGTTTCAGGGAGCGGCACTGTACGATTCCATGAGCGTGAGGGAGAATCTGGCTTTTCCTCTGGTGAGAAAGGAGAAGCTCGATGGTGACGAACTGGAAGCGAGGATCGTCGACCAGCTCCGTCTCGTGGGCTTGCTGGACGCAATTGACAAGATGCCGGCGGAGCTTTCAGGAGGCATGAAGAAGCGCATTGGCCTGGCCCGTGCCCTGATAACGAATCCGAGGATCATGTTCTATGATGAACCGACGACCGGACTTGATCCGATAACGTCGCGTGAGATCAGCTATCTAATGAAAAGTTTGCAGGAGCGGTACCAGCCGACGTCGATTGCTGTGACGCATGATATGCAGTGTGCTCGCATCATTGCGGACACCGCAGCGATCTTGCACGACGGCTTGCTGGATCAACGTGGTACCATTGAATCCCTCGAGCAGTCTCAGGATCCGGCAGTGCGAAGCTTCTTTGCAACAGAATAGGGGGTACGTATGAGCAGAAGAAGTTCTTTGATACGCGTTGGGATCTTCGTGATACTTGGGGGAGCAGCCGTCGTCGTCGGAATCTTTCTGGTCGGCAAGGAAGAGGGTCTTTTTCGAGAGAGCTTCCATGTCAGTTCCTACTTCAATACAATTGAAGGTCTCCGTACGGGTGCTTCCGTCCGGCTGTCAGGTGTGGATGTCGGGATCGTTGATAAGATCACGATTGCCCCCCAAAACAACAAGGTTCGGATTGATCTCAAGCTTCGAAAGGGAGTGAAGAGCTTTATCAAAAAGGATTCCTACGCAGCAATCGAACAAGAAGGTCTGGTGGGGAGTAAGTATGTCTCGCTGAGTGTCGGAAGTTCGGGATCTGATGAGGTAAGCGATGGGGACATCCTCCTGAGCAAAGAACCATTCCGGCTCTCGGTGATCATCGAGGATGCTCAAGGGATGATTGCCAATACGCGCCAGGCGACCGCTGAATTCACTAGAATCCTGGCAGCTGTCAATGCCGGCCATGGTACGCTCGGCAAGCTGATTACGGATGAAGATGTCTACAACGCTCTGAAGCGCGCTACTGCTCAGGCCGACTCCAGCCTTCGCAAAACGGCCGAAGAATTCGCGAATATACCCAAGTTCATCAGCGGCGTAAGCGAGAACCTCTATGGGGTTACAAGAAATGTCGAGAAGTTGCTCTTCGATGTCGATTCAACTGTCGTGAATGTGAGAGATATCGTGGGAAAGATCAACAAGGGTGAAGGGACCCTGGGGGCTCTGGTCGTTGAGCGCAACATTTATGACAGCCTGATGGTCATTGTCCGAAAAGGAATCTCGATGGCGGAGGCCGCGAGAGACGGTGCCGATAGATTTGATGAGAATATGGAGGCGTTGCGGCACAACTGGTTTTTCAAGGGGTATTTTGAAGACAGGGGATACTGGGACAAGGCGGAATACGAGAAGGAACTCGACGCGAAGATCGCTGAGTTGAAGAAACTGGAGGAGAAATTGAACAAACAATCCGAGGAGTTGAAGGTGAGGGAAGAGCAGCTCCGAAAGTGGGAAGAGTCGTTGCCCAAGAAACAATAGTACATTCTCGATGGATTGCAACGCGAAGCTCGCAGCTTTGCGTCGTTGCATCTCTTCCTGATCTTGAGTATTCTTTCAAAGGTTTCCTGACCGATCAGGAATGGTAAAGGGGCAGGTGACAGGTTCTATTGAAAACGGTGGACGGAGTCATATGGCAGAGAGCAAGAAGAAGGTTGAAGAGTTGAATCTGATGACGGGATTGGCCTGTCCAATTCCGATATCGGATTACCCACAGGTGTTGCTTGCCCACGGCGGTGGAGGCAAACTGAGTCAGCAAATCATTCAAAAGATGGTCGTGCCGCAATTCAAGAATGAGCTGCTCGAGCCGCTGCATGATGGCGCGGTGTTCACGATCAACGGTACCCGATTGGCCTTCTCCACAGATTCTTACGTGATCAATCCTATTTTCTTTCCCGGGGGCGACATCGGGGAACTGGCAGTCAATGGGACTGTGAACGACCTGGCAATGTGCGGTGCCCGGCCAATGTATCTGTCGGCAGCGTTTATCATCGAAGAAGGATTTGCGATGGATGACCTGTGGAAGGTCATCCAGTCAATGCAGAGTGCGGCGGTCAGGGCTGGGGTTCAGCTGGTGACAGGTGACACGAAGGTGGTTGATCGTGGGAAGGGGGATAAGATCTTTATCAATACCTCAGGTGTCGGCATTGTTGATGCAGGGGTTCAGATCGGATCTCAGAATGCACGAGTGGGCGATGTCATTATCATCAGCGGTCCGATCGCAGTCCACGGCATCGCTATTATGTCGGTACGCGAAGGACTGGAATTTGAATCGCAGATAAAGAGCGACACGGCCGCTCTGAATCATCTTGTTCAGTCGATGTTGAAAGCCAGCAAGCAGGTTCACGTACTTCGGGATCCTACACGCGGTGGAGTCGCCAGCTCACTCAATGAGATTGCTGAATCGTCGAATGTAGGAATGATGATCTACGAGGAACGAATCCCAATCGCTGAACCTGTTCGTGGTGCGTGCGAAATACTTGGTCTGGATCCCCTTTACGTTGCAAACGAAGGGAAACTCCTCGCGTTTGTGGCCCCGGAGGATGCGGATGCGGTCCTTTCTGCGATGAGAAACGATCCCTTGGGAAAAGAATCCGCCGTAGTCGGGGAAGTCGTCGCAGGGCACAAAGGGACTGTCGTCATGAAAACATCGATTGGTGGCTCCCGCGTTGTCGACATGTTGTCCGGTGAGCAGCTTCCGAGGATTTGTTAGTCCTAGGAAACGTTGACAAATTCAACATGACGTGTTGAATGATTCATCTACATACATGGACATTATCTGACAACAACTTAGGCAATTCTGAACACATCCTCTGAACGGACTGTTGTATTAGTCACCACATCCCCCCTGTTCAATCTTCACCACTCTCAGACACCCCACTAAGTTATTGTGACTCTTATACTTGGACTTGTCAGCCGTGAGAACCTCCCCGTCTGACTGGCACGGAATTGTATGATGAATTCCGTTAGGTGTTTCTCTGCAGATACTGAGTTCTTTCTTCATTTCTCGTCGGCTGCAGAAGATCTCTCACGGCGATTCCAGTTCAAGAGAAAAGGGACCTTTCCTTGAAATCAGACGATAGCAAGAACGTGCATCCAAGGCGAGCTTTCCTAAAGGCCGCCATGCTCACCACGGCCGCCGCGGCCGCGCCGGAATTTGCCCACGCTGGTTCATCCAGAATTCCCCCAGCGGATAGGATGGGAGTGCTCGTTGACCTCACCGCTTGTGTGGGTTGCCGAAGCTGTGAAGTTGCCTGTAAGAAGGCCCATGGTCTTCCTACGGGTTCGGATAACCTCGTGCCATCCGACGTGCACGTTCCCGAACGTCGACGGCCAGATCCGGGGTCACTGACTGTTGTAAACGAATACAAGAGCTCAACCGGCTCTTCACCCCCGATATTTGTCAAAGTCCAGTGCATGCATTGTGACTACCCATCTTGTGAGTCTGCTTGTATCGTCGGAGCGATTACCAAGAAAGAAGGGGGCGAGGTACTCTGGGACACTGACATGTGCATTGGGTGTCGCTATTGCATGGTTGCGTGCCCGTTCCAGATTCCAGCGTTCCAATTTGACACCGCACTAAAGCCCGACATTGTGAAGTGCGACTTCTGCTTCCAACGAAGGAAACAAGGTGGGGTACCAGCATGCGTCGAAATTTGTCCGATGGAAGTACTCACATATGGACGACGATCGACCCTGCTCGAGGTAGCGAGGAAGAAGATAGAAAACTACCCCGACCGATACAGCAATCACATCTACGGTGAGCTCGAGGCAGGGGGCACCTCGTGGATGTACATTTCGAAAGCTGATTTCAAAGATCTCCAATTTCCTGATCTCAAGAAAGACCCAATGCCTGGAACAAGCGAATCCATTCAGCATGGCATTTTTGCGTACTTCGTTCCTCCTATCTCATTGTATGCACTCCTGGGAGGACTCATGTGGATCACGAAAAACCGCAGAACATCCGAGGAGGAAATGGGCGAATGAACGCGTATACAGCACCGGAACCTCTGAACAGAAAGTTCTTCACCCCTGGAGTCCTTGTCTTGATCGTTCTCGCAGTGAATGGAATAGCATTTGTCTTCGCGAGGATTTTCTTCGGACTGGGAGCGGTCACTCACTTGAATAACCAGTACCCGTGGGGTTTGTGGATCGGCGTTGATGTTGCTGCCGGCGTTGCGCTGGCTGCGGGTGGATTCACCTCAGCTGCCCTTGGGCATGTGATGCACAGGGAAAACTATCAAGCAATCGTACGACCGGCGCTTCTAACCGCGATGCTGGGATATACATTTGTGGCGTTTGGAGTAGTGATTGACATCGGGCGTTGGTACTTCGTGTGGCACCCAATCTTTATGTGGAATGGAAATTCTCCTTTATTCGAAGTTGGCATGTGCGTGATGATTTATATGACGGTCCTGTACATTGAATTCCTTCCTCTCGTCACCGAGCGTTTCATGGGGCGTGTGCACCTCAAAGGGATTCTTTCGTTTCTCACTCGTCCGTTGGAACGCATTCTGAGCACTCTGGATCGTGCACTCGGAAAGACCATGTTCGTTTTCATTATCGCCGGGATTGTGCTCTCTACGCTCCATCAATCTTCGCTTGGCACGCTGATGATCATCGCCGGCCCGAAGATCCATCCGCTTTGGCAAACACCGGTGCTGCCTCTGCTGTTTCTTCTTTCGGCGATCGCCGTCGGTTTTCCCATGGTGATCTTTGAATCGCTTCTCGCGTCGAGATCATTCGGGTTGAAGCCTGAGATGGATATCCTTTCGAAGCTGGGCAGTATGGTCGCTCCATTGCTTGGTATCTATCTGGCGTTCAAGATCGGAGACATGGTCATCCGCGAAACGTTTGTCTATTTAGTAACACCGACCACCGCGAGCGTCATGTTTCTGATTGAAGTTGTCGTTGGTGTCATCATCCCGCTCCGAATGTTGCTTTCCCGCACTGTGCTGAGGTCACCTCTGTGGCTTTTTGTCGCTTCGTCCTTGGTGATCTTCGGGGTGCTCTTGAACCGGATCAACACGTTTATCGTGGCTTACACACCGCCGTATTCGATCAAACCCTATTTCCCATCAATCGGCGAGATTTCTGTGACAGTCGGGTTTGTGTCGCTGCTCGTGCTGCTCTATCGAGTGGCGGTCTTGATATTCCCGGTTATCAGTGTTCACAAAGAGGTGGTCACTCCTATCAGCAAATACTCTATTCGCGGGAGCGTGAAATGAAACGGGCAATTGGAAGTGCGGCAAGTCTGATTATCTTCTTGCTGTTGATACATCACTCGCTCCTTGCACAATCGACGAGTTCGCGCGGTACCGGTTGCAGGGAATGTCATGAGTGTGAGATTCCAACAAAGCTCAATCCTTGTCTCAAGAAGTGTCCGCGTGGCCAGATGATCACGGTGCACCATTCGGCCGACGCTGGACCAGTTGACGTGATACTCAATAGCATCAAGGGGTCTCCCGATGTCTATGAGCCGGTTAAATTTGCTCACCGCGCTCACGCAAAAATGTCCGAAATGTCTGGCGGCTGCGTATTATGTCATCACTACAATCTCACTGGCGATGTGCTCGCATGTAGGGAATGCCATGCCGTTGATGCTACATCGAAGAACGCAGATCTCTCCAAGCCCGGCCTTAAGGGGGCTTATCATCGGCAATGTGTGAACTGTCACCGCGAAAGTGGATTAGACACGAAATGCGATGGATCCTGTCACCGAGCGAAATCCTCGACCGTGACAAACCCTAGTGACGTGCGCGACCACATAATCTCGGTTCAAGTTGTCAAACCGGACCGGCTGGTTGTTCAATCCGCCAACGAAGACGCGAAAACCGTGACCTTCTACCACAGCGATCATGCTGATCGATTCGGATTGGCTTGTTCGTCGTGCCACGCTAACGAGCCCTGCTCAAAGTGCCACAGGGGAGAGGGAGCAACGACAAAGCCGATCGAACACCTACAAGGTGGTCACGACCGATGTTCAGCGTGCCATTCAGTCACAGAGAACTGCGACCAGTGTCACGCCAAACAACCCCTTGCGCGATTCGACCATGGGCGGAAAACAGGATTCGATCTTGGTCGCTTTCACTCTTCGTTTGCATGCGCCCGCTGCCACAAAGAAAACAGCGACTACAAGGGTCTCACCGGAAAATGCATGGCTTGTCACGCTGGCTGGAAGCCGGGTGCATTTGATCACGTCGTCACCGGTATCAAACTAAGTGAAACTCACGCCGCCCTCGACTGTGAAAGCTGCCACCTCGAGTCAAACTTCGCAAAGAAACCAACATGTAGTGGTTGTCACGACGACAAGAGCTATCCGACAGCCCTTCCGGGAGTTCGCGTCCAGCGTGCGAAGACGGTAAAGCACTAAGAGATGCAGCATGCAAGGTCAATGCATATGATCAGTCAGTTAGCACGAAAGATCGGTTTCAAGCTTATCGTGGTTGTCGGAGTCACGACGTTTGTCACGATGGGTATCTACGCATACATCACGATCCGAACGCAGCGGGCAGATCTTTTTGCGGAGGTTGAACGGCACGCGATGCAACTGAGTGAGACCGTCCGAAACAGCACGCGGTACGATATGCTCCTCAATCAACGCGAGAGCATCCATACCATTATAAACGACATTGGCTCCGATCCGGCAATTGATGAAGTCAGGGTTCTTAACAAGGAAGGGAAGATCATCTATTCATCGCGGAAAGAGAACATCGGCAAGATGGTCGACAAGCAGGCAGAGAGTTGCTACGCGTGTCATGCAGCGGACCAGCCGCTTCAACGACTCTCCATGTCGCAACGGACCCGGGTATTCCGGATTCACCCTGATTCCGCGAGAGCGCTTGGGGTCATAAGCCCTATTTACACCGAGCGCTCGTGCTGGGATGCGGACTGTCACGCCCATTCAAAGCAGCAGCAAGTGTTAGGGGTACTGGACGTGACTTTTTCGTTGGCCGACGCAGACGAGCGGATTAGGGCCAGCGCTTTCCAGGTGGGCATATTCGCCATCAGCGCCATTCTTGCTGCGAGTTTCATCATCGGGTTCTTTGTGAACAAGTGGATCAGCCTCCCTGTGGGGGCATTGTTGAATGCGACCAAACAAGTCGGCGGAGGCAACCTGAGCTACACGGTGCCGGATCTCGGGAAAGACGACATCGGGATGCTGGCACAGTCGTTCAATACGATGACTATGAAGCTTTCCGAAGCGCGTTTGCAGCTCTTTCAATCGGACAAGATGGCCTCTCTTGGCCGCCTGGCTGCAGGTGTCGCACACGAAATCAACAATCCGTTGACGGGGGTTCTCACGTATGGGAGCTTTCTTCTCAAGAGGACTCAAAATCACCCCGAGCTGCAGGAAGATCTCAAAGTTGTGGTACGTGAGACACTGCGATGCAGGGAAATTGTAAAGAGTCTTCTTGATTTTGCCAGGCAATCTATTCCTAAGAAGACGGCTTCGGATATGAGCGAAATTATTGACCGGGCCGTAGCGGTTGTTGAGCATCAGGTCAGCATCAAGGGAGTCAAGATCGTCAAATCGCTGGAACCGCATCTGCCGAAGATGACAGTTGATCCGAATCAGATGCAGCAGGTATTCGTGAACCTGATCGTCAATGCTGCCGATGCAATTGAGAGCGGAGGAGGTACTGTGACTGTCTCGGCAAAACTGTTGCAGCTGGCTCCGCAGGGAGTTGCTCAAGTTAAGTCCGCGTGCTGCCCGAAAGGACACAACCTGATCACGAATGATTTCAAAATTGACGGGTTGCCGGCGATCCGGGTGAAGGCCCGGTATGAAGGAGAGGAAGGCTTTATGATGCTTGATCCGGTGTATGGGCGGAATCGAAACCATTTCGATCTGAATGTGAAGGCACGGACTGAATTCGAGATGGTCTGTCCAGAATGCGGGATTTCACTGTTGGAGGAGCAGGGCAAATGCGAGAAATGCGGGAGTCGACTTCTGTCATTCGTTGTTCCTTCGCATGGTGAGTTTGAGGCCTGTGTCAGTAAGGAGTGTGGTTGGCAGCGATGGCTTGCCGTTGACTCGGCAGGGAAGCAGGAGTACGTTGAACTTATTGTTTCGGATACGGGGGTCGGTATCTCGAAGGAGAACCTCGCTAAGATCTTCGAGCCATTCTTCACGACCAAAGGCCAGAAGGGGACGGGGCTCGGCTTGGCGGTAATCTGGGGAATTATCGACAACCACGACGGCACAATTTCGGTTGAGAGTGAACTTGGCGTTGGAACGACATTCACAATCCGACTCCCTTTGAAGCGCCAACCTGCTCAGGCGTAATGTCCCAAAGATCATACATTCAATGAAAAAGGATCGATGCCGTGAGCAAAGCAGTTGACATTCTTGTCATCGATGACGAACAGGTCGTAAGGGAAGGAGTGTGTCGCGTCTGTGAGGCCGGGGGTTTCAGCATAGAAGCCGTTGGCGACGCTGCATCGGGGTTGGAGAGACTGCGAAAGGAAGTCTATCGGCTTGTCTTGTGCGATGTCATGCTCCCGGAGTTTGACGGCTTTCACGTTTTGGATATGATGAAAAAGGCTGGCATCACCACTCCCGTGATCATGATAACCGGATGCTCGACGCTACAGAACGCCGTCAATGTTCTCAAGGAAGGAGCAATTGACTTCATACCAAAGCCGTTCACCGTAGATGAACTGGAAAGTGGAATTCAGCGTGGTTTGCGGTATCAGCAGCTCATGGACCTAGGTGCATTCCCGAGATCCCTTGGGAAGAAAGCATCAGACATTTCCCGCCCGTGTCCCCGGGAGTTCCACCGGCTTGGAAGACTCAGCTGGGTGAAGATCGAAAACAATGGAATTGGGCTCGTTGGAGTAACTGACTTGTTTATGAAGTCCGTCGCTGCAGTGAAAGAGCTGACGTTCGTCGAAATGAATCGAGACCTGATACAGGCCGCGCCGTGTGCCACCGTCACGTCTCAGGATGGTCTGGTCCATGAAATTCTTTGTCCGATGAGCGGGACGATTGTCACGCGGAACGAGCAGCTTCTCCCTCATCCTGAGTTGCTCGAGCAGGATCCATATTCGTCAGGCTGGCTATATCAAATTGTACCAACGAACCTCGCGTACGAACTGAATCATCTGATACCGTGTAGTCAAGATTATTAAACTGAAACCAATCGCAGGAATCGTTTTCTGGTCGAGCCATCCTACCTCGATCGGCATGTTGGAAGGAGAGCATTCATGGCACTGTTCATTCTTGCAGTCATCGTCTTTGTGCTGGCAGATCTTGTCATCCGCGCTGTAGCCAAGAAAAGGAACGAGAAAAAAATCAGGGAAGATCGGGAAGGAGCACTCACTGAGAGTCTGAAACTCGATTTCAGTCGGGAGGCAAAAACACTCAAACGCGCAGAAGTGCAGAATCCAAAAGCCCGAATCCTTTGTGTGGACGACGAACAGGTCATTCTCGACAGCTTTCGTAAGATCTTGGTTCTGGATGGCTATTCGGTCGACACGGTCGAAGCCGGTGTAGAAGCGCTCGGCTTGATTCAGCAACATAATTATGATTTCCTTTTTACGGACTTGAAAATGCCGTCGATGAGCGGAGAAGACGTGGCGAAGTCGGCAAAGCATCTCCGGCCCGATATTGATGTTATCGTCATCACAGGGTATGCAACGGTCGAGTCGGCTGTGGAATGCATGAAACATGGGGTAATGGACTATATCCAGAAGCCGTTTACGGAGGCGGAATTAACCGAGCTGGTAAAGAAATTCGTGTACCGCCGTCAAGAGAGGATTGAGAAAGAGCTAAAGCCCCGGGTGCACATCAGCCACATATCGGAGCTCAGTAGCTTCCCAGCCGCGGAGTTCGTGATTCCGGGAGGGGCGTTCATCTCTGAGGGGCATTGTTGGTTGACGTTGGAGGTAGATGGAACCGTGAAAGTTGGGATCGACGATTTTGCGAAGAAGTTGCTTGGCAAGATCGATGATATCGAGTATCCGAATCTTGGCATGAAAGTGAAAGCGGGCCAATCCCTGTTTTCGATTCGACTAGGGAAACGGACCATGGCGTTTGAGGCGCCCATCAGTGGGCAGGTTACAAAAATCAACAAATACTTAGGTGAACATCTTGAATCTTTGGATGTGACTCCTTATGGCCAGAATTGGATCTGCACTATTGATGCAGACGATTTCGACGGCGAGCTCGGGAAGCTCAAAATTGGCAAGTCGGCAGTGAGCTTCTATCAAACGGAGATCGATCGTTTCTTGGCGTCTGTAAAGGACTCTCTGCGTGCAGGAGCTAATGCAGAAGAGATCGCGCGCGAGCAGTTGCACGTGGGGCACATGGAGAGCCTTGAAGACAATGAGTGGAACGAGGTCGCCAATAAATTCTTCAGGCATTAGATAACCGTGCAATCACATAGAGTGTGGTCACAAGAAGAAGGGACGTCGCCGGGGTGCAGTTCATTGCTGGTTGCTATCCCGGCATCGCGGAGCGCCGAGGAGGCGCGAGGATCATGTGTGCTGCAATGAGCGTCAGTAGGAGGATTCATGATTGACTCAGATGAACAGAAGCTGTTTCATGTGATTCCCCCTGAGGAATCCAAATGTGTGTGGATGACAGCAGGCATTCTCTCGTATCAACTCTGCGACAGGGAGTTTGAGTGCGAACGATGTCCACTTGACATAGCGCTTCGCCAGCGATTCACTCAGCATCAACCAAAGGTCAATAGGGTACGGCCAGCTGCTTTGCCGAAAGAACCGGAAGAGTCCCGCGTAGGAGTGCTCTTCGGCCGGAAGCATCTTTGGATGAAGCGTAGAGGGGAAAATAAGGTGCGGTTAGGGATTGAGCCTGGCATGGCGTCCGTGCTTGTTTCTCCAATGGCAATAGTGTTGCCCGCGCTTGGGGCACAGATTGCACGCAACAAGGCCTGCTCCTGGATCGTGCTTGGCGGGGGCACGTTGCCGATGGTCTCACCGATTACTGGACAGGTAACCGCAACGAATAACATGCTCGCAGAACACCCTCATGCTGTTTGCGCCTCGCCACTTGACGAAGGATGGTTGTTTGAACTTTCCGTCAGCCCTGCTGACGTCGATGATGCCGACGTGCTCGCAACCGCTGACGTGGCACGAATCTATGCGGACGACGAACGTGCCCTTACACATCTGCTTTCCACCGACCCCGGCAACGCGCAATCTGAGCACTACCAGAGTCAAACGGAGCATGGTCGGGCGATTGAGCGGCTTTCAGAGAGGCTTGGTCCGACCGAGTACCTAAAGCTCCTTCGCAATATTTACACGTAGCCAAATCCCTCGAAAACCAACGGGGCAACCGCAAAAAAGGCCAAGAGTCCTTTCCTATGCTTGGCAACGAGGCGCCTTGCGCTTCCTAAGTTTGCATTCCCGAATGTGGCACTTGCTCAATTGTTGTATTTTTAAGCACTCTTCTCTGGCATAGTTTCTGACATATTTGGGGCGGTGAAATGTAGCCATGCGATGGTTTGAGACTCTCAAAGGCCGCCTCCTTCTAGGTTCTTTCCTCCTCCTGATTCTCTTCGGGATCTATTCCTATTTCTCTGTGCGCTTCTACACCGATCAGATGATGTCTCAGGTGCTTACAAGCGCCAACCGCATCAGTGATGCGATCAAAAGCTCTACGCACTTCAGTATGCTCCTCAATCGGGAGGGGGACGTTCACGAGATAATAACTGACTTGGGAAAGCAACCAGGAATCAACGGCATTCGGATTTACAACAAGCGAGGAGAAATCACCTTTTCAACAGAAAAGGCGGAGCTGGGTAAGATTATTGATCTGAAAGGGGAAGCCTGTAATGGTTGCCACAACGCTGAACGGCCACCGGTGTCTGTCCCACCCAGCCGTACGAGAATTTATGTGGGCCAGGACGGAAAGAGAGTATTAGGTCTCATCAATCCCATACACAATGAGGATCAGTGCTCGAGTGCCAGCTGCCATTCGCACCCAGCAGAACAGACAGTTCTTGGCATTCTCGACGTCAGAATGTCGCTAGGGCAGGTCGATGAAGCAATGGCGAACTCCCAACGTCAGATCATCGTCGTTGCGCTTTTCCTTCTCTTCGTGGTAGGGAGTGCATCGGCGTATGTCGTCTCAACGACCATCCTCCGGCCAGTCAGAAATCTGGTTGCGGCGACGAAGGAGGTATCGTCAGGACACCTTGACTACGAAATCCCGATACGCAGGAAAGATGAGATAGCGGAACTTGCCCGGTCGTTCAATTCGATGACACGATCGCTCCAGCGGGCTGAAGAGGAGAATCGCGAATGGTCTTCAACGCTCGAACGGCGCGTCCGGGACAAAACTGCCGAATTGCAGAAGGTACATCAGCAGATCTTACAGATCGAAAAGATGGCATCCCTCGGCAAACTTGCCGCAACAGTTGCTCACGAGTTGAACAATCCGCTTGAAGGGATCTTGACGTATTCAAAGTTGATTGGACGTCGACTCAGAAAGATCGAAGAGCATTCGCCGGAGGTTCAGCAGACAATCGAAGACATCGATCTGATCCAGCATGAGACTGCACGGTGCGGAAACATCGTCAAGAATTTGCTCGTCTTCTCGAAAAAACAAGTTGCGGAGTATGCGCTGATACCGGTCGGGCAAATCGTGGGGAAGGCCGAACAGATCTTGAGGCATCATTTCGAGATATCGAAGGTTCAATTTGAGGCGATTCTACCGTCCGATGAACCTTCGCTTTTCTGTAATGAGAACCAGATTCAACAAGCTCTCGTCGCTCTCTTTGTGAATGCGGTCGAAGCGATGCCCGGAGGTGGCAAGCTCACCGTGCGTGTCGTTCCGGATCCAAACAATGGTGATCTGAATATCCACGTGAAGGATTCAGGCGTTGGCATTCCGCCGGAGGATCTTCCGCACATTTTTGAGCCCTTCTTCACGACAAAAAAAGATGGACAAGGGGTGGGACTCGGCTTGTCGGTAGTGTACGGCATCCTGGAACGGCACGGAGGAGTAGTCTCCGTCGAGTCCGGGGTCGGCAAAGGCACCACCTTCAGCATGAGGTTTCCCAAGACTGGGACAGGAGGGGAGCGAAGCAGTTTCCCTGCAGGATCAACTCAGGGAAGTCAAGGGTCAGAAAGTCGAATAAGCACTGAATGAGGAGTAGAATGAACGCAAATCCTTCGATACTCATCGTTGATGATGAACAGGCGGTGAGAGACTCGCTCTCGAAATGGTTCAAAGAAGATGGATTCACTGTGGGAACTGCCGGGGGAGCTGCGGATGCCCTGCAGCAACTACAAGGCCAGAAGTGGGATATTCTTCTGCTCGACATCAAGATGCCGGGCATGGATGGCATGGAATTGCAGCAGCGGATCAAAGAAATTGACTCAGGGACAACGATTATCTTCATTACCGCGCACGGATCAGTGGACACTGCGGTCAAAGCGCTCAAAGAGGGGGCGTTTGATTATGTGTCGAAGCCGGTCGACCCTGATTACTTGTCGCACCTCGTGTCGAATGCCCTGAAGGCGCGGAGCCTTGCAAAAGAGAATCTCAAGCTCAAAGAACAAATCTCTGAGTTTAGCCGTGCCGACGATATCGTCGGGGACTCTGCACAGATCCAGAAAGTCTATGAGCTCATACAGACCGTAGCCAAGACTGATACGACTGTCATGATTCGCGGCGAGAGCGGCACAGGAAAAGAACTGATCGCCCGGGCGATTCACAGCAACAGCTCTCGGCGGTACTTCCCGATTGTAGCTGTCAACTGCGGTGCTATGGCTGAGGGGATCCTCGAAAGTGAACTATTTGGCCACGAACGGGGCGCGTTTACCGGTGCACAATACCGGAGGAAGGGAAAACTCGAGTTGGCGGACGGGGGTTCGTTGTTCCTCGATGAGGTGGGGAACATCGATGTGAAGACGCAGATGGACCTTTTGCGCGTCATCGAATCAAAACAGTTCACTCGGGTGGGTGGAAACGATGTCATCAGGGTCGATTTTCGGGTCATATGTGCCACCAACAAGGACCTTGAGAAGGCGGTCGCCGACGGGTCGTTTCGCGAAGACCTTTACTACCGGCTGAACGTGTTCTCCGTCTTCATTCCGCCGCTGCGCGAGCGAAAAGGGGACATTCCACTTCTCGCGAACTACTTTGTGCAAAAATATTCCCGAGCGATGGGCAAACCGATTGCCTCAATCTCGCCCGAGGCGATGGATACGATCGTCCGTTACAACTGGCCCGGCAATGTGAGGGAATTGGAAAACGCCATCGAGCGGGCCATGGTTGTTGGGAAACCTCCCGCCATTCGGCCGGAGGATTTGCCATATCAGTTGACGGAGCGAAATCATGTTCTTCCCTCAGGATCGATTGCAGCGGTTGAAAAAGCACACATAGCATCTGTTCTGGATCAGAATCGCTGGAACATCTCCCGTTCTGCTGAGATCCTGCAAATCGATCGGGTCACGCTCTACAACAAAATCGAGAAGTACGGGTTGAAAAGACCAAGTGCTGGATAAGAGACCTGATCAGCTTCCGCGAGCATCATGGTCAATGCACCGGTACTTGTAGACGAGCGAATGTTATTTCTTCGCATCGGCCGGGGGAATCTGCTCTGTCTGCACAATTGCCTTTTAACCGACTGTGCTGTGCGGTCTGCGACTCGCGTCGAGGCGATTGATCTGAACCGCGCACGGCCGTAATGAACGTGCCTTGAAGATGCAACCATGTAGTTGAATTCCTCAACATAACTTGGCGGAATCAAGAAAGGCCTTATCTATTGTTCCCATTTCTGATAAGGGCTGTCGCCCAAATTAGGAGATTCTTATCTGGTTAAGGGTTGCAATTCACCAATAAATTGGCACATAACTTGTCAAGTAATATTCAAAATCAGTGGCCTAAGTGCCCGTAATTAAAGGTCTCCTACTCAAATAACGAAAGGGGCAGGTCTTTATGATCCGAGGTAAAGTAACCATCGCCGAAGAGATCTGTAAAGGCTGTGAGCTATGCATTCCCGCTTGTCCTCAGGACAGTCTCGCCTTGTCCGATAAGATCAATCTGAAAGGCTATCGCTTTGCTGTTCTGGTTCAGGACAATTGCACAGGCTGCGTCAATTGCGCTCTTGTATGTCCGGATGCAGCGATCACAGTCTATCGTCAAAAGAAACCAGCCAAGGGCGTCAGTCCAGAAGTCAGACTCGCAGTTTGAAGCCGGACGCCGATTAATCCCACATCAAGCCAAAAAAAGTTATGCCTACGCTCGAAGAAAAATCTGAAGTCCGACTTATGAAGGGAAACGAGGCGCTTGCCGAAGCTGCCTTCCGGGCTGGTATGCAAGCGTACTTCGGATATCCCATCACACCTCAATCAGAGGTGATTGAATATTTGATGGCTGAACAACCGAACCATGATTGTGTCGTCCTGCAAGCCGAGAGTGAAGTCGCAGCGATCAACATGGTCTTTGGTGCATCGGGTGCCGGCGCGAGAGTCATGATCTCGTCGTCCGGGCCGGGAATCAGTCTCATGCAGGAAGGTATCTCGTACATGGCATCTGCTCAGTTGCCCTGCCTGGTCGTCAACGTGCAGCGCGGCGGGCCGGGCCTGGGAACTATCCAACCGTCGCAGGGTGATTATTTCCAGGCGGTGAAAGGGGGAGGCCATGGGGACTATCACCTGATCGTTCTCGCACCTGCTTCCGTTCAAGAAATGGCGGATTTCGTTTTTGAAGGCTTCCGCCTTGCTGAGAAGTACCGGAATCCTGCGATGATTCTGACCGATGGGGCTCTGGGGCAGATGATGGAGAAGCTTGCAATGCCCGTCAAGGGCTCCCTGCCGTATCCCGATACTTCTTCGTGGGCGACAAAAGGAAAACAGAAGGGCCGGGAAAGGAATTTCATCACATCGCTCTTCATGCAGCCGGAGAAGATGGAGGAGGTCAACCTGCATCTTCAGGAGAAGTACCGACTGATGGAAGAGAACGAAGTTCGCTACGAGGAGTTTGATGTCGAAGATGCCGACGTACTGTTGGTGGCGTTCGGTCTCGTTGCGAGAATTTGCGAGAAGGCAATGCAGCTGGCGCGTGAGAAAGGGTTGCGCGTCGGATTGCTTCGTCCAATCACCCTCTTTCCCTATCCGTCGAAAAGACTGGCTGAGCTTTCGTCAAAAGTCGGTATGGTACTGACTGTCGAAATGAATGCCGGCCAGATGCTCGAGGATGTCCGCCTGGCTGTCGAAGGCCGGTGTCCTGTCCATTTCAAGGGGCGGATGGGTGGAATGATTCCTTCTCCGGAAGAAGTTCTCGAGGCCATCGAGGCGGCACTGGAGAAACATCACATCGAAATGCAAAGGTAATTCCTATGGATCTCCCTCCGATTACAAATGGTTTTGAACTCGTGTACCACAAGCCCCAGACGCTCACAGAGACGCCGATGCACTACTGCCCGGGCTGCGGGCATGGTGTCGTGCACCGCGTGCTTATGGAAGTCGTCGATGAGATGGGGTTGCAGGAACAAACGATCGGTGTCGCACCGGTGGGTTGCTCGGTGTTCGCATATGATTACATGAACATCGACATGCAGGAAGCTGCCCACGGAAGAGCATCAGCGGTTGCAACCGGTATCAAGCGCGTTCTTCCAGACCGGATCGTCTTCTCGTATCAGGGGGATGGTGATCTGGCGGCCATTGGTACAGCTGAAACAATTCACACTGTCAACCGCGGTGAAAACATCCTTATGGTGTTCATCAACAATGCTGTGTACGGGATGACGGGCGGGCAGATGGCGCCGACGACATTGCTTGGCATGAAGACGACAACATCTCCGTTGGGTCGTGAACCCAAGCTGAATGGTTACCCGCTGAAGATTACAAATCTGATTGCGCAGCTTCCCGGCGCGTTCTACGTGACGAGGCACGCTGTTCACACCGCCGCGGCAGTCAGAAAGCTGAAGAAGGCAATCGAGGCGTCGTTCAGATATCAGAAGCTGGACAAAGGAACCTGTTTTATCGAAGTCATCTCGAACTGCCCGTCCGGATGGAAAATGACACCGGCGGAATCGAATAAGTGGCTCGAAGAAAACATGTTCCCGGCGTATCCCCTGGGTGATCTCAAGACGCCCACACAAACTATGAACTAGGCAGGCATACTCCTATGGTAAAGACTCAAGAAGTGATATTTGCAGGCTTTGGGGGCCAGGGCGTCCTTTCGATGGGTCAGTTGCTTGTGTATGCGGCGATGCTTGAAGGGAAGGAAGTCAGTTGGATGCCCTCCTATGGACCCGAAATGCGGGGTGGCACGGCAAACTGTATCGTCATCGTGTCTGAAGGCCGCATCAGTTCCCCGATCGTTTCAAAGTTCGATTCTGCGATTGTCCTCAATCAGCCGTCGCTCGAAAAGTTCGAGCACAAGGTGCTCCCGGGCGGTCTCTTGATCTATGAGCGATCAACGATCATCAGTCCTCCGACCAGGACAGACATTGAGGTCCTCAACATCCCTGCGATTGATGAAGCGCTTCGGTTGACCAGTAAGCAGGTCGCAAATGTGGTCCTGCTGGGTGCGTTCCTGGAACGGCGGCCGATCGTGAAACCCGAGAACGTGATCCTGGCTCTCCGTAAAGTACTGCCGAAGCACCGGCAGCACCTGCTGCCCATCAATGAGAAGGCGTTGGTGAGAGGGAAGGAACTCGCGCTCGAGGCGCTTGCGGAACCGGTTGTGAAGTAACGTGCATGACATTGAAGAAGGAAGGGACGAAATGGACGAGATGAACGTCAAGTGCGCGCACGCGTGTCGCAACACGTGTGCAATGCTATCAGAAGCACTCCGGGAAGAGAGTGCCATGGTTCGCTTCTACGAACGGCTAGACAAGGAGTGCAACTACCCTGACGTTCATGACATGCTGCAGGAGTTGATCGTAACGCGCAGCAAGTCCGTTCTGATGATCAATCAGAAGCTGAACGAACTTCGGGCCCGTTCTGAGATCATAGACGGTGTTATCTCAAGCTACGATTCTGCACGTGCCTGATTCTTGGCGCCTGCAGCAGACAACGTGCGGCAGGATCGAGCGCAGCAACACTAACGGCGAGGTTGTGATCGTCCGCTCCTCCGGTTGTGAACTACCACAGCAAACATTGTCAGAAAGACTCACAACACGATGAGCGTCCTGTTTAGCCGTCAATGCGAATATGCCCTTCAAGCTGTGATGTACCTGGCACTGAGGCCCGATGGTGAAAAGACATCCATCAGGGAGTTGACAAAGCAGATCGGAATCCCGTACCACTTTCTGGCAAAGATCCTTCAGAACTTGACCTACAAGGGTCTCCTTGTCTCGCAGAAAGGGCCCAGAGGGGGATTTTCTCTGGCGAAATCACCGAGAGAGATCTCGCTGTTCGATGTCGTTGAGGCGGTCGACGGAGTAGGATTCACGACGAGTTGTGTGATGGGATTCCCCGAATGTTCGGGCAAGAATCCTTGTGCAGTCCACGAGATGTGGGGAGAGGTAAGGAAGAGTCTGCAGGCAACGCTTGCCGACAAGAATATCGCCCAGATGGCCAAAGGAATGAAAAAGCCGGAGTATAAATCCGTTCTCGCATGAGCCCCGGAAATACTGAAGCAGAAGATGCAATGAAAAACCCCCGCTGAGCACCAGCGGGGGTTTTTGTGTCTTAGAGCCTCAGCCGACTTGAATCAGCCTGCTTTCTTCTCCATCAGTCGCTTCCTGGTGTACGCAATCAGTCCGCCGGCGTCGATGATCGCCTGACGGGCCTGCGGAAGCGGAACGGTTTGAAACCGCTTACCGGTTGTCACATTCACTACTTCCGTGTCCGCAATCTGAATCTCATCACCTTCAGAGGCCTGAATGTCCGGGCAGACGATCGTCCGCAGCCCGAGATTGATCCCGTTTTGAAGGAAGATCCGTGCGAACCCGGGAGCGATGATCACGAGGTCGTGTCCCTTCAACGCAGAGACCGCCTGCTCGCGCGAAGAACCACAGCCGAAATTCTTGCCGCCGATGATGACACTTCCCGGAGGGACCTGCTTTGACTTCAGCTTGCTGTTGAATTCGGTCATGTCCGCAAACGCGTACTGCGGTGTCTCGGTCGGGAGCACGGTTGCCATGTAGCGACCCGGATAAATCACATCGGTCGAGATATCATCTTCTAGTTTGAGTACGACGGTCGCCATGCTATTTCGCTCCTTTCCGGGGGCTTGTGATGAATCCTTTCAGCGCGGATGCCGCAGCGACAGCCGGCGAGCAGAGAAAGACCTGAGAATTCGGATTTCCCATCCGACCCTTGAAGTTGCGATTGGTTGTCGACAGAGCGGTCTCACCATCGCCGAGCGCTCCTTCGTGCACTCCGAGGCATGGCCCGCAGCCCGGATTCATGACGACAGCTCCTGCCTTCATGAAGATCCCAATGTAGCCTTTGGCAAGTGCCTGCATGTAGATACGTCCCGAAGCAGGGAAGACCAGCATACGGGTGTCTTCCGCGACCTTTTTTCCCTTCATAATCGAAGCGGCGATTGCGAGGTCGTCGAGCCGCCCGTTTGTGCAAGACCCGATGACGACCTGATTGACTTTCGTGCCTTTGACGGCGCCGACGGACTTTACATTGTCAACAGTGTGAGGGCAGGCGATCTGTGATTCCAGGTTCGAGACATCGATGTCGATGATCTTCTCATAGACGGCATCGCAATCCGGAAGAACGAGTTCAATTTTCCCTTTGACTCCTGCCTCTTCCCTCAAGTACCGAACAGTCTCTTTATCTGCCGGAACAATCCCTGCGGTGGCTCCGGCTTCAACCGACATATTGCAGATCACGAGCCGGCCCGAAGTCGACATAGATCGAATGGTCTGACCATGAAACTCGATAACCTTGAAGTTTGCCCCCTGCGCACTGACTTTACCGATCAGATAGAGGATGAGGTCCTTCGGCCCGACAAACTTCTTGAATCTCCCGCGGACGTTGACCTTGATCGTCGACGGAACCTCAACGTTGAGAGCTGTTCCAAGTGCCCACACGCTTGCCATTTCCGTGGCCCCGATGCCGAATGCAAAGGCCCCAAGCGCGCCGTGACTGGTGGTGTGCGAGTCAGTGCCAACGACGACATAGCCGGGTCTCACGTAACCATTCTCCGGAAGAATCTGGTGGCAGATGCCGCCGATATCTCCGCGTATATCATGAAATTTTCCGATTCCCTGCAACGCGACGAATTCACGCACCTTTTTCTGGTTCGATGCCGTCTTCGGCGATTCGGCAGGGACGCGGTGGTCGAAGATGATGGATACTTTGGATGGATTCCAAATATTCGGTTGCAGGTCTGTTCCCCGATAGACTTCAAGAAACTGGTTGACCACGAGGGCCGCGTTTTCATGCGACATCGCGAGGTCGACCTTCGGTTCGACCACATCTCCTGCCTTGACCGATGCCCGCCCAGAAGCGCGGGCAAGGATCTTTTCGGCAACTGTCATTCCCATAGAAGCTTCTCCTTCATTAAATGATCTTTGCTGCTTTGAACTTCGTAATCTCTTCTTCGCAATATCCAATTCCCTTCAAGATTTCGCTCGTGTGCTGTCCAAGCGTAGGGGGTGGGGTCTCGACGTTTCCGGGCGTCTTTGAAAACTTTGCGGTGAGGTTGAAGAGCCTGAGATCGCCGATGGCATCGACGTGGACAGTTCCAAACGCGTTGCGGTGTTCCACCTGGGGTTGTGAAAGAGCGTCCCGGAGACTGAGGATTGCACCGGATGGAACGTCGTGCTTGTTCAGTATCTCCACCCAGTACTCTGTGTTGTTCTCGGTCAGCTTCGCCTCAAGTAGGGACGTGAGCTCCTTTCGGTTTTTCTTTCTGGTGTCGCGTTCCTTGAATCGCGGGTCACTCTTGAGCTCTGGGACGCCGAGGACTTCGGTCACCGCCTCCCACTGCTCCTGTTTGTTGGCAGCGATGTTCACATAGCCGTCCCTGGTTTTGAACGTGCCGGATGGAGCGGCCGTGAAGTTGTCATTGCCCATCATCACTGGCTGCTGTCCGCCGATCATCAGATTCGCGACCACCCAACCCATCAATGGCATGATGGAATCGAGCAATGCAACATCAATGAACTGTCCTTCGCCGGTTTTTTCCCGATAGTAGAGTGCGCCCATGATTGCAAAAGCTGCATTCAATCCGCCGACGGTGTCACAGACGGGGAAGCCGGCCCGCAATGGGTTCAGCCGCTCATCCCCGTTGATCGCCATCTCTCCACTGAGCCCCTGGATGATCTGGTCGTACGCCGGTTTGAGCGCATCCGGTCCCGCTTGACCGAATCCTGAGATGGCGCAATATACAAGCCGTGGATTTGCTTTGCTCAGGACGTCATAGGAGAGGCCGAGTCGGGTCATGACATCCGGTCGGAAGTTCTCCACGACGACATCCGCTGCTTTGGCCAGCTTCTTGAAAATCTCCTTACCTTCGGGTGCTTTCAGGTTCAGTGTGAGCGATTTCTTGTTGGCATTCTGTGCCAGGAAACTCGTTCCCATGAGCATCTGATTGAATTTCGGCACTGATCCGAGCTTTCGGGCGAGGTCGCCATCAGTGGGGTTTTCGACTTTGATTACCTCGGCACCAGCCAACGATAGGTGCAGAGTCGCAAAGGGGCCTGAAAGAACGTTCGTAAGATCAAGTACTCTTATGCCATCAAGCAGTTTCATATCTGTCTCTGAGCCTCTGTTTCAATGTTCACTTGGAATAAATGTTTGACTGGATTGCTCCTGTCTTGTAGACGTGGCCCGGCATCTCACGGCCGAAATAGGTTGCGACATCCTTCGAAAGCGCTATGAGCTTATCAAGATTGATGTCATTTCTTTCCCCCGATCGTTGGAGGAAATGGACAAAATCCTCAGTGCACACATTCCCTGCTGCGACCTTCGTGAATGGGCATCCTCCGAGCCCGGCAAACGACGATTCGAAATACCTGATCCCTAATTCCATTGCCGCAAACGTGTTTGCCATCCCCATGCCGTACGTGTTGTGGAAATGGCAGGTGCATTCAACAGTTGGATCGAGAGCAAGGATCTGTTCGAAGATGCTCTGTACCTGGAACGGCTGGCCATGTCCGGCTGTGTCCGCAAGACTGATGTTCTTAAGCCCGGCTTCAAGGTAGCGCCGCACGATCATCAGCACACGCTCCGCCGGGATGTCCCCTTCGAAGCCGCAGCCGAATGCTGACTGGACGGAAACTTGCACTCGCTTTCCCTGACTCAGCGCATGCTTTGCCATTGCGATGATGCGGGTCGCTGCTTCGTCCGTCGACATTCCTGTGTTCTTTCTGCTATGGGTGTCGCTGGCAGAAACTCCCATGCAAAACAAATCAACGCCGCATGCTGATCCGCGCTCGAGTCCTTTTTCATTGAGGACCAAACCCGAGAGAATTGTTCGCTTGGGTTGGTGTCCCGGGTTTTTGAAATACTCGAACAACCTGTCCGTGTCTGCCATCTGAGGGACTTTCTCAGGATGCACGAACGAGCCGAGTTGGAGAATGTCGACGCCGGATGCGATCAATTCCTCCGCCCATCGGATCTTCTGCTCGAAGGGGACCACCTGCTTTTCCATCTGCAGCCCATCGCGAAGACCGACTTCGTGAATGACGACATCCTTCATACTACCTCCAAATCTGGTGCTAGCTGTTTGAACTTCAGGTACTACGAAAGCTTCGAAGCTATTGCCTGAGCCATTTCTGTCGTTGTGCTGACTCCGTTCATATCGTACGTTCGGACCTTCCCATCCCTGATGACAGCCGCGACGGCGTTTTCGAGTTCCATCCCTTTCTTGGTCTCGCCCAGCCAGTCCAGCATCATCTTGGCAGCAAGAATGGTTGCGATGGGATTTACCTTATCCTGGCCCGCGTACTTCGGTGCTGAACCGTGCGTCGGCTCAAACACCGCCAGCTTTGTACCAATATTGCCGGAACAGCCGAAGCCGAGACCGCCAACCATCTGTGCACACAGGTCAGAGATGATATCGCCGTAGAGGTTTGGAGCGACGAGAACATCGTAGTTGAACGGGTTCTTCAGCAACCACATCGTCATCGCATCGATGTTGGCGTCATCCATCTGGATCTCGGGGTACTGCTTTGCGACTTCCTTTGCCGCATCGAGAAAAAGGCCGTCGGTTGCGCGGACGACGTTGGCTTTGTGCACAACAGTCACCTTTTTTCTTTTGGCCTTTCGTGCGAAATCAAACGCTGCCCGTGCGATTCTCTCGGAACCTGAGCGTGTGTTGATTTTGCAGGAGACAGCATACTGGTCCGGCGTGAGCTTGCTGAACGGGGCAAACGGTTTGGAGAGACGGTTGAGTGTGTCTGCAAGCTCGGGAGGGACCGGCGAAAATTCCACACCGGAATACAGGTCCTCTGTGTTTTCGCGGTACACAACAAGATCAATTGCTTCCTTGAAGTTGAGCGGATTTCCGGGATAAGCTTTACACGGTCGGAGGCAGATGTACAGATCGAACAGCTGGCGCATACGAACGATCGGAGACCGGTATGTGAGGCCTTTAGTCTGTAATTCGGGCACGAGTTCCTTCTGAGCTGCTTTCACGGGCTTGGAAGTAATTGCTCCGAAAAGTGCCGCGTCTACGCTTTTCAGAAGGTCGATTGTTCGTTGAGGAAATGCATCTCCTTCCTGGCACCAGTAGTCCCACCCGATGTCGCCGTGAATGTACTCAGCATCGAGCCCTACTTTGTCGAGAACGATCTTTGTCGCTTTGAGGACATCTACGCCGATGCCATCGCCTGGCAGCCAGGCAATCTTGTATTTCGCCATATCTACTCCGGAAGTTGAATAACAGTGTCAGTTGTGGGCGGTTTTTCAACTTAATCGCACAATCAACTCTCAATGCTCGTGCCAGAGCGTTGAAGTCAAAGGCATTGGCAGCGACTGATTGTCTGTGAGGATTTCCTTCCGATTCGGCGATTTCAAGGGGAAGGCGGGGGAGGGGTCTTCGCATTCCTGGCAATTCCCAATCTCCGACACTTCACTTTCTACCTTTGTGGAAGTTCATTGTCATGAGTGGGAATGATTTTTCTCTTGACAAAAAAGTTTGGAAAGAGTAATTTAAGACTAAATAGTCTGATATAAGACCTATGACTTTGATCTTCAGCCGGGAATGTGAATATGCAATACAGGCCGTGACGTACCTTGCCCGACGACCGGAGGAGTCCAGAACCTCCATACGGCGACTCGCGCGGACGCTGAAGATCCCACACCATTTCCTGGCAAAGATCCTGCAGCGGCTGACGCAGAAGGGGCTGTTGACCTCGACAAAGGGACCGAGAGGAGGATTTGCCCTCGGAATGCCCGCGAACGAAATCACGCTCTTCCACGTGGTTGATGCGGTGGATGGCGTTGGATTCGCAAACCAATGTGTGCTCGGGTTCCCCGAGTGCTCCGCCAAAAATCCCTGTGCAGTCCACGAACAGTGGTCTGGAATTCGAGAGACCATTTACTCCCTCTTGGTGAGCAGGGACCTTTCAGAAGTAGGTGCAGCGATGCGCAAGCCTGAGTACGAGGCAGCGCAAAAGTAGCATGCCAGGCCGCATGATTATAAGACGTTCACGAACAAATATATGTCACAACAAATTTCGCTCGACTACCGGCGACACGCTGCCGAGGATGTCCTCGACCGGACAGTACCGAACATACGGAAGCTCTCTCCCGATCTTCGAAGACCGAGAACGATACCTCCGAAACAACTGAGCCAGTACCAACGCTTCCTCTGGAAGCTGAAACACGACTCGCAGGTTCTTCGGAGCACCGTTCAGCTCTCATTCGTGCTCCTGTGCATCTGGATTGGCATCGAATTTTATCTTTTCATGCAATGGGGTCTGTCGGGCGGATCGACGTCCCTCAGTTCTCGTCCGCCGGGCGCTGAAGGATTCCTGCCCATCAGTGCACTGATGAGTCTCAAGTACTGGCTCGACACGGGAATCGTGAATCAGATTCATCCCTCCGGGTTCTTCATCTTTCTTGCTATCGCTGCGGTCAGCCTCGTTCTGAAGAAAGCCTTTTGCAGTTGGCTCTGTCCGATTGGGACGCTCAGCGAGTCATTGTGGATGCTCGGAGAAAGACTATTCGGGCGGAATCCCCGAATCACCAAGTGGCTTGACACGCCTCTACGGTCGCTCAAGTATCTCCTGCTCTTCTTCTTCGCCTTTGCCATCTGGCGGATGGATGTTCCTTCGATGAAGGCGTTCATCGAGAGTCCGTACAACCGGATGGCCGACGTCAAGATGTACTTGTTCTTTGCACATATTACGTCGACCGCACTCTGGACCATCCTCATCCTGATGGTGTTTTCAATCGTTGTGAAGAACTTCTGGTGCCGCTATCTCTGTCCATACGGAGCTCTTCTTGGATTCTTCAGTATCCTGAGCCCGATAAAGATCACGCGCCAGAAATCGATGTGTATTGATTGCGAATTATGCACGAAGGCATGTCCCGCCGGCATAAAGGTTCACATAGCAGGCAGGGTTTGGAGCGATGAGTGCACCGCTTGCATGAAATGTGTCGAGGACTGCCCTGTCAAGAACACTCTCGATCTGAGAACCCCGCACGGAAGTAAAGCGGTTCCCTCATGGGTGTTCGGATGCCTTGTTGGAGGTGTCTTCGGTGCAATCACTGGATTAGCGATGCTGAGCGGGTCGTGGCAGAACAACATTACCAAGGAAGAGTATCAGACGAGATTCCAGCAGCTTGAATCTCCTGCATACTCGCATCCATTCAGCGGCACAGGAAATTATGGACCGAACTGATCGCGATTCAAACGCCGGGTTGAAAAGCGTGTCTGAGTTTTATGACACTCTCGCGCCGGACTATGACTCAATGACGGGGTTCGAAAAGCGTTTCGTGCAGGAACGGCCTTTCTTCAGACTTCTGGTCGAGCGATATGGAGTCCAGACTGCGCTCGATGCTGGCTGCGGGTCGGGGTTCCATTCGCTGCTTCTATCGGAGCTTGGTGTCCGTGTTACCGCAGTCGATGCGTCGGCACAGATGGTACGTCTGACGAAGACTCACGCTCGGGCACGCGACGTGAACATCGAAACGATGGTGACGTCGTTTGAAGAACTCGGAAGCGTCTTGAAGAAGAAATTTGGTGCTGTCTTTGTCATGGGCAATTCCCTGCCTCACCTTGTCAAGCCCGGGAGCCTGCAACGAACATTGAAGAACTTCTACGACCTCCTGCTTCCGGACGGAATCTTCTTCAGTCAGAACCTGAACTATGACAGAATTCTGGCTCGTCGTGACCATATTCAGAATGTGAAGGAAGTGGGGGATAGGACGTTTGTGCGATCCTACGAATACGATCAGGACGGCATTCTTTTCAACATCGTGACTCGCACGACGTCGCCGGCGAAGCCGGAGGAAAAGTCGCAAGCGATCAGGCTCAAGCCCCTCCTTCAAAATGATCTTGTCCGGATGTTGACCGAGACTGGATTCGCCGACGTGAAGCTTTATGGAGGAATTTCGATGGAGCCGTTCAATCCGGAATCCTCTAAGGATTTGGTCGCCTTGGCAAGGAAACCAGCCTGAGTCGATTTGCGCATGGTCTCGTTCCCTTCTCGCGTCCCGCCGCAGTTACCATTTGATCCTCCCCCATGGTTTGATCGTGTCTGCAGATCGACGCTGTAATCGACACGCTGTCGGATTGCAGTGTCACGCATCAGGTTTCCGGTGTCCACTTCCCATTTGGACCTCCGACTTTCTCGTAAGTGAGAACACCATCCGTGTTTTCTCAACCACTGTGATGTTGCAGACAAATTCGCCTAGATCGGCGAGAAAGGCCACGTTTTTGTGCAAAATCAGCCGATAAGCCATGATACCAGAGTATAATCTCCGAATAAGGTGGCACGGAGATTGTCCCCATTCCATCAAGATTGCATTGATTGAGAGGGAACCATGATCGACTCGGAAAAAGGCGCAGTGCTCCCGATGTGGCCGGTGTACGGCTATGGATTTTTCGCGGCGACTGCAATAGCCATCGGTTTTTTCTGCGCACCGCTTGTCTCAAACGTCTGGCAGGTACTCTTACCCACTCTCACCGTGCTGAGCATCCCGGGAGTGGCACTCGTTCGCGCGTGGCA
Organism: Bacteroidota bacterium; assembly: GCA_049522195.1. Classification (GTDB taxonomy): domain Bacteria; phylum Bacteroidota; class Ignavibacteria; order UBA10030; family UBA10030; genus UBA9647. Next base: position 31,181 of record JBEKOB010000003.1, read on the forward strand.
ACGCGGAGTCAGAGAATCATTCGGCGGGTTGCGTGGAGCGGGTCAGAACCAGGCATCATTCTTCGATCAATATGATTCTCTTACCGGAAACTCGAATGACATCATTCTCCTGGTTGCCGAAGACGGGACGATTGTAAAAGCCAACGACCGGGCGGCGACTGCCTACGGCTACGAGCGAAATGAACTTGAACGGCTGAACATTCGTTCGATACGGGCGCCACAAACGCTGAACGACCTTGGACTCCGGATGCAACAGGTGATGGAAAGAGGGGGGCTCGTCTTTGAGACCGAGCATCGTCGCAAAGGGGGGGAGAGTTTTCCAGTAGAAGCGAGTTCCCGAATTCTCGAGGTCGATGGGAAGAAATATTTTCAGTCGACTATTCGGGATATTACAGAACGGAAAAAAGCGGAACACCGGCTCACGAGACTCAACGAGTGTTTCCTGAAATTCGGCGCAGACCCCCTTCAGAACATCAATGCACTTGTGGGGCTGTGTGGAGAACTGCTTGGGGCGACCACAGCCCTTTACAACAGGCTCGAAGGTGGATTCCTGTGTTCGATTGGCCAATGGAATACGCCGGACAAGTATGAGCCAAAGGACAAAGCGGAGGGGCATCTCTGCTACGAGCTGATACGTGGTGGTCAAGATTCCATGATGGTCGTTAGGGATCTGCCGGCGACCGGCTATTTTACGACCGATCCCAATGTGAGAGAGTATGGCCTGAGGACGTATGTAGGGAAACCCGTTCGGTTTGGCGATCAGAGCATCGGAGCGTTGTGCGCTGTCTTCACGCACGATTTTGTACCGCGCCCAAACGATGAACGACTCATAAGCATCATCGCAGCCGCTATCGGCGTTGAAGAAAACAGAAGACACAAGGAGGAGGAACTTCGGGAAAGCGAAGAACGGTACAGGCGTCTGGTCGATCTTTCTCCCGACGCAATCGCCGTCCACGTCGATGGACGGTTCGTCTTTGTCAACCAGTCCGGCCTGCGCTTAATCGGGGCTCAGGAAATGAGCGAATTGGTCGGGAAACCGATTCTCGACATTGTTCACCCCGATTACAAAGAACTCGTCGAGGTCAGAGCTCTGGCGCAGCGGGGTCATCCATCGGAACAGCCTTTCGTCGAAGAAAAGTTTGTGCGATTCGATGGATCTGTTGTTGACGTAGAGGTCGCAACGATCCCTATTGCCTACGGAGGCGAGCCCGCGACACTTGTTGTCGCGAGAGGGTTGGAAGACAGGAAGCGGGCCGAAGAGGAACTCCTCAAACTTCGAAAGGCGGTCCAATCGTCCGGCGAGATTATTTTCACAACAAATGCCGACGGGATCATCACGTATATCAATCCGGAATTCACAAGGATATACGGGTTCACAGCTGAAGAAATTGTCGGCAAGGTAACGCCAAGAGTGCTGAAGAGCGGCATTATCGATCAGACGAATTATGATCTGTTCTGGGGCGAGCTGCTGCAGAAGAGAGTCTTTAAAGGTGAACTGACGAACAGGACAAAAGATGGCCGATTGATCACGGTCGAGGGATCCGCCAGCCCGATCCTTGGTGATAAGGGGGCGATCCTTGGATACCTTGCCGTGCAGAGAGACATCACCGAGCGAAAACAGGTTGAGGATGCTCTTCGGAAATCGGAGGCGAGCTACCGAGGGCTCTTTAACAGCGTCGTCGATGCCATCTACATTCAGGATAAGGATGGCCGGTTCTTGGACGTAAACCAGGGAGCCGTCGAAATGTATGGCTATCCCAGAGAGTTCTTTATCGGGCGGGCACCTGTTGATCTGGCTGCACCTGGAGTCAACGATCTTGACAAGACCCTCGAGGCGTTAAGAAAAACGTTCGCAGGTGAGCCTCAGCAGTTTGAGTGGTGGGGCAAACGGAAAAACGGGGAGGTGTTTCCAAAGGAAATGCGTCTGAATCGGAGTGAGTACTTTGGCCAGGAAGTGGTCGTCGCACTTGGACAGGACATTACGAATAGGAAGCGCGCAGAAGAGGATGTGCGACGATCAGAGATACGCTTCCGTCGGGTGTGGGAGAGCTCCATGGACGGAATGCGCATCCTGGACAAGGATGGGTCGATCGTAATGGTGAATGAAGCGTTTTGCAGGCTCATGGGAAAGCCGGAGTCCCAACTTATCGGGAAACCTTATACGACCATCTATGAATCATTGTCGGTTGAGCAGGACGTGGCGGATTTAAAGGTGTTTCAGGACAGATTTGCCACGCGATCGTTTGAACGGCACCAGGAGGTTGAACTCCCGCTCGAAGGGGGTAAGCGGATACTCGTAGAACTCTCAAACTCACTATTGGAGATACCCGGTGAACCGCCGCTCCTGCTGAGCATTTTCCGCGACATGACTGAACGGCGGGCAGCCGAACAAAAATTGCGTGAGAGCGAAGAGAAATTCCGGTCAGTTGCGGAACAGTCTCCCAACATGATCTATATCAACAAGGGAGGGAACGTAGTCTACGTCAATCAGCGGTGTGTGGACATGATGGGTTACACAAAAGAGGAGTTCTATGCCCCGGAGTTTAATTTCATCAACCTGATTGCTCCTGAATACGCACCTCTCGTACTCGAGAACTTCTCGAAACATAAGGCGGGAGGGGAAATCCCGACGTATGAGTACGTGTTGTTCACGAAAGACCGGAAGCGCATAGTCGGCCTGCACACTACCCGGGTCATGAACTTCGAAGGGGGGCCGGCGATTCTCGGCATCGTTACCGATGTAACGGAACATCGTCACACGGAAGAGGAACTTCGAAAACTGCATCGGGCTGTTGAGCAGAGTCCGTCCTCGATTGTTATCACCGACGCAAAAGGGACTATCGAATACGTCAATCCGAAATTCACTGAGGTGACGGGCTATACATTCGAGGAGGCGAAGGGACAGAACCCGCGCATCCTCAAGTCGGGGCAGACCACTGCCGAAGAGTATACAAAACTGTGGGAGACGATCCTTTCCGGAAAAGAATGGCGAGGGGAGTTCTACAACAGGAAGAAGAACGGTGAGCAGTTCTGCGAGTTGGCATCAATATCACCGGTCAGGGATTCATCGGGAACCATAACACACTTCCTTGCAGTTAAAGAAGACATAACCCAGCGCAAGCTGCTTGAGCAACAACTGTTCCATGCCCGGAAGATGGAAAGCCTTGGGACGCTGGCAAGCGGGATTGCACACGATTTCAATAATATCCTGGGAATCATCCTCGGGTATGCGAGTATGCTCAAAGAGAAATACCTTGGTCCCGAGAAGTCGGCCATCTATCTTGACTCCATCGTCAAGGCCGCTGACCGGGGTGCAGGCCTTGTTCGTCAGATCCTGACGTTTGCCCGCAAGAGTGATTTCAAGCTGGAGCTTGTGGATGTGAACTCAATCATTGGAGAGCTCACCACGATGCTAGGGGAGACGTTCCCGAAGACGATTTCGCTGTCATTGCAGCTGGAGAAGGCGCTGCCGCCACTGCCTGTTGATCGGACCCAGGTTCATCAGGCGCTGCTGAACCTCTGTGTGAACGCACGGGACGCGATGGCTGATCATGGATCGATCAGTATTGCGACCAGGCTTGTACAGGGAAAGTCGCTTTCAGCCCGTTTCGCTATTGCGACCAACGAGAATTACGTTGAGATCAGCGTTTCTGATACCGGCAGCGGGATCGACGAAACGACAAAGGCGCGGATCTTTGAGCCGTTTTTCACCACGAAAGAGATCGGGAAAGGTACCGGATTGGGACTCTCCGTCGTTTTTGGTGTGGTGGAGGCTCATCAGGGATTTGTAGATGTCGACTCTGAATTGGGACGCGGTTCGACGTTTCGAGTGTACCTCCCGCTTCCTCAGGGATCCGTCATTGCAGGTGAAGAGGGGAGTGCTGGCGGACAGGATGTACGGGGCGGGTCGGAGACTGTCCTCGTCGTTGAAGATGAAGAGCTCATGTTAGGATTCGTCGTCACCGTTCTCGAGCGGAAGGGGTATCGAGCTCTGGTTGCCCATGATGGCGAAGAAGCTGTAGAATTATACGCGACGAAGAAAAATACCATCGACCTGGTGCTCTCTGATTTTGGTTTGCCAAAGCTCGATGGCTGGGAGGCGTGCCTGCGTATGAAGGAGTTGAATCCTGCTGTCAAGGTCGTGCTTGCCAGCGGCTATCTTGACCCACGATCGAAGTCGGAGATACTGAAGGGGGGAATAGCAGGATTCATCGGAAAGCCGTATAGTCCGTATGAGATTCTTAGAGCCATCAGGGTCGCGCTTGACTCTTGAGAGACCAGATGGCGACCTGTGGAAAGGGAGCTCCGCAGGCAATTCGATAAAACGATATGTACTTTCAGAATGAACACTGCAATCTGTCCAGGAGAGAGGAGCTCAACGTGGGAAAGAACGAAGAAATGACCAACAGCTTTTTGAACATTGATATTGATCTTCTGAAGCGATTCGACAGGCCAGGCCCGAGGTATACAAGCTATCCGACCGCGCCGATATTCTCCGCAGAGTACAACGAGAAACGGTTCGAGGCTGACCTCATCAGGAACAACGATGGGAACAAAGCCCCTCTTTCGCTCTATCTTCATATTCCCTTCTGCGATACGCTTTGCTACTTCTGTGGCTGCAATATGCTGGTCACACGCAACCGTGATTACATACAACAATACATGGTGACGTTGAAGCAGGAAATCGATCGTGTCTCATCCTACATCAACAAGCAAAGAAAAGTGACGCAGGTTGCCTGGGGGGGTGGCACGCCGTCCTATCTTACGCCCGATCAGATCGATGATCTCTGTGAATTCCTCCATTCCAAATTCAACTTTGCTCCTGATGCCGAGATTAGTGTTGAGATTGATCCTCGCGATCTGACGCTTGAACACATGAAAGCGTTCCGGCGCGGAGGTGTCAATCGCGTCTCCCTCGGTGTGCAGGATTTTAATGAGCAGGTGCAGAACGCTGTCAATCGCATACAGCCCGAGCGTATCACCGTCGACGCGATCGAATGGTCGAAAACACTGGGCATCGACAGCGTGAACATCGATCTGATCTACGGGCTGCCGTTTCAAACGCTTCAGAGCTTTCAGAACACACTCGAGAAGGTTGTTCAGCTCTCGCCAAACCGGATTGCAGTGTTCAATTTCGCTTACGTTCCCTGGATGAAGCCGCATCAAAAGCTGATCCATCAGGAAGATCTTCCGTCGCCCGAGCTGAAGCTGCAGCTGCTCAAGGCAACGATCGAAACGCTGACGAAGGCGGGATACGAGTACATCGGAATGGACCACTTCGCCAAACCGGACGATGAACTGGCTGTCGCGCGAAGAGAGAAAACGCTCCACAGGAATTTCCAGGGATATTCCACAAGGGCCGGGGCAGATCTGTTCGGCTTCGGGATGTCTGCAATCTCACATTTCGGCGATGTGTACGCGCAGAATGGGAAGACCGTTCCCCAGTATGCCGAGGCGGTGACCAGAAGCAGATTTGCGACTCACGTCGGCTACAAGATGACTCGGGATGACATCATTCGAAAGTATGTCATCATGCGGTTGATGTGCGATCTGGAGGTAGTCAAGGCCGACGTGGAAGAGTGGTTCGACGTCTCTTTCGATGAGTACTTTGACCAATCGCTGATTCAGTTGCATGAATTCATCCAGCTTGGACTTGTCCGCAATACGCTTGAAAAGGTCATCATCGAAGGAACCGGACGGTTGCTGCTGAGAAACATTGCGATGTGCTTCGACGCTTACATCAAACTTGTGTCAAAGGAGAAACCGATTTTTTCAAGGACGGTTTGACGGTCGTCTTCCTTTCGGATCGGTGATTCGTTCGAGAGGAAAAATGTGAAGGCTCGTGAACGGAATTTGTTAATTTCTTTTCATTCTTGTCTTAGAAGGCTATAACGTATTGATTTATAAGCGTTTACTGCCGACACGTTTATTTCAAAGATTGGAACATTCTCCGATAGAGTCGTGTTAAGAAATACGAGCCCGCTCTTCGTTCCTACCTTGGGCGGGTTTCATAACAACCTCCCTGGCCCCGACGCTCACGGTGCGCGTCGGGGTTTTTATTTCTTGTTGACACTCTTCCAACCCAACAAGTTCTCCCGTTCATCTCATCGGATTAGCGCAGTACGTCGACGTTGGATGGAGTATTCCCTGACCCGAGTCCGTGGATACGACGAAACGTGAATTTGACTACGGCGTGACCGATGTGGTGAGATGTTGCTTCGCGAACGAGAGAAGGGATCGAATCTCCGGCGTAGAGAGGTGTCTGTGTTCTCCGGGTCTGAGGCCAGAAAGAGTAAGCGGACCGATTGAAATCCTGATGAGCCGGAGCGTAGGATGGCCGATTGCGGCGGTCATCTTGCGTACCTGTCTGTTCCGCCCCTCAGTGAGAGTCAGCTGGAGCCAGGCGGTCGGAACGTTTTTCCTGACTCGGATCGGAAGATCGCGGGGAGGCACTGCAGGATCTCCGGAGAGGAGCTCCACGGTAGCCCGCCTCGTTTTGCGGCCTTCGATAAGCACGCCGTCTCTCAGTCGCTGGAGCGCGTCCTCGGTCGGGATGCGCTCGACCTGAACGAGATACGTGCGTTCGTGGCCGTATCGAGGTTCCAGAAGAAGATGTTTGGTCTGGCCATCGTTCGTAAGGAGGAGGAGCCCTTCGCTGTCCGTATCTAGCCGGCCGACAGGATAGACGTCACTGAGAAAAGGGCCGAAATCCTTGAGAGTTCTGCGCCCCGGCTCACCAGTGAACTGGCACAGAACCCCGTACGGCTTGTAGAAAAGGAAATAGGTGTGCTTCTTTGGGGACAGTTCTTTTGACATCCCGGCCATTCTGTGACCTCAAAAAAAATCCCCCGGCATGACAACCGGGGGATTATGAAGAATTGAACCTCACCATCGACTAGGACGCGTCTGCTACCTCTTCATCCTGCTCCTTCAATTCATCGCCCCCTTTGTCTTTGCTTGAATCCACGAATTTCAGCTCTTCGGTCTTCTTGTTGAATTTGACCTTGATTTTGCTCCCATTGACGAACGATCCCTTGAGGATTTCCTCCGCGAGCGGATCCTCTACGTACTTCTGGATCGCTCTGCGAAGCGGACGTGCGCCGAACGCGGGATCGAAGCCCTTGTCGGAGAGAAACTCCTTCGCCGGCTTTGTCAGTTCAATCGTGATGCCCATGCTTTCCATGCGCTTGAGGAGATCCTGAGAGGCGATGTCGATGATCTGCATGATGTGCTGCCGCTCGAGGCTGTGGAACACGATCGAATCGTCGACCCTGTTCAGGAATTCCGGATTGAAGACCCGCTTAAGGGCGTCCTCAATGTGTCCCTTCATCGCACTGTATTTATCTGCTTCCGTTTTCGTTCCAAATCCCATTGCACCGGTCGCTTTGATGTCCCGCGTCCCGATGTTCGATGTCATAATAAGAATGGTATTCTTGAAGTCCACCCGGCGGCCGAGGCTGTCGGTGAGAATGCCGTCATCGAGAACCTGAAGAAGAATGTTGAATACATCCGGATGCGCTTTCTCGATTTCATCCAGCAACACGACGGAATAGGGTTTCCGCCTGACTTTCTCAGTCAACTGTCCGCCCTCCTCGTAGCCGACATACCCCGGAGGCGCCCCGACGAGTCGGGAAACGGAGAATTTCTCCATGTACTCGCTCATATCGATGCGGATGAGGGCTTCCTCGGAATCGAAGAGGTAACGTGCAAGCGCCTTCGCCATCTCGGTTTTTCCCACGCCTGTCGGACCTAGAAAGATGAATGACCCGATGGGGCGTTTGGGATCCTTGAGCCCGGCCCGCGTGCGGCGAATTGCTTTCGTCAACTTGTTGATTGCCTCGTCCTGTCCGACGATGACCGCTTTGAGGGCGTCCTCCATCTTGAGGAGCTTTTCGGATTCGCTCTGGGCCACCCGGTTGACGGGGATACTCGTCATCATCGAAACGACTTCCGCACAATTCTCATCGCTCACATCGTACACCACATCCTGAGCTTTGAGCTCCCATTCACGCTTTGCGATCTCGAGGTCGCTGAAGAGCTTCTTTTCGAGATCACGGAGGCGTGCTGCTTCCTCAAAATTCTGGTTCTTGACCACCTGGTTCTTCGCCTGCTTGATCTTCTCGATCTCTTCTTCGAGCTGGAGAATCTCCTTCGGAACCACGATATTCGCCAAATGAACACGGGACCCGGCTTCATCCATCACGTCGATTGCCTTGTCGGGAAGGTAGCGGTCCGTGATGTACCGGTCGCTGAGACGTACCGCCGCTTCAATTGCCTTGTCGGAATACCTGACGCCGTGATGCTGCTCGTATTTTTGCTTAATATTCATAAGAATCTGAATGGTCTCGTCGACTGACGTCGGATCGACCATGATCTTCTGGAAACGGCGATCAAGGGCACCGTCTTTTTCGATGTATTGCCGGTACTCGTCTAGCGTTGTAGCCCCTATGCACTGGAGCTCGCCACGGGCCAGAGCGGGCTTAAACATGTTGGAAGCATCGAGCGATCCACTTGCACCGCCGGCTCCGACGATTGTGTGAAGCTCATCGATGAACAGGATGACGTCTTTCGCCTTTTCCAGCTCGTTCATGACCGCTTTCATTCGCTCTTCGAACTGCCCCCGATACTTCGTGCCGGCGACCAGGGCGGCGAGATCGAGCGTGACGACCCGCTTGTCGTGGAGGACTCTGGAGACCTTTTTCTGTGTTATGCGAAGCGCCAACCCTTCTGCAATCGCAGATTTCCCCACTCCCGGCTCTCCAATCAGGACTGGATTGTTTTTCTTGCGGCGGCTGAGAACCTGAGCCACTCGCTCAATTTCCTTTTCCCGACCCACGACGGGATCGAGCTTGTCTTCGAGAGCCAGTTTTGTCAGATCCCGGCCGAAGTTGTCGAGGACCGGTGTTTTCGACTTTTCCTGCTTCTTTTCCGCCGCGTGGGGTGCAGGGGGTGAAGATGGCTTTCCTGAGATGATGTTATCGAGCTCGTTGCGGACAACGTCGTAATGCACATTAAACTGGTGCAGGATCTGCGCCGCAATATTGTCGTCATCCCGCAAAAGGGAGAGCAGGAGGTGTTCGGTCCCGATTACATCTGACTTATATAGTTTTGCTTCCAGATATGTGATCTTGAGAACCTTTTCGGCCTGTTTGGTCAAAGGAATATTGCCGATTGTCAAAGTACCACCGGAGGTTCGAACGGTGTCCTCAATCGCTTTTTTCAGCTTATAGAGATCTACACCGAGATTTCGGAGGATTTTGACGGCGATCCCTTCACCTTCCCGGATAATACCGAGGAGAAGGTGCTCCGTCCCGATATAATCATGGCCTAAACGAAGCGCTTCTTCCCGGCTCAGCCGGATAACATCCTGGACACGGTTGGAGAAATTACCTTCCATTGAAACTTCCACCTCAATTAAGTTGAACTGTCATGGTGCCTCATACGTCTAACAACGCAAAGGCTCCCTCATGAGTTTCCCAGACAAATATAACTAATTTAGAAAGTGCAGTCAAGGCAGGCAATTTGAGTGATGGATTTCGATTCTTCTTTAAGTCATATCTGCAATTCTTTAGGGCATGTTCCAAACTTTTCTTTGACTTTATAAGCGAAAAAGCTTAAATTTTTTATTACGTCATATTAGCGTTTGCAAAAGAGGGTTTGGTGGCGCTCGAAAAGGCTACAGGGCACGATAAAAAGCTCCAGGACCAGCTCCGTGGGTCGGGTGACATTCCCCGGCACATTGCCATCATTATGGACGGAAACGGGCGCTGGGCCAAGAAACGAGGGTTTCCCCGGATCGCCGGCCATCGTGAAGGGGTGAACTCGGTCAGGGATATCGTCGAGGCGTGTGGTCAGCTGGGTGTGAAATATCTGACTCTGTACGCGTTTTCGACGGAAAACTGGAAAAGGCCCGAGGAGGAGGTTTCGCTCCTGATGCGACTTCTTCTCAAGGCGCTCCGCGATGAGAAAGACCGCCTGCATCAGAATGAAGTGAAGCTCAAAGCGATCGGTGATATTTCAGCCATGCCGCAGGATGTGCAGGACGAGCTTCTCGATGGCATCGAAAAAATGAAAGAGAATAAGGGGCTTACTCTTATTCTGGCTCTCAGCTATAGCGGACGATGGGACATCACGAATGCTGTTCAGCGCATGTATGATGAAATCCGCTCCGCTGGGCTCCGAAAAGATCAAATCACGCAAGAACTTATCACAAGTTACCTCTCAACTAAAGATTTCCCTGATCCGGACCTCCTCATTCGAACAAGCGGCGAGCTACGGATCAGCAATTTTTTGATTTGGCAGATTGCCTATAGCGAGCTCTTTATTGCTCAGGAATTTTGGCCCTCGTTCCGCCGGAAACAGCTGTATGAAGTGATTGCTGATTTTCAGCACCGGGAGCGAAGGTTCGGGATGGTGAGTGAGCAGCTCCAAAAAGACGAATCCAGTACTGTAGCCCCGCTCCGTGGGATGGAAAGGTTTCTGAAAAGTGCGTCGAAGACTTAAGCTCGTTCTTGTCGCCACCGCGCTGATGGTGTGGTGCTCAACGCTCCTTGCGCAACAGCGTCCGGAAGTATTCAAAGTGCTGGGCATCTCCGTCGAAGGCCAGCGCACTTCCGATCCTGCTGCCATCATCGCCAACACAGGTTTGAAAATCGGGGATGAGATTAGCCTGCCGGGTGACCAAACCCGGACAGCTATCGAACGTCTCTATGGCCTGCGGCTGTTCGATGATGTCCAGATTCTGGTTGAGAACCGAACGCCGGAAGGGGTCTATTTGCTGATCCGCCTCAGGGAAAACCCTCGGCTGGAGAAGACCGAAATAGTAGGGAATGATGAACTCAGCGAAGACGAGGTGATGAAGAGGGTAAACCTTGTCAAGGGACAGATTGTTACGGCGCAGGATCTCTCGCTGATCGTCCGGATGCTCCGGCTGAAGTACTCCGAGGATGGCTATCTGAACGCAGAGGTGAAGCCGGTCCAGATCAAGGATTCAACCGGCAATCGCGTCACCCTCCGCCTGAACATCACTGAAGGACCAAAAGTCAAGGTCGACGCGATCCGCTTCCATGGCAACAAGCGCTTCGATGACGACGACCTCAAAGGTCCGATGAAAGAAACGTCAGAGAGGGCGTGGTGGAAGTTCTGGGCGAGCAATAAATTCGACAAAAAGAAATACGAGGAAGACAAGCACCTCATCTTGGCCTTTTATCAGAAGAACGGATATCGTGACGCCGAAATCCTGTCGGATTCCATCTCATACGACAAGAACAAGCAGTACATGACGATTGATATCTTTGTTCGTGAAGGTGCCCAGTACCGTGTCAGAAACATCATCTGGGACGGCAACACGGTTTACCCGGTGGACGCTCTTTCGCAACGCCTTGGTTTTCAGAAGGGGGATATCTACGACAAAGAGAAGTTCGAGAAGAATCTGTATCGGAGTGAAGAAGAGACCGACGTTTCATCGCTTTACATGGACAATGGCTATCTGATGTTCCAGGCCGAGCCGGAGGAGACTCCGGTCGGAGGAGACAGCCTGGATGTGACGATTCATATGCGGGAACATAACCAGTTCCGCATTGGTCAGGTCAACATCACGGGCAACACGAAGACGTACGAGAAGGTGATCCGACGTGAGCTCTTCACGCTCCCTGGCGACTATTTCAGCCGGCAAGGCGTGATTCGGAGTGCGCGGCAGCTCTCGCAGCTGAACTACTTCAACCCCGAAAAAATCAAGCCCGACACCCGCAATCTGGACGCTGAGAAGGGGCTCGTCGATCTTGAGTATGCCGTTGAGGAAAAATCCAGCGACACGTTCAACATGTCGGTTGGATACAGCGGGTACTTTGGATTCAACGGTGCGCTTGGATTGACGTTCAACAATTTCTCTCTGAAGGATCCACTGCGCGGCGGTGCCGGACAGCAGCTGAGTTTCGATTGGCAATTTGGAGAAGGGAACAGGTATCGTACATTTTCCATCGGGTTCACGGAACCGTGGATGTTGGACACTCCCACGTTGGTGGGGATCAACCTATTCGATCAGCGTCAGGTGTTTTACTACGACTTGAGACTCACCGGTGCCTCGGTTCGCGTCGGTCGCCGGTTCAAATGGCCCGACTATCTTTTCCGCGGCGACTGGACGATCCGTTTCCAGCGCAATGATGTGATCTCCGGTGGATCGTACTATCTGGAAGGTCTCACGACACAGGTCGATATCTCGCAGGTGATTTCCCGCAACAGTACAGACAGCCCGATCTTCCCGACACGGGGTTCGAACATCTCGTTGCTCACGGAACTCTCGGGCGGGATTTTACCCGGCAACGTGAAGTTTTCAAAACACATCTTCAGTGCGGATTGGTATGTCCCGATCCTGGGTGGCAACCGTATTGCTCTCGCAGTGTCGAGCACGCTTGGGTTTGTCTTTGGCATCGGCGACAATCCCCGCATCCAACCGACCGACGTGTTTTTCATGGGGGGAACGGGCCTTGGATATTTCAATACCACGCCATTGCGCGGCTATGAAGATCGCGGCGTCGGACCGCCGTCCGGAGGATTGTCGATGCTCAAGCACTCCGCCGAATTGAGATTTGCGCTCGCGATTAACCCGATCCCGATCTACACGCTGTTGTTCGCTGAAGCCGGAAATGTATGGAAGGAACCAAGAGTGACCGACCCGATGGATCTTCGCCGCTCGGCAGGCGTCGGTGTCCGGCTTCTCATCAACCCGATCGGGATGGTTGGATTTGACTACGGATATGGCTTTGATGCCGCGGCACCCGGTGGTTCCCCGCCCGGCTGGCGCTTTCATTTCCAGTTCGGAAAAGGATTTTAGTTTCCTATTCTTCGATAATCACTCTAACCGCTCACTTCATTTTGAGGATACCGTGAAGAACATTCTCATCGTTAGTGCACTCATTGCCGCGCTCGTTTGCTCGTTCAGTATTGCAGCCGCGCAGGTAACGAAGGCAGCATTTGTCGATTCAGAAAAGATCCTAGGCGAGTTGCCAGAAGCTCAGAGGGCCTCCGCCGAGTTGAATACACTGGTCAAGGGATGGCAGGATTCAGTGGCAAGCATGCAGGCCGATCTCCAGAAGCAGTTTGAGGAGTACCAAAAGCAGGCATCTGTCATGGCGCAGGCCAAGAAAGATGCAGAGGAGAAGCGCTTGAACGATTTGAACCAGAAATTGCGTGAATTTGCCGCTCAGAAACTCGACACTCGCACGGGTGAGGCAGTACAAGAACGTGAGAAACGCCTTTCCCCGATACGGGAAAAAGTGCTCCGTGCAATCGAAGCGGTTGCGAAGGAGGATGGGTTTACATTTGTGTTTGACCGCGCCAACGTGTTATACGCCGATGTCAAAGTCGACCTGACTTACAAGGTCATCGATCGGCTGAAGAGGGGAACAGGCGGCAAGGCAAAGTAAGCATACGGGCTTCCTCGCGTATTGGGGAGACAAGAAATTTTTGAACGCGCAGAAAGGTGGGGTGTGATCATGAAAAGTATGTTGCGGATATCGATCTGCCTGGCTTTCGCTTTACCATCAGTCGCGATGAGTCAGGTCAAAATCGCGTATGTCACAACAGAGGCAATCATGAAGCAGCTGCCGGATGCGCAGGACGCGCAGAAGCAGCTGGATCAGTTTGTTGTCGACTGGCAGGGGGAATTGAATAAACTCCAGCAAGACTGGCAGAAGAAGCTGGACGACTATGACAAGCGCAAGTTGATCATGACCGAACAACGTCGCGCTGATGCTGAGAAGGAACTGCGCGACCTGGAACAGAAGGTTGCGGAGTATCGGAATAAGAAGTTCGGCCAGAACGGCGACCTGTTCCTGAAACAGAACGAGCTCATGAAACCTGTCCAGGACAGAGTCTTCAAGGCAATTCAGGATGTCGCTCTCGAAGAGGGATACGACTACGTCTTCGACAAAAGCGGTGAAATCCTGTTAATGTATGCGAACACGAAGTACGACCTGACGCCGAAGGTGCTGGCGAAACTTACCGTTGTGCCGGGCGCAGGGAAATAGCCCAGGCCCCCCATGACAGCCCGAGAAATCGCGACTTTCGTACGTGGTGAAATCAGCGGGGATGAAGGAGTAACAATTCTCCGGGTCGCCAAGATCGAGGAATCCGGTCCTGGCGACCTGACGTTTTTGGCAAACCCAAAATACGAGAAGCACGTCGCCACCACGAAGGCATCGGCAATACTCGTCTCCACGTCATTCGAAACAAAGCAGGTTGCCCTCCCGAAGGGCCTCACCGTCATAAAAGTCCCGGATCCCTACGTTGCCTTTCTGCAGATTCTGAAACTCATTACTCCGATGCCCGATCCGTTCCCCAAGGGTGTGCATCCGACGGCTTCGGTCCCAGCTTCTGCGACTCTTGGAACGAATGTCTCTCTCGGCGCGCACGTCGCCGTCGGTGACAATGCCTCCATTGGTTCGGGAACGAAAATCGCACCGTGCTGTGTGATTGGTGACAGCGTGACGATTGGCGAGAATTGTCTGCTCTATCCCAATGTGACGGTCTATCATGGCTGTCGGATTGGAAACAATGTCATCATTCAGGCGGGGGCTGTTCTTGGAAGCGATGGATTTGGATTCGTGCCAAAGCCCGACGGCTCATACGAGAAGATTCCCCAGATGGGAATCGTCGTCCTTGAGGATGACGTGGAGATCGGCGCAAACTGCACGATTGATCGCGCCACACTCGGGCAAACGCTCCTAAAAAAAGGAGTCAAGCTCGACAACCAGGTTCACATCGCCCACAACGTTGTGATTGGAGAAAACACTGTCATCGCGGCGCAAACGGGCATCAGCGGAAGTACAAAAGTGGGGAAGAACGTCATCATTGCGGGTCAGGTTGGGATTGTCGGACATATTGAAATCGCGGACAGGACTGTGCTCATGGCGAAAACCGGAGTCTCCAAATCCACCGAACCCGGTGTGACATATTGGAGCACTCCTGCGAAAGAGCACAAGAGAGCGTTGAAAATTGAAGTGGTCCTGCGATCGCTTCCCGAATTGGCGCAGGATGTAGAAGAGTTGAAGAAAGCAGTTGAGACGCTGAATAATCGGCTCGTGAACACCAAACCATAACGAACTCCTTCGGGAAAAACCATGCTCGTTCAGCAGCATACGATCAAGAAGCCTGTTACGATGACCGGTGTCGGTCTGCACACAGGTGTGCAAACTACCATGACCTTCAAGCCGGCTCCTGAGAATTACGGTATCCGGTTCAGGCGCGTTGACGTCGGCGGAACGCCGGAAATCCCAGCAGACGTCGATCATGTGATCGAAGTTGAGCGCGGGACTGTGATCGGAATCGGCGACGTTCGGATCCATACCGTTGAACACGTGCTGGCGGCGATCGTCGGCCTCCAGGTGGACAACGTCATCATTGAGCTTGATAACATTGAGCCGCCGATCGCTGACGGGAGCTCGAAACCGTTCGTCGATATGATTCTGGAATCCGGCGTCCAGGAGCAGGAAGCTCCCAAGGACTACCTGATCATCGATCAGACGATCCGCTATCAGAACGAGGAGAAAGGCGTCGATATTGTCGCTCTGCCCACCGATGATTTCCGTGTGACGGTGCTGATCGACTATCATAACCCCGCCCTGGGAAGCCAACATACAGGCTTGTTCAGTCTCGAGAAGGAGTTTATCACTGAATTTGCCCCCTCCCGGACGTTCTGCTTCCTCCACGAGGTTGAAATGCTGCGGGACAAAGGACTGATTCGCGGCGGCAATCTCGACAATGCGATCGTCATTGTAGATCGAGACCTTTCGAGCGATGAATTGAAGAAACTCGCGCACAAGCTCGGGATCGATCACGCGCTCATTCTCGGCACAACAGGCGTGCTGAATGAGAAGACGCTCCACTACAAGAACGAGCCGGCCAGGCACAAGCTGGTCGATCTGATCGGTGATCTTGCGTTGATCGGTGTACCGTTGAAAGCTCAGATTCTCGCGGCGCGTCCCGGCCACGCCAGTAACGTTGAATTCGCGCGCAAGGTGCGCAAGCTGTACCAGCAAAAGAAGCTGGTCAAGAAGTACATGCACGTCAGGAAAGAGGGCGTTGTCTTCGACGTCAACGCCATCCAACGCATCCTTCCTCACCGCTACCCGTTTCTTCTTATTGACAAGATCATCGATTTCCAGCTTGACGAGCGCGTGGTCGGTGTGAAGAATGTGACGCTCAACGAGCCGTTCTTCCAGGGACATTTTCCTGATCAGCCGGTGATGCCCGGTGTGCTCATTATTGAATCGATGGCTCAGGCGGGCGGCGTCTTGATGCTGAACGGTCTCGAGAATCCCGGCAACAAGCTCGTCTATTTCATGTCCATCAATAATGTGAAGTTCCGGAGACCCGTCGTTCCGGGCGATCAACTTGTCCTGGATGTTCAGATGGTCAGCAGAAGATCCAAATTCATTCAAATACGAGGTCAGGCGTTTGTTGACGGCAATCTTGTCGCGGAGGGGGATTTCTCCGCAGCTATTGTCGACAGGGAGGATGCGCAGCCGAAGGCAGGAAATCACACAGACTCCTACCAACTTTTAACCACCAATCAGAATCCATCTTCGAAATAATGTCTATTCAAATTGATACGCGCGCAGCCGTGAGCCCCAAGGCCACGATCGGCGATGGTGTGCAGGTCGGACCGTTTGCTGTGATCGAGGATGATGTCACGATCGGTGAGGGGACGAGCATCGGCGCGCATGCCGTTCTTCACAGTGGCAGCCGCATCGGGAAAGAATGCAGAATTCATCCCATGGCGGCTTTGGGCGGCTTCCCGCAAGATCTGAAGTTCAAGGGTGAGCCCACGACAATGGAACTTGGCGACAAGTGCATTGTTCGCGAATTTGTTACTCTGAACCGCGCGACAGCCGAAACAGGCAGAACCATTATCGGCAGCAATTGCCTCTTCATGGCGTACTCGCATGTTGGCCACGATTGCGTTGTTGGTGACAACGTCATCCTGGCGAACTGCTGTGCGCTCGGCGGGCATGTCCATCTCGGGAACTGGGTCATCCTTGGCGGCTTGACCCCGGTGCACCAATTTTGTCATGTCGGCGATCATGCCATGATCGGCGGAGGGTTCCGTGTTGTGAAAGATGTTCCGCCGTACATCCTCGCCGGCAGCGATCCGTTGATTTTTGAGCGTGTCAATATCGTCGGACTCCGTCGCAGGGGGTTCTCCGAAAAGGCAATTGAACTGCTTGACAAAACCTATCGTCTTATCTACCGCTCAAGTCTCAATGTTTCACAAGCAGTAGCCCGCGTCAAGGAAGAAGTTGAATTGATCCCCGAGGTGGAAGCGGTCCTCGCGTTCATCTCCGGGAGCAAGCGCGGCATCATTTCTGGTTACGTGCATCATTAGTGCCGCTTCCTAGGTAAGACATCGCCTTTTTAATACAGATCCCTCTTACGGAAGCAGGCACTAGTGCCCTCTCGATACAGCGGCTCTAAATTGAAGTGGCACTAGATGGTCTGGCAGTTTCGGAATACTGGTTGTCAGAACGGCGCTTTCAACATGGTATACGACGAGAAGCTGGCGCAGGCGCTGGTCTCGTCTGATGGCCCATGCATTGTCCGATTCTACGGCTGGAAACCGCCCGCCATCTCGCTAGGCTGGCATCAGGATGCTGGAGAGATCGACGTGGCGAAGTGCGCTGATGCCGGGATTGATGTGGTCCGCCGCCCCACCGGCGGTCGAGCGATCCTTCATTCCGATGAAGTGACATACAGCGTCGTGATGATCGCGTCCCAGAAGAGTGTGCTCTCGGTCTATCAACAGATCAGTGAAGCGCTCGTCACTGGTCTTCGCTCACTCGGAGCCGATGTTGCACTGGAAAAATCCCAACCCCATTTCCCCTCGTTGTATCGCTCATCGTCGTCTGTCGCTTGTTTTGCCAGCGCCGCCCGTTATGAAATCCACATCGCCGGACGCAAGCTTGTTGGCAGCGCACAACGAAGGTACGCCCGTTCGAATGGTGAGGAAGTCGTCCTGCAGCACGGTTCCATACTTCTCGGACCTGACCATCTCAGGATTGTCGACTTTCTGAAGTCGCTGAATGAGAATCAGCGTGAGCGTCTGAAAAACGAGCTCAGCTCGAAGACCGTTGATCTTGGAACAGCCCTTGGCAAGACGATAGAGTATGATGATGCAGTAGCAGCGTTGAAAAAGGGATTTGAGGATGGGTGGCAGATCAGCTTCGAATCAATCCCTGCAGAAGGGGTGCAGGGGGTCAACTCCATCGGACTCGCGGCTCGAGAGTAAGAGAACGACAAGCGGAAGGAATGCAGCGGGGATCTTCTGTTCCGATGGCATTGTGTGAATGAGTATTTTTCGATACTTTGAGATATCGTGAAACCGAAATCGAAGAAAAAACTGAACATCCTGGTTTCCAACGACGACGGCATCGACGCTCCAGGCATTATTGCCCTCGTTCTGGAACTCAAAAAGATTGGCGACGTCATCGTGGTCGCTCCCGACAAACAACAGAGCGCGGTCGGGCATGCGATCACCATGAATTTTCCATTGCGTGCCAGGGAGTTCAGGAAGAACGGGGTCTTTTTTGGGTATGCCGTTGAGGGGACGCCGGCAGATTGCGTGAAACTCGCCGTCAAGGCGCTGCTGAAGAAGAGGCCTGATTTGATTGTATCAGGGGTGAATCACGGAGCAAACACGGCTATCAGCATCATTTACTCGGGCACGGTATCAGCAGCTACAGAGGGAACCATCCTCGGCATCCCTTCGATGGCAGTCTCCTTGGCGACGTATGGCCCTCCCGATTTCAGGTATGCGGCGAAGTTCGCCCGCAAACTGGCCCAGCTGGTTATGAAGAAAGGAATGCCCGAGGGGACGTTACTGAACGTGAATGTCCCGCCGCTCTTGGAACAGGAAATCAAAGGTGTGGCGGTAACCCGGCAGGGGAGAGCCATCTGGAACGACACGTTCGATGTGCGCAGGGATCCTGCCAACAAAGAGTATTACTGGTTGACCGGCGCTTTGGAGGAAAGCGACGAAGGGCTTGAGTTCGATCAGTCTGCAATTCTTAAAAACTATGTATCCGTTACTCCCATCCATTATGACCTCACAGACTACAACTCGCTCGAGGTCATGGGTCGTTGGAGTATCGACAAACTTCACTAACACGATCAAGAGGAACCCAGACAATGAGAATCGGAATACTCACAGGCGGCGGTGACGTGCCCGGATTGAATCCTTGCATCAAAGCCGTCGTCTATCGCGCCATCGACAAAGGAGCAGAAGTCGTGGGCATCCGCCGTGGATGGGGAGGATTACTCAATTTCGATTTCAATCGAAAGGATAACGAAGGAGACAACTTCCTCCCGCTCAATAAGCTCAACACGCGTACCATCGACCGTTCAGGTGGAACATTTCTCCACACCTCCCGCACAAATCCGGGCAAAGTCAAGACAGACGATATCCCCGCGTTTCTCAAGACGCCGGAGCACGAGAAACTCGGGAAGGACTACAAGGTCGATTTTACGCCACACGTTTTGAAAGTGATCGAGCACCTCGGCATCGACGTCCTGATCACGATCGGCGGCGATGATACGCAAAGTTATGGCGTCCGGATGCACAAAGAAGGAGTGCCCGTCATCGCGATTCCCAAGACGATGGATAATGACGTTTTTGGCACCGACTACTGTATCGGCTTTTCAACTGCCGTGACACGCAGCGTGGACTTCATCACAGCGCTACGGACAGTGGCCGGCTCGCACGAGCGCATCGCCATCGTGGAACTCTTCGGGCGCAATTCAGGTGAGACCGCTTTGATCTCTGCCTACCTTGCCGGCGTCGATCGCGCTCTGATTTCAGAAGTACCTTTCGATGTCGAGAAGCTTGCCAGTTTCGTTGAGCAGGACAAGGCGCACAATCCGAGCAATTACGCCATTGTGACGATGTCCGAAGGCGCGCACTTCCTCGGCGGGCAGGTGGTAGAGTATGGGGAAGCCGATGCGTATGGTCACAGGAAACTTGGAGGCATTGGTGCAGCGACGGAACAAGCTCTGAAGAAGCTCACGGGTTCGCATACGGTCTATCAGCAGGTCGCCTATCTGATGCGGAGCGGTGAACCGGATGCTCTGGATCGCATGGTAGCCATCAGCTATGCTAACCTGGCGACGGATCTCGCTCTGAAGAAGGAGTTCGGGAGACTCGTGGCATTACGCGAAGGAAAGTATACGACGGTGCCGATCGAGACTCTGACACAAGGGTTGAAGCGCGTTGACGTCAATGAGCTGTATGACTCCGAACACTACCGTCCAAAGGTTGCTCACTTGCTCGGCAAGCCGATGTTCCTCTATTAGAAGCGATTGCCGACGCGCAGATGCCCGGCAGAAACGAAAAAAATCCCGCCTTACTCAGGCGGGATTTTTGTTTTCAGCATTGACTATCTACGCTTTTTCTTGACCGGGTGCTGATAGACGGGGTGGACACCGTACTCGCTCGCGGCCCAGAGTGTCAGGATCGCTGTGATGCCCGCGATGCCTCGCTTCTCATCCTGGTTTGGAAACACCAGGCCATAGGTGTCAGCGACGAAATGCAGATGATTGAGTATTTGCTTCGCCTGTGGTCGTTCGATCCAGCCGTGCCAGAGGTCGACCTGATCAACGATCATCGCTTCATGGCGGCGGAGGAATTCTCCCAGGGAAATGAATTTCTCCCGCTGAGGTGTTCGGGGCCGGCAAAGGTTCAGCAGATCTCCGAGGTATTCGTTCCATAATCTCGCGAATCCGCGATTGCTGGGCTTCAGAAGGTATTTGGCTCTGGCGACCGAAAATCGAGCTTTCGTCTTGACACGAAATCGCGGAATAACCGGATGAAAGTCGAGAATCGGCAGGACAGCGGTTTTATCATGATCGTCCGGCTCGTGATGGACCCACGTTTTCTTAAGCTCGCGCCACGAGAGAATCGAGAGCACAGACTTCTTCTCGCTGTCGAGGAGGATGAATTTCCCCTTTTCCTCTTTGACTGCAGTGACCCAATGGCTCCATTCGTTCACGCAGAGCAACACAGGAATCCCGCGCCGCAGGTACGAGATGAGTTCCTGGCGTGCCTCCTCCGGATCGAAGCGCCGGGTGAATTTCATGTCGCAATTGAACTTGTGTGCGGCTTTCGCAAGCTGAAACTCATCCGTGCCGGACCACCAGCGCGTCCCGGCGATTTCCGAGATCTTGTTTTCGTCTGCCAGAATGCCAAGCATGACCAGGGCATGCTTTAGAGCAAATGGTCCGCATTGCCACAGATTCGGCTGAGGGTAAAATCCCATCGAACAACTCTCCCTGCTTAAAGTGTGGGCTGAACCTACCGAAAGTTTGATGAAATTACAACAACGATGAAGGCCAGTATTGCCAATAAAGACGGTTGTCTCGGTCTCGAAGTTTCAGTATCTTTTAAAAGAATGATAAACGAGGAGTATTCGGGCACCTTTCGTTGTGCCGTGTGCGGAGAGAAAAATGAGACTTTTGTCGACCTATCGGCTGGATCGATCCAGTCGTACGTGGAAGACTGCGCAGTGTGTTGCAGACCCAATGTCCTCCATATCAGGATCGACGAGTTCACTGGCAACATCTCTCTGGAAACGGAGTTTGAGGGATAGAGAACCGGCGTTCTCGTCCAACGAGGAATATGGCTACACCTTTAATGAAACAGTACCAGCAGGTTAAGGCAAAGCACCCGGACACGATTCTTCTCTTCCGCATGGGTGACTTCTACGAGACCTTCGAAGAAGATGCAAAGACCGCCGCGCGAGTCCTTGGCATTACGCTTACCAAGCGCGGCAACGGTGCGGCAGGCGAAGTCCCTCTCGCTGGATTTCCCTACCATGCTCTTGATGCCTATCTCCCAAAACTTCTCAAAGCCGGTCACCGGGTAGCAATCTGTGAACAGCTTGAGGATCCGAAATTCGCTGTCGGAATCGTGAAACGCGATGTCATCGAAGTCGTCACGCCAGGTGTAGCATTCTCGGACAAGGTCCTCGAGCAGAAACAAAACAACTATCTTGCCGCGGTTGCCCTTCCGTCGCCCCTCGCGCAGGGGGACGAGATGATTGGATTCGCATTCATTGATGTTTCCACCGCCGAGTTTGGGGTCACCGAATTCCCCTTCAGAAATCTCTCCGACCAAATCAATGTTCTCCAGCCATCAGAGCTACTCGTCCAGAAACGCGATCTGGAGACGCTCGAGAGCATTCTTCGGGACAAGTTCAAGGGATTGTACACAAAAGTGGATGATTGGATCTTCAACGGCGATTACAGTTATGAGATCCTCGTTAACCACTTCAAGACGCAGTCGCTCAAGGGCTTCGGTGTTGAGCATCTGAAAACCGGCCTGGTGGCAGCAGGGACGGTTATGCACTACTTGCAGGAGACGCAAAAAGCAAATCTGCCTCACATCAAAAAACTGACTCCGTTCGATACCAGCGACTACATGGTGCTGGATGCTTCAACGAAACGGAATCTTGAAATCACCGCTTCACTCTCCGGCCAATCGGACGGAACGTTGTTCTCGGTCCTCGATCGAACGCAAACGGCGATGGGAGGGAGACTCCTCAAGGCGTGGATCAATCGTCCATTGAAAAAGCTGGAGCCGATTCGCCAGCGGCTCGACGCCGTGAAGGAATTGTTCGGCAACGACGGTGCAAGGGGCGATCTTCGTGAAGTGCTCGGACAGGTGGGGGATCTGGAACGGCTGGTTGCGAGAATCGCGACTGGACGAGCGAATCCGAGAGAACTGAAACAACTTGAGCGGTCACTCGCTTTTGTCCCTTTGGTGAAGCAGCATGTCGTTGACCTCCATTCCCCTGCACTCAAGGAGATGCACGAACGGTTGAATCCTCTTGATCCCCTGGTCAAATTGCTCCACGATGCCATTGAAGATGACCCGCCGCTGGCACTTGTCGAAGGGGGCGTGATTCGGAAAGGATACAATCAGGAGTTGGATGAATTTCGCACCGTCGCTTTCAGCGGGAAGGATTGGATAGCGAAGCTCCAGGCAGAGGAGCGTCGACGAACGGGAATCTCGTCGCTCAAAGTCGGCTACAACAATGTGTTTGGCTACTACATCGAGATCACGAACACGCATAAGGATAAGGTGCCGCCCGATTTCATCCGGAAACAAACGCTGACGAATGCGGAACGGTATGTTACGCCGGAGTTGAAGGAATACGAGGAAAAAGTCCTTCACGCTGAGGAAAAGATATTGGCTCTGGAGACCAAGATTTTCAATGACATCCGTGTTGCTATTGCTGAGTATTCGACCGCGATCCTGGAGAATGCGCGCATCCTTGCGA
The DNA here is from genome assembly GCA_049522195.1 of Bacteroidota bacterium. Lineage (GTDB taxonomy): Bacteria > Bacteroidota > Ignavibacteria > UBA10030 > UBA10030 > UBA9647. The sequence continues at coordinate 54,508 of JBEKOB010000003.1, forward strand.
CATTTGACTGCTTCGTCTCTCTCGCGGATGTGGCAGTCGAAAACAACTACGTCTGTCCTGAGGTTGATGACTCGACACGCCTGGAGATCAAAGAGGGACGTCACCCTGTGATCGAGCGCCTGCTCCCGCCTGGTGAACGCTACACTGCGAACAACACGCTGATGGATACTGAGTCCGACCAGATCCTCATCGTCACCGGGCCGAACATGAGCGGCAAATCGAGCTATCTCCGCCAGGTGGGTTTGATTGTCCTGCTTGCGCAAATCGGTAGTTTCGTACCTGCCGCTGAAGCGCGTATTGGATTGGTGGATCGGATTTACACAAGGGTTGGGGCGAGCGATAATATCGCTTCAGGGGAGAGCACATTTCTGGTGGAAATGCATGAAGCAGCAACGATTGTCAACACATCGACGAACCGGGGACTCATTCTGCTTGACGAGGTGGGCCGCGGAACAAGCACGTTTGATGGAATCAGCATTGCCTGGGCGTTGACCGAATACCTCCATACACGCATCGGGGCACGAACGCTTTTTGCGACCCACTATCACGAACTGAATGAGTTGGCGGACCTTTTCCCGCGGATCAAGAATTACAAAGTTGACGTGCGGGAATATGGAGACAAGGTGCTCTTCTTACACAAAGTTGTGCCCGGGTTCGCAGATCACTCGTACGGAATACAGGTTGCCCAGATGGCAGGCCTCCCGGAGGAAGTCACGGACAGGGCCAAGAAGATTCTGAAGAACCTGGAGGAATCTGATCTGAATGTGTATTCGAGCGGAAAGCAGATCAAAGGACGTATCCCACCACCTGACATACAGATGACACTTTTCGAAATGAAAGACGAGCGCCTCCGCGAGGAGATTCGAAAGCTCGATGTCGAGAAAATGACACCGCTCGAAGCATTACAAAAGCTTGCCGAAATCAAACAGCGATTGGAACTGAAATAGCTTCACCACGAACCTGGTGGCAGGCGAGCATCAGCCGTCGCTTCCCAGACCATAGAAATACAAAGAAGGAGTCAATGGCCGACCGACAGCACCTGGAACTTCGCAACCACAATCTTACACATCTTCCCGTTCTCAAGATCGATCCCGTCGTTTTCGAAGCCAAGTTTACTCATGGATGTTCGATGCAAAACTGCAACGCTTCGTGTTGTCAGGGAGGGGTCATGCTCGATGTGAAAGAGCGGGATAACATACTTCGTCACGTGGATCTCATCCGAGCGCACATGGAGCCAGACCAGGTACACGATCCCGGCGCGTGGTTTGATAATGAGGAGGAGGTTGACTCGGACTATCCGTCGGGAAGGGGAGTCGGGACTCAGACCACTGACCGGGGTTGCGTGTTCCTGAAAAAAGACGGGCGGTGTGTCCTTCAGACGGCGGCGATGGAGGAAGGTCTTCCGAAGCAGGCTCTGAAACCGTTTTTCTGTTTTGCCTTTCCCGTTACCATCGACGCTGGCGTGCTGACCATTGATGATCCCGATTTCACAAATCGTCCTGAGTGTTGCAGCATGATTCCTGGAGGAACCACGTCCGTGCTGGAGATTTGTCGGGAGGAATTCGAATTTGTCCTGGGGAGCGAAGGGGCGAAGGCTCTGCGCGCCCTGCAAAAGAAGTAATGCTGCCTGTATTGTCTTTTACCTCCGCTGTTTCCATCTCTTTTGGTCACCTCACTGATACCTGCCGGACGTCGCTACCCATCGAGTGGACGATAATGGTGTGGAAATAGAAAACCCTGGCAGTGTAAGTACTGCCAGGGTTTCTCTGTTTCAGTATGGAATTGATTTTTCTTACTTCACGGTGAAATCGCATGTAGCTACCGTCTTGGTCGCGGCAGTGAGGATGCCAGTAGTGTGAAAGCTGCCTGTCTAAGTCCACGGGAAGGAGGAAAGCATGATATGTCCGTAGCTCCGAGGATCCGGGTACGGAATGCTTTGCACTGCAGTATATGAGCCGTTGACCGACTTTCCGATCTTGATCGTCACAGCTGGACCGGCCTTATCATCCTCGGTTTGGAGTCTCCAAGAGATCAAGAGGTTGGGAGTGGTTGTGAACCTGGTTGTCTCTGCGGCAAGTTGTAAGAGGTTGGACGCGCTGAGCCCTAGCACAAATATCAGTTTGTCTGAGAACTGGGTGCCCTTCTCAAGCTGCATCGGCCCGATGTGTGAGGGTAGCTGTTTTTCGATTTCTTCCCTTTACGCACTTCTTATATGGACGAACACAGATTCATAAACAACGGCGGTCCCGTTTCCCATTGATTGAAGGGGCCCATCGGAAACATGATGACATGATGGCAATGGTCACAGAAGAAGATTTCTCTTGACAAAAGAGTCTTGGGAGATTATATTGGAAACGTAGAATACGGCAATAGTTTCCAAAATACAAAATGACGAAGACAGATATAGTGGTTGATATCAAGTAACACCCCGATCTAGAAACGCATAATACTAATATAGTTTCCATATACTCAAACAATGACCGCTGATCTTGACGTGAGAGAGAGAGTGCTTGAACACGCCCGGGATGAGTTCCTCTCCCGCGGGTTCAGCAAGGTTACGCTCGACGAGATCGCATCAGACCTCGGGATCAGCAAGAAGACTCTCTACAAATTCTATCCGAGCAAGGAGGAGCTTTTGCGGGCCTCCTTGCATGCGATGATGCGCTCTGCTGGGTGGGAGCTGGAGCGCATCAGTTCTTCCGACAAGCCCTTCGCCGAGAAACTGGCCGAGGCAATGGTGACGATGGGGAAGTACGTCAGCCAGTTTCGAAGAGAAGGGCTTGCAGATATTCAACGCAACGCGCCGTCCATCTGGAAAGAACTCGACAAGTTCCGCGAAGAACACATCGTGAGTAGGCTCGTTTCCATGATTGTCCAGGCACGTAGAGAGAACATCTTTCGTCCTGAGGTGAATGAGCAGGTGTTGATTCGCATGCTGGTCAGTTCCATCCAGGGGGTCATTAATCCTCAGGTGCTCACGCAGCACTCCTTTTCAGCTCAAGAAGCGGCGCAGAGCATCCTTAAAGTTCTCTTCGAGGGAGCGCTGACCGACGCTGCAAGGGAAGAATTCCACGCATTTGACAAACCAACTGAATTCGTCTAGTCTACAACGAAGGACATTATGAAAACGAAATCCATTTTCCTGGTTCTGGGCTTTGTGCTCTGGGGATGCGGGAACGGCAACAAGGGAGCAATTGAAGCAAGCGGCACACTGGAAGCCACTGAAGTCAAGGTCGGTGCGAAAGTGCCCGGTCAGATCGAGACCATCCGAGTGCAGGAGGGGAGCGAAGTGAAGGCCGGTGATACGCTTGTGATCCTTGATCGCTCAACACTCGCACTTCAGTGGAAGCAGGCGCAGGCGGGTTTCGAGGTGGCCGATGCGCAATACAAGCTTCTGCTGAATGGTGCCCGATCGGAGGACCTGCAGCTTGGTGAAGAGTCGCTCCGGCAGGCGGAGGCATCATTCAAGAACGCGAATGACGATTACGCGCGAATGAAACAGCTGCTTGCCACGAAAACCGTGACACAGAAGCAGTATGATGATGCGGAGTCCCGCTTCACCATCGCGAAGGCACAGCTCAATTCCGCTGAGCAGAGCCTGGGAAAGCTGCGCAAGTTTGCACGCCCTGAGGATCTGGTTGCAGCAAAAGCCCGCGCGGGTCAGGCGAAGGCCACAGCCGATCTTCTGATGAAACAACTCACCGATGCCGTGATTGTCGCGCCTGTGTCCGGCACTGTTACGCACAAGCCTTTTGAAGAAGGGGAGCTCATCAGCATAGGTTCTGTAGTCGCTACGATCTCGCGTCTCGATAAAATGGATCTTATGATCTATGTCAACGAATCAGAGCTTGGCAAAGTCAAACTCGGCGGATCAGCAGACGTTTCCATCGATACGTATCCTCAGAAGACGTTTCCCGGGAAGGTTATCTATATCTCGCCGATTGCTGAGTTCACTCCGAAAAACGTACAAACGAAAGAAGACAGGACGAAGTTGGTGTACGGCGTGAAGCTGGAGGTCGAGAACCACGAGCGGGCACTGAAGTCGGGTATGCCAGCTGATGCCATTGTTCGTTAATCGGAATCAGGTATGAGCACCATCGAACTACAGTCAGTCAGCAAGTCATTCGGGATCCACCGCGCGGTCGACTCGATCTCCATGAAAGTAGAGAAGGGTGAGATGTTCGCTCTCGTGGGTCCGGATGGAGCCGGCAAGACGACAACGATCAGAATGCTCTGCGGAATTGTTCCGCCGGATGAAGGAGAGCTCTTCGTCTGCGGCTTCAATGTCCGGCGCCAACCCGGCGAGGTGAAGAATCGGATTGGCTACCTTTCCCAGAAATTCAGCCTGTATGGTGACCTGACGGTAGACGAGAATATTGAATTCTTCGCCGAGATTCATCGTGTCCATGACTATCGGAAGCGCCGCGAAAAGCTGCTCGAGTTCACCCGGCTGACTCCGTTCCGGACTCGATTTGCCGAGAACCTCTCCGGGGGGATGAAACAGAAACTCGCCCTTGCGTGCACGCTGATCCACACACCGGAAGTGATTTTTCTCGATGAGCCGACCGCCGGCGTCGATCCTGTTTCAAGGCGTGATTTCTGGAAGATCCTGTCAAATCTCCTCAAGACAGGGATTACGATCCTCATGACAACCCCGTATTTGGACGAAGCCGAGCGCTGTAGCCGCGTCGCCATGATGAATGAGGGACGGATCCTCGTTGCCGATACGCCTCAAAATCTCAAAGGGATCATGAGAGGAACTCTTCTGGAACTGGTGTGCAACGACATCCGGAAAGCGGCATCGCTCCTCAAATCCGAGAAACTCGCGATGGAAGTGCAGGCGTTTGGGGACAGACTCAATGTGGTCGTGGAAGATGAAAAGAAGGGGTTGCGCAGGCTTCTGGATGTTCTAAAGAAAAACTCTGTCGAGGTCCTTGATCACAGAATGATCTCGCCGTCATTGGAAAACGTGTTCATCTCGCTCCTTTCTGAGCGAAACAGAAAACAGGAATTTGTGGAAGGCTCGGAAGTATGAAAACGTCTATTGTCGTTCTCTTTGTTGTGATGACAGGACTTTCACAAGTCCTCGCCCAGACGAGGATGCTGACAATCGAGGAGAGTGTGGCTCTTGGGCTGGATAACAGCAGAGTTCTTCACGCTTCTCAAATGAAATCAGAATACGCGGATGCAAAATCAAGCGAAATGAGCGCGATGTTGTATCCCTCGTTGAAACTGCAGGGCTCGTACCAAAGGCTGAGCGAAGTACCGGATTTCAAGATTCCTCTCCCGGGGATACCGATGTCGATCTTTCCATATATCCCCAACACCTATAGCGCCAGAGCGTCGTTTCAGCAGCCGCTCTTCACTGGATGGAAATTCCAGGGAGCGGCTGACAATGCAGCGTACCAGGCCGAGGCAGCGAGGAGTGATGTCACAAAAGACAAAGCGGATCTTGTCTTCACCATCAAATCAACCTACTGGACTGTGTATCGGGCGAAGGAGATCAAGCGTCTTTCGGACGACAATGTAAAGCAAATCGCCTCGCATCTTGAAGACGCGGAGAACCTGTTGAAGCAGGGGATGGCGACGACCAACGATGTGCTCAAGATAAAGGTCCAGTTTTTCAATTCGAGAATTCTTCAGAGCGATGCTGCGAACAACGTCCGGCTTGCGACGATATCCCTCAATTCGGCGATTGGGATTCCGCTTGATACGGATGTCGGGATTGCTTCGCCGCTGACCCCGACGACGAAGGACTATCCGGAGCTGGAGAAAGTCCTCAGCTCTGCTCTCAAAGTGCGGCCTGAGATCCTCGCGATGGAATCACGTGTCAAGGCTGCGAGCGCAGCAGTGACCTCAGCAGCAGGTGGCTGGTTGCCTCAGATATTCTTCACCGGGAATTATTACTATGCCCGACCCAACCAGCGGATCATTCCTTCAAAGGATGAGTTCAAGGATACCTGGGACTTCGGGATTTCGCTGCAGATCGATCTTTGGAATAACCTGACGGCATTTCATCAGACGAATCAGGCGAAAGCGCAATACGAACAAACGAAGGATGCACTCGTGACATTGAGAGACGGCATCACGCTCGATGTGACACAGAGCTATCTCAGCTTTCAGCAGGCAAAGGAACGAATTCACCTCGCTGAGCTTACGGTCGAGCAGGCAAATGAGAATTACCGGATGACAGCTGAAAAGTACAAGACAGGCCTCACAACGAGTTCTGAACTTCTGGATGCGGAAGTGGCCCTGTTGCAATCAAAGCTACAGCTGACGCAATCGCTGGTTGATCACGAGCTGGCAGAGGCGAGGCTCGAGAAGTCCGTCGGCGAACTTCGCTAGGAACGTCCCACGTATCAGGATTGTATCTCATGGCTGTGAACGCAATTGAAGTCGACAATCTGACAAAACTCTTCGGGAAATTTTGCGCCGTTGACCACATCAACTTCGAAGTAAAGCAAGGGGAGATCTTCGGATTTCTTGGGGCCAACGGCGCGGGGAAGTCTACGACAATCCGCATGCTGTGCGGGCTTCTCCAGTCAACGAAGGGAACCGCGAGGGTTGGTGGGTTTGACATCAATACTCAGTCAGAGAAAATCAAAGAGAATATCGGTTATATGTCACAGAAGTTTTCCTTGTATGAGGACCTCACCGTCGACGAGAACATCAACTTCTTTGGCAAAGTGTATGGACTCAGTAATGGTGAGCTTGCCGAACGGAAGCATTGGGTTCTGGAGATGGCCAACCTCAAGGGGCGCGAGAGGAGCATCACCGGCACTCTCTCCGGCGGATGGAAGCAGCGGTTGGCACTTGGTTGTGCAATCCTGCACAGGCCGCGGATTGTGTTTCTGGATGAGCCAACCAGCGGGGTTGACCCGGTGATGCGGAGAAAATTCTGGGAATTGATCAATGACCTTTCCTCGCAAGGGATCACGGTGCTCGTGACAACTCACTACCTGGAAGAGGCAGAGTACTGCAACGACATCATTCTCATCAACGCCGGAAAAATCATTGCTGGAGGAAGCCCGAAGGAGCTGAAAGAGCAACACATCAAGACACCGATTCTTGAGGTTCAGTGTACTAAAGTCATTGACGCTCTGGCATTGCTCGAGCAGCAGCCCTGGGCCGTGGAGACTTCAGTGTTTGGTACGTACATGCACGTCAGCGTCTCTGATGAAAAAAAAGCCCGGAAAGAAATCAGGCGAATTCTGAACGGGGAGGGAATTGAGGTAGCGAATATCGAGCGTATCACTCCGTCGCTCGAGGATGTATTCATTTTTCTTCTGGATCAGGAAGCCAAACGAGCTGCCTAGGACATGAAACATGATTGACCGTCTGCTCCCAATTATCAAGAAGGAATTCCGGCATATCCGGAGAGACAAGCGCGTCCTTGCTGTGCTAACGCTTGTTCCCGCCGCCCTATTGCTGCTGAATGGCTATGCACTGAACTTTGACGTCAACCATATCAGGATGGCCGTCGTCAATCAGGACAAGGGTGCAGTCTCACGTGAGTTCATCAATTCGTTCGTGTCCTCGGGGTACTTTGACTACGTGCAGGAGCTCGCAACTTCTGAAGAGGCAACGCAAATGCTGGACGATGGTCATGTCCGGATGGTTCTCGTCGTGCCGTCAGACTTTTCGGATCACCTTCAGGCGAACGAGTCCGCGTCGGTCCAGATCCTCGTCGATGGCATGGACGCGAACTCCGCGACAACGATTGTCGGTTATTCGCAGGCTGTTGTGTTGCAGTATTCCCAGAAGATTGTTATGAACAACCTGGCGAAGATCGGCCGCGCCAATTACATCCCCATTAATTATGAGGGGCGAATCTGGTACAACCCGGAGCTCAAGAGCGCAAAATTTCTCGTGCCGGGGCTTATCGCATTCATCCTTGCCATCACAGCTGTCATTGCAACATCGCTGTCGATTGTGCGGGAGAAGGAACGCAACACGATAGAACAGATCAATGTCTCGCCTGTTCATTCTCTCGATTTTATTCTCGGGAAACTGATACCGTACGCCCTGATCTCGCTTGTCGCCGCGTCGCTTGTCCTTCTGGCTGCCTACCTGCTGTTCGGAGTCGTTATCAAGGGGAGCGTGTTCCTTCTCTTTGGTGCGACGCTCCTGTTTATTGTGGCCGCGTTGAGCATGGGGCTTCTCGTGTCAACAATCTCTGACAGCCAGCAGGTCGCCTTTCAGATCGCCGCCATTGTGTCCATGGTTCCTACGATCGTATTGTCAGGATTTGTGTTCCCGATCAGAAGCATGCCCTGGTGGCTGAAAATTCTGACCAATATTACTCCGGCGAAGTTCTACCTAGTAATTCTGCGTAGCATTCTTTTGAAGGGAGTTGGCATCGCCGCGTTCTGGGAACAACTGCTCTACCTGGTGCTCTTCGCGACTGTTCTCCTCACCATCAGCACTTTGCGATTCAAGCGGAATATAGGATAGGATTGTGAGTCTCCAACGGATCATAGCGCTTCTGAAGAAGGAATTTGGCCAGCTGATCAAGGATCGGCGCCTTCTGCCAATCGTCTTCATTGCTCCTGTTCTCCAGCTGACGTTCCTGGGGTTCGCGGCATCGCTTGATGTGAAGAACATCTCGATGGTCATTTGTGACCTCGACAAGACAGTCGAGAGCCGCGCATTTATCCAGCGGTTTTCCAATTCCGGATATTTCACAATCGAGTATGCAACGGAAGACTACAACTCCATCCAACAGTACGTGGACAACAACAAGGTAACTATGGCTCTCGTTGTGCCTCCGCGTTTTGGAGACAAGGTGCTGAGAAAAGAGCCGGCGACAATTCAGGTCATTTTCGATGGAAGTGAGGGAAACACCGCCGCGATCAGCATGGGCTATATCAACCAGATCATTATTGGTGCGTCGACCGAAATTCTCACGGATGTGCTTGGCGGGACAGGCCTTTCGGGCCGCGTCGATGCCGAGGTGCGGGCCTGGTACAATCCGTCGCTCAAGAGCCGGAACTTCATGGTTCCCGGAGTTCTTGTGCTAATCCTTCTGATTACCACCACGAATCTCACCGCAATGGCAATTGTGAAGGAGAAGGAGGTCGGCACTCTCGAACAGATTATGGTGACGCCCATCCGATCATATGAATTGATCCTGGGGAAGCTCATTCCTTTCACGATCGTTGGCATGGTCAATGTGTGTGTGGTCATCACGGTCATGGTGTTCGGGTTTGGAATCCCTGTGAAGGGAAGTGTCCTGCTGCTGTTCGTCCTCACAGGAGCTTTTCTCATGACCTCGCTGGGAGTGGGCCTTTTCGTCTCCACGATTTCAAGGACACAGCAGCAGGCTATGATGACAGCAATCTTCTTTGTCATGATGCCCATGATGTATATCTCCGGTTTCGTTTTTCCAATCGAAAACATGCCGGCACCGTTGCAGTATCTTTCGCTCGGCATTCCTATGCGCTATTACCTCATCATCATTCGCTCGATCATACTCAAGGGTGTGGGGATCAGCACGCTCTGGCCCCAAGCGGTGATGCTGGTGTTGATGGGATCTGCAATCCTCGTCGCCAGCATGCTTCGGTTCAGAAAGAAGCTCGATTGATCTTTGTCACGTCATCGAGCGTGCCCGAATCTTAAATTTGATTTTCACACGGAAATGCGGTAAAATTACATCGCTCATGCACAAAGACGAGGGGAACGGAGATGGGAGCAGTTACAATACCTGTCTCTTGCACTTCGCAGGCCAGTCCATCGAGTGCTCCAGTTTCAATTTGACTCAGCCAGAATGCTCCACGAAAAGGGTATCAGATCGTTATGATGAATCAACGTCGTTTGTATCGGACCATTGAAAGTTTTGCATCACACGATTTCAAGACAGATAAGGAGTTGCTCAAACATGTCCTAAACGAGATTGTGAAAGATGAGCAGATCAACCTCAAAGGTGGGCGGATCTGGCAATACGAGCCATCCACCGATTCGTACCGCCTGATACATCAAATCGGCATCATAGACAGGGTCGAACAGGGTTACAAGATTGCTCTTTCGACCTATCCCATCTTCTATCAACTCTCGGACCATCGGTCACTGATCGCAAACGAAACGGATCGCTACCTCAGGAAAAAGGGGATTGTTAAGTACTCGGCAACAGGCGTCGGGGAAAAACTCGATGCGAAGAAAGGGAAGGTCCCGCAGTACATCCTCGCTTTCAATTCGGATAGGCTGGAGGAATCACTGCTTGCCGATCTGAATATCATCAGCCTGGCGGTGACGTCACTCCTTCGCGGCAAGAAAGTGGAGCGCAAAGCAGACTTGCTCGAGAAGGACCTGGACAAAGCCCGCGAAATCCAGCAGAGCATCCTTCCGCAACACGCGCTCAATTTCCATCACTATGAGCTGTACGGTGTGTCGATCCCGGACCGGGTGGTCGGCGGCGATTTCTTTGATTACCTTCAATCTGATGACGAGGAAGATCGGCTGAGTGTCGTGATCGGGGACGCGGCGAGCAAGGGATTCAGGGCTGCCGCAGAGGCCCTCTATGTTTCCGGTGCGCTGCGGATGGGCATTACCTATCACACAAAAATCAGCGCTCTGATGTCCCGCGTGAACAGGCTGGTGAATAAAACCTTTGCCGAGGAACAGTTTGTGACGATGTTCTACGCCGAACTCTCAAACGACCCGAAGGGGCTCCTGCTCTATTCGAACGCAGGGCACAACAGCCCGATGGTCTATCGGGCGAAGGACAAGCGCATCGACATGTTGGAGGCGACAGGACAGATCATGGGTCCGTTTCCAGATGGTCTCTACAAAGTGGACAACACACATCTGAACGAGGGAGATGTCGTAGTGTTGTATACGGATGGTGTGGTTGAGGCAGTTGGGGGAGGGGTGATGTACGGTGAAGACAGGCTGCAGAGTAAGATCGGAGAACTCGCTTCTCTCAGCGCCAAGGAGATATGCCAGCGGTTGCTGGATGATGTGCTGCAGTACTCATCGGCATCCGACGACGGGGATGACAAGACGATCGTCGTGATCAAACGGCTCGGCGAAGCCACTCATTAGTGTTTTTCCAACGAGGGATGCTATGACTGAACAAAAACGAATCGGCGTGGTCACGGGAGTCACCAGCGGGACACTGACGGCTGTCATGGACTCGGAAATCAAGAACCTCGCCAAAGAGTTCAACGGCAAGATCTACTATATCGGACAGATCGGCAGCTACGTGCTCATTCCGGTAGCGAAGATCATTGTCGTCGCCATGATGTCGGAGTTCAAAAAGATTGACTTCTCGGAGAATGGAAAGCTGAGTCAGCGCTGCGTGATGGAGCTCAGCCTCGTGGGGACAGTAAAAGCAGGCCGTTATGAACGCGGTGTCTCCGTCATTCCCCCGGTTGATTCGCCGGTGTTTATTGCGGAGGATGCTGATCTGACTGCGGTGTTCTCGGTGTTCCGTAAATTTGGGTTTTCGGTCGGACAACTCTCCTTGTTCGAGCGCGAACGTGCGTATCTCGATCCCAATAAGTTGTTCGGAAAGCACCTTGCAATCCTCGGATCCAGCGGCTCCGGAAAGTCGTGCACTGTATCCTCTATTTTGCAGAAGGTCGCTGTCTATCCCGACACCAACATCATCATCCTGGATATCCACAACGAATACAGCAGTGCATTCCCGGAGACAAGTCAGCACCTCGACATTGCCGAACTCGAACTTCCATATTGGCTGATGAACCTCGCGGAACTTCAGGAGACGTTTATAGATGACCGCGATGAGAACGCCGCCACGCAAGTCACCGTATTCAAAGATCTCATCGTTGCCTCAAAGAAGGGCAAGAATCCCAGCCTCGCGGATATCCTGACGGTGGATACACCGGTGTACTTCGATCTGGCAGAGGTCCGTGCGAAGATCCAGTATTATGATACCGAGAAAATCTCGGGTCTCACGGGATCCTCGGCGAAGGAGGGACCATTCTATGGGAAGTTCAGCAGGTTCCTTGTCCGTCTCGACAGCCGTTTAAACGATCCGCGCTATGCGTTCATGTTCAAGCCGAAAGAGTATGTACAGTCTTCTTCGTTTGCAGTGCTTCTGAACAAGTTCTTTGGAAAGAATCAGGATTCGCGTATCACGCTCATGGATATGAGCGGCGTCCCGTTCGATATCGTCAACACCATCGTATCGCTGCTCGCTCGCCTCGCATTCGACTTCAATTTCTGGAATGCGAGCAGGCGTGACTTCCCCATCCTTCTCGTCTTCGAGGAGGCCCACAATTATCTTCCCAGCGGTGGGACGGGTGTCGGAGCGGCCCGACGAACAGTTGAACGTATCGCAAAGGAAGGACGTAAATACGGCGTGAGCTGTATGATCGTCAGCCAGCGCCCTTCTGAGGTTTCCGAGACCATTCTGTCGCAGTGCAATAACTTTATCATTCTCCGACTCACGAACCCTGTCGACCAGGGCTATGTTGGTAAGTTGATGTCCGATACGTTTGCCGGACTGATCGACACACTTCCTGCGTTGCGGCAGGGCGAGGCGCTGATTGTGGGAGAGGCTATTCCTATGCCACTCCGCGTCCAAATCGACTTCCCCAATCCCGAACCGAGCAGCGCCGACATTAAATTCTTCGACAAATGGAAGCAGAGCGAGGTGAAAACGGAAATCCCAGATGTCGTTGACCGCTGGTGGCACCAACACAGAGGGTGAACGTCGGCCGCCGCATTTTTCCTCCCCAGAACCTGACGAGGAACGAAGTCATATGCCGGCGTGTTTTATCCTTGTAGTTCATCACGCTGGAGGGTAGAGCATGCTGGTCAAACGGGCTGAGGATATCAAGTCTTCCGAAATCACACCTGAGCACCTGTACTTCAATCGCCGCGAGTTCATCGGGGCTGCCGCTGCAGCCGGTATCGGACTCGCAACCGCACTCACGTTCCCCGATTCTGTTCATGCCGATGATCGCTGGCCCCGGGGAAAGAAGGGGCCGTACGATACGGACGAAGAAGTCAACACGTTCAAAGAAATCACCACGTATAATAACTTCTACGAGTTCGGAGTCGACAAGGGAGATCCATCTCAGTATTCCGGGAGCTTTCAACCGAAGCCGTGGACTGTGAAGATTGAGGGAGCGGTCAAGAAGCCGGCGACCTACAACCTGGAAGATCTCCTGAAATCGTACAAGCTGGAGGATCGGATTTATCGGATGCGATGCGTGGAAGGATGGTCGATGGTAATACCGTGGCGCGGGTTCCCTCTGGCCGACCTCGTGAAGAAAGTTGAGCCGACTTCGCGGGCAAAGTACGTAACGTTCGAGACTGTATATCGACCCGAGCAAATGCCGGGTCAGAAGGAACGCTACTTACACTGGCCGTACCTCGAAGGTCTTCGTCTCGATGAAGCACTCAACCCGTTGACCCTTCTCGTCACAGGAGTCTACGGCAAGGATCTCCCGAACCAGAACGGTTCCCCGTTCCGGCTTGTGATACCATGGAAGTACGGCTTCAAGGGGATAAAGTCGATCGTCAAGATCTCATTTACCGACAAGGAACCGCAGACGACCTGGATGCTGGCAGGTCCCGATGAGTACGGATTCTATTCGAACGTGAACCCCGAGGTGGATCATCCCCGATGGAGCCAGAAGACCGAGCGTCGCATAGGCGAATTCTTCAAGAGGAAGACTCTTCCGTTCAATGGTTACGGTGACCAGGTCGCGTCGATGTATGCGGGCATGGACTTGCGTAAGCACTTCTAGCAGAATGTTGATTCGTCTTTACTAGTCCAATCTTCTCACGCAAAAACGCCAAGGCGCTAAAAAAGTCTTTCGATGTCTTGTCCTTCAAAACGGCTTGGCGTTCTTTGCGACTTTGCGTGAAACTCTTCGACCAGATCTCCAGGATCATACCGGATGACGAGAGCTCAGCGGGAAATTACTGTTGCGAAGGTCATTGTGTTTTTGCTCGCGCTTGTCCCCCTTGGGCTGCTTCTCTATGGGGCCGCAATGGGGGAATTGAGCGCTAACCCCATCAAAGATATCACCGAAGAAACGGGAATCTGGACTCTCCGATTCATCGTCATTACCCTCTCTGTTACCCCGCTGCGTAAGATCACCGGTTGGTCCCGACTCGCGCGATTCCGGCGCATGGTTGGACTCTTCGCGTTCTTCTACGGATTCCTCCACCTCACCATGTACGTGTATCTCGACCAGTTCTTCGCGTTTGATGAGATCCTGAAGGATGTTGCCAAGCGACCGTTCATCACCGTCGGATTCTCAGCCTTCGTCATGATGATCCCTCTTGCGCTCACATCACCAAATCGAGTTGTGCGATGGATGGGAGGGAAACGATGGCAACTGCTTCACCGGCTGGTCTATGGGGTGGCACTCTGCGGAGTATTTCACTATCTTTGGCTGGTGAAAGCCGATACAAGTCGGCCCCTTCGGTATGGCGCGGTAGTGGCAGCGTTGCTTCTCTTTCGGTTGTGGGATTATCTGAGGTCCCGGCCTGTTGGCAGAAAGCTCAAAGCGCAAAAAGGGGGCGACCATCGTACAGGAACTGAATGGTGCGTCGCAATGATGGTGGAATCTTTCGTGAAACGTTTTCTTGCCCTGCTGGTTGGATTTGTACTGTTGGCTTCCATGTACGGCCAGGACAAAATCAAGGAACTGGAACAACGGCTTAAGGCAAGTCCGGGAGACGAGTCAACAATGATGGAACTCGGGCGTTTCTATCACGATCAGGGGGCGTCGGGTGATGGGAGTGCAGTTGAAAAGGGGATTCGGGTTTTTGACCGGTTGTTAGCGATCGATTCGGCGAACGCGGTCGCTGTTGCCTACCATGGTGCTCTCTGGACAATGCGCGGTCGTGATTCGTGGTGGCCACCCAACAAGCTGAAGTATATGAAGCAGGGGTGCGAAGACTTGGATCGGGCCATTGAAATGGATCCCGGCAATATCATGGTCCATCTGATCCGGGGGATCAATGGACTGGGATTGCCCGACTATGCTGGGCGTCTCTCGACTTCACTCGAAGATTTCATCGTTCTTCTCAGAAGACCTGACTTCCCCGAGCAGACAAAGGAGTTGAAGGCGGTTGTTTTCTATTACGGGGGAGTCGCGCACAAACGTGCGGACGACTATGACAGGGCTCGGGAGTTGTTCAAGAGGGCTATCGCGATTCTTCCCGATTCAGACTATGCCAAACGTTCACAGGAAGAATTGAATGATATGGGATCGTAACGCGGTGACTACTGCAATCAGCTCAACGAGTTGAGCACCCGCTGCAGCCTCGTGGCGACATCTTCTGCAATGGACTTCAGGGCTTCATTCTCCACCATCTTCGTCATCGACATCGGATCAAATGCCCCGACAATTGTCTTGCCTTCCTTCTCGTAGACGATGACATTGCAGGGGAGAAGCAGCCCTATTTGTTCCTCGGCCTGGAGGGCTTTGTAGGCGAACGGGGGATTACAGGCGCCAAGGATGACATACCTATAGAAATCGACATCAAGTTTCTTCTTGAGTGTGTCCCTGACATCGATTGTTGTGAGGACACCAAATCCTTCCTTCTTCAGTTCCTCAGTAACCTTCTCAACCGCCTTGTCATATGACAACGACACCTGTTTTGAAAATCCGTAACTCATTATTTCTCCGGAGAATCTATGGCTGTACCTTCTGAATTTGTTCGTTCGACGATTCCCTCGTCCAGATTTGTGTCAACGCAGTTTGCTGAAATTCCAATCGGCAAGACCGCCCTTCATATGAGCAACAGTGAATCCGAGGCGTTTGAGTCGCAGTGCTGCTGTGAGACTCCGGTTTCCTGACTGGCAATAGCAGATGATTTCTCTGCCTTTGTGCTTCTCCAGTTCGGTGTACCGGCGTCCCAGCTCGTGGAGGGGAATATGGTGTGCGCCCTTGATGTGGTTCTGACTCCACTCCTTCTCGGTGCGCACATCCAGAAGGAAAGTTGCCCGGTCTGTCCGCATCTTTTCCTCGACTTCAGCCGGACGATACTCAGTAATGGACCGGAATGCGAAGAAGCGTCGCGCATAAAACAGAACGAGAATTGCCATGACAGCGTAGAAGAAAATCTCTCCGTTCACTGGCCGCTCTCCCTGTGTGGAGGATTGGAGTTCAATTCAGTCCGCATGCTCCGCCGCAACATTCGCCTCCCATTTCACATGGCGGCTGAGACGCCGAAGAGGAGGAAGAGGTCCCGCCCATCGACACTGATGCCGCAGAGAAGAGCTTCTTGTGCTCGGTCGATCCGCATTGTGGGCACACAACATCCTCGACCACTTCACGCACTTTGTGGTACACGTCGTATGTCTTTCCGCAACCCGAACAGCTATAGTCAAACACTGGCATTCGTTCAATCTCCTTTTTCGAAGCGTCTGTTGAGACAACAGCGCGCTGGATTCTGTCCATCAATCAATTCTAGGTGACCAGGCATATTCCCGGCCTCTCTGCTCCCATGAGATGCGGGCATCCGCCGAAAGATCCAGCGATTCCGCTGACTCCATCAAACTATTTCAACAACGACCTCAACACGAATTGGAGTATCCCATCGTGTTTGTAGTAATCAACCTCGTTTGGCGTATCAATGCGGGAATTGACCGTGAATGTTTTCACGTTTCCATCCGTTGCGGTTGCCTTGACCGTCAGTTTTTGACGCGGCTGTAAGCCCCTGGAAATGCCCTCAATAAAGAATGTTTCAAACCCCGAAAGACCAAGGGTTTTGTAGTTCTGTCCGTCCTCGAACTGAAGCGGCAGGACACCCATCCCGACGAGATTGCTCCTATGGATTCTCTCAAAGCTCTCGGCAATAACCGCGCGGACTCCAAGAAGCCGTGGGCCTTTTGCCGCCCAATCCCTGGACGAGCCCGAGCCGTATTCCTTTCCAGCAATGATGATCAAAGGCACCTTCTCCTCTTTGTACTTCATCGCGGCGTCAAAAATCGACATCGGCTCTTTCGATGAAGGATGGAGGGTCCAGCCTCCCTCAGTGCCAGGTGCGAGCATGTTGCGGAGGCGGACATTCGCAAATGTCCCACGCATCATCACTTCATGATTCCCGCGCCTCGCTCCGTATTGGTTAAAGTCTTTCTTTTCGACTCCGTTCGCGATGAGATACTTCGCCGCCGGGCTGTTGGCAGCGATTGAGCCGGCAGGTGAAATGTGATCCGTTGTCACAGAATCGCCGAGGAGAGCCAGAACTTTTGCGCCGGCGATGTCCTGAAGCGGCTTCGGTTCCCGTGGCAGGTCCTCGAAATACGGCGCAGCCTTGATGTACGTCGAGCCTCCTTCCCACGCGTATCGTGCGCCTGTGGGAACCGGCAGTGTCTGCCATTCCTTGCCCCCTTCAAAGACATTTGAATACTGATTGTGGAACATCTCTGACTTGACGCATGATCGGATTGTCGATTCAACTTCTTCGGGTGACGGCCAGATCTCGCTGAGGAAAACCGGTTTCCCGTCTTTCCCGGTGCCGATCGGCTCATTCTGCAGATCGATGTTCATCGTTCCGGTGAGCGCGTACGCCACAACCAATGGAGGGGAGGCAAGATAGTTCGCCCTGACCTGGGCGTGCACGCGACCCTCAAAGTTGCGATTCCCCGAGAGGACTGACACTGCCACGAGGTCATTGTCTTGAATTGCTCTCCCGATCGCATCGGGAAGAGGTCCGCTGTTGCCGATGCATGTGGTGCATCCGTATCCAACGAGATTGAAACCCAACTCATCCAGGAAAGTGTTCAGTCCTGCTTCGCGCAGATAGTCGGTGACAACTTTCGAGCCCGGTGCGAGGCTCGTCTTCACCCATGGCTTCGTTTTCAGACCGCGCTGCGATGCCTTGCGAGCGAGCAATCCTGCTGCAACCATGACGGACGGGTTTGATGTGTTCGTGCAGCTTGTGATTGCTGCAATCACGACCGACCCTTGCGCAAGCTGGAAGCTCGAACCGTTCTTCTGGACAGGCACGGATTTCATGACAGTGTCGGTGAAATCCTTCGGAAGAGACGCGGACTGTCGGCCGGATGGTTCACTGATCCAGGCCGCTGCTGCATCTTTGTTGAGCTGAGTTCCTTTCAACTCGAGCATCTCGACAAGAGCTTTGCGGTACGAGGGCTTGGATTGTGAAAGTGCCACGCGGTCTTGAGGGCGCTTCGGTCCGGCGAGACTCGGGTCGACGGTGGCGAGATCGAGTTCCAGTGTGCTGCTGAAGTCGGGCTCAGGGCTTTGCGGAGTATGGAACATACCCTGATCCTTGCAGTATGCTTCCACCAACGAGACGAGCTCCGGGCTCCGTCCGGTGAAGCGGAGGAAGTTGAGCGTCTCCTGGTCGACGGGGAAGAATCCCATCGTGGCTCCATACTCGGGGGCCATGTTGGCGATCGTGGCGCGATCAGCCAGCAAGAGGCTCGACACTCCTGCGCCGAAGAACTCAACGAATTTCCCGACCACACCATGTTTCCTGAGCATCTGCGTAGCGGTGAGGACCAGGTCTGTTGCGGTCGCGCCCGGACGAAGTTTGCCCTTGAGCTTGAATCCTACCACTTGGGGTATCAACATCGAAATTGATTGTCCAAGCATTGCGGCTTCTGCTTCAATTCCGCCAACTCCCCAGCCGAGGACGCCCAGTCCGTTGATCATGGTCGTGTGCGAATCGGTTCCGACCAGCGTATCAGGATAGGCCCATGATTCACCATTGATTTGTGTGGTGAACACGGTCCTTGCCAGGTACTCCAGATTGATCTGGTGAACAATGCCGGTGCCGGGAGGGACGACGCGGAAGTTCTTGAACGCTTGCTGTCCCCATCGCAGGAACGCATAGCGCTCCATGTTGCGGGCGAATTCCTTTTCAACATTCATCAGGAAGGATGATCCGGCTCCAAATTCATCCACCTGGACAGAATGGTCGATGACGAGGTCGACTTGCTGAAGCGGATTGATTTTTCCGGGGTCACCCCCCATGTTCACCATCGCGTCTCGCATGACAGCGAGATCGACGACACAGGGAACGCCAGTGAAATCCTGGAGAAGTACTCGTGCAGGCATGAAGGCGATTTCCTTGTCCGGTGTGGCTTTTGAGTCCCATCGGACCAAGGCCTCAACATCTTCGCGCCGTACAACGCGCCCGTCCTCTTGTCTGAGAAGATTCTCAAGCAAAATTTTCAGCGAGATCGGCAGCCTTGCGAGCTGGCCGGGATAGGACTTTTCCAGCCGCTTGAGCGAAAAAACAGTATACGTTTTGCCGGATGCCGTGAAGCTTGATTTCGTCTGAAAACTGTCCTTCAATTGCATGCACTCCTCCTCAGTCACTGGGATGGATACCCATAAACACTTTCGTCTCGTCAGAGAGTTTGACTGTCATGGTAGAAAAAAATCACCTGATTTGCCAGACGAGGAGAACTCCTCCGCTGGAACGAAGGAAGGCTGACTCTTTGTTCTTTTCTAAGTATATTCATCACGAGAATATGAAAGACATTTCCCGCAAGACAACGACAGCCCGATGGGCGCAAGCGCAAGCTGTTCTCAAGGTCAGCCCCGAAACCATCAGACTTGTGCGCGATGGAAAAGCTCCGAAGGGCGATCCGTTGCCGGTGGCAAAGGTTGCCGCCGTGCAGGCGGCGAAGAACACGAGTCAAATTGTGCCGTTCTGTCACCCTATTCCGATCGATTTTGTTGATTGCCGTTTCGAATTGGGCGAAGACACCATTCGTGTGACGACGGAAGTAAAAGCGATCTATAAGACCGGTGTGGAAATGGAGGCTCTGACAGCCGCCGCCGTCGCTGCACTGACTCTGTATGATATGCTGAAACCCGTCGACGAAAGCATGGAAATTGTCGGTGTAACGCTCCTGGAGAAACGAGGAGGAAAATCCGATTTCACCGAGACCCCCTCGGTTCCCCTCCGCGGCGCAGTTCTTGTAATGTCTGATTCCGTTGCAGCTGGCAGGAAGAAGGACACTTCGGGTCTTTACATCGTCGAGCGACTTCGGGAAAAACGGATCGAGGTGGTTGACTACAAAGTCATACCTGATGATCAGAAGATCATAGAAGAGGCTCTGATCTCGTATGCTGACTCTTTGAAACTGAATCTTGTCATCACGACCGGCGGAACAGGACTCAGCAGGAAGGATGTCACTCCGGACGCGATGAGATCTGTGCTTGAGAGAGAAATCCCGGGAATCGTCGAAGCAGCACGCGGGCATGGCCAGGACCGGACTCCCCTTGCGATGCTGTCGCGCGGGAAGGCGGGTGTTCGAGGATCGACCATTATAGTAAATCTCCCGGGTTCAAAGCGGGCCGTTGAGGAGTCGCTCGACGCCATTCTTCCCGGGCTACTTCATGTATTCAGAATGTTGCGCGGAGAAGGGCATTGACGATGACCGCTCGCCTGAAATTCATGGATTCTTGGACTTTCATTTATCTTTTGCTTTGCCTAGTGTTCATGCCGAACGCCGCTCGTTCACAGGAGTCGGAGAGTTTTCTTCGCCGGCAGCTCGAATCAAAAGAGTCCCTTGCATCAGCACGGCTTGCCAAGATCTCCGACGTTCTCACACCGGGTCAGGAAGGGTTCGATGTAACGTACTACAAACTCGATCTGAACCTCATGGTGGCGCCCCCAAATCTGATCGGGGCTGTGACGATGGTGGCGAAGAGCATTGTCAATAATCTCTCAACCATCACGCTCGACCTCATGAGCGCTATGAGAGTCGACTCAGTTTCAGTCGGGGGCACCCGACCAGCGGGGTTCGTGCAGCTTGCATCGTCCTCGTTTTTCACCATCTCTCTGGATCGTGGCTACTCAGCAGGCGAATACTTCACGGTGAAAGTATACTACCACGGTGTCCCGGGAAGTTCAGGATTCGGAAGCTTCGCGTTCTTGTCATATACAACCGCCTCCGGTTCTACTGTGCCATGGGTTTGGTCTCTCAGCGAGCCGTATGGAGCAAAAGACTGGTGGCCCTGTAAGGATACCCCGGGAGATAAAGCGGATTCCGTCGATGTGTGGGTGACGTGCGACTCACAATTCAAGGTGGGATCCGAAGGGAAACTTGTCGCGGTTGTGGATAATGGGAATGGCACAAAGACTCACAAATGGAAGCATCGTTATCCGATAGCAACTTATCTTGTCTCAATAGCGGTTACCGGATACTCCGAGGTCTCGGGATGGTTCAAATACAATCAGTCCGATTCGATGCAGGTGCTGGATTATGCGCTCCCCACAAGTGTGCCTCAGGGGACGCCGAACATCGTTTCCGCCACGGCTTCGATGGGTACCACACTCTCGATACTTCAAATCTACTCCGACCTTTTCGGATTGTATCCTTTCATCAAAGAGAAGTACGGGTTTTCCCAATTCGGCTGGGGGGGAGGTATGGAACACCAAACGATGACCTCTATCGTTAGCTTCGATGAGAGCCTGCAAGCCCACGAGACAGCTCATCAGTGGTTTGGAGACATGATCACGATGAAAGCGTGGCCGCACATCTGGTTGAACGAAGGATTTGCCACCTATTGCGTAGCCCTGTATCGTGAGCGGAGGTATGGAGTGAGTGGATACAACGATGAAGTCTTCAATCATATCTATCCCGGCATTGTGAGCACGACGAACGGTTCTGTGTATGTCCGAGATACCTCTACAGTTGGACAGGTATTCAATACCAATTTGGTATACCACAAAGGGGGAGCTGTGCTTCATATGCTTCGCCATGTCCTCGGAGATTCCGTTTTCTTTAAAGCGATGAAAGCATACGCCACCGACAAGCGGTTTATGTATGCGACTGCATCGACCGAGGATTTTCAATCGGTCTGTGAAGGAGTGTCCGGCAAATCGCTAGGGTACTTCTTCGGTGAATGGATCTACGGTGAAAGTGTCCCCACCTATCGCTATGAATGGGGAACCACGCAGAATGGTCCGCCTTACACAGTCCGCGTATCCCTATCGCAAACAACCGGGACAAGCAGCCCCGCGTTCTTCCAGATGCCAATTGATTTAAAGTTCAGCGGAACGGCATTCGACACGACCATTGTGGTCACGAACAACGCCGCCAGCCAGGTCTTTGTTTTCATACTTCCAAAGATGCCAACGTCGTTCCAGCTGGACCCGGGTAACTGGATCGTGAAAAGTTGCTCGGGAATCATGGGCAAAGTTGAGGTGCCTGAGACTTACGCACTCTTGCAGAACTACCCAAACCCGTTCAATCCGGCGACCGTGATCCCGTTCGACCTTCCGAACGCATCGCAGGTGAAGCTCGAAATCTATAATGGGCTCGGACAGCTCGTAAACGTTCTTGTAAGAGATCAGATGTTTCCGGCTGGGCACAACGTGGTTGAATTCAATTCGGTGTCCGAGAACGGAAGCATTCTGCCTTCTGGTGTGTACTACTGTCGATTGATGGTCTCCGGCAACCCTGTTCAGACACGGAAGATGATTCTTCTCCGGTGAGACGGTTCCGGTGGCGCACGAGGTTTCGGTTGGCGCGCTCCGCGAGTCGCAACGATGAATCGTGTAAAGTGAGCCCTGCGTATTGATTCCGAAACCCAATAATGGTATATTAGTGCCCACGCTTACAGCATTGCCCACTATAGAACGAGTGAAAGCCGAAGTTGCCCAAACGAAGTGATATCAAGTCCATCCTGATTATCGGTTCCGGCCCCATCGTAATTGGTCAAGCATGTGAATTTGATTACTCTGGAACTCAGGCCTGCAAAGTGCTGAGGGAAGAGGCATACCGCGTCCTTCTGATCAACAGCAATCCGGCCACCATCATGACCGATCCTGAGCTCGCCGATGCGACCTACATTGAGCCCATCACACCTGCAGTAGTCGAGAAGATCATTGAAAAAGAGCGTCCCGATGCCATTCTTCCCACGATGGGGGGACAGACGGCGCTGAACATTGCTGTTGCCCTTGCAGACAGTGGTGTGCTGGAAAAATACGGTGTCGAATTGATCGGAGCTAAGCTCGAGGCGATCAAGAAGGCCGAAGATCGCGAACTTTTTCAGGAAGCGATGAGGCAAATTAATCTCGAGACTCCTCGTGGCAGGTTTGTTCATACACTCGAAGAGGCGCTGCAGGTTGCCGAGGAGATCGGTTTGCCCAGCATCATCCGTCCTTCATTCACCCTGGGTGGGACAGGTGGAGGTACCGCGTACAACCTCGAAGAGTTTCGCGAAAAAGTTGAACATGGATTGACCAGCAGTCCCATCCATCAGGTTCTTGTTGAAGAATCCGTTATTGGGTGGAAGGAATACGAACTTGAGGTGATGCGTGATCTCAAGGACAACGTCGTGATCATCTGTTCGATCGAGAATTTTGATCCAATGGGAGTGCACACCGGAGATTCCATCACCGTCGCGCCGGCGCAGACTCTGACGGACAAAGAGTATCAAACGATGCGTGATGCGGCGATCAAAATCATCCGCCAGATCGGTGTCGAAACAGGCGGATCGAATATCCAGTTCGCAGTGAACCCCGAAGACGGACGGATGATCGTCATCGAGATGAACCCACGCGTTTCGAGATCTTCGGCACTTGCTTCGAAAGCCACTGGATTTCCAATCGCCAAGATTGCCGCAAAGCTTGCTGTGGGGTACACACTCGATGAAATTCCCAACGACATCACAAAAGAAACACCCGCCTCCTTCGAGCCAACGATCGATTACTGTGTCGTCAAGATCCCTCGCTGGGATTTCGAGAAGTTTAAGGGAGTTGATGACACGCTTGGTGTGCAGATGAAGTCTGTAGGCGAGGCGATGGCGATCGGGCGCACGTTTAAGGAATCATTTCAGAAGGCGCTGCGTTCTCTGGAGCAGGGGCGCTTCGGTCTCGGTGCTGACGGGAAAGACTTCCTCGACGTCCGGACACTGCCCGACGCCAAACGAGAGGAATGGAAGAAGAAGACGCTTGACCGTCTCAAGATGCCCAAACCAAACAACGTGTTCTACATCCGGTACGCGCTTCAGCTCGGTGCGTCGGTCAGCGAATTGCACAGCGTGACGAAAATAGATCCCTGGTTTCTTCATAACCTGAAACAGATAGTCGACTTTGAGGAGGAGTTGTATGCTTACAGTGTACAGCCTTCGTAAGTATTCAGTGTGTTGGGGTGGCGCGATTGTTCGACTTGGGATCAAGACACGGGCAATGCAGCTGCTCATCGTGATCAGCCTCATGGGTGCTTTGCCCATGCACCTGATGTCTCAGCCTACAATCCCTCCAGATAAGGATGCCCTCCTGAAGGGTCTCGGGTCTGGTCTAGCAATCATCGCCGACCTAAACAACTATCCCGGACCGAAACATGTAATTACTCTAAAGACTGAACTCGGGTTGACTCGGGATCAGTTGAAAAAGACAGAGGCTTTGGACAAAGTCGTCTCCAGCTCGGCACTCGCAAAGGGTGCGGAGATTGTGCAGGCAGAGGAGGAATTGTTCCATCTCTTCGAAGCCGGGACAGTCTCTGAGAAAGAGCTGAGAACGAAGCTGGAACAGATCGGGAAATTGCGCTCCGATCTCCGCTTTATCCATTTGCAGGCCCACTTGCGCATGAAGCAGATTCTCACTCCTGACCAGATCAAACAATACGGCGAAATAAGGGGACGTGAAAACAAACTCGAAAACTAAGGGAATTCCGCCGCGTGTCACGCGCGAGGTTCTGCTGAAGGCCAAACAGTACGGCTTCTCTGATCAGCAGCTGGCACATTTGTGGGGGACAACCGAGAAGGCAATCCGGTTGCTTCGCAAGGAAATGGGCGTTACGCCCGTGTACAAAACTGTCGATACCTGTGCGGCTGAATTCGAAGCGCATACGCCATATCATTACTCAACCTACGATCAGGAAAACGAATCCATCAGGAGCGATCGCAAGAAGGTCATTATCCTGGGGGGAGGACCAAACCGGATTGGACAGGGAATCGAGTTTGACTATTGTTGTGTGCACGGTGTCTATGCTCTGGCGGAAGAGGGGATCGAAACGATCATGATTAACTGTAATCCGGAGACCGTCTCGACGGATTACGACACCACCGACAAGCTGTACTTCGAGCCTCTGACCATCGAGGACGTTCTCAACATCTATGAGCATGAGCAACCACTCGGTGTCATCGTCAGCTTTGGGGGACAGACACCTTTGAAGATCGCGAAGACATTGGAGGAGAACGGTGTCCGTATCCTTGGGACATCCTCAGATGGCATCGATATCGCAGAGGATCGTGAGCGATTTGGGGCGCTTCTGAGAAAGATGAAGATTCCCCATCCGATGTACGGAACGGCCTATTCGGTCAGCAATGCGGTTTTGGTGGCTGAACAGATCGGCTTTCCGGTGTTGATTCGCCCCTCCTACGTACTCGGGGGCCGAGCAATGGAGATTTGTTACACCAGCGACGCCGTCCGGGAATATATGAAGAAAGCGGTCGACGTCTCGCCTGAGTACCCCGTCCTGATCGACCGGTTTCTGGAGGACGCGTTCGAGTTTGACGTCGATGCAGTCTGCGATGGGAAAGATGTTCTCATTGGCGGAGTGATGGAACATATCGAAGAGGCGGGCATTCACTCGGGTGACAGCTCGTGTGTGCTCCCCCCGTACATGATCTCCGAGAAAAATCTGGAAGACCTGAAGACCTATACCGTCCGGCTGGCCAAAGCACTGAAGGTCATAGGCCTGATCAACGTCCAGTACGCCATGAAGGATGGCGTGGTGTATGTGCTCGAGGTGAATCCGCGTGCTTCGCGGACGGTTCCGTTTGTAAGCAAAGCAGTCGGATTGCCTCTTGCGAAAGTTGCCGCGAAGGTTATGATCGGAAGGACGCTTGAAGATCTCGGAGTCAAGGATTTCGATTTCGGAAAAGTGAAGCACATTTCTGTGAAAGAAGCGGTCTTCCCGTTCTCAAAATTTCCGCGCGTACCGGTATTCCTCGGACCTGAGATGCGATCAACGGGAGAAGTCATGGGGATCTCATCGGAGTTCGGCGCAGCAATCTCAAAGGCTCAAATGGGGGCGGGAAATACACTGCCGACGGAAGGGACTGTCTTCATCAGCGTCAACAACAGCGATAAAAATGACCTCACACTGAGTATTGCCAGAGACTATAAACGGCTCGGATTCTCCCTCGTTGGGACCGAAGGAACGTCCAGGTTCTTGCGTGAGAACAACATCGACTGTGCGTCCGTCTTCAAAGTGAATGAGGGGAGGCCGAATGTAGTGGACTTGATCAAGAACGGCGCGATCAAGCTCGTCATCAATACTCCTCTCGGCGAGGAATCTCGGTACGATGAATACTCCATTGGCTGGGCAGCAATAGAACAGAAGGTTTCCTTCACGACAACTCTCTCAGCCGCGGCCACAGCGGTGAAGGGAATCGAACAGCAGAAGCTTCATGGAATCGAAGTGAAGAGTCTCCAGGAATACCATAAGGAGATTGTCGGATAGAACTGCACTCCTGAGTTGCCTCCATTATCACACTCCTTGATACCCCTTTTTTGCTTTCCGCCGTCTAACTACTGAGCATTTATCTGCTGCAAAGCACATGAATCTCGCGATTTTGAGCGATTCTGCTCGTTTGTCGCAGGTGTTACGCTGACCTGTGGAATTGCTCAGGATTATAGCGAAGTTCTTGACTTATTTCGTCAATTCCACTAAATTAGTGCGTTAAAAGAATCATCTCAAACTACACTTTAAGTTTGGAGGCCTAGGTGTTTGGAACGCCGATAGTGGCTGGTCATATCAAGCTGATGCGTCATTTTCTGGCGTTTTTCTTCCTATTTTTTGCCATCGCCGGGGGGATGAGGGAAGTGGCTTTTTCGCAGAACCTGCCGGCACCCAATGCAAACATAGCGGAGGAACAGGATTACGCATTCGCACACGGCCTCTACAGAGATGGCCTTTTCCAAATCGCCGCAGAACAATTCGAGAAATTCGTTCAAAAGCATCCACAGAGTGTCAGGATTCAGGACGCACAGTTTCTTCGGGCCGACTGTCTGTTTCAACTCGGACAGTATCCTGCCGCAGCCCAGGAATTCACAAACTTCGTCAGCCAATATCCATCTTCTATTCTTTCGGACAACGCTCGCTTCCGCCTCGGCGATACATATTCGAAACTGAAAAGAAACCGCGATGCGGTGGAGGCATATAAATCAATCCTCGATCACCCCAAGAACCCGGCGGTCGCTGGTGAAGCTGCATACTGGATCGGAGAAATATTTCTCAAAGAGGGTGATTCCAACAACGCGCTGAAATACTATGCGCTCTCGTATGAAGGATATCCTGGGAATCGGCTTCAGGATTACGCTGCCTACTCGGCCGCGTGGACAAATCAGAAAAAAGGGGATTATGCCAAGGCGGCGGAGTGGTACAGAATTGTAATCGATAAGCTCCCACAGAGTCCGTTGGTCCCGTCGTCGCGTGTAAAAATTGGCGAGTGCTATTATTACACAAAGGATTACTCACGTGCCATCGAAGAACTGACGACCGCGAAAGCAAGCATTGATTTAGCCGCGCTACGGGGTGAAGCCGACTACCTCATCGGAGAATCATACTACAATCTTGGGCAGTACGACCAAGCCCGGAAGCAATACGAATCATTCCTGAAAGACTACCCGCAACACCATCTGACAAACGAAGTCCAGTACGCACTTGGCTGGACGCTCTTCAAAGCGCGCGAATTCGCTCAGGCTGCAGACGTCTTTGGCAAGCTCGGCGCCTCCAGCGACCAGATCGGCGAGGTGGCTCTCTACAGGCAAGGAGTCGCACAAAACCTGGCGGGCAAGAAGGCTGACGCCTTCCGAACATTCTCTTCGCTGGTCTCCCGTAACCCGAAAGGAGAGTATGCGGATAACGCGCTGTACGATGCCGGTACTATTCTTTTTGAGGACAAAAAGAATGAGGAGGCGAAGGTATACTTTCGGCGGATCGTAAGCGGGTTTGACAGCAGCGATGTGATTGCTGACGCGTACATGATGCTGGGAGAGTGCTGCGTTGAGAGTGCGGCATTTGATTCGGCTCGCACCTGTTTCGAGAAAGCTCTTTCCAGCAATCCAACGTCGTTTGAGACGAAAGTAACATCCTCGTATCAGCTGGCGTGGAGTACGTTCAAGCTGCGAAAGTACAAGGATGCTGCAGCAGGATTCTCCAGGTTCATTGCGACGTATCCTGATCATCCAAAGTCGGCGGAGGCATTATACTGGCTCTCTGAATCTGAGTACCAGGGAGGAGACTTCCGCGGTGCCCTCAAACATTATCAGGCAATTACTGCCGTCTCAAAGCATGCGCGGCGGGAAGAGGGTATGTATGGGATAGGTTGGTCGTACTACAAGCTGGGCGATTTCTCGAAGGCGATCGAAGCATTCGAGAAGCTTATTGTCGAGTATCCGTCCGGGAAATTCTCGTTCGATGCTCGGCTCCGGTTGGGTGATTGCTATTTCCAAGTGAAAGACTATAAGAAAGCTGCCGGTGCGTATCGAACTGTTGTTCGACTCTTTCCGAAGAACGACGGGGCAGATTACGCGCTCTACCAGCTTGGACAGACGTTCTACCGGTCAGGCGATCAGGATCAGGCAGCTGACCAATTCCATGCCCTGATAAAATCGTATCCCAAATCATCCCTTGCGGACGATGCCCAATATGCGCTGGGCTGGATGAAGTTTCAGCACAAGGACTTCCTCGGAGCCATCAAGGACTTTCAAATCGTGCTTTCAAACTACTCTGAGAGCGAGCTGGTGCCCCGGGCGTACTACAGCATTGGGGATTCCTATTACAACCTGCGTCAGTATGCAGCCGCTGAGAAATCCTATCGTGAAGTGATCCGGCAGTTCCCGAAAAGCCCTCTGGCGGCGGATGCCCTGACCGGTGTCCAGTATTGCCTTGTCGCCCAGGGGAAAAGTAAGGAAGCCGTCGGTGCGATCGATACGTACGTGAAAGAGAACCCGACCGCTCCGAATGCAGAACAGCTCGAATTGAAAAAGGCTGAACTCCTGTTCAGTCAAAAACAATATCTCGATGCAGCTCAGGAGTACCGAAGCTTCGCGAGCCGTCACCCGCAGTCCGCGTCAAGGGCTCAGGCCCTGTACTGGCTCGGCCGCAGTTTACAGGAGTCAGACAGCCTGACGGACGCGGCGCAGGCGTTTCTGTCATCCGCGGATGCTGCAAACGCCCCACTGACGATCAAGGGAAACGCTCTGCTGGAAGGTGCGCGAATCTACCTTATGCAAAAGGACTACGAACAGTCGTTCAAGGTCCTGGACCGGGCAGACAGGGATCTCGCCAACACGGAGTTTGCTCCGCAGGCTGCGTATCTCAGAGGTCTCGTCTTTGTTGAGAACGGTGCGATGGATGACGCGAAAGCGAAGTTTGAGTATGTGGTTTCGAAGTTCCCTTCAACGATTGAAGCCGACAAAGCGCGGGTCGGTCTGATGAAGATCGTTTTACGGGAAAAAGACTTTGCAGGTGCGCAGAACCTGGCGCAGGCGGTCGCAACGTCGCGTACCGACGATATCGGTGCCGAGGCGCAGTATCTGAGCGGCCTTGCATACGCACAGAGCGGCGATTCGCAAAATGCGATTACTGCGTTCCTGCGGGTTCGATATGTTTTCCCGTCCCATGAGATCTGGCTTGCAAAAGCAAACGTTGGTCTGGGCCAGACATACGAGAAAATGAACGATGTCGCGAAGGCCAGAGAAGCTTACCAGCAGGTGCTCAAGATTCTGAAGAGTGGGGAAGATTTTGACACGGCTTCGCAACGGCTGAAGATCCTGGGGCAATAACGCTATGACGAGAATTCTGAGGCACATCGTCGTTCTAGTTGTCGTCGTCTCCTGTGCGTTTGCGCAGGAGAAGCCGACTCCCGCCGGTAAACCACAGCCGGATCTGCGGGCTCTTGGGGTGACGCCTCCGGACACTCTGTTCAAAGCATCTTCCCGGGACAGCGCGGTGAAAGCTACGCAAGGTCTTCCGAAGTTTGATCTTCCTGAGTATGTGATCACCGGCGCCGTTTCCATCGACCTGCCGGATGTCGAGAAACAGGATGCCACTGAACCACCGAACGTGGTCGATCTGGCAAATCCACTCGATGTGGTCCGCGATCGATCCACGGTAGAAGCGCAGACGGAAACCAAAGTAGGAACGGCCATTGAGGCACGCCCGGTACAGAGCGGTCGAATCATGGCTAGCAGTGGCACATACTTCAATTCGAAGGTTGGGCTCTGGGTAAGCAACACACTGTCGAATTACTCGGTTCATGGCGATGCGGGCTATGGTGTGTCGAAGGCGTATATCCCGTTCACAAACCGTTCTGAAGGACATGTAAATGTCATCGGTGGGATGACACTCCATGGTCCTTCAGAATGGGCTGGCGGTGCCAGGCTGATGGGGGATCTGGGCTTTGCGAGTGAAGTGTATCGCTTCTATGGCTCCCAATCGCCCGCTGTGACCAGGAGTGCTTCGCGTTTTCGAATCGGTGCGGCCTTCGAATCTCCGCGTGACGAGCTGTACAACTACGGTGGGCAGGCTGGAATGGTCGTTACCAGCATCGGTGACTCGTCCAGCAGCAATACGGAGACGCAGTTCCATCTTGGGTTTGGATCGAATATCCTCGTGGGTTCTTTCCCGCTTGACGGGAGGATCGACTTCTCTGTTGCTTCCATCTCGGGCTCGGGGTCAGCGGCGCTGCCATACCTTGACGTAAGTCTAGTAACGCCGAGGCACTGGTTCCACGACTTCTTTGTCAGCGGTTCTCTCCATCTCTTTGTCACACAGGGAATGCTGAGCCAGAAATTAGCGCGGCTCTATCCAAATTTGGAAATGGGATACAAGGTATTCGAAAATACGGTTTTGACCGCCGTATATCTCGGGAACGTTCAATTCCATACGCTCACGAGCTTGATCGAAATGAATCCGTATCTCTCAGCCACCTCGACGATCAGACAATCCGACATCCCTTTGAACCTCGATCTTGCTCTCGAAACCGACTGGAATGCAGCCTGGCGAACCAGGTTCTCTGCGCGTTTTCAGTCGGTTCGTGATTATCCTCTGCTCACAGAAGGGGGGCTCGGACCCTGGATTACGCTCTGGGGTGCTCCAGGTCACAAGGGAATATGGATGACGGACTATCTTGGAACGACGTCGCTCACGACATATCAAGCCGACATATTTGCGAAGTTCGACCCAAATGGTTACTTTACTCTGTCATTGGAGATCAACAGCTCCAAGAACTCGAATACGCAATGGCAGGTTCCTTACCTTCCCGATCTGCGTATGAGCGGAGGGGCTTTGCTTGAGATACTCCGCGGGTTGTCCATCCATCCGACACTCGCCTACGTGGGTCTCCGGGTACCAGATCTCTACGAGCCGACGAAGTTGAAAGAACACCTCGTGCTTGGAATCCGGGGCGAGTACGCGGCGTTTCGATCGTTGGATGTATTCCTTGATATTCAGAACCTGACGAATACCAGGTACGATGAATGGAACGGCTATCGGGCTTTGCCGTTTGTCATGACAGCGGGGATTGGATTTCGCTGGTAGCCAGACTGAGTGTGAGCACATAGCTATCTTAAACTCCCAAACATAGGAGGGATTTTCAATGCCAGATCTTAACCTGCAAGATGACGGATCGTTGGAAAACGCGGAAGGCTCGACGGAGCAGTCTGAAGAAACAACGGTGGCTGAAGAGGAACCTGCAAAAAAGGGGGGCGGGGGCATGATGATCATCATCGCCGTACTCGCGGTCCTGATTGTAGGTGGAGGCGGAGCGTTCCTTCTCAACAAGCTTGGGGTTATTCACATATTCGGGAAGAAAAAAGCAGCGCCATCGGTTGTTCAGCTTCAGGAGCAGCCAGCTTCTCAGACCGAAGCCACGACTCAGCCGTCGGATGCAGGCCAGACGCAGATGATTGAGACGCCCCCCGTCGATCAGAAGGGTGGAGCGAAAGAAGAGAAGAAATCGGTACAAAAGGGAGTAACGAAGAAAGCAACCAAGGAAAAGCTGCAGCAACCAGCCAAGGAAATGCCAGCGCCCGCGTCAAGTGGAAAGCTTCAGGAAATGAAGGGGGAATACACGATTCAAGTCTCGGCGTGGCGTGACAAGGAAATCGCTCAGGAAATCGTGAAGCGCCTTGAGGATGCAGGATATCCGGCATTTCAAGAGGAGCGTGCCTACAAGGATGGAACCTGGTACACAGTTCGTGTTGGCCGATATGCTTCGCGGAAAGAAGCTCAGATGGCTGTTCAGAGCTTCGCAGAGGAGCTCAAGTCCAGTTACTGGATCGATAAAGCAAAAGCAAAGTAGGTTAGGGGATCGTAGAACCTGATGACGGGCTTCATGGAGGGGCATCGTCTGCGACTGTGGCTCCTGGGTTCTTGATTCGTCCCAGGAGGACGGTGATGAAGCAGGAAGAAGGGGAGTAAAATGTCGGATCTGTATCTTTTTCTTCAGCGAACGCAATCGTGGTACGGTGCCGTTGAACTTGTCCAGAGCTATCGAAGGAATCTCCGGCGCGGCCTGACGATATCTCTTGTATTCCACGCTCTTGTGCTTGGAGTCTACTGGCTTTTCTTCTACAACAACCCGTCAGCATCCGCAACGCGCGAAGTTCGCATTACGACGTATGATGAGCTTGCCGTCAACCCGAGCATCGGTCAGTCGGAGTTCGGCCTGAAGTTTTATCCGGTTTTGGCTCGGAACGTGGAAAGCGGTGACGAATCCACACCTGTTGCCCACCCTTCCAAAGGATTCACCACAAGGAAACCCAACGCTCAACCGCGTGCAATGGGACTTGGCATCGGCGACCTTCCTTCGGTGTTGCCGAATGACAAGATCAACGCAAATAGTCTCGCGCCAGTCGAGGAGAATTCACAATGGGATCGGAATGATCCCGTCGGTGGCAACAACAACCGGGATGACCGCAATAACGTTCGGGGTGGCAGGCCTGTCATCGGCCGTGACGGTGATGTGCCTAGCGGTCCTGCTTCTTCGGGTATAGGATCTGCTCCGAAACCAGCACCCGGGATTTATGGTACGGGGGGTAGAGGAGGCACGGATTTTTACGGGGATGGAACCGGAGGCGGAATCGGATATTCCATGAAATGGCTTCAGGGTGGCACACGCAGGAAGCTTGCAGGGGATCTGCCGAAATATCCGGCAGGCTCTAAGGTCGAAGCGGAAATTCGTTTGTTTGCTGTCGTGACGCCTGATGGTTCTATTGAAGCCCTTACCCCGGCGCAGAAGGCGGATTCACGTCTGGAAGAGGCAGCTTTGAAGGAAGTGCGGTACTGGCGATTCGAGCCTCTCAAAGCTTCCCAATCACAAGTCGATCAAACGTGTGAGATCACTTTCCTCTTTACGCTGAAGTAACACCGCGTATCTTATTTCCCGGTTCCCTCTTTCTTCTCGGTCGTCTCTCTTTTCCCTTCTTCGTCAATTCCTTTCAGAAAGAAGTAATAGAATCCAACCTCACCGAATGCGAGGATGAGGAGAGAGATCGTATCGCGATTGATTTCCTTGCGCATCGTCCGGAGTAACAGCGAGTCGGTCTGGTGATAATACCATTTGATAAAGAATTCAGGCGTGAAAAGAAGATTGGTGAGCATCGTCGCGATCGTCCAGCCGACGGCAAACACGATGCCGATAAACGCGACGGCGAGAAGACCCTCGCTCATACCACCGGTCTTCTTCCTCGAGAAGAATGCATAACCGGCAGCGATGATGTGCAGGATGAATATATAGGCTGCAGCCATGGATGGATCAGAGCGTTAGCAGTGTCAGCTGTAGGATCTCAGTATGCGTCGGTTCCAAACAGGACGGCGCGAACTGTTTTGAGTATGATCTTCAGATCGAAGACGAGAGACCAATTTTCCACGTAATAGACATCATATTTGGTTCTTTCTTCGATTGGTGCATTTCCACGAAGTCCGTTCACCTGGGCCCACCCGGTCATCCCCGTTTTTACTCGATGCCGGTCGAGGTACTTGGGGATTTCTTTCTTGAATTGATCGACAAAGTGTTGCCGCTCTGGACGGGGCCCAACGATGCTCATGTCACCCCAAAACACATTGACCAGTTGCGGCAGCTCGTCGAGGCTGAACCTCCTGAGGAATGCACCCACTCGTGTTTTGCGGGGATCGTTCTTCTGAGCCCACACCGGCCCCGTTGTATTCTCGGCGTTGATGTGCATCGTCCTGAACTTGATCAGACGGAACGGTTTTCCGTCAAGGCCAACGCGTTCCTGACGATAAAACACGGGGCCTGGTGAATCAAGCTTGACCAGCAAAGCAATCACCGCGATGATCGGGCTCGTGATGAGGAGGAAGAAAGCGGAGGCCGCCATATCAAACGTGCGTTTGACGATCAGGTTCCACGTCGTGAGCGGAACAGCTTTGATCTTGATGAAGGGAATCCCATGCAGCTCTTTGATACGCACACGGCTTGTCATGAGTTCAAGCAGGTCCGGAATCATCATGATTTCGGTATTCAGACCTTCGCAATCGCGCACCAGCTCATACATCAGGGGGTGATCCTTGTAGGTGAGCGAAACAAGAACGATGTCAATGCGGTGTTCTCGGATGTAGTCCGGCACATGGGAGATGTTGCCAAGGAAATCAATCCCGCTTGTTTCCATTTCGTCTAAACCATTCACCGAGAAAAACCCCACAACGCGGTAGCCGAGCGCTGGGTTGAGTGTAATGCTGTCATACACTCGCCGTGCCGTCCGGTTCGTGCCGACGATGACGACGTCCTGCAAATCGTTCCCGCGGGCATACCAGAACTGCTCGAATCGGAGCATCATATAGCGTGCAATCGAGACAAAGACGACGGAGAAGAAGCCGATGAGTGCAAACACAGCCCGGGAGTACGAAAACGCACGATAGAAAAAGGCAGCGCTCATAACAACGAGCATTCCGAGAAACACGAGGCGCACAATGGCAAAGAACTCGTCGGAGAAATAGACGTTTCTTCTCGCCTCATACATTCGTCGGGAGTTGAATAGAAAGAGCCACGTCGGGATGACAATCAGGGATCCGAGGATGTAGGCGCCGAGGGAAGGTATCCCCAGCGTGACGGGAACGAGATCGGTCAGCGGCGAGTGAAAGCGAACCCAGTAGGAAAACAGAAATGCCGCCTCGATGGAAAGCACGTCTGCGACCACGGTGAGAAGAGGAATGAAAAAGTCTTTTCGGGGCTGGTGGGACATTCTGTTGTAGTGGTTATCGTACGGTGGCTCGTCCGGATGATGCACCTGATCGGGTCCGGTGGCTCCCGCCTCGGCGAGGCGTCCTCATGGTTCTATCCGAACATCTCCTGCTCGACCTCCTGAAAAATGATGTGGCCGATCGTGATGTGCCCCTCCTGGATTCTTTGTGTGTCTTCGGATGGTACCACGATCGCAAGGTCGACGAGGGCTTTTGATTGTCCGCCGTCTTTTCCGAGCATGCCGATCGTGACCATCCCTTTTTCGCGGGCCTTCCGAAAGGCGTTGTTGACACTTGCGGAGTTGCCGCTCGTGCTGATCCCGATCAAGACGTCGCCAGGCTCACCGAGGGCTTCTACCGAACGCGCAAAGACGTTGTCGTAGCCGATGTCGTTGGCTCCTGCGGTGAGGTTCGCCGTGTCTGCCGTGAGCGCGATGGCCGCCAGGGCTCGACGTTGAATTTTGGGATTGAGACGAATGACAAATTCTGTTGCCAGGTGCTGGGCATCCGAGGCGCTTCCGCCATTGCCGCAGAGGAGTATTTTCTTCTTCTTGTTGAAGGCCTCGATCAGGATGTCGACAGCTTTACTGATATCGGCTGAGCACTGTTCGCCGATTCGTTGTTTCGTTTCGGCGCTTTCGCGCAGCGAGTCAAGAATGAACTTTTGCCGATACACAAGCGTAAGCGGTAGGTGCGCCATGGGGAGGTTCGCCGATCTGTTATTTTCGCCGGATGGCCGACCCTGCATGAACGGCCTCTGCGAATTCTCTGATAAATGAACGATGGTTGTTTTCTTCAGTGACTGTGCCGGTTACGACGAATGACGCTCCCGCTTCGACCTTCTTGCGCGCTTCATCCGGCGTTCGTATCCCGCCGCCGACAATCATGGGGAGCGAGCACCGCTGGGCAATTGTCCGTAGCATGTCCTCAGAAACCGATTCGCGCGCACCGCTTCCTGCATCGAGATAGAGCAGTTTCATCCCGATGATCTCCGCAGCGATGGCATGGGCGAGCGCGATATCGGGTTTGTCGCGGGGGATAGGTTTCGTGTTGCTCATGAACTCGGCAGACGTTGTGTTTCCGGCTTCAATCAGCATATACCCCGTGGAGAGCGCTTCGAGCCCACTTCGACGCACAATCGGAGCAGCGAGAACCTGATTGCCGATCAGATAATCCGGATTGCGCCCGCTGATGAGGACCAGGAAGAGGATCGCATCTGCGACAGATGAAACCTGCATGATGCTTCCGGGGAAAATGATGACGGGAACGGATGTATTCTGTTTGATTGCCTTCAAGTGATCTTCAAAATCATTCGAGAGCATCAGGCTGCCGCCGACGAGAAATCCATCGACGCCGGCTTCCGTGGCTTCCCGGATAAACGAAGGGAGCATCTCACGATTATTCTTATCGGGGTCGAGCAGAATGAAATAACCGGCCCCCTGTTCCTTCCGCACCTTCAACAAGCGTTCGTATGTAGTCATTGGCCTACGCTCACGATTGGACAAGCATTGCATGGATAATCGATCCCGTCGAGGAAAGGGCTTCGGGAAGCTTGGAGACATCCTTTCCCCCTGCCGTTGCCAAATGGGCTTTTCCTCCGCCTCCTCCGCCAAGGAGCCTGGCAACCGAACCGACAATTTTCCCCGCTTCGAGTTTCTTTGCCGCGACAAGATCGTCTGTTACAACGCAGACGAGAGAGACCTTGTTGTCGATGACAGCGGCAAGAAGCCCGACGCCGTGGCCGAGCTTCGACCGCAGCGTATCGCCGAGAGTTTTGAGCTCGTCGAGCGAGCCGCTCTTCACCTGTGCAGAGACCACCCGGATGCCATTAACCTGCTGGGCTCCCGCAACGAGTCCGTCAATTGCTCCGGATTGAGACTGAAGGCGCGATTTTGAGAGCTCCTTCTCAATGGATTTCCTTTTTTCGGCAATCTCAAGAATCAATGTCTCCACTGAAATCTCCCGCCTTGCACGCTCATTGAAGTGAGGGAGGAGGTCCTCGGAAAAGCTCTGCGGCATTGCAGGGTTCTTCTTGAGAGAGTTAAGGGTCGCCTCAAGAGTCGTGATGGCTTTCTCGAAATCAGCCTGTGATTCTCCTGATTGAACGGCGAGATCCCTGATCTCCTGGAGCTGGCTCGTAGCATACTCCAAACGCTCAGAAGCGCTTCGATCCTGGA
Organism: Bacteroidota bacterium; assembly: GCA_049522195.1. Taxonomy (GTDB): domain Bacteria; phylum Bacteroidota; class Ignavibacteria; order UBA10030; family UBA10030; genus UBA9647. Next base: position 91,825 of record JBEKOB010000003.1, read on the forward strand.
ATTTCATGAGCTCGAGGGCGTGAGTGGCGGTCACGGCTTCAATGCGTCTGACGCCGCTCGCGACACTCCCTTCGGACCTGAACTTGAAGTAACCGATGTCTTCGGTGGTATGCACATGTGTGCCACCGCAGAACTCTCTGCTGAAATCCCCGAATTCAACAACGTTTACCCGGTCTCCGTACTTGTCCCCAAAAAACATCAACGCTCCCATCTTCTTTGCTTCTTCAAACGGGATGTTCCGATGATGCGTCAGTTTGATGTTTTCACGGATCTTCTCATTGACAAGCGCCTCTACGTCCGCCAGCTCCTGATCGCTCACTTTTGAAAAATGAGCAAAATCGAACCGCAGGTACTCAGGACCAACGAGCGAGCCGGCCTGATGTACGTGTGTTCCTAGAATTTTCCGGAGAGCGGCGTGCACCAAATGAGTTGCGCTGTGATTACGCATAATCGCATTGCGTCGCTCAGTGTCGATTCTGGCCTCCACTGAGTGACCGACCGAAAGAGTCAGCGGGGAGTCGAGGATGTGAACGTTTACGTTGCCGCTCTTCTGCGTGTCCAGCACTCGAACCTTCATCCCGTCGACTGTGACCTCGCCACGATCGCCTATCTGGCCTCCGGCTTCTCCATAGAACGGCGTGCTTTCAAGTACGAGCAGGTTCTTGTTGGATGAAAGTACGGTGCTTTGCGCCTGAACCTGATCGTACCCAAGGAATTTGAATTTGCCTTCGAAGGACGACGTATCGAGAGCCCGCGCGAGGTTCCTCGCTCGCGTAAGCTCGGCATCCAGCGCGCTGGATGCTTGAACGGATGCACCGACAGTCTCGGGTTGAGTCTGTACCTCGACTGCGCGTGACCGCTTTCTTTGCTCTTCCATCAATTCAGTGAACGACCCGACATCCACCTTGAGTCCGCGTTCGCCAGCCAATAACTCGGTCAGGTCGAGGGGGAAACCAAATGTGTCATAGAGTTTGAACGCGTCTTCGCCGGGAAATGTCTTGGAATGACCAATTTGTTGGACAACTTGTTCAAAGATTTCAAGGCCTCGGTCGAGGGTCGCGTTAAAGCCTTCCTCTTCTCCTCGGATGATTTTTTGTATGTGGCTCTGCTTGCTTCCAAGCTCGGGAAAGATATCGGACATAGTGTCTGCAAGCGTGGGCACAAGCTGATACAGGAATGGCTCGTGCATGCCAAGATTTCGTCCGAAGCGGGCAGCCCGGCGGAGCAACCGGCGGAGGACATACCCTCGTCCTTCGTTGGAAGGAGTCGCGCTGTCTGCAATAGCAAACGTCAGTGCGCGGATGTGATCTGCAAGAACCCGCATGGCGGTGTCGACATCGAATTGCTTCTGATCAATCCCGGTCAGCCGCCCGTCGTACCGCTGGTGTGTGATCTCGCCTATGCGGGTGATCAACGGCATGAAGACGTCGGTATCATAATTCGAAGTCTTGTTCTGCAGAACTGCGCAGATCCTCTCAAATCCCATCCCGGTGTCGACATGCTTGGCGGGAAGCGGATTGAGGACTCCTTTGGCATCCCTGTTGTATTGAATGAACACCAGGTTCCAGATTTCCATCACTTCCGGGACCCCGGCGTTCACCAGCGACGCATCGGCGTTACCCTGCGGTGTTCTGTCAATGTGTATTTCGGAACATGGCCCGCAAGGTCCTGTTTCTCCCATTTCCCAGAAATTGTCTTTTTCACCGAACCTGAGGATGTGGGAATGGTCGATATCGGTCACCGTCTTCCAATACCCTTCGGCTTCCTCGTCGTCCTTATAGACCGTTGCCCACAACCGGTTTTTCGGCAACCCCCAAACCCTCGTCAACAAGTCCCAGGCCCAATGAATCGCCTCCTTCTTGTAATAGTCTCCAAATGACCAGTTTCCCAACATCTCGAAAAACGTGTGGTGGTACGTGTCCCGGCCGACTTCTTCGAGGTCGTTATGTTTGCCGCTTACGCGGATGCACTTTTGCGTATCTGCCGCTCTCGAGTAGGATCGCTTTCCCTTACCGAGGAAAACGTCCTTGAACTGATTCATGCCGGCGTTGGCAAACAACAGGGTGGGGTCGTCATAAGGGACAACGGGCGAGCTTGGCACGATGGCGTGTCCCCGCTCTGCGAAGAAGCTCAAAAAGCTATGTCGGATTTCTGTGGAGGTCATGCTGGTGCTGGTTAGTGTCACGTCTCACAATTCGATTTGGGTATGCAGCCCGATTTCCTCTAGGACTCCTGAGACCTTCATGCATTGGTCCATCGGTCCTTCGAACACGGCCGCTTTGCCGCTGTTATGGACTTCCCAGGTCAGTGCCTCAGCCCTGACGGTATCGCATTTCAAGGCTTTAATAAGCTGGCCGATGACTTCCTCAAAGGTGTGAATTTCATCATTGAAGAGAATCACCTTGGCAGGCGTTTGAATAGAAACGTCGCTATTCGATGTTACATCACTGACAGTCTGTTGGTCCACTGCACTCTTCTGTGGGAAATCCCTCTCGATTCAAAGCAAACTCTTTCAATAATACTCAAAAATCGATTCGAATTCAAGGAATGCCCTTTCCGACCAACCGGAAAAAAAAAGGCATCCTGTCAGCAGGATGCCTTGCGAGGCAGGTGTGACTGCTCTACATGTTGCTTATGATTGCGTCACCGAATTCCGAGCACTTTACTTCTCTCGCTCCCTCCATCAGTCGGGCGAAATCATATGTGACGACATGAGAGAGGATGGACTTTTCGAGACCACGGACGATCAGGTCTGCGGCCTCGTTCCAACCCATATACCTGAGCATCATCTCTCCTGACAGAATCAACGAACCTGGGTTCACCTTGTCCTGATTGGCATATTTCGGGGCAGTCCCATGTGTCGCCTCAAAAACGGCATAGCCGTTTTCATAGTTGATATTGCCGCCGGGGGCGATTCCGATACCGCCTACTTCTGCTGCGAGCGCATCAGAGATGTAGTCGCCATTCAGATTGAGCGTGGCGATCACGTCATACTCTCCGGGGCGTGTGAGGATCTGCTGCAGGAACGCATCGGCGATAACATCCTTGACGACGATCCCATTGGGCAGCTTCAGCCATGGGCCGCCGTCGATCGGTGTTCCGCCGAATTCCTTTTGAGCGAGCTCGTAGCCCCACTCGCGGAATCCCCCTTCGGTGTACTTCATGATGTTCCCTTTGTGAACAAACGTAACCGACTTGCGCTTGTTGGTGATTGCGTATTGAATGGCTGCCCTGATGAGCCTGTCGGATCCCTCTTTTGACACGGGTTTTATTCCGATGCTGGAGGATTGGGGAAACCGGATCTTCGTCACTCCCATTTCCCTCTGAAGCCAGTCGACAACCTTCTTCGCTTCGGGTGTGCCTGCTTTCCATTCGATGCCTGCGTAGATATCTTCAGTGTTCTCCCGAAAGACTATCATGTCAACCGCCTCTGGATGTTTTACCGGCGACGGGACTCCCCGGAAGTAGCGGACAGGGCGGAGACAGACATAGAGATCCAGTATCTGGCGAAGGCTCACATTGATCGAACGGATTCCACCACCTACCGGCGTCGTTAATGGTCCTTTGATTGCGACGATATGATCCTTGATGGCAACAAGCGTATCGTCGTGAAGCCAGGTGTTCGGTCCGTACACGACATTTGCTTTTTCGCCCGCATAGACTTCGAACCATACAATGCTTCTCTTGCCCCCATATGCCTTCTGAACAGCAGCATCGAAGACCCGTTGTGAAGCCCGCCAGATATCAGGGCCGGTACCGTCGCCCTCGATAAAGGGAATGACTGGATGATCCGGCACGTTGAGCTTGCCATTGACGACAGTGATTTTCTGTCCCTGCGAAGGGGGGACGAGCTTACTGTATTGACTCATGGGACGCGGTGCTCCTTGAAATGTTTACACGGTGCTATGGATGTGAGCCCGGATGCGATTGGCGTAGGTGGCCATTTCTCCATCTGGATACTGTTTGAGTTTCAATTCGAAACGGATGTTGTCGTTGGCATATCGTGGTGTGATATGCCAGTGAAAATGAAATATGGACTGTCCTGCAACTTCCCCATTGTTGGAGAAGATGTTGAAGCCTTCAAGCTGAAAGCTGGACACCAGGGCCCGGCAGACGAGCCTCGTCGATTCCATCACGCCGCCCAGGGAATCCGACGGCAGTTCGATGAAGGTCCGGCAATGCACCTTTGGAATGATCAGAGCGTGTCCAAAATGGATCGGTCTCGTATCAAGAATGGCAATCGCCTCCTCGTTCTCATGCAGAATCTCTGCTCGAGCAGTGCGTGCAATGATCCTGCAAAAGACACAATCCTCTGGCATGGCTGCGTTATCAAATTAAGGAAACGAACTGAACATATCAAAAAAACTCCGTATGTCCAAGGAGTATCAAGTGGCTCGCCGTTCCTTTTGTCGCGAAATCGGCAGGATTTGCTGCGACGCGACTTGTATATAATGTGAGCATTCGGTATATTTTTGGGCCGTGCAGTACATCATACCTACACAATTCGAAGAAGGGGTTGGTCAATGAAATTCCACGCCATAAAGCTGGTCATTCTGGCAACTGTTGCCTCGTTTATGTTCCTCGGGTATCAGTGCGGCTCGCCTGAATTCACAGGTGCGAAAGTGCACATCCAGCAGAAGAATTATAAAGAAGCGATTCGTCTTTTGGAAATTGAAGTGCAAAAGAATCCCCAGAATGAAGAAGCCTGGTTTTTCCTCGGCGGTTTGAAAGCGGACCAGGGAGATCTCATAGGCATGAACCACTCATTCAATGCAGCGCTGAAGATTTCTCCAAAGCACGCTGCAGAGATTCGTGCAATGCGGTTCAACCAATGGGGTCAAAACCTGAACGCCGGTGTGAACTATCTGGAAAAAGCGAGCAGTGATTCTGCCCAGTACTTTGAGAAATCAATCAACGCATTCCAGAAGGCAATTGATGCGTGGCCCGATACGTCGCTTACGTACCGGTACATGGGGTACGTTTACAACAACAAGCAGGACTATGACAACGCTCTTGTTGCTTTCCAGAAAGCATGGGATATGGGGAAGGACCTCGAGTCAATCAAGAGGTCCGGTGCTATTTATCTGATCCAGGGTGATCAACACAAGAACAACTTCGAGAATACGAATGCACTTGCTCTGAAGAACCTGAAGAATTTCGAAGAAGCAAAGCGGGCGAATGCGAAAGACAAGATGAAGGACATCCTTGGAGTCCCTGATTCAGTAATAAAGGTGGGACCCAAGAACTCAACTAAGGAAAACTGGTTCTACAAAACGTATCAGATGACCGTTTCGTTTGATGGCGATAAGGTGATTGACAGAAAGTCGCCTCCCTATAAACCTGCCATCGACTCGACGGAACACCGGGCTGCCCAGGTGCTGTATGACAAGGCAGTAAAGAACCTTGAAATAGCACGCGCCGCCGATCCGAAGGACAACGAAACCCTGCAACGCTTGCTGAAGGGATACGTTGAGTCGAATCGTATTGAGCCGGCCGTCAAAGAGTTCGAGAAAGTTGTCGCCACAGACACAACGAACATCAAGACGAACCGCTTTATCCTTGGAGTTCTCTACCGGACGATCGGGAAGTTTGACGAGGCGATCGACCAGTTCAAGGAAGCAAACAGGTTGGATCCGAACGACTGCGAGGTTTTGTTTGACATCGCGGCCACCTACTACAATTGGGGCGTCGACTTGATCAAGATCTCCGACGAGAAGAACGAACAGTCCGATGCCTACAAGGCGAAATTCCAGGCTGCCCTTCCGTATATGGAGAAGGTGTCCGATTGCAAGAAGGATGATGAGAATGTGTGGGAGACCATGGGAACGATTTACGCACGCCTAGGCCAGCAGGACAAAGCAATGAAGGCGTTTGACCAAGCCGACAAGATTCGGAAACAGAAAAAGTAAGCCGCGTCCTTTCTGACCGATTTTCGCAGCATTCTTTTATTGCCCATCGGCGCGACACGCTGTTTCGCCGATGGGCTTTTCTTTCATCACGTGTTTTAGAAGGAAATAGTATGAACGACCCGAATCAGCCGCAGCAGATCAATATCGAACTTGGCGAGAAGGAAGCGGAAGGAATCTATTCCAACCTCGCCATCATTACTCATTCGCCCGCGGAATTCGTCATCGATTTCACGCGCGTCTTGCCAGGGATTCCAAAGGCCAAGGTCCACGCGCGAATCGTCATGACACCGCAGCATATGAAAATGCTCCTCTCGGCAATCAAGAGCAATATCGAGAACTATGAGAAGAAGTTCGGTGAGATCAAGTTGGTAGGAGACGCTTCCGGATCACCAATCTTCGGCTTTCAGCCGCCCGGAAAAGAAGAAAAGGTTAATTGAGGAAATGGATTGTCGCCGCTCCAGGAAGGTTCCTCTCTTGTAACGAAGCCCTTCCCGGATCTTTCTGTCCAATCGATGACTTGCTGTCTTCGTGGCGGGACAGAGGAGCATCCGTTCTTTACAAAATGTAGCGACTGAGGTCCCGGTCTTTCACAATAGAGCTCAGCTTCTCTATTACAAGATTCTTGGTGACGCGAATGGTGGCTGAAGGGATAGAATCGGGCGCCTCGAAGAGGGGCTCCTCGAGGAGGGTCGTCAGAATTGTGTGCAGCCGGCGCGCACCGATGTTTTCAACTTGTTCGTTCACTTCAAAAGCAACTCTCGCAATTTCCCTCACCGCTTCATCGTCGAATTCCAGGGTAATACCTTCCGTCTGCAGCAGCGCCGCATACTGTTTGAGGAGCGCGTTGTTGGGAAGGGTGAGGATTTTCACAAAATCGTCTTCGGAGAGGTGCTGAAGCTCAACGCGAATCGGAAAGCGTCCCTGCAACTCGGGAATGAGGTCGGATGGCTTCGCCACGTGGAACGCGCCCGAAGCGATGAACAGAACGTGATCTGTTTTGACCATTCCGTACTTGGTTGTGACACTTGAGCCTTCAACAATGGGGAGGAGGTCGCGCTGAACCCCCTCGCGGGAGACATCCGGACCAGACGTTTGTCCTCTGCTGCTGGCAATCTTGTCGATTTCATCAATGAAGACGATCCCCGAGTTCTCAACGCGCTGCAGAGCCTGCCTCGTCGCCTTCTCCATGTCAATGAGTTTCTGTGCTTCCTCCTGAGTAAGAATCACCTTGGCCTCGGCGACACTTAGCTTCCGCTGCTTGTTCTTCTTTGGGAAGAGGTTGCCGAACATGTCCTGCACATTGATCCCCATTTCCTCAAGGCTCATGGGTCCCATGACCTGCATCAGCGGCATTTGAGTCGTGGGGACATCGATCTCGACCGTCCTGTGGTCAAGCTCGCCTGCTCTGAGCTTCTCGCGGAATTTCTCCCTTGTTTTCCTGTTCTCTTCCTCAGTGGCGGCGGCATGTTCTTCGGAAGGTGGGCCTTCCGATCGGCGGATGGGAGGGAGAAGCTCATCCAGAATCCGTTCCTCGGCAAGCTCAAGGGCTTTTGCCTGGACCTCGGATGTCTTTTCTGCCTTGACCATGTTGACCGCGATTTCCGTGAGATCACGGATCATGGATTCGACATCCCTTCCAACATATCCGACCTCTGTGAATTTCGATGCCTCGACCTTTATGAAGGGTGCGTTCGCGAGCTTCGCAAGACGACGGGCGATCTCTGTCTTCCCAACTCCAGTTGGCCCGATCAGGATAATATTATTCGGCATGATCTCCTCGCGGAGATTTTCCGGTGCCTGCAGCCGTCGCCAACGGTTCCGGAGCGCAATGGCCACCGATTTCTTCGCGTTCTGTTGGCCGATGATGTACTTATCGAGTTCTCTGACGATCTCGCGCGGAGTAAGCTCGCGGGCGTTTTCCGGATCGGATTTCTTCTTTGTCACAGGCATGCTAAAGTTCTTCTACCGTGATGTTGTTATTTGTGTATATGCAGATTTCGGAGGCTGCCTGGAGTGATTCTCGCACGACATCCTTTGCTTCCATTTGTGTGTGCTTGATGAGCATGCGTGCAGCTGCAAGTGCGTACATTCCACCGGACCCGATCGCCACAATGCCGTCGTCAGGCTCGATGACTTCGCCGGTGCCTGAAATGACCAGCGAATGTGACTTGTCCATCGCAGCGAGAAGTGCCTCAAGCTGGCGCAAGTACTTGTCAGTGCGCCAGAGCTTCGCCAGCTCGACCGCAGCTCTTACGAGCTGGCCCTGGTGCTGCTCGAGCTTTTCTTCGAATCGGTCGAGAAGGCTGAATGCATCGGCAGCCGCGCCGGCAAATCCGATGAGAACGTTCCCCTGGTGCAATTTTCGGATCTTGATCGCATTCTGCTTCATCACGGTCGAACCGAGGGTCACCTGACCATCGCCTCCGATGGCGACACGGCCATCCCGCCTCACTCCAAGTATCGTCGTCGCGTGGAGTTGTTCTATCATAGGAAGTTCTTTCTGGTGGGTCTTAGATTTTCTTGCGCAGGCGGGCTATGGGAATGCCCATTTGCTCGCGGTATTTCGCAACGGTGCGGCGGGCAATTTTTACACCTTCGCCTCCGACCATTGCGGCGATCTTGTCGTCGTTGAGCGGCTTCTTCGAGTCTTCCGTTGAGATGATATCCTTGATCCTCTGCTTGATCATCTGGTTGGAGACATCTTCACCCGATTCGGTCTCGAGTCCCGACGTGAAAAATTCCTTCAGCGAATGGACGCCAAACTCGGTCTGCACGTACTTGCTGTTGACGACGCGGCTGATGGTGGAGATATCAACACCGACAACCTCTGCAATGTCCTTGTAGATCATTGGCTTGAGGACTTCACCCGCTTCAAACCACTCGCGCTGGCGGGCAACGATGGCCCGCATGACTTTCAGAAGCGTTTCCCGCCGTTGATGGATGGACGCAATAAACCATTTCGCCGCTTCGAATTTTTGCTTGATGAAGTCCTTTGCCTCTTTTGATGCTTTCTTTCCCTTTGGAGCGACAAGGTCTCTATAGGCTTTGTTGATGCGGAGGGCGGGCATGTTGCGGTCGTGAAGGGAGATGATAAAATCGCCTTCGTCGTTCTCGACGATGAAATCAGGCGTGATGTAGTTCTCCTGGGCCGAGAATTCACCTTCTCCCGGCTTGGGATTGAGATGCTGGATGAGCTCGATGACTTTCTTGAGAGTCTCCATCCCGACATGCAGGCCATTGCTGAGATTCTCAAATCTCTTGAGTTTCAGATCCTCGAAGTGCGCCTGGAGAATCTTGAGTGCGAGCTCCTTGATATGAGGGTCGCATTTTGTTGTCCGGACCTGGGCAATCAGGCATTCCTGCAGGTTTCGTGCAGCAATGCCGGGGGGCTCGAGGAGCTGTATACGCTTGAGAACCTCTTCCGCCTGCTGAAGCGAAATCTCAAGGCCGAACGTGAGATTGAGATCCTGGACGATGAGCGCCAGTTCCCGCCGGAGGTAACCGTCTTCGTCGACGTTCCCAATAATCTCCTCGGCGATGAGAAAATCCATGTCATTTTCACATTGGAGACGGAACTGACTGAGCAGACGTTCGGACATCGGGACGCTGGAGGCAATCGGTCGTTCGTACTCCTCCTCGTCATCTTGCGGTTTGTACGATTCGGGACTCTTGTATCCCGCTAGATCATCGTTGATGTAGTCTTCAAGTGTGTAGGAATCGTCTTCCTTGCTCTCAACTTTTTCTTCCTGGACCGGCTCCTCGACAGCTTCTTCTGGCTCAACCTGCTCTTCGACCTGTTCCGTCTCATCGATGGTCTCGAGAAGCGGATTCAGCTCCAATTCGGTCTTTATCCGTTGCTCAAGCGCCATCGTCGGCAGCTGCAGCAGCTTCAGGTATTGAACCTGTTGCGGCGTGAGCTTCAGCCCGAGCCGCATCTGTTGAGAGAGGTTTATCATACTTCAGAACTTCATGTCAAGTGCTATAGAGAGCTTTCTTCTTCTATCTTGGTCCTGCAATAAGCAGTGAATTCCTGGTACCACTGATCCCCGTACGCTCGCGTCAACGCTGAACGCAAAAACTCTGCAAGAGACACCTGCTCCTTGGCCCCGCGCTCGAGGGCTGGGCGACACTCAGCTATCTCCTCGAATCGAAGCCGCGCCGGCGAGCCGGGAGCAACTCGAATGGGAAAGAGATGGCATGAGAGCGGTTTGCGCCAGGAAATTTCGTCATTTAGGTACCCTTTTTCAAATGCACACTTCGCAATTCCATTTTCAAAAATGGCAAAAACACATGCCTGCCGATCAACAACCTGGGTTGTGTGATCGCCCTTTCGCCCCTGAATCAGCCCTCGCTCCTCGATCGTGTCTTTGTGGCGAAAGCTCAGGTATTTCTTGACAATCGGGTAAGCTCTCTCTATTTCTTCCACTTCTTCGTCAAGCAGCGGGGCTCCCCTCTGGCCGGGCATCGTGCAGCATGCCCCTTTGCACCGCTCCAAATCGCAGGCAAAATGGGTTTTCGAGATGTTCTGATCGATCAGGAATTGGTCCAGCATTTCATAGATTGACTCATAATCACCCTCAAAGTATAATCAATTTGCTTAAAAAACCAGAGGGATCCCTGTGCCAACGATCGCTGACTTGAAAATGCTATCGAAATCTGCCAAGTTGTTGCTACAACCTTTTATGAGAGCCGAGGTCTAATCCTATGTCACAAGAACAGCGCTCCTCTACGACAGAAACGATGATAGATCTGGATCTGATACAACGGGCGAAACAGGGGGACATGGGAGCATTTGAGCAACTTGTCTTCCGGTACGACAAACAGGTTCTCACGATGGCCGCCCGATATGTACAAAGCTCGGAGGATGCAAAGGACATCTACCAGGAGGTGTTCCTCAGGGTGTATCGTGCGCTCCCTAGGTTTCAGCTCAGAAGTCAGTTCTCCACCTGGCTGTTTAGGATCACGACAAATGTTTGCCTCTCACACAGATCCCGGCGCAAGCGGCATATTCACACGTCGCTGAGCCAGGAATCTGACGATGAGCATGGTGCAGGGCTTTCAGAAGCGATTACCGAGCCAAGAACTACAGACCGGCATGCAGAACAGACTGATATGGCTCTCCACATTTCTCAGGCAATCGAGCTTCTTTCCTCAAAACAGAAGATGGTATTCACTCTGAAATATTACGACGGATATAAAATTCGCGAGATAGCGGAAATGCTGGGTTTGGCAGAAGGCACCGTCAAGAGATACTTGTTCGCGGCCACGAACAAAATACGACATTCATTGAAGGATTTGATCTAGTTTGCAGAGAGCAACGGCGAGGGATGAAACCATGAAACACGATCAGTACAAAGAATTGCTTCACCTTTCGTTCTACAACGAGCTCAACGATGAGGAGCGATCGATTCTTGAAGAGCACCTCAAGACTTGCGCTGAATGCCGGACGGAGTCTGAAGCGCTGCGCAAGCTGGAATCAGTGCTCGTGCAGGCTCCCCGGTTCCAAGTGAATGATCAGCTCCTGGATGAAGCGCGACGCGAGTTGCGGGTTGCCCTGCGCTTGGAACGGGCTAAGCGCCCCTTCTGGTCAGAATGGATAGATCGATTGGATGTGCTCAGCGCTCCGGGACTTCGACTCGCTCTGGGAGGTGTCGCCACGCTCGTCGTTGGGTTCTCTATCGGTTATCTGGTCTTCTTTCCTGGTGGGGACGAATCCGTCACGCGGACGATGCCCGGGCTGAACCAGGCGACCGCTCAGCACAGCGAGACGCGAGTCTCGAATTTCCGACTGATGCAGCAAGTGTCGGATGCCGGAGAAGTTGAATTCAGCTTCGACATGGTGACACCGGTACGAATGAGAGGCAATGTGAACGACAACGCAGTGCAACGGGTTATGGCACAGGCGCTGATCAGCGATCAAAACCCGGGAGCGCGACTGCTCACGGTAAACACACTGGCGAACCAGGTGGAAGCAACGAAGGCGCCGGACAAGGAGATCAAAGCTGCGCTTATCCAGGCGATGAAACTTGATGCCAACGTCGGCGTTCGCAGGCAAGCGCTCAAGGCAATCCAGAAATTTCAACTGGACAAGGACATCAAAGATGCACTGCTCTTCGTCCTGAAAAACGAGACGAATCCAGGTATGCGCATCGACGTTATCAACTACCTCGAGCAACCGGTCCTGACGCACAAGCTCGTCGACCAGGATATTCTCAATGGCTTGAAACAGAGTATGCAAACCGATAACAACAACTACATTCGCATCCGAGCGAAGAACGTATACGAGGAGGTTAACCAACAATGAAAAGACAAGCCAGGTTACTCATAGCAACCATGCTGGTTGCGGTCCCGATGCTGCTCGCATTCCGCGGGCGCGTCGATGATGATTCCCGGGCAAAAACATTCACCGTGGGAAAAGGGGGCACGCTTTCGGTCTCGGTAGAAGGGGGCGATATCAGGATCAGCGTGTGGGATAAGAATGAGGTGTTTGTGAAGGTGGACGGAATTGATGACGAAGACCTCGATCACCTGAAGATGAAGCAAAGCGGCAACGACGTTCGTGTGGAATATCGTAACCGGAGGAGCTGGAGCGGTTGGAACAGCAGCCATCTGCGGTTCGAAATCACAGTCCCATCACAATACAATGCCGATCTCCACACGTCTGGAGGAGACATCACCGTGAGGGGCACAGTTAATGGGAAGATTTCGGGTGCGACATCCGGTGGTGACGTGAAGCTCGAAGACGTGAAAGGTGGCAAGGTCGAGTTGTCGACGTCAGGTGGCGACATGCGAACGGGGGATGTGCAGGGTGACGTAATCTTGAGGACATCCGGCGGGAACATTGAGATGGGCATCGTGGGGGGTGAAGCCAATGTATCGACGTCGGGTGGTAATATTGTTGTCAAGAGCGTTGGGAAATCGCTGAAGGCGAACACCTCCGGCGGAGACATTGAGATCGGGGATGTCGGAGGTGAAGCGAGTGTCTCGACATCAGGTGGCGACGTGCGAGTGCGCAAGGTGACTGGAAACGCAACCCTGAAATCGTCTGGTGGCAATATTCACCTGGAAGGCGCGAGTGGTACCGTGAAGGCGAATACATCAGGCGGCGATATCACGCTTCAAAATATTACCGGGTCGATCGAAGCGGCCACTGCTGGCGGAGACGTGGATGCAGAACTCCGGCCAACCGGAAAAGGGCGTAGCAAGCTCTCGTCGGCCGGGGGACAGATTTCGCTCTCTATCCCAGAGGATGCAAGAGCTACCATTGAAGCTACAATCCGGGTCGAGGACCACTGGGGAAGCCGCAAGAGCAAGTATAAAGTGATATCGGATTTCAAAGCCGATACCTATGAGCAGGACCAGGATGAGCGTGAAATCCGGGCGACCTATAAGCTCAACGGTGGCGGCGATCTCATTGAGCTCAAGACGGTGAATTCCGATATCAGTATCCGAAAGCTCCGGAAATAAGCTCATGCGATGGCTATTGGCAATCCACAACCCCCGGCCCATAGGACCGGGGGTTTTTGTTTGATTTTTGGCTGCATCTGCGGTAGGTTAGACAAAAGAAACACGAGAATTCTCGCGTGACGATGTCAACCGATGCCTCGGTGGCGTCGTCTAATTTCTGAAAACCTGAAAAGAAAGACTTCCGAATGCCCGCTGACCGGGAGCGGCAACTGATACTGAATGTGCAGGAAGGAAGCCATGATGCGTTTCGAGAACTTGTCGAGCTGCATATGCGGCGAGTCTACGACCTCGCATATGGGTTCGTGAACGACCATGATGATGCAGAGGACGTCGCGCAGGAAGTGTTTGTGAAAGTATATCACGCACTCAAGAGCTTCAGGCAGGATTCGGGTTTTAGCACATGGCTGTACCGCATCACGGCAAACAGCGCACTTGACAGATTAAAGCAGAGAAAACGCTCCGTGGCCCGGTTTGTCCCGATGGAGGAATCACACCTTAGTGGAATTGCAGTGAGTCAGGGAACGGACCGTGGTGAGGAGAGCATATTGATCGAGCGCGCGCTGCACGAGCTTCCGACGCTCCAACGGGCCGTCGTGATGCTCCGACACATCGATGGGTTCTCGACAAAGCAGGTCAGTGACATACTCAAGTGCTCGGAAGGGACTGTGAAAACCCATCTTCACCGAGGACTCAAGAAGATGCGGAAGAAGCTGGAACATCTGAAGGATTACGGTTCATGAAAACACATAGAACGATTCAGAAAAACCTGTATGGTTACCTCAGGGATGAGTTGTCGGCTGACGACCGGCGGGCGATTGAGATGCATCTGAAATCGTGCGTGTCATGCGCCGGCGATCTTCAATCGCTGCGTGAAGCGGCGAATCTCGTCACTCAAAAAGTGCGGCGGCCGAGCGAGCACCGGAGCGAGTTGTATTGGCAGCAGTTCGCTGAGAAGGTCGAGCGAAGGATCCAGTCGGAATCAACAGAAGAGGAGGGTTACTCTTTCGTTGGGCGATTCCTGGACCTGTTTGAGGAAAACCGGAAACCGTTCAGTTTCGGATTCGCATCGGCATTGTCCCTCATAGTTCTTGCATTCGCAGTCTGGAGTCTCTGGATAAAGGCTCCGGCACCGGACCAACTGGCGTCGGATTCTGCCAAACAGGGGTCAAGCGCGCTTCGGACAGATGTACAGAAGACTGCGATGGAAGTACGGGCTGAGGATTACCTGGAACAGTCAAAAATTCTTCTTATCGGAATCATGAATACCGATACGAAATCGCTGGTTGAATCGCGGTCGTTCCTGAACCGTCAGCGTGAGATCTCCAGGACACTGGTTCGTGAATCGCAGGAGATCTCATCGGGTCTCACAGATCCGTCGCAGCAACGGCTGAGGGAGTTGGTCTCTGACCTCGGGTTGATCCTCGTGCAGATTGCGAACCTCGAGAACAAACATGGGGTACAGGGAGTCGAGATTATCAAAGGGGGCGTTGAACGAAACGGCATACTGTTCAAAATAAACGTAGAAGAGATTCAGCGGGCAGCACAGCTCTCTCGCAATAAAGGGATTGAAAAACATGCGAAGTCGACTATTTGAATTGCTGAATTCAATGAGGAAGTGCAACGATCCGACGATAGCGTTCGCGAGGGGTGTCGTAATGTAGCACTTTCCTTGGACGATTGTTTAGCCAACGCTCAATGCGTTTGAGTTCTTTGACA
>JBEKOB010000004.1:0-88629 GCA_049522195.1 Bacteroidota bacterium
ACGCTTTGTCTTTACGAACTCAGATTACAAGTCTCACAACGAAGTCACCACAGCGATCAACGACTTCCTACGCTATCGAAATCGTCGAAATGCAAAACACAAGAAAACTTATTTGAACCAGCACTAGGATACTAAATCATCGGACACCATCCCAGGTGTTGCACTTCCTTGTAGAACTCGTGAGGGAGAAAAACAATGAACTACAATCGACGTCATTTCTGGAAATCAAGCGTGTATTTTGCCCTGGTTCTGCTCATATCGTGGATGGTGGAAGGGAATCAGACGTTTGCTCAACGCAATCGCACCATTGTCAAGCCATCGCAGGCCCCTGTAGCAGCAATCGCGCCCGTAGTGGCTGCTCAGGCAGCAGCAGAGGAAGCCGTGGCTCTTGATGGACTTACGTTTGAGCTCGGTCAGGTTCCGGTTGCGTTGGGATCGGCAGGCATAGCTCTGGACCAGTTGCACTTCGAGCTTGCACAAATCGCACCGAGCATTTCCATGGACGCGGCATATGAACTGGCTGTCCCGGGGTTCTCCATCGCACCGATGGCGTCGACGGAGACTGAAGCCGCGATCGGATCGCTGAACTTCGGGCTTTCCGGGTTGGCGCCTGCATTCGCCGAAGGTGGGATGTTTGGACAGGATGTGGCAGCCGTGGCGGGTCAGGAATCGAGTGCAGCCGCCAAGGCATATCAGAAAGCGTATAATCTCATCTTGGATAAGAAATGGGCCGAAGCTCAGAAAGAGCTGGACGGTTTCATCAGCAAGTACCGGAGCAGCTCCTACTCCGATGCAGCGCGTTATTGGAGATGCTACACGCAAGAGAAGACCGGAAGCTCCGCCGAAGAGGTCTTCAGGAAATACCAGGACTTCGTCAAATCCTACCCGAACAGCAGGTGGGCTGATGATGCCAGGACGAATATGATCCGGATTGGCTCTGAGCTTGCTCGCCAGGGAAAGCGTGAGTATGCCACGATTGTGGAATCAATGCAGCAGGGGGACGATGAAGATGTAAAACTGACTGCACTCTATGCCCTGAGGAGCACCGCCGATGAGAAATCCCTGCCCGTGATCATGAATCTCTATGATCAATCAAAAAGCGAAAAGCTGCGCGAGAAAATCGTTTACGTGCTTGGCGGCTATGACTCACCTCAAGTTGTGCCGAAACTTGCAGGCATCGCCATGAAAGACCCGAGTGTGAAAGTCCGTATGAATGCGGTCTATGCTCTCGGAAATACAAAGAAGAAGGAAGCCGCGGCTTCGTTGATGGAGATCGGCAAGTCACAGGCAGATCCCGAAATCCGAAAGGTAGCAATCTATGCTCTGGCAAACACCGGCGATGATGATCTTATCCCTTATCTGACAGAACTCGCTAAGAGCGAATCGAACGACAAAATCGCTTCCGCGGCAGTGTATTCCATTGGAAACCTCAACAACGACGAATCGACAAAGGCACTCCAGACGGTGCTGAAGGAAGCAAAGTCGAAAGAGGTACGAAAAGCCGCCCTCTATTCATTGAGTAACAAGAAGGATGCGACTGCAGTCTCAATGTTGAAAGACATTGCCCTCAACGAGTCGGATCCCGATATGAAGAAGCCGGCGGCGATTGCACTCGGGAATATCCACTCCTCAGCCGCTTTTGATGCATTGAAATCGATTGTGGCCTCGGCAAAAGAGACGAGGGTAAGGGAAGCAGCTGTGCAGGCGATTGGGAACTACGGTGGAACGGAAGCGCGGGACTTTCTGAAAAAGGTCGCACTCTCGGACCAGGATGACAACGTAGCCCTTGTGGCCGTCTACTCGATTGGGAATCTCCACGACGGTTCGGATGATGCAGACGCGAACTTCTATCTCGAGGTCTTGCGCAATGCAAAGTCTCTCGAGGTTAAGAAAGCTGCACTGTATCAGTTTGCGAATGTGCAGAAGTCTTCCGCTGTCAAGACTCTCGCTCAGTTTGTAAAGGATGAGAAGGATCCTGACCTGAAGATAGCGGCGGTGTACGTCCTTGGAAATACGAAGAGCGACGATGCGGTTGATGTGTTGCTGGATATCGTCCGGACCGATGCCAACAAGAAGGCACGGACTGCCGCTGTGAGCGCGCTGAGTAATATTGGGACCAAAAAGGCGCAAGACGCGTTGCTTCAAATACTCGAGGGAAAAACGGAAGGAAAGACGAAGGAGTAATCCCATGCGCGCCCGCGTGATTCTTCCAATCTTGTCTTCATTGATATCCTTTGCCTGTGGACTGAATGCCCAGGCCGTCGTTCGATGTCCTGACCAGAATATTTCTCTGGACGAGCGTTGGAAGTGGGCTTCACGTGACGGCGCGCACTTGGCTGGTGGGAAGGAAGTGTGGGTCGGGTATTGCATCAAGCGCTTGATGAATGAAGACTCCTATATGAATTCAGGCAACTTCTATTCGGGCGGGATAGATGTCTGTCGCAGCATCTATGACATCGTCTCGGGTGACACCTCCCGGCGCACCGCAGATCACAGGACATGGGGAGAGGGAAGGAACAAGATCATCAAAGTTCTGAAGGAGGTGGCCGTTCTTTTTCGAGTCTCAGGAAACTTCGACGACGAAGGTTCGATGAAGAAGATCGAAGTTTCGAACATGGAATTGTATGTCGATCTCAGGAACAAGCCGTTGGTCTGGCTGGGCGGAGCTGACGACGATCAGAGCGTCAGTTTGCTGAAGGCTCTGTACGTGCGACAGTCATCGAGTGAATTGAAAAAGGATCTCGTAATGGCGATCGGCATCCATCAGGATTCAAAAGAAGCTTTTCCATTTCTTGTCGGTGTCCTTAAGAGTGAAGAGGCGGACAATATCCGGTCCCAGGCTGCCTTCTGGCTTGGCCAACAGAATCGTTCGGAGAGTCTGCCTGTGCTCGTGGACGCAGCGCAGGATGATCGCTCCACAAAGGTGAAGGAGCAGGCGGTTTTTGCGATTAGCCAGCTTTCCTCGGATGAATCGACTGAAGCACTGATAACTCTTGCACGCAAACCCAGAGATCCCAGAGTTCGCGCCAAGGCTGCATTCTGGCTGGGGCAAAAGGCGTCGCAAAAAGCCGTGATGACACTCGAATCCATCATTGATGATGACGAAGTGAACGAAGTTCAACGACAGGCACTCTACGCTCTGGCGCAAATCCGCACTCCAGAGGGAGTGGATCGATTGATAAAGATAGCCAAGACTCACCCTAATCAGCGTATTCGAAAACAGGCGATCCAGTGCCTTGGACAGTCAGACGATCCGCGGGCACTCGATGCGCTGATTGCGATCGTCCGGAACTGATTTTGTAGGCCGAAATCTTATTTCGGCCACTAGAATCATCCTCAAATCGCCAAGGTTGTACTAATCTTGGGTCTCTCAGAAAATCGATGGTGATTTCGAGCAGTCCCCCTTGTTTTCATCCCACCATGCAACCTTTTTCATCTCATACAAGTCTTACTAGAGTCTGACACAAAAGGGAACGCTTCGAGGAGGGCTTCACATGGGCATTCGCTGGACTCAGGTAGTACTGTGTATGCTGGGCTGCATCGCCTACCTGCACTCTCAGAATTCGACATCGCCCCTCAAGATCTCAGCAGAACGGGTTGGGGAGTCGATGACAATCGACGGGAGCCTGTCTGAACAAGTCTGGCAACGCCCGGGTTTGACGACGTTCACGCAGAAACTGCCAAACGAAGCGGCCGCGCCTTCACAAAGAACCGAAGTATGGTTGGCGTATGACGACGAAGCGCTCTATGTCGCGGCACGCATGTACGATTCTGCCCCGGATTCTATCATCCAGATCCTTGGCCGTCGCGACGCGGACGTCACTGCCGACTGGTTTACATTCGACATTGACCCCTACCATGATCGGCGTAGCGGGTTCTTTTTTGCGTTGAGCGCCGCGGGCACGTTGCGGGATGGCACGCTGTACAACGACGAGTGGAATGATAATTCCTGGGATGGGGTGTGGGAGGGACGGACACACATCGATAGCCGCGGCTGGACAGCAGAAATGCGCATCCCATTTTCCCAGCTGCGGTTTCATCACGCTGAGAAATATGTCTGGGCTGTCAATTTCAGCAGAATGGTGGGTCGTGCGAACGAAACGGATTTCGTTGTCTACACGCCTCAAAAGGGAAGCGGTTTTGTCTCGAGGTTCATCGATGTCGAAGGGATAGAGAACATCGAGCCGACACAAGACCTGGAGGTCTTGCCGTACGTGACATCCCGCGCAGAATTCACCCAGCACACTTCCGGCGATCCTTTTAACAATGGCTCCAAGTATTCCCCGGGGCTAGGTCTCGACCTGAAAGTGGCTCTCGGATCGGATTTGACGCTGAACGGAACCATCAACCCGGATTTCGGTCAGGTGGAGGTGGATCCCGCGGTTGTCAATCTTAGCGATGTTGAGACATTCTATGCTGAGAAGCGCCCGTTCTTCATCGAGGGAGCAAACGTATTCCAATTTGGCCAGGGAGGATCGAACAACTTCTGGGGCTTTAACTGGGGGGATCCCTTCTTCTTCTACAGCAGGAGGATTGGTCGCTCTCCCCAGGGAAGCCTTCCCGCCTACGATTATGTCGATATGCCGCTCGGAACGCATATACTTGGTGCGGGAAAACTGACGGGCAAAGTTGGCGAAGACTGGAATGTGGGGATGATCCATGCCGTCACGGCGCGCGAAGATGCTGAGATTCAAGTCAGCGGCGTGAAACGGAGTGTCGAGATCGAGCCGTTAACATACTACGGTGTTGGCAGGATCCAGAAAGATTTCAACGACGGCAAACAGGGAATCGGGCTCATCACGACCTACACAAACAGATTCTTTTCAGATAGCAGATTGGAATCTGACATTAATAGTAATGCGCTTGCGATGGGAGTGGATGGCTGGCAGTTTCTCGATTCGGACAAGACGTACGTGGTGACGGGTTGGGGTGCGTTTTCGGATATTCATGGAACGGAAGCGCGGATTACAGCGCTCCAGGAGAGCTCCCGCCACTATTACCAGCGTCCGGGACTGAGCCAGGTGAGTCTTGACACCACAGCGACAAGCCTGAGCGGATATGCGGGGCGGTGGACCATCAACAAACAAAAGGGGGCGTGGCAGTTGAACTCGGCCGTAGGCGTGATCAGCCCTGGGTTCGATCTTGATGATCTGGGTTTCATTTGGAAGACCGATATCATCAACTATCACTCGATGGTTGGATACAAATGGACAGACAGAACTGAGTACTATAATAATCTCAGTCTCAATTTCTCTCTGTTCGGGAGCAATGATTTCGGCGGGAACAAGGTGTGGCAAGGTTACTGGGGGAGAGTTTACATCGAGTTACCGAGTTTCTATCAGGTTGGAGTAAGCTACGCCTACAATCCATATTCCATAGACACGCGCAGCACCCGTGGAGGGCCGGCGATGTTAGATCCATTGGGCTGGGAAGTGGATTACAATTTCTCGTCCGACACCCGCAAGTTGATCGTGGTGAGCGCATTCGGGTCCAGCTACATCGGCGGAGGCGGACACCAGTTTCAGAGTGAAATTGATATTGAATATAAACCTGCCCCCAACATAGACTTCACGATTGGCCCGAGTTTTAACCGTAATTCCGAACAGGCGCAATGGGTGGGGTCGTATGTCGATCCGACAGCGATTGCTACATATGGCAGCCGCTACGTCTTCGCAGATATGGAACAGAAAACAATTTCGGCGAACATTCGGCTGAATTGGACGTTTTCGCCTGAGTTGAGTCTACAGGTATTCATGCAACCGCTCATCTCCTCCGGAGCATACCGGGATCTCAAACAACTCAGCCAGCCTCGGACGTTCGATTTCGGATACTTCGGGAGAAATGGATCTACGATCATATCTCAAACTGACGCGACCGGAGCGGTCTCGGGGTATGAAGTCGATGCGGATGGTGCAGGACCTTCGCAGCCGTATTCTTTCAGCAATCCCGACTTCAATTTCAAATCACTTCGTGGGAACGCAGTCCTCAGGTGGGAATATCGCCCCGGCTCTGCTTTGTACCTGGTCTGGACGCAAAGCAGATCAGATAATGAAAACCTGGGAGATTTTCAACTTGATCATTCCTTTAGCCGGCTCTGGACTGCGCACCCGGACAACATCTTCATGGTAAAGTTTACATACTGGTGGTCACGCTAGGCCGAACCAATACCGCAGTGTTTCCACGGTGGCCGGTTGCGGAAAACAGCTGCGTCACGTTGAGCGGTCCCGAGCGGAGTCGAGGG
Organism: Bacteroidota bacterium; assembly: GCA_049522195.1. Taxonomy (GTDB): domain Bacteria; phylum Bacteroidota; class Ignavibacteria; order UBA10030; family UBA10030; genus UBA9647. Next base: position 6,242 of record JBEKOB010000004.1, read on the forward strand.
ACGAAACGTCTCATCTGAGGCAGACGACAGGGTTCGACTTCCCGCCTGCCTCCTAGAGCCAATTGGGCGGGCAGGCGCTCACCCTGACGTGTTGCCTTTTTGTCCCCAATGTTCAGCATTCGATTAGAGCCGGATGAACATCTTTCCAGGCAACTGCCTCACAAGGTTCTTGAATTCGAGAGAGAGGAGATTGACGAGAGCGTCGGCCGTTGAAGTCTCTGCCATCTCGGCGATAGTGTCGATTTGAAGAGGTTGATCCGTCAACACGTTGAGAATGTTCTTTTCGAACAATGTAAGTTCCACGATCGGCTCGCTTGCCCGCTCATTTCTCAGGAGATGTCTCATCTGAGGTCCCAGTTCCTCCAGAATGTCCTCCACCCGCTGCACGAGCTTTGCCCTTCCTTCCCTTACCAATTTGTTCGGCCCGTAACTTCGCTTTTCTGTGATGTTTCCCGGTACGGCAAATACCTCTCTGTTCTGATCGAGCGCTGTTGACGCTGTGATCATCGCCCCTCCGTCTTCGCCCGATTCGACGATGACTGTGCCGAGCGACATGCCACTGATGATTCGGTTGCGACGCGGGAAATTGGTTGCATCCGGTTTTGCTCCCATCGGGAATTCTGAGACCACAACTCCCTGCTGAGCGATGGAGTCAAGGAGTTTCCTGTTTTCTGGCGGATAGGGGACATCGAGTCCGGACCCGATGACGGCGATGGTGCGGCCTCCAGTCTGCAAGGTCACGGAGTGAGCTGCAGTGTCGATTCCCCTGGCAAGTCCACTGACGACGGTGAGCCCCAGTTCTGCGAGCGTGCGCGAAAACGATTCTGCGACCATCTGGCCGTACAGCGAAGGGCGTCGTGTGCCAACGACCGCAATCGCGTTCTTGTCGTTGGATGTGAAATGCCCGAGCATATAGAGCAGCGCGGGGGGATCGTATGTCTTCTTCAGAAGATCGGGATACTCCGGATCCCAGATTGTCAGAATACGGCCTCCTATCCTATTGAGGCGCCGCAGTTGTTCGTTGGCGAACTTCTCGCCCCCCTTGTGATGCACGATATTCGATGCGAGCTTTCGCTCAATGCCGGGGACCCGAACCAGTTCGCGCGGTGTTGCTCTCAGGACTGCGGCCGGGTCTCCGAAGTGGGAAACGAGCATCCGCATTTTGTGAGGGCCAATCCTTGGTACGAAGGAGAGTTGCAGGAGATCGCTGACTTTGAACATGGATGAGGCGCGCAAACAGTTCTAAAGGCTTGCGGGGAGGCAGTAATGAATGATAAGTAATGTGGGGGGGCGAATTTCAGCCGTTTTGAATTTCTTCGATGAACGCCGAAACGAGCTCATCTGCTTTCTTCTTCTCAGGTGCTTCAGCGATAATGCGTATGATGGGTTCCGTATTTGACTTGCGGAGATGGACCCAGCTATCGGGGAAGTCGAGCTTGAGGCCGTCGGACGTGTTGACCTTCCCCTTAGAGCTGTATTTGTCTTGAAGCCTTCTCAGAACGGCATCGGGATTGAGTGAGCCGAGATCCACTTTCCCTTTCGTGATGGAATATTGAGGAAGGCTTTGCTTCAGCTCGGAGACGGTACCCCCAAACTCAGCGAGGTTCTGTAACGTCAACCCGATACCAACTGGCGCATCTCTTCCAATGTGCGAGGCCGGAAGGATGACGCCTCCGCTTCCTTCGCCACCGACAAGGGCGTTGACCTCTTTCATTTTCTTTGCCACGTTGATTTCACCCACGGGAGTTCGCGTCAGCTCTGCTCCGTATTTGTCACAGATGTCATCGATGGCACGGGTGGTCGACAGGTTCACGACGACACGAGGCTTGCCGGATTGGCGACTGCCGACACCGGGCGCAGAGCTTGTCGATTTAGAGGAAGCCTCTTTGGCAAGGACGAACTTGACAACGCTGGCGATCGTATATTCTTCACCGATCGGTTCCCCTTTTTCGTCGATGAGGACCAACCGATCGACGTCGGGGTCTACCGCAATTCCGAGGTCTGCGTGTTCCTTACGGACTCGACCCGAAAGATCAGTGAGGTTCTCCGGTACCGGCTCCGGCATGTGTGAGAAAACGCCGGAGATCTCGCAGTTCATCTCCACTACATCACAACCGAATTCCCGGAGGAGCTTCGGGATAATAATGCCCCCCGCAGCGTTAACGCAATCAACAACCACCTTGAACTTGCGCCTCCGCACCGTCTCAACGTCGATGTAGGAGAGGGAGAGGACGTTTTCAATGTGTTTGTCGATGAGTCCGGGATCGGAAAAATGGTTTCCGTGCTTGTCCCAGGGAAGATAGCTCCTCCGTTCTTGGGCGGCTATTGCCCAGAATGCACGGTTCTCGTCTGCGTCAAGAAACAATCCCGTAGATGCAAGGAATTTCAGGCCGTTCCATTGCATTGGATTGTGACTTGCCGTGATTGATATTCCGCCGGCTGCCTTGTTGATTTCCACTCCGAGCGCAACGGTTGGAGTAGGACAGACGCCGATGGCGATCACATCGCAGCCCATCTGTGAAAGGGTGGAGGAGACGATATGTGCAATGCTCTTGCCGCTGATTCTCCCGTCCCGGCCGATGACAATGGTGCCCCGATTGCAGTATTCAGCGAATGCCGTCGCGTACTTCACAACGGTCTCCGGCGTGAGACTGCTTCCCACGATGCCACGGATCCCTGAGATGCTCACCATCAAAGACATAGTCGGTCCGATTTCTTTCTGATGCGAATGTAAGAAACGACGGCTCCAGATGCAAGAAAATGCTCCTTTCTTCGCTTGACGTTTCGGTTGCTTGAATGTTTTGCTGCGCATCGTTACCTTGTGCCATAGGATTCGAGTGTGACTCATGCAACTGAGCGTCGCTGACAAAAAAGAGCTTCTGAGAATCGCGAGGGTGTCAATTGCATCTGCGCTGAGTGATCGGCCGGTCGAACACAGGGTTCAAAGTTCAGCTTCCTTGAAGGAGCATTGCGGAGCGTTCGTGACCCTCCATCTTCACGGCGAGTTGCGCGGTTGCATCGGGTACATCGAAGCCCGGTTCCCTCTGTGCGAAACCATCGAAGAAGCAGCTGTCAAAGCTGCGTTCGAAGATCCCAGGTTTCTCCCCCTTTCCGCTGAAGAATTCGAAAATGTGGAAATAGAGATCTCGGTGCTTTCCCCAATTCAAAAAATCTCGAGCGTGGATGAGATTGAAGTGGGAAAGCATGGTCTTGTCATTGATGGAGGATACACGCGCGGCCTTCTGCTTCCACAAGTCGCAACCGAATATGGGTGGGGAAGGGAACAATTTCTCTCCCAAACGTGCCGCAAGGCGGGATTGCCAGCGGACGCCTGGAAAAAGAAAGGGGTCACCATCTATAGCTTTACGTCGGACGTGTTCTCAGAGGCTGAGATGTTCAAAAAGGCCCACTGATAAGAGGAACCAATGTCCCGAGTTCGAAAACCCGCGGTCGCCGGATCCTTCTATGACGGAGATACCGCACGCCTACGCGACCACGTTGACCTGCTCCTTCGTCAGGCCGACGAGGTTGACCTTCCTGGAACAATTCGCGGCCTGGTTTCACCGCACGCCGGATACGTATATTCAGGGTTGGCCGCAGCTGTCGGGTACAAGGCTTTGCGTGGGTTGCAGTACGATGCGGTAGTCATGGTTGGCCCAAGCCACAGGGAGTTCTTTGACGGTGTCTCGCTCTACTCAGGCGATGCGTATCGAACACCTCTTGGTGACGTCCCCATTCACGGCGAGATTCGCGATGCGTTGGCCAGCCATTCACCTCTGATAGAGCTCTCGGAAGTCGGACATCGCGGAGAGCACTGTCTTGAGGTTCAGCTCCCATTCTTGCAGAGAGTCCTGGGAGCTTTCTCAATAGTGCCGATGATCATCGGCAACCAAACGAGGGAGACATGCCTCTCGCTCGGAAATGCCATCGCAGAAGCGACCGAGGGAAAAAATGTCCTCCTCCTCGCAAGCAGCGACCTTTCCCATTACCATCCCTATGATGATGCCGTCAGTCTCGATCGCCGGGTGATAGACCAGGTCGAGGCGTTTGACGAACTGGCTCTTATGGCACAGCTCGACACTGAACGGGTTGAAGCTTGCGGCGGAGGTCCGGTTGTGTCGGTAATGCACGCCGCCAAGCTTCTTGGAGCTAACCAATCCCGGGCTCTCTTCTACTGCAACTCCGGCGACATTACCGGCGACAAAAGCGCCGTTGTCGGATACCTCTCTGCTGCATTCCTTCAAGTCCACTAGGTCACGAGCCGCTGAGGCGCTTTGATTCTGCCTTGAGCTTGAGGCATTCGCCCGAAGCACTCCATCATTCTTCGAATGGCGCATCACGCTCGTGATTCTTCTCAGTTCCATAAGAGGAAAAAATTTCGTATTATTTTCTTCAACATACGCGCCCGGTCTGCAATCCGGGCAGGCTCAAGAGAAAAGGATCTGACGAAAACTGAATGATCGTAGATTATCACACGCATAACCGGCTCTGCAGGCACGCACAAGGAGATCTCGAAGAGTACATACAGGCGGCAATTGGGCTCGGGTTAGATGAAATCGCTTGTTCGGATCACGCCCCGCTCCCGGATAACTACGATCCCCGCCATCGGATGACGGTGGAGGAGTTCTATTCTGATTACGCGCCTGCTGTCTCGGAGTTGGTCGAAAAGTACAGTAAGAAGATACGGATCAAACGTGCAATCGAGATCGATCATCTCGACTGGGCTACCGACTGGAACCAGAGGTTCATCGCCGAAAACGATTTTGATTTCGTATTAGGGTCGGTTCATTTCGTCGGTCCACGGGGTCAGGAAAAGCCTCTGTTCGGTCCTGAGTACGGACGGGATGAACTCGAATCACTGTACGAAGGCTACTATCTGGCGATTGCGGACTCGGCGAAGTCGGGCATGTTCGATATCATCTCCCACTGCGACATCGTCAAGAAATCTGGGGTGTTTAGAAGCAAACGGGTTGACGAGTTGCTCGTGGAAGCATTGATGCAGATTAAAAATGCGGACATGTGCATTGAGATCAACACGTCGGGGATGCGCAAACCCGAGAAAGAGGTGTATCCAAGCGAGCGGATTCTGTCGATCGCCCGGGATTTGAAGATTCCGCTCACAATTGGTTCCGATGCTCATACGCCGGGAGATGTCGGCCGCGATTTCGATACCGTTGTCGATCTCGTGGAAGCCTACGGCAGAGGGAAGGTCTCTCTCTTCGAGAAAAGAGAGCGGACGGAAGCGAAGATTACAGGATTGCGCCCGAACGGCGCCAGGTAGTCACAGCTCGAATGCGAGGAGACGCGATGGGGTATCAAACAATATTGGTAGAGAAGAGGAACAGGATAGCGTTCATCACAATCAATCGTCCGGACAAGCTCAATGCCCTCAACGCACAGGCCAAGGCTGAATTGAAGGCTGCATTTGAAGGCATCAGGGATGACTCCGAAGTCGATGTGGTTATTCTCACCGGCGCTGGTGAAAAGGGCTTCGTAGCGGGAACGGACATCAAAGAGTTGACACTGCTCGATGAGCAGTCGGGGACGTCCTTCTCAGAAGGGGGACAAGCTGTACTCAACACAATCGAGAATCTCGGAAAACCTGTCATTGCCGCGGTAAACGGCTATGCGCTCGGCGGCGGGACTGAGCTCGCCCTTGCTTGTCATATCCGCATAGCTTCCGAGAATGCGAAGTTTGGCCAGCCTGAGGTCAATCTGGGGATCATTCCGGGCTACGGGGGAACCCAGCGTCTTGCCCGTCTCGTTGGAAAAGGAAGAGCTCTTGAGATGATTCTTGGTGGTGATCAGATCGACGCTCAGGAGGCTCTTCGTGTCGGGCTCGTCAACAAAGTTGTCCCTTTGCCGGAGCTCCTGAAGACCGCTGAAGCACTGGCGTTGAAGATCGTCGGCAAAGGGCAGGTTGCAATCAAGTTCGCGTTGCAGGCCGTGAATGCCACACATGAACTTCCGCTCTCAGCCGGTCAGGCTCTTGAAGCGGATCTCTTCGGCCGATGCTGCGCAACGGAGGATTTCAAGGAAGGGACCACTGCGTTCCTGGAGAAAAGGAAACCGGTGTTTAAGAATAAGTAGTGGAGTATTAAAGTAGATGAGTAATGGAGTAGTGGAGTGGCGGGTGCGATGTGAGGCGAAGGACGCACGCTCTGAACTCCTGAACTTTGAACTTGAAACCTCAAACTTGAAACTCAAAACTCAAATCTCTAAACTCAAAACCGAACGACAATGAGTCAGAACAAAAGCACATCAAACGACCAATCGAAACTGATGGAGAAAATTGTCTCTCTGGCAAAGCGGAGAGGATTCGTGTTCCAGTCCAGTGAAATCTACGGAGGTCTCAACGGGTGTTGGGATTACGGCCCGCTTGGTGTGGAAATGCTCAACAACCTCAAGCAGCAATGGTGGAAGAGCATGACCTACCGGGACAACATTGAAGGTGTGGATGCCAGCATCCTGATGCACCCGCGGGTGTGGGAAGCATCAGGCCACGTTGAGAATTTCACTGACCCGATGGTAGACTGCAAGAGCTGCAAGGCCCGATATCGTCTCGATGTCCTCTTTGAAGACATGTCCGTGAAACGGAAAAAAGAGGCTCTTCGCGAGATCGAGCCCGGGAAGTTCGAAGGACAGTTGAAAGACGAAGTGGTGATAGAGGAGTTCGCGAAGCGTGTGGCAACCGACGCGGACGCTGCCAAGATGGTTGTAGTTCTCTCCTGTCCAAACTGCGGGAACAAAGGCACATTCACTGAAGCCCGGAAGTTTAACCTGATGTTCAAAACGTTTGTCGGACCCGTAGAAGACTCATCGGCTGTTGTCTATCTGCGTCCGGAAACTGCACAGGGGATTTTTGTGAACTTCCTGAATGTCCAGTCGGCCAGCCGGTTGAAGCTTCCATTTGGTATCGCACAAATCGGGAAGGCATTCAGGAACGAAATCAACACGAAGAACTTCCTGTTCCGAACGCGTGAGTTTGAGCAGATGGAAATGCAGTTCTTTGTCAAGCCGGGCACGGACGACGAGCAGTTTGCGTACTGGCGAGCCGAGAGGATGAAGTGGTTCATCAGTCTCGGCATGAAACAGGAAAAGCTCCAGTGGCACCAGCACCCGAAAGACAAGCTGGCGCACTACGCGAAGGATGCGTATGACATAGAATACCTGTTCCCATTCGGCTGGGGAGAAATTGAAGGGGTGCATAATCGCACGGATTTCGATCTCTCGAGGCATGAGCAATTCTCAGGCAAGAGCATGAAGTATTTTGATGAAACCACGAAAGAGAAATTTACGCCATTCGTTATCGAGACCTCTGCCGGGGCCAGCCGGTCGTTCATGGCCTTTCTTGTAGATGCCTATAACGAAGAGGAGGCCCCATCAGCCGAGGGTGCCATGGAGACGCGGACTGTACTTAAACTGCATCCAAAACTTGCTCCGACGAAGGTGGCGATTTTCCCCCTCGTGAACCGGGATGGTATGCCGGAGATGGCCGTTAAGATCGAGACCGATCTCCGACAGCACTTCCGTGTCTTCTATGACGACAGCGGCGCCGTGGGGCGGCGCTACCGGAGGCAGGATGAGGCGGGAACGCCCTTCTGCATCACGGTCGATTCTCAGAGCCTTCAGGATCAGACTGTCACCGTTCGCGAGCGTGATTCCATGAAACAGGACCGCATCGCTGCCAGTAACCTGCGTTCATATATTGCCGAGAGGTTGATGTAACTTGTTTCCTCACAGGTACCCCAGTCACCATAGAGCGATAGTACTGCGAGCAGAGTGGTACTTTGTATCTCTTCTGCTCTTCCTCGTCACGTCTCCGGCTAAGAGCCAGTGGATCGAAGATCCCGCTGTCGATGCGCGGGTTCAGCGCGGCATCGACTATATTTACAACATCGAGTTCGGGAAGGCGGACAAGGAGTTCACAGAGGTGATACACCTCATGCCCGACCATCCGGCCGGCTACTTCTTCCAGGCGATGACAGAATGGTGGCGCATCCTCAGCGACTTCGATGACGAGTCCCGCGACAAATCGTTCATCGCAATGCTGGATAGAGTTGTAGAGATGTGTGACAAGCGCCTCGAGAAGAACGAGAACGATGTCACGGCGCTGTTTTTCAAGGGAGGCGCTGTCGGGTTTAAGGGGAGGTTGCGGGCGAACAGGGGGGCATGGTTGCTGGCAGCGAATGACGGCCTCGTCGCTCTGCCGGCGATGCGAAAGGCCTACAAGCTTGAACCGACAAACTACGACGTTCTCCTTGGCATGGGCATCTACAACTACTACGCTGATGTTGTGCCGAGCCAGTATCCCGTGGTGAAGCCGCTGATGTTGTTCCTGCCTGGGGGCGACAAGAAAAAGGGACTGGAGCAGCTCGAGCTTGCTGCCACGAAAGGCCGGTATGCCAAGGTCGAAGCAATGTACTTCCTGCTGCAGACCTACTTCACCTATGAAAAACAATTTGTGAGAGCTCTTCAACTCGCGCGTGAGCTTCACAGCAAGTATCCCAGGAATCCGCTTTTCCACAGGATGTACGGACGTTGTTACGTGAGTCTCGGGTACTGGGCAGAAGCATTTCAGATTTTCAACGAAGTTGAAGACCGCTATCGAAACCATCAGGAAGGGTATGATGACTACGATGCGCGGGAAGCCTATTATTACATCGGCCGTCACTATTTTCTGGCGAGTCGTTACGATGACGCGCTGAAGAATCTCTATCGTTGCGATGAGATCTCACGGAAGTTGGACAAGAACGGATCGTCCGGATTCATGTCGATGGCAAACCTAACGGTCGGCATGATCTACGACGTGCAGAAGAAACGAGGGTCTGCACTCGCCCAGTATCAGAAGGTGCTGAACATGAAAGAGTATGAGAACACGTATAAAGAAGCGCGCCGGTTCATGGATAAGGCCTATTCGAGGGCTCAATGATCATTCGGACATTTCTCTTCGGACTCGCAGCGGCACTCGCAGAGGTTCTGGGGGGCAGCATCATCTATTTGAAGAAGTCGTGGCCGCGACGGGTGCAGGAAACATTGCTCGCACTCGGCGCCGGCTTCATTCTTGCCCTGGTCTTCCTGAAACTGGTTCCGGCGAGCATCCATGCCATCGGCGACAAGGCCATGCTCTATTGCGTGCTTGGATTCGCGACGCTTCATTTCTTCGAGCACACGATCGTCGGCCATCTCCATTTTGGCGAGGAAACACACAGCCACGTGATGGTCTCGAAGGTTGCCAGCTTGTCGGCGTTTTCCGGCTTGTTTGTCCACGCTTTCTTTGACGGATTCACGATCTCCATTGGCATGCAGTTTGACTTCATGCTGGGCGTTCTCATTTTCCTCGCGGTTCTCCTCCACAAATTCCCGGAAGGCCTTACGATAGGATCGATTGTCGTCGCGGCGGGCTACTCGCGAAAAGCAGTGATGATGTCGACTGTCGGGTTGGCAGCGGCGACGATGCTTGGGGTCTGTACGTTGTTTGTGTTTCGGAATATTGGGGCAGAAGCCGTAGGGGCGGGTTTCGCATTCTCGGCAGGCGTAGCAGTCTACGTGGGAGCAAGCGACCTTATCCCGGAGATCAACAAATCAAAGGATCGCATACCTCCGCTGGTCGTGTTTGCAGGCATGATACTCTTCTACCTGAGTGACACAATACTCGAAAAGATGGCTCAGTGAAGGGTAGGGGGTCGGAGTGTATTCTAGAGGCCCATGCCGACAGAGATCCGGTGTAAACCACCGATCTTGCCGTAGGAGTTGAAAGCGTAGTCGATCACATACTCACCAAGCAGTATCCCTCCGCCAAGTGACATCCCCGCAAGTCCAGGGCTCGTTCCCAGCTTCAAATCTTTCCTCTGCTGGTTGTTATAGCCGACCCGGAATCTCACCGACTCGCTCATGAGGAATTCAGCGCCAAAGGAAAAAGAGCTGAGATGATCCAGCGCTTTGTCCTGCTTGTCGGTGAGGCGGTGGAAATCGAAATTCAAGAGAACCGGAAGATGCTCCGGGCGCTTGGTGATGCCGATTTTTACGTCGAGAGGAAGAGACTCTTTCGTGCCGTCGTAGGATTTCAGCTGGGTCCCCAGTGTGAGCACGCTGGCTCCGAGCGTGATGTTCTCTGAAGGAATCTGGTACAGAATGCCTGCGTCGATGGCAAGTCCGGATGATGTGAACTCGGCAATGGAGGAGTAGATGAGCTTCAGGTTGACGCCAACACTGGTAAACTCATCAATCGGGCGACCGACACCCATCACAAGAGCGATGTCACGAGCCCCGAATGTTCCCAGAATGTTCATCGACTCATCAGTCTCATTGAATGAGCCGTAGTCGACGTAGATGATTCCTCCGCCCACCGTCCCAATTCCATCGACGGACCTTGCAAAGGAGAGATACCCTCCGTTCACATCAAGGAGTTGTTTCAGGAAGCCGGCGGAAGCGCGTGGTTGTGTTAGTGTGGGGAGGGCGCCAGGATTGTAGAAAATGAGGTTTGGGTCGTTGGTCATTGAGACAAAACTGCCGTTCAATCCGGCTGCTCTCGCCCCGACCTCGTTGCGCAGGAAACTGAAAGTCCCTCTGTCTTGTGCGAACGCCATCGCACTGACGAGACAAAGGAGAAGAACCCATCCGGTGATTCGTTTCATCCCCCTTAATCTACCCATTTCGGAACAAAATTTCAAGGATTCAATGGTGATGGGACAAGAGCGTGAATGGGCCAAAGGGGAAAATTGCCGTTGCAAGTTTGGCCAAAAATGGGTACCTTACTAAACAATCGAGAAAGCAAACTTGGAGAGTTCAATGAAGCCCGGAATACACCCTGATTATAAGAAAGCAATTATAACCTGCGTTTGTGGCAACACGTTTGAGACGCGCTCGACAGCTGGCGACCAGCATATTGAAATTTGTTCAGCCTGCCATCCGTTCTTCACCGGAAAGCAGAAGCTGGTTGACTCCGCTGGTCGTGTGGAAAGGTTCAACAAGAAATACGGGAAAAAGAAGACTGAGGCCGTCGCGCCGGCAGAAGCAGCGCCGCCGGCGTAAGCTTCATCAGGTCTTCGACACTGAGTATGCGGAATGCAATCGGCAGATGCATTCCGCATTTTTCTTTTTATCGAATGGAAAGTACCCAGAGGCCTCTGAACAACGATGCAAGATCCTCTTCAAATGAGTTTTGATTCCGATACGACAAACCTGTACCGCGGACCGCGTGGAACGGCTGTGAAGATCCTCAACCGCGTGGAACGTTCTGATTCGTACCTCGACCGGCTCCTCGATACCGAAATGCGTAATTCGGATATGAATGAGCTGGACAAAGGGCTGATGAATGAGATTGTGACAGGCGTTGTTCGCTGGCAAATGAAGGTGGACTGGGTCCTGACAGGGTTTTTCCATGGGAATTTCACGAAGGCCGAAACGAACATCAAGAACGCCCTGCGGGTTGCCCTCTATCAGATACTCTTTCTTGATAAGGTGCCGCATTCTGCAGCAGTCAATGAGTCCGTGGAGTTCATCAAAAGACTGAGAGGCCAAAAAGTCGCTGATCTGGTCAACGGGGTATTGCGGAATATCGTCCGGAACCTCGAGAATATCCGCTATCCTGACCCCAACGAGGACCGAATACAACACCTCGCCGTGATTGAGTCGCATCCGAATTGGATGGTGAAGCGGTGGGTCGACCGGTACGGCTACGACGAAACGAAAAAACTCCTCGCAGCGAATAACGAGCGCCCGGATCTGACTCTTCGCGTCAATCGCCTGAAGATCGATTTCAACTACTTCCTCAACCAGCTGGAGCAGCACCAGATCCAGTTCTCCAAGTCAGAATATCTCGACTTCTTCGTCCGCGTGAAGCATATGGCAGGGATAGGGAGCTCGGAGATGTTCCGCCAGGGGTTCTTTGTTGTTCAGGACGAGAGTGCGGGTATCGCCGTGCAACTCCTCGATCCCAAACCGGGTGATCGCGTCATCGATATGTGCGCAGCCCCGGGAGGGAAAGCGACCTTCATCGGCGAACTCATGAAGAATGTCGGCGAGATTGTCGCGGTTGACAGATATGAGACCAGGCTCAATCTCGTGAAAAGTGCTTGCCAGAGGCTCGGGATTGCGAATGCACACTTCATAGCTGCCGACGCATCCACAATTCAGACCGCGCCTGCAGAAAAGGTTCTCGTCGATGCTCCCTGTTCAGGCCTGGGCGTTCTTTCAAAGAAGCCCGATGCCAAATGGAAACGTGAACCTGAGGACCTTCTCAGGCTCGTTCAGATACAAAAAGCTATTCTTGAGAATGCTGCAAGGCATGTCAAACCCGGGGGAGTTCTCGTTTACAGTACTTGCACAACTGAACCAGAAGAAAACTACAGCCTTATAACGAATTTCCTGGCCGAGCACGCTGAATTTGCCATTGAAAACGCGAGCCTGTTCACAAACCCCAAAATTGTCACACCTGAAGGGTATGTAGAGACATTCCCCCACCGCCATGCGATGGACGGGGCATTCGCGATCAGATTGAAGAAATCTCCGTAGGGAACTGCACCTCAAAGTACTTTCCTTCCACCGTATTTCTCTCTATATTCACACGTCGTTTTGAACCGACTAAAAGTCGTTCAGCAACAAAACAGAACCGCTTTATTCTTTCCCATCGACGTATCACCGAGGAGGACTGCCATGAAACGGCTCGCATCAGCCTTTGTCGGGATTGCTGCCTTTACGCTATTTCTTGTGATTTCTGCTCCTATAAATCGCAGTCTTCGACAGGCCCAGACCTCCTCTGATCCTTTCGCTTCAACATTTTCCATCGTTGGAATCGATCTCACGACGGGTGACGTTGGAGTGGCTGTCCAGTCTAAGTTCCCGAATGTCCGGCCAATCGTTCCGTGGGCTGAGGCGGGAGTCGGCGCCATCGCAACACAGTCATTTATCAACGTCTCGTACGGACCTAAGGGGCTCTCGCTTCTTCGGAATGGCGCAACTGCGGAAGAGGCTCTGAGGATTCTCATTGCGAATGATTCAAACCGCGATGTCCGTCAGGTGGGAATTATCGATGCCAGGGGGAATTCCGCGAGCTGGACCGGCAGAGAGTGCTTCGATTGGGCAGGAGGCATCACAGGTGCGAACAGTGGTGGAAAGGGGACCGTGATAACGGGAAAAGGGTTTGCAGCCCAGGGGAACACGCTTGTTGGCAAGGAGACCGTCGAAGCTCTGGCGAAGACCTTCCAGCAAACGAATGGATCGTTGGGCGACAAGCTCGTTGCCGCGATTGTCGCGGGAGGCAAGGCTGGTGGAGATCGTAGGGGAGAGGAGTCAGCTGCATTGCTCGTGAAGCGCAAAGGGGCAGGGTATGACGGGACAACGGATGATCTCATCGACATCAGCATCTATGACCATGCGCGCCCGCTGCTGGAACTCGAGCGCCTCTACAAGCTCCACAAGCTGTATTACTTCCGCACTGATCCGAAGAATCTCATCAAAATTGACGCGGCCATGTGCAAAGAGCTCCAGACCATTCTGAGCAACAAGGCGTACAAAGGCTTCTTGTTCTACGACGGACCCGTCGATGGGTCCTTCGATGCAAAAACAAAAAAGGCTCTCCAGGACTTCATGGGCTGGGAGAACTACGATATCCGCGTTCGCGATGATGATCAGATCGACCGTGAAGTGCTGGACGATATCAGAAAGAACTACGCAGATTGGAAATCAACGAAGAAGTGATGCGGCTTGCCCCTCGGAGGACGAGGGGCCATCGAATATATTGAAGGGACAGACTACGACAATGAAAGCGATCGTAAAACCTAAGCCAAAAGAAGGTCAGGAATGGCCTGTCGGTCTCCAGATTATTGACAAACCCGAACCGACCATTGAGCACTCCAACGACGTGATTATCCAGGTTCAGGCGGGCGCAATATGCGGCACAGACGTCGGCATCTACAATTCCAAGGAGTCGTGGCGAGTGCAGATGAGCAGGGCGAAAACCGACCCTGTCACGGTGGGGCATGAGTTCAGTGGCAGAATCGTCGATGCGGGGAAACTTGCGCGTAACCACCTTGCGCGGCTCATGTTCCGGAAGGCAAAAACAAATGCGGATCTTGCGAAGCTCCTGCGAAGGAAAACGGCACGGTCGTTCGCGTCGGAGAAGACGTTTTTGAAGTTCGCCGAAAAACAATTCTTCAGCAGCGCTGAGATGCACGTGACGTGCGGGACGTGCTACCAATGTCTTCAGGGCGAATACCATGTCTGTCGCAATACGATCATCAAAGGTGTTCACGACGACGGCGCCTGGGCTTCCTACGTGAAGGTCCCGGCGGAGAACGTTCGCCTCTTCTTCCAGCGTGAAATCCCCTATGAGATCATCAGTTTCATGGATGCCCTTGGGAATGCAACGCACACGGTGATGGCTGCTCCAATTAAGAACCAATCGGTTGCGGTCTTGGGATGCGGCGTGCAGGGGCTCATGGCGGTTGCTGTCGCAAAATTTGCGGGCGCCCGGCGTATTTATGTCACGGATGCGTCGCACGAGGATTTCTCGCACGAGAAGCTTGTCTCAGGGCGTTTCGCACTCGCCAAGAAGTACGGAGCTGACCACTGTTTCGACATGACGATCGGCGAAGACCGCGGGGCGTTCGTTGACACGATCATAAGCGAGACAGGCAATACAGGCGTCGATGTTGCCCTCGAGATGTCAGGCAGCTACCGGGCCTATGAAGATGCTGCCCGTGTTATCCGGATGGGGGGCACATTCTCTCTCCTCGGGATCCCTTCGGGCACGATGCAAGTCGACTTCGCGAAGAATATCATCTTCAGTGGCATAACAGTTCATGGAATTATCGGGCGACGGGTATTCCAGACATGGGACCAGATGGAAGTGTTGTTGAAGGCAGGACTCGCGAAGCAGCTAATGAAGACCGGTTTTGTCACGCATCAACTGCCGCTGGAACGGTTTGAGGAAGGCTTTCAGGCGATTCGTAATGGCGATGCGTATAAGGTGCTCCTCAAGCCCTGAGAAGGGGTGAAGGGCACATATCTTGATTTTGTAGATCGATCATGGCCATAGGAATTGGAACAGACGTCGTCGAAATTGATCGCTTGAGAAAGCTGAGGCACCGAGCCGAGTTCCTAGCGCAGGTATTCACACGCACCGAGATCCAGAACGCGCCCCGCGGTCCCTCTCAAGACACATTCTACGCTACGCTTTTTGCGATCAAAGAAGCTCTGTTGAAAGCGCTGGGGTGTGGTCTGAAGAGCGGTTGTTTGTGGCACAATATCCAAATCACGCATGATTGGAAACCCCACTTGTCCGGCCTCCTCGGGCGTCTCGCCGAGGAGAAGTCGGTATCGAAAATCCACGTTTCACATTCACACTCAAACAGAAACGCCATTGCCTTCGTTTTGATTGAAACAACCACTGAGGAGGAGATCCTATGAGTAACATCGGCTCCTATGAGGCAAGATACAAAGACTTCGATTGGAAGACGGCGGCGGAAGAACTTGGATATGGTAAAGATGGAAAATACAATATCGGCTATTTCTGCAGTGATCGTATTTGTGAGATGGGAGGTGGGGGAAAGGTAGCCCTGTTTTGGGAAGGGTTCACAGGTGAAGTGAAGCGGTACACCTACGACGACCTGAGGATGTACAGTAATTCCTTCGCAACGATGCTGAGGGAAAGCGGGTTGCAGCTTGGAGATCGCATTTGCCTGTTCATGGATCGGATCCCGGAGCTTTACATAGCGTTCCTTGGCGTGCTCAAGATGGGGGGTATCGTCCAGCCTTTGTTCTCGGCGTTTGGAGAGGACGCGCTGGAGATGCGGCTGGAAGATGCAAAGACGAGGGCGATTCTGACGACCCGCAAGCACCTGGGCAAGGTGAGAAGGATCCGTGCTTCACTTCCGGAGTTGGCGGTCGTCATCGTAGTTGACGCGGGTGGACGGGCGATGGAAAATGGGGAGATTGCCTTTTCTATGGAAAGCGCGCCGAGGCAGAAGGAGATCAACATCGCTCAGGTTGGGCCGGAGTCCCCTTCAGTCCTTCACTATACTTCGGGAACGACGGGAAAGCCGAAAGGGGCATTGCACGTTCACTCTTCGATCATTGCTCAGGCGATAACCGCTCGATGGGTGCTTGACCTTCGCCCTGATGACATCTATTGGTGCACGGCAGACCCTGGTTGGGTCACGGGGACATCGTACGGGATCATTGGTGCCTGGGCGAGCGGGATAACGCAGGTCGTTCTTGACGCGGGGTTCAGTGCGCACAAGTGGTACGCGTTCATCGAGAAGCACAAGGTAACAGTCTGGTACTCGGCTCCGACAGCTATCCGTTTGTTGATGAAGGAGGGGCTTGAGCCGGTCAGCAAGCATGACCTTTCGTCATTGCGGCACCTGGTCAGTGTCGGAGAGCCACTGAATGCTGAAGCAGTCATCTGGTCGGAGAAGGCGTACGGACTTCCATTTCATGATTCATTCTGGCAGACCGAGACGGGTTCGATTGTGATATCAAACTACCCCGGAATGAAAATCAAACCTGGCTCGATGGGAAAGCCGTTTCCGGGGATCACAGCGACTGTTCTGAATCCGAAGACCTATGAGCCGATTGAGACGCCCGGCACAATCGGGCTTATTGGTTTGAAACCAGGATGGCCATCGATGTTCCGGTCATATTGGAACAGCCAGGAAGCATACGACAAGAAGTTCCGGAACGGCTGGTACATCTGCGGTGATCGCGCCAGCACTGACAGCGAGGGGTACTTTTGGTTCGTTGGGCGAGACGATGACGTCATCAACACAGCAGGGCATCTCGTCGGCCCGTTTGAAATAGAGTCGGCGCTCCTGGAGCATCCTTCAGTTGCAGAATCCGCTGCGGTCGGGAAACCGGATCCGATAAACATGGAAGTTGTCAAAGCCTTCATTGCGCTCAAGCCCGGTTACGTGAAGAGTGATGACCTCGGCATGGAAATCATGAACTACATCCGCAAGAGGCTCTCACCGTTGGCCATGCCGCAAGAAATTGAGTTCGTCGATTCGCTTCCCAAGACCAGAAGCGGCAAGATCATGAGACGGCTCCTGAGAGCAAAAGAGTGGGGTGAAGAAATAGGAGACATCTCGACTCTTGAAAACGACTAACGATGAACCGATACAGCTTCTTTCCCAAGGAGGAACTATGGCTGAAGACATCAAGAAGGTGCTCATCGAGTACGTGAAGAAGGAGTATTTGGACGAAGATTCCGATCAGGAAATCACTGAAGACACCAAGCTGATCTCGAGTGGGATCGTTGATTCCTTTTCGATGGTGTCACTCAAGATGTTTCTGGAGAAGAAATTTCAGATCAAGATCCCGGATGAAAAAGCGACACCCGAAGCGTTCGATTCAGTTACGAGCATCATCAAACTGCTAACGGAATTCACACCTCTCTGAAGGAGGTTCTATGTCCTACAGCGAAAAAGCTAGTGTGCATTATGCGAACGAGCTGATGTGCATCCGGGGAGCGGGGTTATTCAAGGAAGAGCGTCAAATCTTGTCTCCCCAGATGGCGCGCATCATGGTCGAATTCCCGGCCGGGGCGCCGGCCAAGGGAGTGCTCAATTTCTGCGCGAACAACTATCTCGGATTGTCCAGCCATCCCGAGGTCGTGGAAGCAGCTCATAAGGGCCTCGATTCGCACGGCTACGGGATGTCCTCCGTCCGCTTCATCTGCGGGACACAGGATATCCATCGTGAACTCGAAAGGAAATTGTCTGAATTCCTTGAGACTGAAGATACAGTGTTGTTTCCTTCCTGTATGGAAGCCAACGCTGGACTTTTTGAAGTGGTCTTGGAAAAGGATGATGCGATGATTGCCGATCGTCTCGTCCATGCCTCAATTGTGGACGGGATGAGACTGTGCAAGGCGCAACTCTACAACTACAAACACATGAATATGCAGCACCTTGAGGAGAAGCTTCAGGAGACTCAGGGCTGTCGATTCCGGATGATCATAACCGATGGGGTGTTTTCGATGGATGGTGACATCGCACCTCTTGATAAAATCTGTGACCTTGCCGACAAATACGACGCGTTGGTCATGGTGGATGATTCACATTCGACTGGTTTCCTCGGAAAGCTCGGAAAGGGAACGCACGAGCATTGCGGGGTGTTGGGACGTATTGACGCCATCACAACAACGTTAGGGAAGGCGCTCGGTGGCGCTGCTGGTGGATGCGTCAGCGGCCGCAAAGAGATCGTGGAATTGTGCAGGCAGCGGGCGCGGCCGTACCTCTTCTCCAATACTGTTCCCCCCGTCGTCATCGCTGCATCGATCAAGGTGATCGACCTCATTTCAAAGTCCACCGAGAGACGGAACAAGCTTGAAGAAAACACGAAATACTTTCGGGAAAAAATGACCCAAGCCGGATTGGATATCAGACCGGGCGTACATCCAATTGTCCCTGTCATGCTCTACAATGCGAAGCTTGCTCAGGACGTTGCACGAGATCTTTATGAAGAGGGCATTTACGCGGTCGGATTTTTCTATCCCGTCGTTCCGCAGGGCCAGGCCCGCATTCGTGTGCAAATATCAGCCGACCATGAGCGAGAGCATCTCGACAAAGCCATCGAGGCATTCACGAAGGTCGGGGCCAAGTACAATATCCTCGGCAAAAAGAAAGACGAAGTCATTGCCATGTATGGAATGTGAAAAACTTGAATACATTGGCCCACCGATTAATTGGGAACCATCTTTAGAATAGAAGGAGGAGGGAACGTATTTTCATGTCTGTCCACGAACGAGTACGCGAATTCTATCACAAGGAGCTGATTGAGCTTCAATATGCTGATCTCTTCAAAGAAGAGCGGATCATTCATTCTCCGCAAGGCGCCGACATTTCAGTTGAATTCCCCGTGAACACAGACCAGAGTCAGGTGGTCAATTTCTGCGCGAACAACTACCTGGGTCTCTCCAGTCATCCTGCCGTCATCTCGGCCGCGAAGCATGCTTTGGAGGAAAGGGGATTCGGCATGTCCTCTGTCAGGTTTATTTGCGGGACGCAGGATCAACACAAAGAGCTCGAACGAAAGATCTCGGAATTTCTGGGGATGGAGGATGCAATTCTGTACTCCTCTTGCTTCGACGCGAATGGGGGTGTTTTCGAGGCACTGTTGAGCGAGGAGGATGCCCTCATATCGGATGAACTCAACCATGCGTCGATCATTGACGGGATTCGCCTGTGCAAGGCAGAGCGCCATCGGTACAAACATGGAGACATGAAAGACCTCGAGCACCATCTGAAAGAAACCCAGAACAAACGGTTCAGGATGATTGTGACTGATGGGGTGTTTTCGATGGATGGGGATGTTGCCAAGCTTGACGAGATATGCAACCTCGCGGAGGAGCACGACGCGATTCTTCTGGTGGATGATTCGCACGCGACCGGATTTGTCGGGAAAACGGGGAGAGGCACGCACGAACATCACGATGTGATGGGAAGGGTCGACCTCATAACAACGACCTTCGGCAAAGCCCTTGGCGGTGCAGCAGGCGGCTGCATTGTGGGGCAGAAGGTGTTTATCGATATCCTGCGTCAGCGCTCCCGTCCATACCTATTCTCCAATACATTGAGTCCCGTTGTGGTCGGAGCGACGATCAAAGCAATCGGTTTGCTGATGGAGTCGACTGCCCTGCGTGACAAACTCGATGAAAATGCCCGGTATTTCAGGCGGCGCATTCGCGAAGCTGGTTTTCAAATCAAAGACGGATTCCATCCTATCGTACCGATCATGCTCGGTGATGCGGGACTTGTCCAGGTCATGGCCCGTGAGCTCTATGGCGAAGGCATCTACGTGGTGGGATTCTTCTACCCCGTCGTTCCTCGGGGCACAGCGAGGATCCGCGTCCAGATCTCTGCGGCACATGAGAAACATCACATCGACAAAGCAATTGAGGCCTTTGCAAAGGTTGGAAAGAAGCTGGGCGTCATCAAGTAGTCATCTGTAACCCGAACGCAGGTGCTCCACCTGAAAGTGGCATACTAGGAGTCTCGTCAGGAGTGAAGAACCGTCTCGTCTTCGTAGATCTTCTCAGGGGTTGGGCCACGATCATCATGATCGAGGTTCATGTTTTCAACGCCTTCCTGCTGACGGACATTAAGAATGCGGGATGGTTTGGCTGGGTAAACTTTGTCAACGGATTGGTCGCTCCGAGCTTTCTCTTCGTCGCGGGATTTGTATTTGTCGTGGTGAGCGATCGAAAGCTCGAAGAATTCCGGACATATGGCAAGGCGTTCTGGCGGCAGCTAAGCCGGATTTTCCTGATCTGGGTTATTGGATACGGACTTCATCTCCCGTACTTTTCGCTCACACGGACTCTGCGCGATTCGACGGCTTCGCAGCTCCTGCTCTTCAGTCAGTCCGATATACTTCACTGCATTGCCCTCGGTCTCCTCATCGTGTTCCTCGGGCGAATTGTCATTAAGCGGGATCCGTACTATCAGCTCTATCTCGTGCTGATTGGATGTCTGACTGTCCTCGTCGCTCCGTTCATCTGGGGAATTGACTTTTCTATCTCCCTGCCTGGCTTCGTGGCGCCATATCTCAATGACCACCAGGGTTCAATCTTTCCAATATTCCCCTGGCTTGGATTCCTGATGTTTGGCGCTGTGGCAGCCTTTGCGTACAAGAAAGCGCGTGCATCAGGCGAGGAGAAAAAGTACTTCTTGATTCTCACAGCGATTGGATTGTTTTTGGTCATAGCGGGTTCGCTCTTGATCGATCTCCCTTCTGACATCCCTGGTATGTCGACGGCGATCAGAGCCAATCCGGTTTTCTTCGCCTCTCGGTTGGGCATCGTGTTCCTTCTCCTTGTCGCATGCTGGTACTACGCTGAGTGGCGGAAGACCGAGAAATCGTTTGTGCTCGACGTGAGTAGGGAGTCGCTCCTGGTCTATACCGCGCACCTGCTGGTCATCTACGGCCGGTTTTGGAACGGGAACAGTCCAGCTTTCTACTATGGGGAGTCGCTTACCGTTCTTCAGGCGATCATTGTGACCATCGCCTTGATTGTCGTTATGATTGTTTTCGCGAAGGTGTGGTCGACGATAAAGCAGAAATCCATGCGTTGGGCGCGCACTATTTCCTACGCAACGGGAGTCATCGTCCTTGCAGTTTTTGTAATCCGTGTGTACTGATGGTCTTCGGGATGGCAGTCGCGGTTAGCAGGCCATCGTCAATGGCAGGCAAACTCACTAGGGTAAGAGAAGCCGATAGTGGATCATTACACATAAATGGAGAGTGAATGGAACTTGTTCTAGGCATAATTCTCGTCATAATTACGGGACTGTTGATTGTGATTTTTCTGCGTCTTCGCGCCGCGCAGCAGCCTGAGGCAACGCAGGCAACCCTCCTGATCCAGCAGCAAATCGATTCTTTGCGCGGTGAAGTCAATTTAAGCCTCAGAAATACGTCGGACTCACTGGGATCGTCTCTCAAAGCTACGCAAGACGCCTTGTACCAGAGTCTCAAGATGACATCGGAGACGATGAATCAGCAAATGAATGCAGTCACAACGCAATTATCGAGCGTCACGCAGCAGATACAGAACAATACCGGTCAGGTTGGAACGCGTCTCGACACCGCCGCGAAGGTGATCCAGGACGTCCAAAACAAGCTGGGAGAGCTTGGACAGGCCACAAAGGAGATCAAGGAACTTGGCCAGAGTGTCTCGAAGCTTGAGGAAATGCTGAAAGCGCCGAAACTGCGCGGAGGTCTCGGTGAGCTCCTCCTGGAAGATCTTCTCAAACAGGTCTTACCAATCAGGTCGTTCGAGATGCAGTACCGGTTTAAAAGCGGCCAGGCAGTCGATGCGGTGATCCACCTCTCGGGAGGGATGGTACCGGTTGACTCCAAGTTCCCGCTTGAGAATTTCCAGAAGATGCTGGAGGCGAAAAGCGAGCAAGAAAAGCGAACTGCAGTCCGGACA
Organism: Bacteroidota bacterium; assembly: GCA_049522195.1. GTDB lineage: Bacteria > Bacteroidota > Ignavibacteria > UBA10030 > UBA10030 > UBA9647. The sequence goes on from JBEKOB010000004.1 coordinate 28,176, forward strand.
TTCAGATCGGACGTGAAGAAGCACATCGATGCAATTTCGGATAAATATATTCTGCCGGACGAAGGGACGTTCGATTTCGCCCTCATGTATGTCCCGGCGGAGAACATCTACTACGAGACGATCATCAAGGACGAGACTGTCTCCGAAGAAGAGGGATTGTACAGCTACGCGATGAAGAAGAGGGTGATACCGGTGTCGCCTAACAGTTTTTACGCCCACCTGCGCGTGATCGCCATGGGATTCAAAGGGCTGCAGATTGAGAAGAGCGCAAAGGAGATTTTCCAGAGCCTTGAGCGTCTGGGGTCCGAATTGCAAAAATTCTCGGAAACGTTTGAAACGCTTGGAAATCAGTTGAGCAACGCTAAGAACAACTTCGACAAAGCCGACAAACAACTGAATAATCTCACAGAGAAGTTCAAAACCATCCAGTTAATTCCTGAAGCCGGAAGTGTGAAACAGCTGGATCTTGGTGGAGAGACGAAATAGTGTAGGAGTTGCTGCGAGAGAGTACAAAAAAAAGTCCCCTTGCGGGGACTTTTTTTGTTAGTAGGGTCTAGACACGAACGATGTTGTACGCTCGTTTTCCTTTTTGTTCTTCTTTGAGTTCGAACTTGACTGTATCGCCCTGAGAAAGAACATCACGAAAACCGGTATTCTTCACGTTGCTTTTGTGAAAGAAGACCTCATCGCCAGCCTCGGTCACGATAAATCCAAAACCCTTCGACACGTTAAAGAACTTTACGGTCCCATTGTTCATAGGTATTCAACTTCCCACGTCGTGAGCGACTGAAAAAGAAAACCCCAGGAGAATATCTCGCTGGGGTTGTATAGAGAATAGACGAACTTAGACCTTCTCTACGTTCGCGGCTTGCAGACCCTTCGGTCCTTGCTGGACATCGAACTGAACCTGGTCGCCCTCGTTCAAAGTGCGGTAGCCATCACCACGAATCGCCTTAAAATGGACGAAAACATCTTCGCCGTTTTGACGTGTGATGAAGCCAAAGCCCTTGGCTCCGTTGAACCACTTAACTGTTCCTTTTTCCATGGAACTTCCTTTCGGAAATGATGATTGAAGATGTACACGAGGCAACTAGCCGAAACGTTTTGCGTGCTATGGATGTGTTGTGATGCCCGGCCTCGTGAAGATTGGAAGGTCACGAAAAGAGGACATGAACAATGCATCTACAGCGACGACGCACAAGCTAGGCTACGTCTGCCCAGAGGGTAGCGAGGTCGCGCCATCCACTGGACTTTGAGGTGTACGTTAATTTGCAGTTGTAATATAGGTCTATTTCGGGTTACAAACAAGCAGAAAATTGAGATTGAGCCCGTGTTTCGTGAGTTTCCGGGTCAATCTCTGGATAAGACTGAAGAATTTAGCTATCTTTACCGAGGTATAGTGAGAAGTACTATCCTCTATCCCGTGGTCCACTCCATTGAGTTTTGAAGGAATCTGATGAAATCTCTGAAGAGAATTGGTGTTTTGACTGGTGGCGGCGATTGTCCGGGCCTGAATGCAGTTATCCGGGGTATCGCCAAGCCCGCGATGTCGTACTTTGGAGCAACGGTGGTCGGCGTTCTGGATGGATTTGAGGGATTGGTTGAGGGAAGAATGCGTGAACTAACACCAAAGGATGTCTCCGGTATCGTGAACCTGGGGGGAACAATCTTGGGGACCTCAAACAAAGGGGATCCGTTCCATTTCCCCGTCGAGACTCCCCAAGGGATCGATATTCTGGACTGCTCGGAGAATGCAATACGGAACTACCGGGACTGGAACCTGGATGCATTGATCGCGATCGGCGGCGACGGGACGATGCATATCGTCGATAAGTTCACTGATCTCGGCCTGAATCTCATAGGTGTTCCAAAGACGATCGACAACGATCTTTCAGCGACAGACGTGACATTCGGCTACGATTCTGCCGTTACTGTTGCCACAGAAGCTATCGACCGCCTTCACACGACCGGATCAGCTCATCACAGGGTTATGGTCATTGAGGTTATGGGGCGTTATGCCGGCTGGATTGCTCTGGGATCAGGGCTGGCAGGTGGGGCCGATGTAATTCTCATTCCGGAGATTCCATTTCAATGGGACAAGATTTGCCAGCATGTCCTTAAACGCGGGAAACATGGCAGCAAATTCAGCATCATCTGCGTTGCAGAGGGAGCAAAGCCGGCCGAAGGAGGTCTGATTGTTCGTGAACAGGATTCCAAGCGGACCGATCCGATTCGTCTTGGGGGCATTGGCGAAGTCGTCGGTGCGAAGATCACTGAGATGACAGGGCTGGAGACGCGCGTGACGGTACTAGGGCACCTGCAACGTGGTGGAAGCCCGACACCGTACGATCGTATCCTTGCCAGCAAGTACGGCACAAAAGCGCTCGAGCTTGCTTCCGAGAAAAAGTTCGGTCACATGGTAAGCCTCCAGGGAAATGAAGTTACTTCCGTTCCCGTGAAGGAAGCGATTCTGAAGCTTCGCACCGTTCCGTTGGACTCTCAACTGATCCGGGCTGCAAGAGCTGTGGGCACCTCCTTTGGTGACTGAGTCGTCGACATTTCGTATATTCTGAAAGCACACCGCGGCCCAACCGGGCCGCGGTCCATTCACTCCTGTACCGCAGTTCCATAATCTCCTTGAATCTCACAAAGAACACACCGCTATGAACAATCAATCACTGCTTCGTTTCCTGTGCGTTGTCTCCCTTTTCGTAGCTGCCTCTGCACAGGGGCAGGAAAGCGTCTTCAACGTCGGCCAATTTGGAGCGACAGGTAATAAATCCGAGAATGCCCAACAGGCCATTCAACGTGCGATCGATTCATGTTCACACTCGGGGGGCGGCGTCGTTTATCTGCCGCCGGGCGAATACTCTTCCGGGACACTCCATCTGCGAAGCCATGTTAGATTCTACATTGAGGCGGGAGCAACACTGTACTCGATCAAGACAAAGGAAGCATTCGATAAAGACGCGTTACTCTATGGCGAGGATTTGGAGAATATCACGATTGAAGGACGAGGAACGATCGACGGGCAGGGGGCCTACGAGTGGAGGCTGAATGACATTCAGGATGACTTCATTCGCCCGAATCAGGAGATGATGGAGGCGATCGGCAAACCGCTGATCCGCTCGTTCCCGAAAAAAGATCAATTCGGCAAGCTGATCCTCCTTCTGCGTTGCAAAGACGTCCGAATAACGGGAATTTCACTGGTTCGATCCCCGTCATGGACGATCCATCCATATGGCTGCGAGCGAATGATCATCGACGGCGTGTACATCCGATCGAGTCTTGCGGAAGGCGTTTGGGCAGACGGCATCGATCCTGACGGCTGCAAGGACCTTCGAATCGCGAATTGTACGATCGAAACAGGAGACGATGCGATTGTATTCTACTCTATGAACTGGTTCGGACCGGCGCTTCCGTGTGAAAACATCACGGTTACGAACTGCCGGCTCTCGTCGGCGTCGAGCGCGATCAAGTTCTGTGATGGAAACATGAACTGCGTCCGAAACGTCACGATCGACAATTGTACGATTACCAACTCCAATCGCGGTATTGCATTCATGGTATTTGACGGCGGCTATGTCAGCGATGTCGTGTTGTCGAACCTCACAATCGAGTGCCGGCGTCACGACTGGTTTTGGTGGGGAGACGGGGATCCCTTCCACTTCAACATCAAACGACGAAGTGAAGTGCACAAGAACGTGAAGTTTGAAAACGAGCCCCCGGCTGGTTCGATCCGAAATATCCTGATTCAGAATGTCGTTGCGCACGGCAAAGGATCAAGCATCATCAACGGTCACCCCAAGAGCTGGCTGGATGGCGTAACGTTTGACAATGTGAAGTTGTATCTCTCTTCCGATTCTACCGCACCGTACGACAAGTCCGTGCATGCCCTGAAGTTCCAGATGGCGAAAAACCTGAAACTCCGGAATGTCGAAGTCTTCTGGGGTAATCCGGGGTCGAAGCATTGGCGTTCTGCACTCTACATTGAAGATGTCAAGGGGCTCGAAGTGGATAACTTCGGAGGGCGACCGCCGGTGACCGGTTCGCTTCTTCCGGCAGTCGAGTTGAACCGGGTTGAAAACGCAGTGATTCGAAATTCTACGGTCCAGGATGGGACATCGGTTTATCTGGGCGTTTTCGGCAAGGAATCTGCAAACATTCTTCTGACCAATAATGACCTGAGAAAAGCCTCAACGCCATACTTGATTGGAAAGGAAGTATCACAGAGTTGCGTGATCGATTTGAACAATCTGTCCGGAGGAAAGAAATGAAAGCGCGAAAGGATCAAGAAAGAAGCGGTCTGATGCGCGCGGTTGAGATTACGAGATTCGGTCCACCCGAAGTGCTGAAGATCTCTGAGGTGCTTGTCCCACAAATTGGAGAGGGGGATGTTCGTGTGCGTGTGAAGACGATCGGAGTGAATTTCGCCGACGTGTTCGCCCGGCTCGGTTACTACCCTGCAATTCCGAAGCCGCCGTTCATCCCGGGCCTGGAATTCGCCGGCACGGTTGACGCTGTGGGGAAGTCCGTGAAGGGACTTCGGAAAGGGGATCGTGTCCTTGGATTCAGCAGGCTAAATGCCTACGCTGAATTCGTCTCAGTCCCTGCAGCATTGCTGACCCGCATGCCTTCACGTATGTCTTTCAAGGAAGCCGCCGCCCTGGGCGTAACATATCTGACTGCCTACCATGGACTTGTCACTCTCGGACAAATGAAAAAGGGAGAGAGCCTGTTGCTGCACGCCGCCGCCGGTGGCGTTGGTACAGCTGCCCTGCAGATAGCAAAGCATCTCGGCGTTCGAGTCTACGCTACGGTGGGCTCCCAGTCGAAAACTCAGACGGCCCGGGAGCAAGGTGCAGCTGTGGTCATCAACTACGCAGACGAGGATTTCGCAGAAATCATACGACGTGAGAGCCACGGCCAGGGGGTCGACGTCATTCTTGATTCCGTTGGAGGAAAGGTCTTTCGGAAGGGTTGGAGACTCCTCAGACCTATGGGCCGATACGTCCTGTATGGATTTGCAGCTGCAGCGGGTCCGAAGGGGATCCCCAAATTAAAGGCTCTCATTGAATCTGCTTCTTTTCCCCTGATCTATCCTCCATCCATTGTTCCGAGAAATGTGACTTTGAGCGGGTTCAACCTGTACTTCCTTTTCGACAAGGTCGCCTATTTACAGCAGACGATGCGGAAGCTTCTGGGTTGGTATGACAAAGGTGTCGTGAGGCCTGTGATTGGGGCGGTATATCCATTCGAGAAGATCCGGGAAGCACACCAATTTCTCCAATCACGACAAAGCATCGGCAAGGTGGTGGTGACGGTTGGGATCGGGTGATCGGGCCATCGGGTGATCGGGCCATCGGGTGATCGGATCATCGGATGATCGGGTCGATTCATTCTGAAATCCAATTAGTTTGGCGGAAGAAATGGGAGAGAAGCGACAGCGGGTTACTATCATCGACTCTAATTTCCTTCTGAAGGCGTATTGCTCCGGCTACTTTCCGATGGCGGATGACAAGACTGGCGAAATAGGATGGTATTCCCCCGATCCACGCGCGATTTTCGAGCTGGACGGCTTGCGTGTCCCGCGCAGCCTTTCCCTCACGATGAAAAAGAAACCGTTCGAACTTCTTGTGAACACGCAGTTCGAGAAGGTCATGCGGGCATGTGCTGCAAGAAAAGAGACTTGGATCTCCGAGGAAATCATACAAAGCTACGTCGAACTGCAGCGATTAGGATTTGCGCACAGCGTGGAGTGTTGGAAGGATCAGAAGCTGGTCGGTGGATTGTACGGTGTGGCGATTGCCGGGGCATTCTTTGGGGAATCAATGTTCAGCGAAATGCGGGACGCTTCCAAAATCGCTCTCGTGTTCCTCGTGGATCGAATGAATACAAGAGGTTTCGAATTGCTTGATACGCAGTTCGTGACGCCTCATCTTGCTCGTTTCGGTGCGAAGGAAATCGCGCGGGAGGATTATCTCCGGCGACTGAAAAAGGCCTTGAGAAAAGAATGTTCATTTTATCCGTGATGGCTTCGGTCGGAGCGCAGTGCAGGGACTGCACACGCGGGGTGAGGTACGGTATTGACCTGCAACCGGGATCCCGGCTACGATGCGACACCCAAGGAGTTTGACTATGTTATCACGAAACGTTATGGGGTGGTTAGCGGTTGTTCTTACTGTTTCCTTTGCGTCCTTCTGGGGATTTTGGGGAAGCATTGAGAATTTCCATGAAGGGTGGTTCTATGAGTCGTTTTGGATGAATCTTACCCTCGCATTCTTTCAGTACTGGATCTGGTCGATTACATTTCTGGCTTTGGGGGCCCTCTCCCTCCGGTGGCCGAAGGTAGGAGCAGCCATTTTTGTTCTGGCGGCGATTCTGGTCCCTTTACTTGGGATCAGAACCTCAGCCGCTATTGTTATATTTGCCGTCCCGCTCGCGATGATGGGCGTGCTTTGGTGGTTCGGACAGCCAAGTCCAAAGAAATGGGCATATCGAACCGTCATTGGAATTCCCTTGTTGGTGCTCGTGGGATTCAGCGTCGAACCTGTGATTCGTGTCGCCGGAAGATATGACGACGGGAACTATGGGGCTCGAATCATAGAAGGGAACGGGGTAAAACTTCTCTGGGCCCCGGAAGGCCCGGGCTGGCCTTCGGGTGGTCCTGGAGCAAGAATGCCCTCATGGTCTGAAGCGAAAAATCTTTGCAGTCGGCTTAACGCAGATGGGACAGCCCTTGTTGACACTCCGCAGAATATCTGGCGACTCCCTACGATAGAGGAGGCGGTACGTTCTGAGGTTCGTCATGGGGCAAACGCCGGTGGCGTCTGGGATCCAGCCAAACATGAAGCTCGTTACGATCGGATGCCCGACAAGGAGTCGCCACTCTGGAAACTGCATTCGCCGGTGATTTATTGGTGGACGGCAACGGAGGTCAATGACTCGGTCGCGTACCGTATAGTGTACAATGGATACACTAATCCATTGCCGAAGAAACTCCGGGCAGGATATCTTGGCTTTCGGGCAGTGAAAGCGGTCCCGTGAACGTGTGTGGCGAATCTGGAATGGATGGGATAGTCCAGGGAAAACGAACGGTGAAGCGAGAGTGCATATTGATGTTTGTATGGCTGATCTCCCTGCTCCCGGCTTGTCGGGATCTGGGTCCTGCCTCGCTGGAAGACGCGGAAGCGATTACAGATGATCACAGCGGGATATCGGATCCGCGAGCACGGTGGCAGGCGTATCAGCTGAGAAGCTACGTATTTGAGCAGCAACGATCGTGTTTCTGCGTAACTGGAGGGGCGACTTGTCTGGTGTATGTGTCAAACGACAAGGTCACTGATGTTGTCAGGAAATCCGATGGCCAATCACTCTTCATTGAGTTTGGCTCCCTCTACAAAACGGCGAACCAACTGCTCGATCTGGCTGATTCACTCAAGCAGGTGTCGGTCGCAAGACTCGTTATTGAATATGACGAGAAGTTTGGATTTCCTAAGTACATTTACGTTGACCCAAGTCTTCAGATAGCCGACGAGGAGTACGCCTTCCTCACTTCGTCGGTCAGAAGATTGCTGAAGTAAGTCCATACATATCAGAGAACATTCCAGTACATTCTCAACCACCAACAAAAGGGCTCACAATGTCGTCATCATTCAAAGTGCCTGTCGTGACACAGACAAACTTTGCCGGATTGAAGCTTGTCAACCGGGGAAAAGTGAGGGATATTTATGATTTCGGGGATGCTCTGCTGATTGTGGCGAGCGATCGTCTCTCGGCTTACGATGTCATCATGGGAGAAGGAATTCCGTTTAAGGGGAAGGTGCTCACCCAAATATCCGACTATTGGTTCGAGCAGATGCAGGACGTCATTCCGAACCACCTGATCTCGACGATAGTCTATGACTTTCCTTCGGAGTGCAAGCCCTACTGGGGGGACCTGGAACAGCGATCGATGTACGCGAAAAAAACAAAACCGCTTGATATCGAATGCGTCGTTCGGGGATATATCTCCGGCTCGGGGTGGAAAGAATACAAAGAAAGCCAGAGCATTTGTGGCATCAAGTTGCCTGCGGGGCTCGTCGAGTCGGATAAGCTGCCCGAGCCCATCTTCACGCCTGCCACCAAGGAAGATGTGGGGAAACACGATGAGAACATAGACTTCGCCAGGGCGGTGAGCATCGTTGGGAAGGGAATTGCCGAACGCGTCAGAGATGTCTCGATTGAGATTTATTCCCGTGCCTCCGCGATCGCAGAGAAGAAAGGGATCATCATTGCGGATACCAAGATGGAGTTTGGTATTGATGACAAGGGTAAGCTGATTCTCATTGACGAACTGCTGACGCCGGATTCGTCACGATTCTGGCCGAAGGACAAGTACAAGCCCGGCAAGGGCCAGGAAAGCTATGATAAGCAGTATGTCCGCGACTATCTCGACTCCATCAATTTCAATCGTAAACCACCTGCACCGCGACTTCCGGAAGATGTTATATTCAAGACATCGGCGCTTTATCTCGAAGCGCTTAAGCGATTGAGCGGGAAGACGCTGATCTAACAAGATGGGTCAGCACAATAGTTCCAGTTCTTCCAACGAAATGGATAGTGGTTTCAGAATACTCGAGCACCCGTCAGATATAGGACTTGAAGTGTGGGGTCCCGATCTCGCTGAGGTGTTCAGACAGGCAGCGCTTGGGCTCACTTCGATTCTTGTTGATCCTGCGTCCGTCCGTGTTCGTGAGCGGCGCACGCTGGGTCTCAAGGGGAGTGACAACGAAAACCTCCTGGTCCGCTGGCTCTCGGAAATCCTCTATCTTTACGATGGAGCGGACTTTCTCGTGAGTGACGTCGAAATCCGGAGATTGCAGGACTCTTCGCTGGCAGCCATCTTGAAGGGTGAAAAGGTGGACACCGGACATCATCAATTCAGGATGGATGTAAAAGCGGTGACGTATCATCAATTGAATATCGCGTTAGATGAAAACGTCTGGACCGCGAGGGTGTTTTTGGACATTTAGGATGCTTCAGAAACTTGACGAATATCGCTACCTGATACCGAAGAGCTTTCGGGAGGGGATGAACATCGAGGGGCTCATTTACGCGAGTCCCACCCTGATCAAGGCGATTGAGAATGATTTGACCCTGATGCAGGTGGCAAATGTAGCAACGCTGCCTGGCTTGGTCGGGCGATCGCTCGCGATGCCGGATGCTCATCAGGGCTACGGGTTTGCCATCGGTGGCGTTGCAGCCGCTGATCTCCAGAAGGGAGTTGTCTCTGCCGGAGGAGTGGGCTTTGATATCAACTGTGGCGTGCGCCTCCTTCGCTCGGACTTTCGACTCGATGCGGTAAGGCCCCAGATCGATGCATTGCTCAACCAGATGTTCCGGGACATACCGTGTGGGACGGGGAAAAAGGGAATTGTAAGCGGATTGAGCGATGTCGAACTCGACCGCGTGTTGGAACTGGGAGCCCGGTGGGCTGTTGAAAAAGGGTACGGGATATTCGAAGACCTGGCGCATATCGAGGAGGGGGGTACGATCCCGCATGCCAATCCAGCCAAGGTGAGCCGGAGGGCGAAAGAGCGCGGTAGGGACCAACTCGGAACGCTTGGATCAGGAAATCACTTTGTTGAAGTGCAGTACGTATCGGAAATTTTCGACGAGGAAGCAGCGCAATCATTTGGGTTATACGGTGGTCAGATTGTCGTGCTGATTCATACCGGTTCACGCGGCCTCGGTCACCAGGTTTGCACCGACTATCTCGAGATCATGCAGGAAGCGATGCGGAAATACAAAATCACGATCGTAGATCGTCAGCTTGCCTGCGTTCCGATCCAATCCCCCGAGGGGCAAAGTTACCTCCAGGCGATGGCTTCTGCTGCCAACTTCGCGTTCGCAAACAGGCAGATGATCACGCACTGGGTACGACAGGCCTTTGAGCAGGTTCTTGGCTCGGATGATCTGAAAATCGTCTACGACGTTTGTCACAACATTGCGAAGGAAGAATTGCATCGCGTAGACGGTTCCTCCCGCAAGGTGCTTGTCCATCGAAAGGGAGCGACCCGGGCATTCCCGAAGCACCGCCCCGAGATTCCACCCGACTACAACGAAGTCGGTCAACCCGTTCTAATCCCCGGGAGCATGGGAACCTGCTCTTACGTTTTGGTGGGCACAGAAAAGGCGATGGAGGAAACATTTGGATCGTCGTGCCACGGAGCGGGGAGAGCGATGAGCAGGCACGCGGCAAAGAAAGACATCACTGCAGATGAATTGCTGCGTGATCTGAAAGAGAAAGGCATCCATGTCCGCGGCGCGTCCAAAAGCGGCCTCACAGAGGAAAAGCCGGACGCATATAAGGATGTCAGTGCAGTCGTTGAGGTCGTGCATAACGCGGGGATTGCCCGCAAGGTTGCGAAGATGGTACCGATAGGTGTTATCAAAGGGTGATTATCTCGCACTCCTCCGGTGCAGAGGAACCAATGCTCCGTTTCTGCCGTTTTGAATCATAGTCTATCATTTGCTTCCAAATATCACTACATCGAACCAGTACGGAGTATGAATGCTACCACTCACTGAAGAAAACGTTTTCCAGGCACTCAAAGCAGTAAAGGATCCAGACTTACATCGGGATATTGTCACGCTAAATTTTGTCAAGAACCTGAAAATTTCTGGGAACAACGTAAGCTTCACTCTCGAACTCACCACGCCCGCTTGCCCTGTCCGGGATCAATTCAAAGTCGATACCGAACGTGCAATTCGGAGCACGATCTCCGGAGTTGGCAAAGTCGATGTGCAGATGACCGCCTCTGTCGCGACGCACACGAACCAGCAAAAAGACCTCATACTGCCGGGCGTGAAAAACACGATCGCAGTCGCCAGTGGCAAGGGAGGCGTAGGAAAATCGACGGTAGCCGTTAATCTGGCGGTTTCACTCGCGCTCGATGGTGCGAATGTTGGTTTGGTCGACGCTGACGTTTATGGTCCCAGCATTCCGCTCATGTTTGGCATCAATGAGCGTCCGAAACTCTCCGAAAACAAGCTTGTGCCACTTGAACGGTATGGAGTGAAGATTATGTCCATAGGGTTTCTCGTTGACCCCATGCAAGCGGTTATCTGGAGGGGGCCGATGGCAAGCGGTGCGGTCAAACAGTTCATGAGTGATGTGAACTGGGGAAATCTCGACTACCTGATCTTCGACCTTCCTCCGGGAACGGGCGACATCCAGCTTACACTTGTCCAGACGATCCCATTGACCGGAGCGGTCATCGTGACGACCCCACAGGACGTTGCGCTTGCGGATGCCCGCAAAGGGCTTGTCATGTTCAACAAGGTGAACGTCCCCGTGTTGGGGATCGTGGAGAACATGAGCTATTTCATCTGCAGCCATTGTGGTCAGAGAGAAAACATCTTCGACAGTGGAGGCGGAAGTCGCACCGCAAAGGAGTTGAGTGTTCCGTTCCTCGGTGAGATACCAATTGATACGCGCATCAGGATTGGCGGCGACAATGGGACTCCAATCGTCGTCATGGACGAGACATCTAAGCAGGCACAGACGATACGAACAATCGCCCGGAACCTCGCTGCACAGATCAGCATTCTCCATGTCTCGGCTTCACCATCCCAGAAGGTGGAAATCCTTCTCGGTGGATCAAACTAGGAGAGGTTCTCGTATGGTGACGACTGACATTCTTCAGAAGAGCCTCGAGCAGATTCGTCCATACCTTCAACGGGACGGCGGAGATGTTGAGCTTGTGCGGATGACAGAAGACGGAATTGTTGAAGTGCGGCTCACCGGGTCATGCGTTTCATGCCCTATGTCTCTTATGACATTGCGTGCGGGCATCGAGCGGGCGCTGCTGCTCGCTCATCAGGAGATAACGAGGGTGGAACAGGTGCGGTGAGAAACAGAAGAATCAACGGAAGGGGCGCTGGCGCGTTGAGTGTCAGCGCCTTTTTTATTTGATTTCAATATCAACCAGCTTGCCGTCCTTGAGCTGTATGACGCGTGCTGGGTACTTCCGGACGAGGTCGTAGTTGTGAGTTGCCATGAGAACGGCGGTGCCACGCATGTTGATCTTCTTGAGGAGTTCCATGATCTCCGCGGAGGCACCTGGGTCGAGGTTGCCGGTCGGCTCATCGGCAAGGAGCAGGGAGGGGGCGTTGACGAGTGCGCGTGCAATGACGACACGCTGTTGTTCCCCTCCGGAAAGCTCATGGGGCATTTGATTCCGCTTGTGGCTGACACCAACGTCCGAGAGCGAATGAAAGACCCTTTTCTTGATGTCGCTTCTACGGGCGTCTGTAACATAGAGGGCAAAAGCCACGTTCTCGAATACGTCACGGTCTTCGAGCAGCTTGAAATCCTGGAACACGATGCCAAGCGTTCGTCGAAGCTTCGGCACCTCACGTGGATTCGTTGTCGCCGAATCGTAGTCGAACACGCTCACTGTCCCTGAGTCCGGCTTGAGGTCCATGTAGAGGAGCCGGAGAAGCGAGCTTTTGCCGGCCCCTGTTGCCCCGACGAGGTAGACGAATTCCCCGTCCTTGATGGAAAGATCGAGCCGGTCGAGTACTACTTGTCCGTCAAATGAGACGGTAACGTCTTTAAGATGAATCATTTGCTTTTCGAAAATCGAACCGCATACTTGATGGCTTCGAGCATGCTGGAGATATCTGCTGAACCCTTTCCTGCGATGTCAAACGCAGTACCGTGGCCGGGTGAAGTCCGTATGATATTAAGTCCGGCGGAGAAATTGACCGTTGTCCCGAATGAACTCATCTTCACCGGGATGAGACCCTGATCGTGATACATTGCTAGGATGGCATCGAACGACTTGTACCCGGCGGTCCCAAAAAAAGCATCTGCTGAGAGAGGGCCCTCGACTTGAAGCCCTGCGCCCTTGAGTGCATCGACCGCGGGCGTTATGATTTCCTTCTCTTCAGAACCGAGTATCCCGTGCTCGCCAGCGTGCGGATTGAGACTCAGAATGGCGATCCGTGGATTGCTGATCCGAAAGTTCTTCTGCAGCGCCTCAGCGATGATAGTTGCTTTGTCGACAATCTTCTCTTTCGTCAGGCCATCGGGGACATTGCGAAGCGGCGTGTGTATTGTAACGAGGCCGATCCGCATCTTGTCTGAGACAAGCATCATTGCGACCTTGGCGGAACGACTCAGGAGAGCGATCATCTCAGTTTGACCGGGGAAGCTGTACCCGGAGAGTTGCATCGCCTCCTTTGAGACCGGGGCAGTGACCATTGCGGCAGTCTTGCCGGATGTGCAAAGCTCCACGGCCTTTTCAATTGCGGCCCCCGCTGATTTGCCTGCCCCTTTAGTCACTGCACCATAGCGAATGTCTGCCCAGAGGCCGTCGCCCACATCGAGGACGGGTATCGAAGCGGCATCCTTCCAGGGGAAAACGACCTTTTGGAGCTTGACCCGGATCTTGAGTTTGTCTCGGACATGTTCAAAAATGTTCAGCGGCCCAATGAGCAGGGGAGTGCACAGTTTCCGTGTTCCGGCATGCGCTGCAGCCTTGAGCGCAATTTCAGGTCCAACTCCGTTGAAGTCACCGATTGTTACAGCTATCAAGGGTTTCACAGATTCTCAGCCTGACTCAGTACGTAATTACCGTTCTTTGTGGGATCGATAAAAATGAATCTCTTGTGGATCCGGTCATATGTCCAGATTTCCTTCGGACCGGAATTAGGTTGGAGCACTCGCTCAGACTTGGGAGGAGGACCATAGAGGATGAAGATCCGTCCCCGGTCCGTCTTATAGCCGTCGTTTTCTCTGGCCGTCGAAAACTTGCGCATCGCCTCGTCAACCCTGTAGTAGTATTCAGCCATTGCCTGGTTGTAGGCGGTCGCCGTATCCTTGTCCCGCACCTTCCAGAATCGATAGAATGACTCTGCTCTTCGTTCGGCGGATCCGGACTGCATACCATCGATTTCGGATTCCGTGGCGATGTGGCGAAGGGCATCGATGGCGAGATCCGGGTCCGTCAGTGAGAATGGATGGGATGGCCACGTGATATGGAATTGATGAAGATCCTGCTTGGATGACTTCCCCGATCGGTATTGAACTTCCAGCGTATAGGAGCCCGGTTCGAGCTTTTCGAGCGGAAGAGGGACATACAGTGTCTTCCAACCCTGAGAGGAAGACTTCAGTCCATAGAGCACTCCCTGATCCTGAGGGAGAAGATGGAGAACTCCTCGGAGCATAGTGAATCTCGAGCCTTCGACCTTTTGTATCCTTTCACCAAATCCATCCGCCTGGCCCGTCAATTTCCATGTCAACGTAAGGCTGTCTTGAGCTGCTGGTTGAAAGAACTCAGTCAAGAATCCTCCTGCATCGGCGAAGAGGACATTGCCCCCCCGATTCATCGGAACGAACATCTGCGACCCCTCGCTGAGGGCGGGTTGTCTGCACATCACGAGATCTGAGACCTCCAGTGAGCTAGGCTTCGAGGCGAGGAGCGTAACTTTCCTCGTTTTCTCCATGAACGTCCTGCCCGATTCATGATCGTCGACCGAGAACACGATCGTGTATTTCCCTGGTGGAGCTGACAGAGAGACAACACCCTGCAAGCTTGGAGTGCGGTCGGATTCTTTTGGAAGGGTTGAGCGCGTGAGCGGAAGCTGCAGAATCTGTCGTGCGACCGACAATTTTTGTTCGTTCTGGAGCTCTACAACGAGTTCGCCGTGAGCCACATACTCAGTTCGTTGTGGAGCTGATTCATTGCGGATGAAAATGAAGAAATTCTGTCCGATGCGATAGTGAATGTTCAGTTGCATCGTTGAGGAGTCGGCATTGAAGAGCGCCAGAGCTTCATAGGAGATGGGCGAGTTCGGATTACGGCTTTCACTCTCTTCAAAGCGGGTTTGAGATGTGACGTGTGCTGCCCCAACAATCAGGCATGCCGCGAGCAGCGAAGTGAGTCTCATAGTTCCCTCCAGCTCCCTGAATTCATCGCTAGTGACTGTCCAGGATCGGTGCGACGCCCTGGCTTTGAAAGGTAACAAGAAAACGCTAAGGGGGCAATGCAACCCTCTCATTTTTGCAGATCACTGACGGCTCATTTCCAGCGACGAAGAAACTCGGTGAGCAGACGCACCCCGATGCCGGATGCGCCTTTCTGAGTGTACTCTCCGTTCTCTTCGAGTATTGCAGTCCCCGCGATGTCGAGATGAGCCCATTTGTACGACCCGATGAACTTTTTCAAGAACCATGCCCCGGAGATGGCGCCGGCCCATCGTCCGCCGGTATTCTTCACATCTGCGACATCGCTTTTAATCAGTTTCTCATACTCGTCGAACATGGGTAGCTGCCAGACACGCTCGTGCGTGGCTTCACCAGCCAGGCTAAGCTTCTTCATCAATGCATCGTCGTTTCCGAGCATACCTGAGGCTTGGTGACCGAGGGCCACGACGACTGCTCCTGTAAGCGTTGCGAGGTCAATGACAGCTGAGGGCTTGTATTGTTCAGCATATGCCAGAGCATCGGCGAGTATTAAACGTCCTTCGGCATCCGTATTATCGATTTCAGAAGTCTTGCCGTTGTAATGACGGATGATATCCCCGGGACGAATGGAACTGCCGCTTGGCATGTTCTCAACGCTTGGAATGAGTCCCACAATATGCACCGGGAGTTTCAGCCGGGCTGCGGCCTCGAAAGTACCAATAACGGCCGCTGCGCCCGACATATCCATCTTCATTTCCGCCATACCGGCAGACGGCTTGATAGAGATCCCTCCGGAGTCGAACGTGACTCCTTTTCCCACCAGAATCACGGGGCTCTTCCTGGTGTCTCCATACTCAAGAATGATGAATCGCGGCGGGTGGATGCTTCCCTGGCTGACTCCCAGGACACCCCCCATACTCAGCTCTTTGATCTCACGTTCATCAAGAATGGTCGCATTGTAGCCGCATCGCTCCGCTGAAAGGCGTGATGCCTCTGCAAGGGTTTCTGGATAGATCTCATTCCCCGGCGCGTTCGCCAGATCACGGGCCAGGTAGGTTCCTTCGCAGACGATTTGAGCCCACTCTGTGGCCTGACTTCCTGCCTTCAATTTGGCAGCGTCTTCTGTGCAGAAAGTAATGTTTAGAAGTTTGGGGGGAGCGTCGGGTTTCTTGGAGATGTATTTGTCATACTTATACAGCGCTAAGATGGCGCCCTCTGCAAGTGCAGAAACAACCGATTGATAATCCGCTGCGACGGGCGGGATGAACATCGCCAGGCTTCCTGCTTTGAGCGATCGGGCCCGCTTTGCTGCTGCGGCTGAACTTCGACGGTATCGTTCAAGCGACAGTTTGCTCCGTTCTCCCAATCCGGCGAGAACGATGCGGCGCACCTTGCCGCCCCTCCGTGCATACAGCACATGCGTCTCACCTTCTTTGCCGACAAAGTCGCCTAGCTCGGCTGCCGGAACTCGTACCCCGAGTTTGCGACCTATGGACGAGACTTCGGTTGAAAAAAGCTTCTTGTCCTGATGAACGAACATGGCAACAACGTCTGAGGTATTCTTGTTCAGCGAGGATTTTTCAAATGCGATCTTCATACGAGCTCCGTCAGACAATGTACTGTTTCGAGCTTGCGACGACCCGCTCGCGGATCATCTCCAAACGGGCTGCCGGGATACGTGCACCGGCCGCATTCTTGTGTCCGTTACCGCCGTATTCCTGAGCAAGTTTGTTCACTGCGATATCACCTCGCGAACGGAAGCTCACCTTGACTTCCTCGCGCAGTTCCGTGAACATCAGTCCTATCTGCACGCCGGCAATGGTGAGCGTGTAATTGATGAAGTTCTCGATATCTTCTTCTGTGGTCCCCGTTTTCTTAAACATCTCCCACGTGACGATCATAGACGCCACTTTGCCGTCGTGAGCAAGCTGGAGCGTTGACAAGGCGTGACCAAGGAGCTGCAGGCGATTGGCTGTCCCTTGTTCGTAGATCTTCTGGTATGCCTCGACAGGGTTCGCACCATGATCAAGCAAGTCAGCAATGATCCGATGAATCGTTGAATCGGTTTTCGGGAATCGAAAAGAACCGGTATCCGTCATGATGGCCGCATACAGCGGGACAGCGAGATCCGGTGTGAGGCACTCTTTGTCCATGGAGAGCAACAGGCTATACAGAATTTCCCCCGTTGCCGCTGTCTCTGGATCAACGATATACAAGTCAGCGAAGGGGAGCTGATCGAGATGGTGATCGATGCACACCTTCACCGCCTTGCTATTGGCGATGTATGGTTTCAAGCTTTGGAGCCGCTCGAGCTGGTTCGCATCGAGGACAATGATCGCATCTGCATTGAGAACCATATTCGCGTGTTGAGCGGGATCAAACTGCTCGATAATGCCTTTTGTGTCGAGAAATGCACAGTTCGCCGGAAGCGGGCTGTGGTTGAGAACGGCAACGATCTTGCCATGGGAGGTGAGGTAGCGCGCAAGGGCAAGTTCGCTCCCAATGGCATCCGGGTCCGGGTTGACGTGAGTCGTCACTACGAACTTGTCATGCTGCGCAACGATTTGTCGGAATTCTTCGAAGGCTTTTTCCATCGGCGGTCCAGGTATGATTCAGGTATAAAAAAAGGTGTGACCGAAGCACCGAGCCACACCTTCAATCGCCCCTTCACGAGTATCACTGAACAACCCAGGTTTCCCCGGAGTTCAGAAGCTTTTTGAAATCACCAATGCCCCGCTTCTCCTGTGCGAATGCGATCTGGCGCTCCATCTCGGCTTCATACACCGGGCGGTCAATTGCCAGGAAGATGCCGACGGGGCGGGGGAGATGCGGTTTGTACGTCATATCAGCCAGAATGAAGGAGAGCGTCGTATCCTTCTCGTTGTGGACAAGGAGATCATTCACCGAGTTTTTCCCATCCTTCAGGGAGACGACTTCGGGGCTGAAACCATTCAGTTTGATGCCTTTGTCTTTCTCCTTGCCAAAGAGGAGAGGTTTTCCGTGCTCGATGAACACGACGTTGTCGTCCTTTGTCTCTTTCTCAGTGAACGGGAAGAATGCGCCGTCGTTGAAGACGTTGCAATTCTGATAGATTTCGACGAACGAAGTCCCTTTGTGTTCCGCAGCGCGCTTGATGATCCCCTGCATATGTTTCGGGTCCCTGTCAAGCGTCCTTGCAACAAATGTGGCGCTAGCGCCGAGTGCCAGAGCCGCCGGATTGAACGGATAATCGACCGAGCCGTATGGCGTCGACTTCGTAACCTTGCCCATTTCCGAGGTGGGCGAGTATTGCCCCTTTGTCAGCCCGTAGATCTGATTGTTGAACAACAGAACCTGGAGATCCAGATTGCGCCGCATCAGATGAATGAAATGGTTTCCGCCGATGCTCATCCCATCTCCGTCGCCGGTGACGACCCACACTGAGAGGTCAGGTCTGGCAATTTTCAGGCCGGATGCTACCGCAGTCGCTCGACCGTGGATGCTGTGAAATCCATAGGTCTCCATGTAGTACGGAAAGCGGCTCGAACAACCGATACCCGATACGAAGACCATTTTGTTCTTTGGGATCCCGAGATCGGGCATCACTCTTTGCGTCTGAGCGAGGATCGAATAGTCGCCGCAACCCGGGCACCATCGAACATCCTGATCGCTCGAAAAGTCTTTGGCTGTGTACTTTGGTACCGGAATCTCGTTTGTGCCTTTCATAATCTCTTCGACAAGCGTGCTCATTTTATCCCTTTCAGAGTTTCTTCAATTACTTTCTCCAGTTCGACCGACCTGAAGGGGAGACCGCGGACCCTATTGAATCCCTTCGCGGGTACAAGGAACTCCGATCGCAGCACCTTCACCAGCTGACCGAGATTGATCTCCGGAACAAGTATCTGCTTGAACTTGCTGAGAATTTCGCCGAGGTTTTTCGGTAACGGGTTCAGATAACGGAGGTGGAGATGCGAAACAGAATTCCCTTTCTTCTGTTGACGCTCAACGGCAGTCCTGATGGCTCCGTAGGTACCACCCCAACCGACCACGAGGAGTTCACCCTGCGGTTCGCCGTCGACCTTCGCAAGCGGTATGTCGTTGGCAATGCGCTGGATCTTTTCTGCGCGGAGGTGAATCATCAGATCATGATTATCGGGTTCGTAGTTGACGTTCCCGGTGATGTTCTGTTTCTCGAGTCCGCCAATGCGATGTTCCAAGCCCGGGGTTCCCGGTATCGCCCATGGACGTGAGAGTGTTGCTTCATCACGTGCATAAGGCATGAAGCCCTCCGGGTTTGTGACGAACTTGGGAGAGATGTCCGGCATCTTGTCGAAATCCGGAATGAGCCACGGCTCGGATCCGTTCGCAAGATATCCGTCCGTCAGAAGCAAAACCGGAGTCATGTACTTAAGAGCGATACGACACGCTTCAAACGTCGCATCAAAACAATCTGATGGAGTGGAGGCTGCGATTACCGGCACCGGAGCTTCTCCGTTCCTGCCATACAGGGCCTGCAACAAATCTGCCTGCTCAGTTTTCGTTGGAAGTCCTGTGCTCGGTCCGCCTCGTTGAACGTTGCAAATGACCAGCGGTAGCTCAACCATCACTGCCAGACCAATAGCCTCGGTCTTTAACGCCACCCCAGGACCGCTCGTTGTAGTTATGCCGAGCGCGCCTCCAAACGAAGCGCCGATCGCCGAAGTAATTCCGGCAATCTCATCTTCGGCCTGAAAAGTCTTGACTCCATGGCTCTTGTAGAGCGAGAGTTCATGGAGAATGTCGCTGGCCGGAGTGATAGGGTAGCTGCCCAGGAAAAGCTGCATACTGGCTTTTTTTGCAGCAGCCATGAAGCCCCACGCAACCGCCTGATTGCCTGTAATATTACGGTATCGTCCCGGTGTAAGCTTCGCAGGAGCGACATCGTATCGCACGGAGAAGATCTCCGTCGTCTCGCTGAAATTCCATCCCGCCTTCAACACCCTGGTATTCGCTTCCAGAATGTCCGGTTTGTTCTTGAACTTTACCTTCAGCCATTCGATGGTTGTCTCCAGCGGCCGGCCGTACATCCAGTACATCATTCCCAGGGCGAAGAAGTTCTTGGAACGGTCCACGAATTTGCTGGAGATGTTGAGATCCTGCAGAGCAAGGGCGGTCAGCTTGCTGATGTCGACTTCGTGTACCGTGTATTTCTCTAGCGATCCGTCCTTCAGAGGATTCTGCGCATACCCAGCGAGCTTGAGATTCCTGTCGTTAAAACCATCAGTATTGACGATGATGGATCCGCCCAAAATGAGGCTCGAGAGATTGACTTTCAAAGCCGCGGGATTCATGGCGACCAGAACGTCGCAGTGGTCACCCGGCGTGTGGATCTCTGTGCTTCCGAAGTGGATCTGGAACCCGCTGACGCCAAAAAGTGTCCCTGCGGGTGCCCGAATTTCGGCCGGGTAGTCAGGGAGCGTGCTCAAGTCATTTCCGAGAATTGCAGTCGTATTGGTGAACTGCGTTCCCGTCAGCTGCATCCCGTCGCCCGAATCGCCTGCAAAACGTATGGTTACTTCATCAACGTTTTCTATCGTTTTCTGTGACATAAAGGGCTGATTTCCTTACAGTTATGCTCCGTAAAATGAAGCCATTATTCAATTAAACTACCACAATTTCTCATTTTTTGCACGAAAAGTCAAGGCGATGTCGCTACCGATTTGATGCCCCCAAAGCAAGTTCGGTTCGCATCAGGCTACCCTCGTCTTCGCAATACTCAACAAAAAAGCCCACCGCTTAGTTCAGGCACGGTGGGCTTCCCAATTCGGAATGTTCGTTCCGCATCTACTCGCGGACGACCCAGACCTTCAGATTCCCGATCACACCGCCGGGCAACTTCACGTTGACCGTGTAGATGCCGAGTGCCTTGATCGAATCTTCGAGCTCAATATGCCGCTTGTCGATTGTGAGCCCTTTCTCTTTGAGCGATTCGGCAATCATCTGTGATGTTACTGAACCAAACAACTTCTCGTCTTCACCAACCTTCATCTGAATTGTGATGGACACTTTCTCGAGTTCTGCCGCAAGCTTTTCAGAGGCGCGTTTTTCCTTGTCGAGCGCACGAACGTGCTGCTTTTTCTCTTCCTCGAGTTGCTGGATGCTGCTCGCAGTCGCCAGATAGGCGATGTCGCGGGGAATCAGATAGTTGCGTGCGTATCCTTCCTTCACCTCGACGACGTCTCCGATGTGCCCAAGCTCCGAAAATTCCTGTCGTAAGATTACCTTCATTGTCAAACTCCTTCGATCGAATAGAGACTCAAACTGTTCTTTATTACTTCACTGCATCTGAGACAAAGGGGAGAAGTGCGAGATGGCGCGCCCGCTTGATTGCGGTAACGAGCATCCGTTGATGCCTGGCGCATGTCCCCGTGATCCGTTTGGGAATGATCCGACCCTGCTCAGACACGAAGCGCTGAAGTTTCTTATCGGCCTTGTAATCGACAAAATCTTCCTTGTTGTCGCAGAAGCGGCAGGTGCGCTTTTTTCTGATCTGTCCAGATGATCCACGCTGTGATGAGCCGCGGCGATCGCCCTGACGGCTTGTGCTGTTCCTTGTGTATGCCATTGTTCAAATTCCTTTGGGATATTTCCTGAGTTCGATGAGTTAGTCGTGACCTGAGGTAAAACCTCAGGCCGATGGAGCTGCCGGGCTTGGAGCCGGTGCTGCTTCTGGTGCGGCAGCCTTGGGTGGTTCCTCTGGTTTGACCTCTGCTGCGGCCGGTTGTTCCGCTGCGAGAAGGGCGGCGGCGGAGCGGGCCTTGAGTGCCCGCTTGTCGAGCACGAGACTCAGATACCGGAGGATGTTCTCATCGAGGAAATAGTGCCGTTCGAGTTTTGCGATGACGTCACCGGGAGCGCCGAACTCAATGACGACATAGAACCCGTTGTTCTTCTTCCTGAGGGGGTAAGCAAAGCGCTTCCGTCCCCATTTCACGAACTCGCGAATTTCTCCGCCGTTCTTCGTGATAAGGTCCTTCACTTTCTCGATCACTGCATCAATTTGATGGTCATCGAGGGAAGCATTGACAATGAAGGTCGTTTCGTAGACCCGTTTGACATCAGACATAGTGCTGGTTCCCTTTGGACTGGTATGAGATACGGCCCCGGCTGTTTGAGCTGCTCAAGCCGGAACAGGGTTTATGGATGGTTTGAAAGATCTTCTTCAGACTGCTGTTTCTTATTGAATTCGTTCATGGATTTTGCCATTCCCTCCGTGACAGCGAGAAGGCAGGCGTATTGCGCTTTCGCGATCATCGTGTCCACCTCAGGACGTTCCGCTTTGGAGAACTGCTCAAGAACGAAATCCGCGAGAAGGTTTTTCTCTTTCGGCATTGCCGGTGATGCAATCCCGCACCGGAGCCTTGGAAACTCGTCCGACTGCAGGTGATAGATAATGGAGTAGAGTCCATTGTGCCCGCCGTCGCTTCCACCCAGGCGGAGCCTGAGCTGCCCTAAGGGGAGTTGGAAATCGTCGCAGACGACAAGGAACTGGTCAGCCGTTGCTCCGAATTCCTCCTTGATCTCCATCACCGCCAGACCGCTTTGGTTCATGTACGTCAGCGGTTTCACGATCACGAGTGGCGTTTCCCCGACGTGAGCATGAGCGATCAGGTATTCACCACGACCTTCTTTGAAGGGGCATCGCAGATGCAGGGCCAGATGATCGGCAACTTCGGAACCAATGTTATGTCTCGTTCCGGAATACCTGCTTTCAGGATTACCAAGTCCGATGACAAAGAACATAGGTCAGCGACCCCGGAACAAAACTACTTCTTCGCTTTCTCTGCCGCAGGGGCTTTGCCGCCGGCCGCAGGCGCTTTCCCGGTGGGTGCTTTTCCGGCAGGTGCTTTTCCTGCAGGTGCTTCGCTGCCGCCTTCCTCTTCGCCTTCTTCTGGTTTCTTGCCCTTCGCAATCACCTCGGGCTCGCCCGGTGCCGCTTCAGCTTCAGCTACTACTGCGCCTGGAACTGCCTCAGCTTCCTTCAGAACCGTCGGCGGAACAACTGCGACGACCGTGCTGCTCTCGTTCTCCAGCACCTTCACGTTCGGAAGGGACAAATCGCGCACGTGAATCGATTTGTTGATCTCAAGCGTCTCGACATTGAGCTCAATTCGATCCGGAATGTTCTTCGGCAAACATGAAACGCGCAGACGGTGCAGGATATGTTGAAGGATGCCGCCATCGCGTACACCCTGCGGGATCCCCTGGATCGTCACAGGTACCTCGATCGTAAGCTCTTCGTTCTCGTTCAAACCGAACAGGTCGAAATGAACCGGACGATCTGTCACAGGGTCGAACTGGACGTCGCGAAGAATACATGTGTGCTTCGAACCGTCGTCGAGTGTGAGGTTGATGACGTTGGCCGCCGAAGACTTGTACAGGGGCTGCAAAGTCAATTCCACCATGGCAATGGGGATATTGTTTTGTCCGTGGCCGTAGTAAATCCCCGGAACCTTGCCCTGCCTGAGTAACTGTTTGGCTTTTTTCCCGATGTCCTTGCGAACTTCGGCGGTGACTGCTATTTCTGACATTGTACCTTCTCCTCAGTTATGCTAAACTAAATCTTATCCTTGTCGACGTCAAAGAGCGAGCTGATTGATTGGTTATTGTGTGTACGAATAATTGCCTCTGCAAAAATCTTTGCAACGGACCGCAGTTCGATTTTTGGCGACTCCTCCCGCAGCGGGACACTGTCCGTGACCATCACCGTGGTTACTTCTGAATTGTTGATTCGCTCCATCGCCTTGCCTGACAGAATCGGGTGTGTGCACGCGCCGTAGATTTCCCGCGCTCCCTTTTCCCGCAACGCCTTGACCGCATTGACGAATGTTCCTGCTGTGTCGATCAGGTCGTCGACGATCAGCACATTCTTTCCGTTGGTGTTGCCGATGACGTTCAACACTTCAACTTCATTTGCCTTCGGGCGTCTCTTGTCGATCAATACGAGGTCCGCATCAAGCCGGCGTGCATATGAGCGGGCCATTTTCAGACTGCCGACATCAGGCGATACAACAGCCAGATTCGGGATCTTCTTCTTTCGGAAGTAGTCTGAGAAGACCGCTGATGCATACAAGTGATCGAGCGGGATATCAAAGAACCCTTGAATCTGAGCTGCGTGCAAATCCATCGTGATGACACGATCAGCACCTGCTTCCGTGATCAGGTTGGCTACAAGCTTGGCCGTCACCGAAACACGGGGTTGATCTTTTCTGTCCTGACGCGCATAGCCGAAGTACGGTATGACCGCCGTAATTCGTCGGGCTGATGCACGGCGGGCCGCATCGATCAGAATCAATAACTCCAGCAGGTTCTCCGCAGGAGGCTGAGTCGACTGAACGATGAAGACGTCGTCGCCTCTGATGTTGTCAGTATATTTTACCCAAATCTCACCGTCACTGAAATTCCTCAACTCGATCCGACCCAACGGGATGCCTGCCGCCTTCGCAATTTTCTCTGCCAGTTGACGGTTCGCTCTGCCTGAGAAAATCTTGAGATCGCTCATAATCGAACCTAATGATGACGTTTTGACATGTTGAAGCAGACCTGTCACCAGATCTACGCTGCTGGGGTGCCAGGATTCTTCGCTGAAAGCGGATGCGCCTTCGGCGCAGAACCTGGGAATGTCCTCTCAGCAAACTGTTCTTTGCACCTCGTTACAATCTGTTCGAGGAAACACTTCTGCGATCGCTTGAAAGCGATCAAGAATCTCGCTGGGGTGCCAGGATTCGAACCTGGGAATGGCGGCTCCAAAGGCCGCTGCCTTACCACTTGGCTACACCCCAATCTGAAAAGGAACGAATCTTGGAGAATCTTCCCGCTGGTACTGAGAGTTGTCTAATCCTAACCTTGCCGGATATACGCCGAGGAGGAAAAGAACGAATCCAAACAGGTGCCTTCAGCAAACCTCGGTCGTCTCATTCCGAACGCTGCCGGGAATGCAAGACAGCCTATGCTGGAAAGGCCCCGTTCACAAAAAACAAAGCCCAACTCAGAAAAGAATTGGGCTTCTAAGATAGCCAAAAAGCGGCTAGTAGTCAACGAAATTCTCGAAATCGTGGGTGTTTTTGCCTCAGTTTCAATCAGGTTGCGGCAAGAACAGGATCGAGTTGAGCAAGAGCTTTTCCAGACCGGACCAGAATCGCCGGAACGTGACATTCTCGGCAAACAGGACTGCACGACCCCGACCAATGCGATAGTCCTGAATATATGCAGCCTCTGAGATCTTCTGTGCCTTTTCTTTCGTCACATAGCCGCTTGTCTGGACGGAGTCTTTAGAAAATCGTGCCACATTATGGCCGGATTCAGTCAGTTCGAGGGGGAGGGCATCGCTCTTGAACACGAAAATCTCCCGTGGTACACCGAAACCGATCGGATGCGTTGTGTCAACGAGAACCCTAAATATCGTTCCTGGTATTCTGCCCAGGCGGTCAATTTCTTCCTTTTCGAAGAGAGTTTGTCGTTTGCTGAGTTCTTTTTTTGCTTTGTCGAGCTCTTTTTCCTCCTTAGACTTCTCATCCTCCTTCTTCTCCGCCTTGTTCGCTGCCTGTGTGATTCCCGACTTTGCCTTCATCAGGAATTGCGCGCCCCCTTCAATACCAATCATGACGCCACCCCCTTGGATCCATCGCTTCAGTTTCTCGGTTCTTGCGCTGTCAAACACCGCCTGATAACTGGATGCATCCGGTAGTATGATGACATCGAATTTTGAGAGATCCGCGTCTGCGAGTTCTGTTGCGCGGATTCCCGTGAATGGGATTCCCAGCTCCCGTTCGAAGAGGAACCAGAGTTCTCCGAAGTCGTTTGAGCTTACCGGCGGTCCGACGGCAATTGCAATATTTGCCTTCTTCATAGGTGTAATGAAGCTGGAACCAAGGCTGACGCCATTTTCTGTGAGCCCGGTCGATGCGGTGTATACATCAACTCCAAATTCTGCGGCGAGCCTCTCGATGTCGATTGCGAGGGAATCGTTGTTGGAGCCCGAGAAAGCAACGACGGTGCCTGCGACAAAATGTTGTCCGACTGTCTCGAAAGGACGTCGTGCGACAGAGAGAGAGTATCCGCGCTCGAGAAGCCGCCACACCAATTGGATGGCATTGTTTCGCTGCCACGGTATCAGGTACGCGTATGCCTGCTTGTCACCAATGATTCTTCCAACAGGCGGCGCGGGTGCCTGAATTCGAACACTCCCCGGCGGAAGGGGAGACTGGGTGGCCCACGCCTTCAGTCCTGACGCAATCGGAAGCGACCAGGCTGACACATCATAGAAGAATGTGTCGCGCACTGCTGTAATGGGTTCGAGAAGAGTCTTCACAAGCCGTCCCTGGGGCTGTGATGTAGCAACGAAGTACGTTCCTTTTGGAATTCTCTCCTTTCCCCATTTAGTGGAAAAGAACTCCTGGACCTGAAGCGCCAATCCATCGGTCAGCTGGTGTACCTCGATTCCCTGGCGAAGGAGTGTTTCGATGACTTGATTTGAACGTGTCGGATCTTCAGCGTCGCTGATGAGGTATCCTTTGATGGGAGAGGAAGAACTGAGCGCTGTTAGCCAAAAGCTGTAGAAGTCTTCCAGTCTTTCCTTCTTGTTCTTCACGCTGGTTTCAAGCGTCGCGATGCTCGTCACAAAATGATTGCGTGCGCGGTCCCGGAGAGTAAGAATCTGGCCGTTTGGTTTTCGGACCGCCAGACTGGCGCGCGAGCCGCCCCCTTGCTCGTATGTCATCCCGGTCGCGCCGTTGAATGTCGGCCAGGAATCGCCATAGCCGGGATAGAACATGTCGAAGCGTTCTCCGACGTAATAAGGAAGACCGAGCTTATCGAACGCCTCAGCGTTTCCCTTGCCGAATATTTTTCCCCACTTGAGTACTTCCGGCGGCAATGATTCGTGGACTGGAACAGCTGCTGGAAAAAAGAAGTACGAGCCGGAATACTCCATTTCATGATAATCGACGTGAACATGAGGCATCCATGTCCGATAGAACCGGACGCGGGCTCGAGTCTCCTGTTGCGTTTGCCACGAAAGGTCACGGTTGAGGTCGAAGAAATAGTGATTCGTTCTGCCCCCAGGCCACGGCTCGCTGTGTTCAACGGAAGAAGGATTGAGATTCGGCTTTGCGCCGAGCATAGAGTTGACCCATTGAACGTACCGTTCCCGTCCGTCAGGATTGACGTTTGGATCGATAATGACGACTGCGTTTTCGAGAATCGATTGTGTGCGGCTGTCGGTCCCGGCGCACAGCTGATATGCTACCGCCATGGCGGCTTCAGGTGATGAGGCCTCGTTCCCATGCACGCCGTACGAGAGATAGACGATGACGGGAAGCGATGCGATGATCTTTTCTGCGTCGGCTTTTGACTGAAGAATTCTCGGATCCGTCAGTTTCAAGTTCGCCTGCCTGATTTCCTCGATGCGTGCCAGATTGGCGGGAGAAGTTATGATGAAGGCCTGCAACATGCGATGCTCGTTTGTCTCGCCATATACGACACGGTGTATCCGATCCGAAGAGGCGGCAAGCTTTTCGAAGAAGGTATGAAGGGAAGCATAGTCCGTGAATCGGTCCCCGATGTGGTAGCCAAGCACAGCCTCGGGAGCGACCACCTTGGGATCGTACGTTCCACCAGGATAAAAGTCTGGAGTTTTCTGGGCGAACGCGTATGTGGTAATGAAGAGAACAACGAGAATTCGTTTCATGCCGGCTCCGGTCTCAAAATGTGTTTGCCAATGTACACCAAAAACGTGGAAAACCAAAGTTGGTCTTCTTGCATTTCGAGCTACAATTGGGTAAGTTCAAGCCACACAGTATATCTGAGGAGTTCATCTATGGTGGAGGTCAGGGCTGATTCACTTGCTCGTTATGTTGCGCTGAGAAGTGATCACATTGTTGCACAATCGTTTTGGATCCTTTCGTTTGCCGTCTTCACAGCAATCGGAGCGCAAATCGAGATACCGCATTACCCGGTGCCCTATACGCTGCAAACATTCTTTGTTCTGCTTGCGGGGGGACTTCTGGGAAGGCGAAACGCATTCCTGAGCATGCTCCTCTATGTCGGATTTGGTGCTGCCGGATTGCCGGTGTTCTCCGGTGGTTCAGCCGGACTAGCGCGTCTGCTCGGCCCAACCGGCGGCTATCTCCTCAGTTTTCCTGTCGCCGCATACCTGGTCAGTTCGCTTCTCTCCGTTCGGCCCCGAGGAATGGAAGAAGTTGATGGGCGGATCAAACGATGGCTCGCCGTTTCCGGATGGGGAATAGGAGCTATGAGCATCGGGTTGATTCTCATCTACTTGATGGGGACACTGCAGCTCAACGCTGTGTATTACCACAATTGGACTTCATCTTTCAATCTGGGCTTCCTGATTTTTTCGTGGTGGGATATTCTGAAGCTTATCGCCGCAGCGGGGATTTGGAAGGAACTCAGCCGCTCATAATCGGCACGCCGAATTCAGAAAACGCAAAGCCGCTTCATGCCGAAGCGGCTTTCTTGTTTCTGACATCGTTGCACCAAGTGTGCCGCCGGCCTCTAGTTCCTGCTGCTCACACAGCGCCCCCAGTTCCCCACCTCTTGCTTCTCTCTCCCGAACTTGGTACACTGGCACGGGATTCCCCCCGCGCCCGCCACTTCAAAGCAGAACAGGTGTATGAAGAGGTTTGCCTTCCGCACCGTGCTATACTTGTTCCTCGACGCATTTTTGCTTGTTGCGTCTCTCGTTCACATCCCCGATGTCGTGCGACGCCCTTCCGCGCCATTTGAGATTGAAAAGAAGGGGACGTCGGTGGTTGTCAGCTCGATCCTGGATTCGGCTGCCTGCCCGGGTTTGAAGCCCGGAGACCTCTTGCTCATGTGGCAAGGGAAACAGGTTGCCATACCAGAGATGGTTGAATACCTGGCAGATGTCGCACCGATTGGAGCTCGAATCGAGGTTGGTGTGAGGAGAGGGGAAGTCGTATTCCGGTCGAATATTCATCTGATCGCATATTACAAACCATCCGAGTTCCTGATCCTCTCGCGGTTCCTGATCATTTCGTTATTTGTAGGATTAGCGGTCTTTGGTGTTGGTGTGTTTGTTTTTCTCAGCCGGCCGAACGACCTCGCTGCACGGGCACTCCATTGGGCACTGATTACGTTTGGGACGACCACGCTCATCACGTGGGGAGCTGTTGAACCGGGATCGATCGAGACCTCGCTCGCAAGGATTATCTGGTTTGTTGTCTATCTGGGGGTCGCCGTTTCATTCTTCTTCTTTTCGCTCGTTTTTCCAAAACAACGGTTCCAGCGCCTCGGCCAGTTCTCCTGGCTCCTTGTTGTCCTTGTTCTTCTCCTTGGTATTGCATTCGCTTCGTTCCATCTTACTGCGCTCTGGTCGGGTTCCGCGGAGGCCCTTACCGCATTTCAATCCTATTTCGATCTCTTCCACGTGGCATTGTTGATCCTCATCGGCGGCGGAATTCTCAACATCGCCCGGGCCACGTTGAAGGCCTCATCGAGTGAAGAACGGAAGAAGATGTACTGGATCCTATGGGGCTTGGCAATCGGTGCGCTGCCGTTTTTGCTCCTGCACATCCTCCCTCAGGTCATCTTGTCGCACTATGTCATACCTGAGGAGTTCACGACGATCTTCTTTCTCGCCGTTCCAGTCAGTTTTGCCATCGCTCTTCTCAAATACCGCCTGTTTGACATCGAAGTCGTGATCAACAGGACGATCGTGTATGGTGTGCTGTCGACGATTATCGCGGCCGGGTACGGCCTGATTGTCCTCTTGATGACGTCCATCATCGGCGACATTGTATTCGAACAGTATCTCCTGGTCGCGGGGTTGACACTCGTTCTTGGCGTGCTCATCAATCCTCTCAGACTACGGCTGCAGCATCTCATTGACGAAATACTGTTCGCGGCCAGGGCGAACTTCCGCCGCGCTCTTTCTCAAGCCACCGAAAAGCTACATCGTGCACTGAACCGCAACGAGTTATTCCGCGAACTTGTCGACGCCGTCCATCACGTTGTGCCGGGTGAAATGATAGCCGCGTACGAGGGGTTGGACAAGCGACTGATTCTCCGAAGCTTCTGGGGTTCCGCACCGCAGGAATCGGTTTCCCCTGACGAGGAACTCATGGCGGCACTTTTATCCGGGGAAACACTCATCTCGGCACGCGGAGCGGAAGACAATCACGCGTTGATCAATCCTTTGAGAGAGAAGTGGCTTTCGGAGTTGCACTGGTCAGTTTGTGTGCCAGTCATCTCACAATCGAAGGAACTCCTTGGAACTCTGGTGCTAAATCCGCGGTCGGGAGAGCGTTATAAGGAAGAAGAGGTGGCGTTCTTTCGAAGTGTCGCAGCACAGGCGTCGGAGCTTCTGGAGCGACTCATCCTTCAGGAAAAGATTATTCTCGCTCAGGAAGAACGACGCCGACTCGAAGAGCTAAGTGCCCTGAAGTCGTTTTTTGTTTCGAGTGTCTCTCACGAACTCAGGACGCCACTGACGTCAATAGTGATCTTTGCCGAGAGGCTTCGCTCCGGCGCGGTCAAATCGCGCCGACAACAGAAAGAATACCTCGAGATTATTGAAGGTGAGAGCAACCGGCTGTCAAGGTTAATTACAAACATACTTGATTTCGCGAAGATCGAACGGGGGATAAAAGAATACAACTTCTCTGAGATAAACGTAGCCGATGTCGTCAAACGGTCTGTTCAGGGGATTCGCTATCAGTTTCTTAGCCTTGATGCTGCACTGCGTGTTCGGGTCGAGAAGGGGCTGCCTCCCATTATCGCAGATGCGGACGCGCTTGAAGAAGCCCTGTTAAATCTCCTCTCCAACGCTTTGAAATACTCTACAGCCGTCAAGAAAATTGAACTGAAGGTTTCACGAGCCCGGGGTGCGGTGATCATGGCCGTGTCGGACAAAGGCATCGGCATTCCGGAGGAGGAACTGCCTCACATTTTTGACCAGTTCTACAGGGTCAAGGATGAGAAAACACGGCAGGTGGGTGGAACCGGACTCGGTTTGGCGGTCGTCAAGCACATTGTTGAAGCGCATCACGGCACACTCTCGGTGAAAAGCGTCGTGAGGCAGGGGACCACGTTTACCCTTACACTTCCAATCCCGTCAAAAAACAGAAGGAAGAATCCATGAAACGCATGCTGATTGTCGAGGACGACAAAGCTATACTCCGGGGTCTGATCGACAGCTTCAAGGCCGAGCATTTTGAGGTGGAGACTTCATCTGACGGTGAAGAAGGATACATGTTTGCGAGAAGGAGGAAGTTCGACCTTATCATACTTGATGTAATGCTTCCCGGGATGAACGGGCTCGACATCTGCAAACAGCTTCGAGTAGACGGCGTCAAGACTCCCATCCTGATGCTTACCGGCAAAGGGGAGGAGATTGACAAGGTCATGGGTCTAGAACTGGGCGCGGATGACTACATCACGAAGCCGTTCAGCATGAAGGAACTCATCGCCCGAGTCAAAGCGGTCCTGCGTCGTCAATCGGACATTCGTACTGCCTTGACCGAGGCAACCTTTGGGGACGTATTCGTCGATTTCAAGAAGCAAGAAGCAACCAAAGGAAAGAAGTCGCTGGATTTAAGTGCGAAGGAGTTTCAGTTGCTGAAGTACTTCGCCGAACGCGAAGGCGAGGTCATTTCACGCAATCAACTTCTCGACGATGTTTGGGGGTATGAGGCGATGCCCACCACTCGGACTGTAGACAACTATATTCTTTCGCTCCGCAAGAAAATCGAATCAGATCCATCGAAGCCGAAGCATCTTCTCACCATCCATACCGCCGGCTACAAGTTTGTGAAATAGCATAGATCTTGACCACCTTTTCTGATGTCCTAATCAACGGATCCGCTTGTCCAGTTGATCTCCTTTCAAAATCCAGGGAGGATTCGATGCGTACACTCGTGGCTGTGGTAGCTCTGAGCGCTTTCATCTGTTCCGGTTCGATCGCTCAGTTCAGAAAAGGTAACGTTGAGCTTTCCATGAACGCCAGTCTCGGTTCGAGGAGTATAAAGGTCTCGAGCCGCGGCTATGAGGATTCGGAGAGCTACAATTTTGTGTACTTTGGTGTGTCTTCAGGGATTTTTGTGACGCAAGGTCTTTCGATTGAGCCTGAGATTGCGTTCATGGCGATGGAGAAACAATTCCCAACGTGGTATTTTCTGGGAAATGTCTCCTACACTTACGCGAATGAAGGGGCAAAGCTGGCGCCCTTTATCCGTGCCGGTATTGGTGTCTCAAACGGAATCCCTGTGCTCCCTGGAACGATGGCTGTTTTCAGGACAACGGATAATCTCGATCTGCAGGTGCTCAATATCGGGGGTGGCGTGAAATACCAGATTGCGGGGGCAACGTATCTTCGAGCTGAAGCAAACTACAAACATTACTCTTGGAGTCGGACCCTTTATGCTGCGAGTTCTTCGACGGACTACTCGTACGGGGATCTTGGGTTACTGATCGGGTTATCCGTCCTTCTTGGCGAGTAAGAAGGGCAATGACTGACAACAGCAAGGGGCAAGCTCATACTTGCCCCTTTGATATTCCGTGTGTCCATTGCGACCCTGGACACCAGTCTCCATTGCCTGCCGCTAGAACTTCAGATGCTGTTCCCACCTTCTAAAGAGCTCTGCGGTTGCCTTCACATCCCCTAGACAGTAATTGGCGATCTCCTGAAACTTCTTCTCCCCAAACAGTCGGCCGAGATCGAGACCTGTGATTCCATGGGCTTTTGGGCTCTCAATGCCGAATGATTTACAGTAGAAGTCGAGACTGAATTTTCGCGTCGCCCCATAAAACGTCAACTGATCAAGCAGATCACAATGGACCGAAGCATCGTAGCGGTACGGCATGAGGTTGCGCGAGGGCTTGACCTCGAGGATTGCTGAGCGGATGAGCAGGAACGGACAGTCAAATCCGCGTCCATTGAAGGTGATGAACTGGTCGTACCTTGTGACGTCATTCCAGAAGATTGTGAGAATCTCTTTTTCCGGACAGGAAATAAAATGAACCTGCCCATCTTCGGATTGAGACTCGCCCTCCGTATCAGACTGGAAGATGACCTTGCCACGGTTGGTATCCGGATTGAGCATGCCGATCGCAATGATCTGGGCCGTCGTAGGGTAGAGGCTGAGTTTCTGGATCGCTTCCTCTTTCTCCTCGTCTGAGTCCGCGAATTTCAAGAGGTATTCCTGCCGGACTTCATCGAACGACTCAAGGGGGTAGCCCAGAGTCTCAATGTCGATCACAACGCGAGCCATGGAGTTTCCTCAGGCCGTGATTCGATACTGTTTGAGTCCCCAGTGTGTTTCGACTGCAGCCACTTTGAGGATTGTG
Source organism: Bacteroidota bacterium (assembly GCA_049522195.1). Taxonomy (GTDB): domain Bacteria; phylum Bacteroidota; class Ignavibacteria; order UBA10030; family UBA10030; genus UBA9647. The sequence goes on from JBEKOB010000004.1 coordinate 61,477, forward strand.
TAGAGCGGGATGACCAGCAGCATGCCGAGGACTCCCATTAACTGATTCCCGACGATCAGCACTATGATGACCGTCAAGGGATGCATATCAACAGTTTTCGCAAAACAGAGTGGTTGAACGATGATATTGTCTATCGTTTGTATGACGAGCGTCAGGATCGCGATCGGGGGAATCAAACTCAGATCTCCCGTCTGGGTCACCGACAGAAGGAACACAGGAAGCACGCCGATGAACGGACCGACATACGGGATGAGGTTTGCCAACCCCGCAATCACACCCATCAAGATCGCGTACTTCACACCGATAATATAGAATCCGATAATGTTCAGAATCCCCACAACCACCGAGTCGAGTATCCATCCCCGCAAATATCCCACAAGCTCCTTCTGGATTTTACTCACAACGTTCAATGTCATCTCAAAATACTTATTTGGAACACGCTCAAGGAGACGCTTGACCGCACGGTCGCCTTCTGAAAGCGCGAAGTATGTGACGAAAGGGATTATCAGGAAACTGAAGGCCGAACTCGCTCCAGACGCAGCATCCTGAACCATCGACTGCACGCTCTCGTCGATCATCGCGCGAATTCTGTGAGATGCGGTCTCTGGATTGACGAGCGGTATGCCCTTTGTTATGTTGCGGACCAGTTCGTCGAGTTTCTGATCGAGCGGAAAGTTCCGGAACCCGGCGTACAGCTCACGGACGTGGTTGAGGATAACCGGTATTCCATTGGCCGCGTTAAACAAGATGAAGAGGACAAGCAGAAGGAATACGATGGCGACCGAAATGGAACGACTCACGCCCAGGTGAATCTCGAGGAACCTGACCGGCGGGCGCAGCATGAATGCCAGCAGGAGGGCGAGGATCAGGGCAACCAGGAGCGACGGGAACAAACAGGCAATCGAAAAAGCAGCAGTCAGTACTGCGATTAGAGCGGTAACCCTGAGCGCCGGATTCGTGGTATAGGTTGTGAGCATCAGATCTTTCGGCTGAGCGTGACGTGAGCGGCCGGCCCACGGTTGTAACCTCAAGCCGTAATGCGGTAGTTCTTGAGGCCCCAGAACGATTCAACTGCGGATATTTTGATAATTGTGGCCAACGGAATTGCGAGGAGCATGCCCCCAACGCCCATCATCTCGTGGCCGACGAGGAGAAGCAGGATGACGGTTAGCGGATGCATATCCACCGATTTGGCGAAACACAACGGCTGGACAACAAAATCATCGATCATCCGGATAACGAGCGCCATAATGATGATTGGTCCAACCATCCCGAAATTCCCTTGCTGCGTCAGGGAAACGAGGATCGCAAGGCTCGCTCCCACAATTGGTCCGAGATAGGGGACGAGGTTCGCGATGCCCGCCAGAACACCGATAATGATGGAGTACTGAATCCCGAGAATTGTGAGGCCGACTATACTGAGAAGGCCGACAATCATGGAGTCGAGAAGCCATCCCTTAAGATACCCGACAAGTTGATGCCGGATCTTTTGCATGACGTTCAAGGTCATCTCGAAATACCGGTTTGGCACCCGCTCGATAAGGGTGGTGAACGCACGCCGTCCGTCTGCTAGGATGAAATATGTCACGAACGGGACGATCACGAGTGTCACGAGTGTGCCCAGAGCTTTCTGGAGCGATGCGCCCGCCTCATCGGTTGCGCGTTCAATCATTCCCTGGATCGATTGTGCGAGCGAAGCGCTGTTGATAAAAGGAAGCGTTCCTTCGAGGCCTTTGGTCAGCTCCTGGAGTTTCGATTCAAAGGGGAACTGGCGAATCTGGTCATGGATCGTAATAAGATGGTCGAGAGCGACCGGTATCAGGAGAGAGAGAATGTAGACGAGAGACCCGCCGATGGTGATGAACGTTGCAATGATCGCTGGTACCCGCTTCATTCCGAATCGGCTTTCGATTGCAGAAACAAAGGGGCCAAGAATGAACGCTGCCAGCGCTGAGAGGATCAGTGCAAGAACGAGATCGGGGAAAAAGGATGCAATCCAGAACGCCAAAGCGATGGATGCGATCAGAAGCGTCACTTTGATGATGGGATGGCTGGGGGCTACAGGTTTCATAGAATGTTATCGAATGACGCTACGTGCAATTTTGTACGCGACTTCGGTTGAGAATCCGCGGTTCAGCAGGTAGTCTGCCAGTCGCTTCTGGCGCACCGCAGGTTCGAGGTCGGAGAATCGTGCCCGACTCATCTTGAGTTTGCGCGCTGCCAATGCCCTGGCTGCTTCCTGCTCACTTTCGTCTGTCACGTACTCCTTGAGCACCCGTTCGGCCGCCTGAAATGAAATACCTTTGTCGAGAAGCTTTCTCCGAAGGAGCGCTCTCCCCATCGGTTTTCCCCGGAGTTTGTCCCTGATGAACATCCTCGCAAACTCAAGATCGTTTATGAGCATCAGTTCGCGAAGCCGCTCCACCGCCTCGCGTACGAGGTCCGCAGCAAATCCCTTGCGGGTCAATTTGTCGGTGACTTCCTTTGAGCTGCGCGGACGGTATGAAATGAAGTTGACAGCAATTTGATGCGCCCGTTCGCGGGAGTCTGCCAGAATGATCCCGTCGATAGTGTCCTGGTCAATCGACTTCCCGTTGTGGAGCCCAGTCTTTGCCAGGAGGGTCTCGCTGACGCGAAACGCAGGATTCTCGTCAACGAAAACCTCGTATCTATTACGCTCTCGCCGGCATTTCTGTATCCTGGTGATGAGCATGGAATCCTGCGGGCCTGGGAAAATGATGTACAACGAACCACGCATGAGTTGTAGGACAAAGCGACGCTTCGTCCTACAGGTGGGGTCGAAACCGCAATTTCAACAACCTGCTAACTCTTTGCCGTCTTCTTGGATGCTGCAGCAGGTTCAGCTTTGATCGGAGCCGCTGGTGGTGCCGGTTCCGCTGGGAGTAAGCCCAGTTTACGCCGGACCGCCGTGTCGATTTCTTTCGCAAGTGCAGCGTTCGCCTGGAGATACGTTTTCACGGAATCGCGCCCCTGGCCGATTCTCTCATCCTTGTACGAGAACCACGACCCGCTCTTTGCGATGATGTTCTGCTCGACTGCCGTGTCGATAAGGTCGCCCAGCTTCGAGATTCCTTCATTATAGAGGATATCGAACAACGCTTCCTTGAAAGGAGGAGCCACCTTGTTCTTCACAACCTTCACGCGCGTCCTGTTGCCGATAATGCTCTGACCGTCTTTCAATGCTTCGATGCGGCGGACGTCGAGGCGGACGGATGCGTAGAACTTCAGAGCATTGCCCCCCGTTGTCGTTTCCGGATTGCCGAACATGACACCGATCTTCTGCCTCAACTGGTTAGTGAACATTACGGTCGTTTTCGATTTGCTGATGGCAGAAGTCAGTTTGCGTAACGCTTGAGACATCAAACGTGCCTGTACGCCCATCGTCGGGTCGCCCATCTCGCCTTCGATTTCTGCCCGGGGAGTCAGAGCTGCAACCGAATCGATAATGATAATATCGAGGGCGTTGCTGCGGACGAGTGTCTCGACGATCTCGAGAGCCTGTTCGCCGAACTCCGGTTGCGAGAGGAGGAGGTTGTTGACATCGACGCCCAGTTTTTTCGCGTAAGCAATGTCCAGCGCGTGCTCCGTATCGATGAACGCTGCGACGCCACCTGTCTTCTGCGCTTCCGCGATCAAGTGGAGACAAATGGTCGTCTTTCCCGATGATTCAGGGCCGAAGATCTCGACGACGCGGCCGCGCGGTATTCCGCCGATTCCAAGCGCAGCATCGAGGGAGATCGAGCCGGTCGATATTGCGTCGATCTTCGCGATCGGACCCTCCGTGAGTTTCATGATGGCTCCCTTGCCGTGCTGCTTCTCGATCTGATCGATGGCAATCTTGAGGGCCTGAGCGCGTGCTTCTTTGTTCACTGTTTCGGACATGGAAACTCCTAGTTATGATGCAAGAGGAATAGAATTCAAGAGAGTGTATACAGAGCCGGTTGGCTTCAACTCACTGCGTATGATGTGAATTTCGCTGCAGCGGGCTATCAACGGTTTGAAAGTAATGGATTTTAGTCTGGCTGTCAAGCGGTCGAGATTGCGATCCCCTTTCACTCTGCCAAGCGTGACGTGACCGTGAAACGGACGGTCTTCTTTCGCGAACCCAAATGAACTGCAAACCCGTTCAACGCGTTCCTGAATCCCCTGTACGTGCTCGTTTTGTTGCGTTCCGATCCACACGACTCTTGGTCGTGTGACGGTTGGGAAGGCGCCGAGCGATACAAAGGGGAGGTCAAATGGCGCTATTCCGCCAATGGAATTCTCGACCTCCTTTGCGATGAGCGGAGGCTGCGATGAGTCGACATCGCCAAGAAACTTTAACGTGATGTGAAATTTCTCGGACCCATCCCACTTTACCTCGGCCTGCGTTTCAATAAGCCGTCTCTGAATGTCGGCGAATTGTCGCTGTATTTCAGATGGAAGGGGAAGTGCTATGAATGCGCGGATCATAGACATAAAAATCTCACAAATCGACCTTGAGGAGCTTCCTTCTGAGGAGCTCAAGCGCCGCCTGAGCAGCCCGCTCCTTGATCCTGCGCCGTTCATCACCCAGCGTGAACCGGAGCGCCAGTGTGCCGGAGCGATCGGAATATCCGACCCATACAAGACCAACAGGCTTCTCGGCCGATCCTCCGGTTGGACCGGCGATCCCCGTGGTCGAAAGACCAATATCCGTGTTCGACTTCCTGCGTGCCCCTTCGGCCATGGCCTCGGCAACCTCGCGACTCACGGCGCCGTGCTGCTGAATGAGCGCCGACGGAACGCCAAGATCTGCCAACTTGGCGTCGTTGCTGTACGTGATGTAAGACCGGTCAAAGTAGCTTGAGCTACCCGGCACATTTGTGATCCTGTCTGATATAAGGCCGCCGGTGCACGATTCTGCGACAGCCAGCGTAAGATGGTGCTCGAGAAGGAGCTTCCCGATGACATGTTCGAGCTCTTCATCACCGCTTGCGTAAATGTATTTCCCCACTTTCGCACGGATGGCTTGCTCTACCATCTCAATCTGTGCCTGAGCCGCCGCTACATTCTTTGCGCGGACTGTGATCCGAAGCCTCGTCCCGGTTGGCCCCGGAAGGAACGCTAAAGTGGTGCCGTCGCCGGGTCTGAACAACGCGTTCACGTCTCCGATATGCTCGGCGAGGAACGACTCTCCGATGCCAGTGGTCTTCAGCGTTCGATGCTGGATCACAAGACCCGAAGCCCGATGTGCGAAGAACGGCAGTATGAATTCCTCAACCATCGCCTTCATCTCAAAAGGAACCCCGGGCATCGCGATGAAGAACTTTTCGTTCCGTTCGAACAGGAAGCCCGGTGCCGTGCCGTGATTGTTCTGGATGACAGTGCAGGTCCTGGGAACCAAGGCTTGATCCTCATTGATTTTCTTCGGGGCAATGCCCCTGCGCTCGAAAAACCCTCGTACCCGCCGCAGTGCTTCTTCGTTCACAACCAGATCCGTTGCAAAGAACTTGCACACCGCGGTCCTGGTGATGTCATCGTGGGTCGGCCCGAGGCCCCCCGTCACGAGCACGATGCTGCAATTGTCGAGCGCTTCGGCGAACGACTCGAGAATTGCGTCTTCCTCGTCGCCAACGGTGGTCATCCGGCTCACTGCAATACCGATTGAGTTGAGTCGCTCGGCAATGAATGCCTGATTTGTATTGATGACTTGCCCGATCAAGAGCTCGTCACCGATCGAAATGATCTCTGCTTTCATGCTCTGGTAGGAGAAACCTGTGAAAGAAAACTGTTTAGATGATCTTTATTGCAACGGCCAGCTGAAGGAGGAGGTTGGTGTAGATTGCAGACACGACGTCGTCGAGCATGACCCCGGCCCCGCCGTGAAGGTTGTCGAACCGGCGTGCCGGATATGGCTTCACAATGTCGAGAATCCTGAATATAAAGAACCCCAGCGTCGCAACAAGGATAGTCTTCGGAAGAAACAGAAGAGACACCCACATTCCCACAACTTCATCAATCGTGACTTCGCTGGGATCTTGACCGTACACTTTCTCCATTGCATCGGAGGCCCTGATGCCGAGAGCAAGGACGACAAGACTCGCGGGGAGAAGGACGTACCATCGTTCGAAACCGGGGATACAATAGAATGCAAGACCTACTGCGCTGCCAACGGTACCTGAAGCGATCGGTGAAAATCCGGAGAACAGTCCGGAAGCGAACGCTTTCGTGACAAAACCCACTTTCGGCGACTGCGCGGGTGTTTGCTCCGGGGCGTTGTTATTCGGACTCGGTGACTCGGGTGGAAGCGCCATACAATTCTCGGACAGTCGTCCAGTTGTCGATAATGTAGAGGACACCGGTCAGCAGTGTGATTGCTGCTATGACCGCCATGCAGGCATAGAGAAGCGATTGATCCAGAAGCCGATCGAGGAGGGAACCGTAACGCAAACGAAAATATTCGGTGTCCCTCGCGATGTAAGCAAGAAGGATGTAATAGATCAGGGCGAACTGGATGAATGTCTTTGTTTTCGCACTGCGGGATGTATTGAAGGGTTTCCCTTTGAGCTCCGCGTACGAACGCAGGAAGGTGATGGCAACGTCCCGGACTACAATGACCCAAACAGTCCAGGGTGGAACCAGGTTCAAGTAGATGAAAGCAATGAGGGCGGCAGAGGTGACGATCTTATCGGCCAGCGGATCGAGGAACGTCCCCCAGCGCGTCACGTAGCCCCATCTGCGCGCAACCCACCCATCGTACCAATCCGTGAGCATCGCAATGAAGAAGACTAACGGCGACAGCTGGCGCAGCACCGGGTTCGTTGAGAACAGGAATGCGACGAAGACAGGTGCCAGCAGTATCCGAAGAAATGTCAACTGGTTTGGGGGTGAGAATGCGAGCTTCATCTCTTGTGTATTCTGGGTTCAATCACCGCCGGAACAAAAAATCCCGCCAGAGCTGCGGGATTTCAAGTACCACGAATTATGTCGACAGCTCGCCCGCGTCAGGCAGCCTTCTGAACCTTGCCAGACTTGATGCAATTGGTGCACACCGTGATGCGTCGGACTGAGCCGTCAACCTTTGCGCGAACCGACTGGAGGTTCGGAAGGAACCTTCGGGGCGCACGGTTGTGGGCGTGACTTACATGGTTTCCCGCCATTGGTTTCTTGCCACAGATTTCACAAACTCTTGCCATCAGTACACTCCATCTCGATAGTTCAAAAAATGTGAACCAATATAGCCAGAAAATCGGAAAGAGGCAACACCATTTTCAGTGCATGACACGGTGTTTCGGGAGACGGCCGAGGTTGCGCAAACCTGTTTTTTTGGTTATCATAGTCGGAACCACGGGAGTTCCTGAGGTGAAAAGTAAACAGTGAATAGTGAATCGTAAATCGTGAACGGCGGATGGTCTGCCTGTTCATTTTGGTCCAGTCCTGAACCAGATGCCCAAATCTTTGAACTTTAAACTTGAAACTGAAAACTCAAAACTCCAAACTTGTGGTGAGCGTAGTCGAGCCACTCAAAACCCCCAACTCCCTTGACTATCCTAGGCATTGAAACATCGTGTGACGAAACCTCCGCTGCTGTCGTCCGGGAGGGCCGGCTGCTGGCCAATGTGACGGCGACGCAGCTGTTCCACTCCCAGTATGGAGGCGTCGTCCCTGAGTTGGCTTCAAGGGCTCACCAGCGCTGCATCATTCCAGTAGTGGAAGAGGCGCTCGCGAAAGCAGGAGTTCCCAAGAGGGAACTCAATGCGATAGCCGCGGTCTACGGCCCCGGCTTGATCGGAGCTATTCTCGTTGGTCTCAGCTTCGGGAAATCGATGGCCCTTGGCCTCGGTATCCCGTTTGTCGGGGTTGATCATATGGAAGCCCACATTTTCTCGAACCTGATCGATGATCCAAAACCGGAGTTCCCTTTTATCAATCTGACGGTCTCTGGAGGACACACTCAGCTTGTTCTCGTCCGCGGTCCCTTTGAATACCAGCTCCTTGGCGAAACGAAAGACGACGCTGCGGGAGAGGCATTTGACAAGGTGGCAAAGATGCTCGGCATCGGCTACCCCGGAGGACCTTTGATTGACAAGTATGCAAAAGACGGTGATCCGACATTTGTCAGTTTCCCCCGTCCCTATCTTGAAGAAGGGTCGCTCGAGTTCAGCTTCAGTGGATTGAAGACTTCCGTGTTGTATTATCTCCGGAAAATGGGCTACAAGCCTGCTGCTGTCGGTGAGGAGGCATCCGCCGCGCAGAAGAAACTGCGGGCTGATCTTTGCGCCAGTTTTCAGGCAGCTGTCGTTGATGTCCTGGTCGATAAAGCAATCAGGGCGGCGTTGGCATTTCGCGTAAAACACGTTACCGTTGCAGGTGGCGTTTCCGCGAATTCCGAGCTTCGCAGGAGGATGCAGGAGGCTGCCAGCCGTCGCGGACTGACAACGTTCATCCCGAAAATTGAGTACTGCACGGACAATGGGGCAATGGTCGCGATGGTCGGATACACAAAGATGCAAACGGGCAAGACATCGAGTCTTGAACTCACAGCGGTACCTAATCTCTCTCTTTCTTGATGAATCGAATACAGAAAAAGTTCACGAGCCTCAGGACTTCCGGTCAGAAAGCGCTCATCCCGTATATCACTCCGGAATATCCGTTCAAGGGAATCACCCTTGGCTTGCTCCGGGCACTCGAGGAGGCGGAAGCAGATCTCATCGAGGTCGGGATTCCGTTTTCGGATCCCCTCGCAGACGGGGAGACAATTCAACATTCTTCTGAAGTCGCTCTGAAGAACGGTGCGACCGTCGATCGCATCCTCCTCTCGGTGAGCGAGTTCCGCAACAGCAGCGAGCTTCCGATCCTCCTGATGGGATACGTCAACCCCATTCTTCGGATCGGCATCGAGAAGTTTATGGAGTCGTGCAAGTCTGCCGGTGTCGATGGATTAATCATCCCTGACCTTCCCCCCGAGGAGGCTTCAGTGATCACAAGCGTGAGCAGGAAGCATGGTATCAGCAACGTGTTTTTGATCGCCCCAACGACTTCCGATTCGAGGATCAAGGAGATTGACGGACACTCGACAGACTTCTCCTATTGCGTTTCTGTCACCGGCGTAACAGGGGCGAGATCGCAGTTTGGAGCTGGAGGGGGACTGGATGAGTTTTTCATGAGAGTCAGGAAGAACACACAGAAGCCCTTTGTGGTCGGTTTTGGTATATCGAAACAGGAGCACGTTCAGCGCGTCTGGGAGTATGCGGATGGGGCGGTGGTCGGATCTTCTCTTATCAATGTTTTGGGAAAAGCGACATCGGAAGAAGAAGCGCTTCGAGCGGCTGTTGATTTCCTTCGTTCACTTCGTCCATCCTAACCAGGATTAGCTATGAATGACCTTGATGTGTGGCGCAAGAGAATCGACGACATTGACGTGCAACTTGTCAGACTTCTGAACGAACGCACGATGTGCGCAACAGAGATCGGGAAGATCAAGATCACGCTTGGATTGGATGCGTACTCCCCGGAACGTGAGCTCGAAGTGATGCGAAACGTAACTGCATGGAACAAGGGACCGCTCTCGTCGGCGGCGGTGCGACGGTTGTTCGAACGTATTATCGACGAAGCTCGCAGCGTCGAGCGGGTGTATATGCACGAACAGAAAAAGAAACCAAGACGGTAATCCTCTGGCTGCACAACTAACGATATCGAGGTACTTCAAACAGCGGTGGCTGCAGGCAGTCGCAATCGCATGTGTTGCTCTGCTTGCGGGGTCGATATACCTCGTTTTCTTCGCCTCAAACACCTCCTCGCTTTCGTCCGAACGCGCTGTCATTGTCCCGAGGGGCGCTTCGTTCAAGACGGTTCTGGATTCGCTCGAGTCTTCGGGGGTCCTGCGTGTTGGGTGGACGCTGAGCCTCGCCGGACGGTTCCTTGGACTCACAAAGAACATGAAGGTGGGCAAGTACCTTTTCCCCCGGGGCCTCTCGAACGTTGAAATCCTGCATGACCTTGCAGAAGGAAAGTCGCGGATCCTCATGAACCTTCCGATCCCCGAAGGGTGGAGGATGGAACGGATTGCTCTGCAGTGTGGCAAAATTCTTGGTATCGACACTCAACGGTTCATCTCCCTTTGCGACAACAGCTCGTTTAGAAGGGAATTAGGCGTCGATGCTCCTTCGATCGAAGGGTACCTCATGCCTGATACATACAAGTTTCTTTGGCAGGTGAGTGAAGAGGAGATTATCGAGCGGATGGTCGGCGAGTTCAGGAAATTCTATTCAGATAGCCTGAAGAAACGACAAGATGAGATGCGGCTTTCGTTGAGTGAAGTATTGACGCTTGCCTCGATCGTGGAAGATGAGGCAGTTCTTGACCGCGAGCGCCCAGTCATTGCCGGCGTGTATATCAACCGGCTCAGGAAACGGATGCGCCTTGAGGCAGACCCGACAGTACAGTATGCTCTCCCCGAAGGGAAGCGAAGGCTGACCTATTCAGATCTTCGAATCGATTCACCGTACAATACGTACCTCTATTATGGTCTTCCTCCTGGACCGATCAACAACCCAGGAAGGAAGTCTATTCTCGCCACGCTGTTTCCTGAGAAGCATTCCTTCCTGTATTTCGTTGCGGATGGGTCGGGTGGACACATCTTCTCCCGCAATTACACAGATCATCAGAAAGCGGTGAAATCCTACCGGCGGATCCGACGGGAAGCCGCCAAATCATCCGGCTCGTAAGGCGAAGGGATGCGTCGTCCGTCGGTTTGAAAGCGGAACATGAACATCGTCAACACAGGATTCTTTCTCCTCTTTTCTCTATATTAAATCATCGATCAACCCAATTCTCCGGAAGTCTGTTTCCTGTCAATGCAGTCATACGCCAAAGTACGAAGCAACGCCATCTTGAATCACCTGAGAGTGTCATTCCGCATGATCGGTCACCTCGTACCTTTGGTGCTCTGCTCGTTGCTTCTTCTCTCATGTGCCGGACAACGCGCTCCTGAAGGTGGACCGATCGATACCGATCCGCCGTACGTTGCTTCAACAGTCCCTCCTAACTACACCACGCGATTCAAAGGGAACAGCCTTACGATTGAGTTTAACAAGTATGTCGACCACCGCAGCGTCGAAGGAGCTCTCTTCATCTCTCCTTCACTTGGGCAGCTCGAGTTCGATTGGTCAGGACGTGAGGTCGAAATCCATTTCACAGGAACGCTTCGCCGCAGCACCACGTATGTTGTCACTGTCGGAACTGATGTCGCCGACCTTCATAATCGCAACAAGATGGCCCAATCATTTACTCTGGCGTTCACGACCGGAGAAGACATCGACCACGGCGCTATCGAAGGCAGAGTATTCCCGCGTAAGGAGGCCGACCCCCCGCTTGGAGTGATGGTCTTTGCGTATAAGCTTGATGGTCTCAACCCTGACACGCTGGATCCGAGAATGACAAAGCCGGATTATGTCACACAGACTGGAAAGGATGGCGCATTTCTTCTGCGGCATCTCGCGTTCGGCGCGTACCGCGTCATCGCTGTAAGGGACGAATACAAGAATCTGCTATACGATCCGGAGACAGATGAGTATTGCGCTGAGCCCGAAGAAATTGCCCTCACTCCGACCGACACTCTCAAAGCCGGCGTGTGGATGCGGCTTGGGAAGGAAGACACGACTGCCATCCGGCTCACAAAGGTGACGTCCTTAAATCAACGCCATCTGGCAATCGAGTTCTCATCTCCGCTTGACACAGCTGGTGTCGACAAGGGCTGGTTCGGGATCATCGACACTCTCTCTCAGAAGCCTCTCGGCGTTCGGTCTCTGTGTCCAGTATTTCCCAAGATGATGTCCGCGGTGATCGTTACAGACTCGCAGGCAGCTGGGGTTGGATATCGCCTGGGGATCTCCACTCTTCAGGGCGCGAATGGGTTGCGCATCAGCCCGACAGCGGACCGTCTCACTTTTACGGGCTCCGAATTGAAGGATTCACTTGCTCCGAGGATCTCGACCATCTCAGTATCCGATAGTGCACGCGAAATTGATCTCCAGCCAAAGTTTCTTCTTATCTTTTCCGACGCCGTGCAAAGGGATACTGCGGGTAAGGCAATCTCCCTCGTGGATAGTAATCGAAGTGCTGTTCCGCTGACAGTACACTGGCTCTCTGATGCGGCTGTGGAAATTGAGCCGCGGGGAAGACTTGCCAGCAAAACGTGGTTCTCGCTTCGGATCGGAATGCGAAGCGTCTTAACCCTCGGTGGCAAGGGAGGAAGGGATTCGTTACGAGTGTTTCATTTTCAGACGTTGGACGAGGAGTCGTTCAGCAGCATCGAGGGGTTCGTCAACGATATGAGTCTGACAGATCTCAAGGGAGATATCATCCTTGTGGCACGCAACGTTTCCCGGAAGGAACCAAAAGAATACACTGCGCGTCTTTCCAAAACCGGACCGTTTGTTCTGAGTGATCTGCTCGAAGGGAAGTACATACTCCAGGCGTTCCGGGATCGCAATGGTGATAAGCAATATTCGACCGGCCGTGTCTTTCCATTTCAAACTTCCGAGAGGTTCACCGAGTTTCCAGATACGCTAAAGCTGCGTGCCCGATGGCCGCTCGAGGGCGTAGAGTTGAAGCTCCACTGATTGGTAGCTGCACAATCGTCCCGCATACGCAGTTTGCTCTCACTATGGTTTCCTAAAACCGCCTTCCGGCTCCGAGCTTTCTCCTCTTCGCTTCCGGTTTCCAGCGCAGCGATGTTCTCAATCGTGGCAGTCTCTCCAACCCATTGATTTGTTTGACTTTTTGACCAATTTTGTTTAACCTCATTGGAATTTTGTATCTCAGAGTGTCGCAAGAACGCCATTCTGCAACGATTTCCCCAGTTTGAGTGTTTTCTATGCTAGAAAGCTACGTTCCGATTTTTGTGATGGTCGCCGGAGGAATCACATTCGGCTTCGTCATGGTGAAATTGAACGAGTGGTTCGGCCCGCGGCGACCGTCTGAAGAAAAGCTCTCGACGTACGAGAGTGGCATGGAGCCGGTCAGGAGTGCCCGTGAGCGGTTCTCCGTCAAGTACTATATGGTCGCGGTCTTGTTCATCCTCTTCGATATTGAAGTGGTGTTTCTCTATCCCTGGGCTGTCTCCTTCAAGCAGCTTGGTGTGGGAGGATTTGTTGAGATGGTGGTGTTTATCGGCATTCTGCTGATCGGGTATTTCTACGTGTGGAGAAAAGGAGCTCTCGAATGGGATTAGAACATGCTCTGGGTGACAGTTTCCTGACGACGAAAATCGACCTTGCCATCAATTGGTGCCGGAAGAATTCTCTTTGGCCGATGCCGATGGGGATTTCGTGCTGCGCCATCGAAATGATGGCCTTTGCTGGACCGCGGTTCGACGTCGCCCGCTTTGGATCTGAGGTCTTCAGATTCTCGCCGCGTCAATCCGATGTGATGATCGTAGCGGGGACAACGACGTTCAAGATGGCGAAGGTCGTCCGAAAAATCTACGACCAGATGCCGGACCCGAAATGGGTCATCGCGATGGGAGCGTGCACATCATCGGGCGGCATGTACCGCACTTATTCGGTTGTGCAGGGGATCGATCAGTTCCTGCCGGTCGATGTGTATGTCGCCGGCTGTCCGCCGCGACCCGACAATCTTCTTAATGCTCTGATCAAGCTGCAGGAAAAAGTTCAGAGGGGAGAAAGCAAAGGAAGCTTCCCCGCCTTTGTCGGCGAACCAAAGCTCAATCAACCGCAGGCTCTCCCGATCATTTCAGGTTGAGGTATGAACGCTGTCATCATCGACAAGTTAAAAGCGCGGTTTGGCGAACAGAGTATCCGGGTCAGCGAGTTTCGGGGCGAGCTTACTCTTGTCGTGCCGAAGGATCACATCGTCGAAATCTGCCGCTTTCTCAAGGAAGACGCCGAGCTGAAATTCGACTTGCTGGCCGATGTGTGTGGCATCGACATGAACACGGCGGAGAAACGATTCGGGGTGATCTACAACCTGTATTCGCTTTCGAATAAATTCCGACTTCGCCTGAAGACGTTTACCGAGGAAGAAGATCCAAAAGTGCCGACGGTGACCGGCGTGTGGGGCACGGCCAATTGGCACGAACGCGAGACGTTCGACATGTTCGGCATCGTGTTCGAAGGACACCCGGATCTGCGAAGAGTCTACATGCCCGAAGAGTTTGAACACTATCCGCTGCGAAAAGACTTTCCCCTGATGGGAATCCCCGGATCCATTCCTCTTCCGAAAAACAAGTGATGGAAACCCGAACAGAAGAAGTCTCGAAAAAGTCGAAGATTCTCCAAGCCCTCGAGGATCAGAATACGAGCGTGACATTTGAGGATCCCCTTGAGAATGATATGATTCTCAACATGGGCCCTCAACACCCTGCCACGCATGGCGTGTTGCGGTTGTTGATCCGCCTCGACGGAGAGACCGTGGTTGGTTGCGTCCCCGAAGTCGGGTATCTCCATCGCGGCTATGAGAAGCTGGCTGAGAACTGCACGTACCACGAGTTTATCCCGCACACGGACCGCCTCGACTATCTTTCCCCGATGAATAATAATACAGCGTACGCTCTCGCCGTTGAGAAACTGCTGGGGATTGAAGCACCGCCGCGGGCACAGTACATCCGCGTGATGATCTCCGAACTTGCTCGCATCTCATCCCATCTTATGTTCCTCGGATCGCTTGCGATGGACGTTGGCGCATTGACGGTCTGGATGTGGGCGTTCCGCGAGAGGGAGAAGCAATACGACATTTTTGAGAATATCGCGGGCGCACGGTTCACCACGAGCTATACGCGCATCGGTGGTCTCGCTCAGGATGTCAGGCCTGAGACCTTGGCAATGGTCGCGAAGTTTGTCGATGAATTGACGGGACACATCGTAGAATGCGAGAAGCTCCTCAACACGAACCGGATTTTCCTGGAGCGTACAGACGGCATCGGAGTGATCACACGGGATCAGGCGATTGATCTTGGCCTGACAGGTCCTGGCCTCCGCGCGTGCGGTGTTGATCACGACCTGCGCAAAGCAAGTCCATATCTGGTTTACAAGGATCTCGATTTTGACGTCCCTCTTTACGAAGGTGGGGATGCGCTTGCACGGTACTATGTCCGAATGGCCGAAATGCGCGAGAGCATCAAGATTATCAAACAGGTGCTCGAAAAGATCCCATCCGGAGATATCCACGCGTTCAAGCCGAAGAAGGTTCTTCCCCGCAAGGACCGCATCTATACAAAGATGGAAGAGCTTATTCATGACTTCATGATTGTGAATTTCGGTGTCGAGCCGCCGGTCGGTGAAATCTATAGCGCCGTAGAGGCGCCTAAAGGGGAGCTCGGTTTCTATATCTATAGTAACGGTGAAGGATATCCGTGGCGGTTAAAGATCCGCTCGCCATCGTTTGTCAATCTGCAGTCGCTTCCCACCATGGTCCGGGGTTGTATGATCTCCGACGTCGTTGCAATCATTGGCAGCCTCGACCCGGTGATGGGAGAAGCGGATAAGTAATTGTCAATTGTGAATTGCCAATTGTCGATTGGGCAACGGCAACCAAACCTAATCGGCAATCTCCGCCGAAGGCGGATGCGCCTCTGGCGCAGAAAATCGACAATCGAAAATTCCCGGTATGTTATCTGAACAGAACCTCAAGAAAATCGAAGACCTGAAGAAGTCCTACCCGACGACGCAAGCGTTGGTGCTGCCGGTGCTGTGGATGGTCCAGGAAGAGCATGGGTACATCTCGGAAGACTCGATGAAGTATGTCGCTGGATTGCTCAATGTGTCATTCGGGCATGTCCTCGGCGTCGTGACCTTCTATACGATGTTCCATTCCAAGCCCATCGGGAAGCATCACCTCGAGGTGTGCACGAATGTTTCCTGTATGCTCCGTGGATCGGACAAGATCGTAGCGTATCTCGAGAAGCGGCTGGGGATCGGGTTGGGGCAGACTTCGAAAGATAAGAAATGGACGCTGTCGGAAGTCGAATGCATGGGATCGTGCGGAACGGCACCCATGCTCGCCGTTGGTGAAGAGTATTACGAGAATCTCACCGAAGAGAAACTCGATCGGACGATCGCAGAGCTGGAGCGGAAATAGGCTGCCATGGAAAAGTATATCCTACCAGACATCCCCGGGCTGCACAAGATCGACGTCTACGAATCGCATGGCGGTTACAAGGCGTTTCGGAAAGCGCTTGACATGAAGCCCGAAGAGGTGACGGATGAGGTGAAGAAGTCCGGCTTGCGCGGGCGAGGCGGTGCGTGTTTTCCCACCGGCCTCAAGTGGACTTTTATGCCGAAGCAAACCACCAAGCCGAAGTATCTCTGTGTGAACGGTGACGAGTCGGAGCCCGGGACATTCAAGGATCGGCAGATATTCGAGTTCAATCCTCATCTGCTCATTGAGGGGACTCTCATCGGTGCATATGCGATGGGGATAACAACCTCCTTCATCTACATTCGCGGTGAATATGGGAAGTGGATCAGGATGCTCGAGAAGGCACTCGCTGATGCTTACGCGAAGGGCTACGTCGGAACGAACATCCTCGGCACTTCATTTTCCACCACGATCATTATTCATAAGGGGGCCGGTGCCTACATCTGCGGTGAGGAATCATCGCTGATGAACTCAATCGAAGGCATGCGCGGCTATCCACGCATCAAACCTCCGTTCCCCGCACAATTCGGATTGTGGGGCTACCCGACGACGATCAACAACGTCGAAACCATGAGCAACGTCCCACTGATTCTCAACAATGGATGGGAATGGTATTCCAAGATCGGAGCCGCCAAACACCCGGGACCGATTCTCGTTGGCGTCAGCGGACACGTGAACAAGCCGGGTGTCTACGAATTGCCGACCGGTGTGCCTCTTCTTGAGATCATCTACAAGCATGCAGGGGGTGTCCCCGGTGACAAGAAGATCAAGGCCGTGATTCCAGGTGGTTCATCAACAATGATCATGCGCGGCGACCAGCTCGAAGGGGCCTGTATGGATGCGGAATCGCTCAAGGCAGCCGGCTCCTCGGTCGGTACCGCCGGCCTGATTGTCATGGACGAAGACACTGACTTGATCAGAGTAATCACGCGCATATCGATGTTCTACTATCACGAGTCCTGCGGCCAATGCACACCATGCCGCGAGGGAACCGGATGGCTCTGGAAGATTCTGAAGCGGTTCGAGAAGGGAGAAGGTAGGTCAGGGGACATCGATCTGTTGATGGATATTGCCAACAACATCGAAGGGAACACCATCTGTGCTCTCGGCGATGCTGCAGCCTGGCCGGTTCAATCGATGATCCGTCGATTCCGCGATGAGTTTGAAAAAAGAGTCGAGCCTGCTCCGGCCCGAGTTGAGCAGGAAGCCGCAGCCTGACCAGGCCACGGCAACGAATGGGATGAAGCCCGTGTGAACCGCCTCCAAGAAGGAGCGGACACGGGCTTCTCGCTTTTGTCAAAGGCGCCACGTTTCCCTGCAATTTGAAACAAATTGCCGGGAATTGTTGTAGATCAAAGACCTTAGAAGTGCAGCTCGAGAAGGAACACGAGGGGATTTCGATACGTCTATATGACTGAATCCGGTCACATAAATCAGCCGATGGCATATCAAACGCTAGCGCAGCCGGCGGAAGCACCACTCCATACAAAAAGCGATGAAGTACTGATCACCCTGGTTCACCAGGGCGAGCAAGGTGCATTTCGAGTTTTGCTGGAGCGATACCAGGAACGGATCAGAAATCTGATCTATTCTATTTTTCATGACCAGCAGGTGGTTGATGATTTGTCGCAGGAAGTATTCATCAAAGCATATGAGGCACTTCCCCAGTTCAGGTTTCAGTCCTCCTTTTATACTTGGTTGTATCGCATCGCCGTCAACAAGAGCAGGGATGAGCTTCGCAAGCGGAAGGTCCGCCGGTGGTTCTCGCTTCAGACCATGCTCGAC
Source organism: Bacteroidota bacterium (assembly GCA_049522195.1). Taxonomy (GTDB): domain Bacteria; phylum Bacteroidota; class Ignavibacteria; order UBA10030; family UBA10030; genus UBA9647. The sequence continues at coordinate 79,402 of JBEKOB010000004.1, forward strand.
TCCGGCGACAAAGAACTGGGATCGAAAATTCTCGTTGAACAGCATGACAATGAGCTGCAGGAGCTGCTCGCTGCCGGTCTGAAAACGCTGCCGGAGAAGTATCGTATCGCCATTATCTTGAAAGATGTAGATGGACTATCCTATGAAGAAATTGCGGAGGTTATGGAATGCGAGATTGGTACAGTGAAGTCCAGGTTGTCGCGCGCACGCGCTATGCTCAGAAAAGTTCTTGAGCCTTTGCTGAAGGAGAATGTGTAAAATGAAATCTCAGACAAAGGCCGAACTTTCACAACTGCTTTCATCCTATCTTGACGGCGAACTCGATGAAGTGCAAGTTCATGCTGTTGAGACAATGCTTTCGCAAAATCCCGATGCTCAGAAAGAGCTCGAAGAACTCAGCGCACTGAAGAATCTGCTGGCCTCGAAGAGACCACTTCCGCCGGCGTACAGTTTCTGGACCCGCTTCTCGGCTGAGCTGGAGCGAAGAAAGAAGGAAGAAGAGAACCTCCTTCCGTTCCCGCGAAAGTATTTGCCGGTGGTCTCGATTGGGGTCGCTGTTGTCGTGCTCGTCGTCGGCATTGTGCTCTTTCAGCAGCGGGCGACGCTCGTTGAATACGTGAGCAGGCAATCAGAACGTGTGCAGAAGGCGGTTGAAGAGAACGTTCTCAAAGGCACCCTCATGCCACTCTTCACTCACATCGACAAGAACCAGGCACTGCAGTTCGCGATGTTTGGTACGCTGCCTTTGGATGCAAAGGCTGAAACTGAACTGCGCGTGAACGAAGATTCCGCCCGCGGATACACGATCGATGTCAATAAGATGGGAGAGCGGAAGACACCCACCGTCACAGTAAAGGAATTCGTCGACGAGGTGAAGCCGAGCCGGGTTCAGCTCGAGATCATCGATTCATTGCTCGATCTCGGGCGAGCAAAACTCGTGGGTTCGGTGCTCGTTGCCGAGGACAAAGCGATGGCTGTCAGTCCCGAGCTCTCAAGGTTGAATCGCGTCATGCTTTCCGGTATTGCCGCTACACTGGAACCGGATCAACGCGTGAGGTTCGAGCACTTCCTGCGATCCAGGAAGGCGCCGTATATGCTTGCCGGCGGACGGCGAGGGCCTGAAACACCCGAACGCATCTACCATTCCATGAGAACGCCCGTAGGTATGTCGCAGTTCGTCGTGGTCTCCGCGGACACTGTTCTCGTATCCCGGCTTGATATCGATCTTGACAGCTTGCGACGTCACGCAGGCGAGATGGTGGAGGCGCAGAGGGATGTGGCAGCGCACATGAACAGTCTGATACGACGGATGGCTGAGCGGGAGATGGCTGTGAGTCAGCGCTATAAGATGCCTGCTCCTCGTGTCAGGGTCTCGGGGGATTCGGAATCGTTCAGCATCCAGGTCAGCACAGGCTGGGAGGGAATGCCGTCCATGCCGATGGAGCCCTGGGTCAGGCCGCGTATGTCTGAGCAGGTTGGAACAGGCAGACGTAAACCGAGTAGTGGATTCAATGTGCAGTTTGGCGGAGACGACAGCTCGTTCTTCTTCAATCTCGATATGGACAGCTTGATGGTGCGGATGGGGAAGGCGGGCGAGGGAGGTGGAATTGAGGTATTCAAAGGCGATCCGAAGATGCGCAATCGCGTGTTCCAGTTCGACGAGCAGGGGTTCCAGCAATTCCTCGACAGCGCGTTCCAGGGTAAAAAGCACAAGATGTCGAAGCTGGACTCCCTTATGAATGAGATGGACAAGCGTGAGCGCATGAAGAGGGAGAAATAATAGCCAGAGCCCCGACAATAGTCTCTTCGATCAAGACCTTTTTGAAACCGGAGCCCCGATGCGCAGAACCGCACCGGGGCTCGTCTTTTCAGGCGGTTTGCTTATCTTTTCACTCTTGCCTATATTCACTTCACAGAAACCTACCGGAGAGTGACAGACCTACTTGTCAGAACACATCAAAGTTCGCATTAGCCGCGTTGGTCAGGGGGAGAACGACCTACCGCTCCCGGCATATGCAACGCAAGGGTCAGCGGGGATGGACCTTGTTGCAGCTGTCGAGTCCGATGTAAGTATCAATCCAGCCGAGACCATTCTTGTTCCAACCGGGATCAGCATCGAGCTTCCCGAAGGATACGAAGCGCAGGTGCGCCCGCGCAGCGGACTCGCAATCAAGCACCAGATTGGAATACTGAACTCGCCCGGGACGATTGATTCTGACTACCGCGGCGAAGTAAAGATCGTTCTCACGAATTTTGGAAAACAACCGTTTACCATCCGGCGTGGTGATCGCATTGCTCAGATGATTGTCCAGAGATACGCAAGGGTTGAATGGGAGGAAGCGCAGTCACTGGATAAGACAGTTCGCGGCGGTGGAGGATTCGGCCACACTGGTGTTTCGTCGTCCAAGAGGGAGAAATCATGAGTGCCAAAAGGCGCCCGCAGAAGGCGCGTTCCGTAGCTGAACCACAGCTTGAAGGGCTCGATACGCACTGGGATTCGCTTTTTCAATCACTCGGTCGCATGGAGATTGTCCTGCTTATCGGAGCGATTCTGCTCCTCCTCGTTCTGATCTATTCAATTCAGGTAGTTCTGTCACCGTTTCTTCTTCTTGGCGCCATCCTGTTTCTCCTCTATCCGTTGAGGGGCTACAACCTCGCCAAGAAAATCATGTGGCTGAGCATCATCCTTTTCGGCATCTGGTTTGTCTCATCGATTTCATCCCTGCTCGCGCCGTTCGCGGTCTCTCTGGTGCTTGCCTATGTGCTGAATCCGATCGTCGAGCGGTTTGAAAAATGGAGCGTCCCGCGCTGGGTCACTTCCATGATTCTGATCCTGATATTGCTCGGATTGATCGTGCTCTTCTTCTTCCTGGTGCTCCCGGTGGTCTTGACGCAGGTTGAAGGAATCCTCGATTCAATGTCGAAGCTCATTACCGATTTCAATAGCTGGATCTGGAACAGTAGCATGGTCAAGGCCCTTGAGAAATACGGTGTGTCGGCAGACGAGGTGCGAAACACCATTACGAGCAAGTTCATGCCAAAGCTTGAGGATATCCTCAAGGACCTCGTTCGGGGGCTTCTCTTGCTGGCAAGCAGTATCAGCAACCTTGTGACGCAGATCTTTTATGTCGTTCTAGTGCCGTTCTTGACGTTCTATATTCTGGCGGACTTGCCGAAGATTCATTATCGCTTCACAATGCTTTTCAGCCATCGATACCGAGATCGCGTTGAATTATATCTGAAGACAGCAGACGAAGTCATTGGTCTGTATCTCCGTGGAGCCGTAACCGTTGCTTTGATGCAGGGAGTCATCATTGCGACAATCTTTTCGATCGTCGGCATCAAGTACGCATTGATGATCGGCGTCATCGCTGCGATTCTGGATCTCATTCCGTACTTCGGCCTTATTGTTACGATGGTGCTCGCGGCTATCGTGACGATGTTCAGCGATCCGCCTGTCCTGCCGAAAGTTCTGTTCGCAGCTCTTTCCATAGAGTCGTTGCGGATTTTTGAGACGATGTACCTCTCGCCGCGAATCGTCGGGAGCAAAGTTGGTCTGCATCCCTTGCTTGTGATTTTCTCGATCCTCGTGTTCTTTTACTTCCTCGGCTTCCTCGGCTTGCTCATCGCCGTTCCGACAACTGCGGTGATCATCACATTCATTAAGGAATGGGAAGCAACTCGAAAGGGGATACCTCCGGGGCGGTATCACGCGCCTCCGGCGGAGTGATACTCTATGGCGGGGACATTGTTTCTGGTCGCAACGCCGATCGGCAATTGGGAAGATATCACTCTTCGCGCTCTTCGTGTCTTGAAGGAAGTGGATCTCGTGGTGTATGAAGAGCGGAAGGAGGGATCGCGTCTCTTTCGGCACTACGGAATCGAAAAACCCGTCGAGAGTCTCAATGAGCACAACGAGGCAGCTTCATCGCAGGTCATCCTCGATCGTATCAAGGGGGGAATGTCGGTGGCCCTCATCTCTGACGCAGGGACCCCTGTGTTTTCTGATCCAGGACAAGTCCTTGTTGAACGGGCCATACGGTTGGGAATTCCTGTTGTCCCGATCCCCGGCGCCTCTTCCCTCATGCCCGCACTGATCGTCTCCGGTTTCTCAATTCGTGAGTTTCTTTTCGAAGGCTTCCTTTCTCCAAAGCGAACCCGGCGCATTGCGGAGTTGCAGCAGTTGAAGCGTGAACCCCGCACGATTGTGCTTATGGATGCCCCGTACCGATTGGTTCAACTTGTGCGGGACATTGCCGATGTGATTGGGCCTTCGCGCCGGATTTGCGTCGCATTCGACCTTACCCTGCCGACGGAAAAGATTTTCCACGGCACAGCGCCCGAGCTCTACAAGCAGTTCGCGAAAGAGGAGAGAAAAGGGGAGTTTGTGCTGCTGATCGAGGGGGTGGGGAAGTAACACACTTCGATATTCATTATTGGACATTCGGCGTTGGATATTCGCGTGAATGTCTAATATCGAATATTGAATGTTGAATCATGAAGTTTGGTATAGGAAACAAGCAGGGGCCGCCTCGTTGCTGAGACGGCCCCTGCTTCTTGATGAGCGCAGCTATGTTTACGGGATCAGAACCGCGACTGCGATAACCGTCGTCCAAATCCCCTTCTTGTCCCCTTCAGCGGACTGCGTGACGTTGAAGGTTCGAACGATCTTACCGGACATCTTGAACATCTTTTCCCGTTCGTCCCACGCGGTGTTCGGATCGAACTCCAATCCGAGTGTCGAGGCCAGCATGGTTGCTGCCAGATCTTCGGCATAGTCTCCCGCGCGCTCGTCGGTCTCGCCGAACGGATGGTGCTCGGAGAGATACCCGTACAGGTTCTGGTCTGCAGGTTGAGCGACGCCGATTGCCGATGCAACCAACCTATTGGGTTCATTGGTGGCGTTCCGGGCCATCACGCAGAAGGTGATGGCGCCCGGCTCAAGAAGCTTCAGGCCATCCTCTTTAGGGATTCGTTTGCAGTTGGGTGGATAGATGCTTGAGACGGTGACGAGGTTGCATTTCTCGATGCCGGCATCTCTCAGGGCAAGCTCGAACGATTGCAGATAGTCTTTATGCCGGCCGACCCCTTTGGTGAAAAACATTTTGGTTGGTACGAACACTTCCTCATCTCCCTCTTAAGTATTGTGATAGATACAAATAAACGATCTCTCTATAAGATGCTCACACAAAGGCGCAAAGGAAATCCCGTCAAAAGGTTGCGCGGCCTGGCGTCATCGTGTGAGATGACTTAGTTTTATCGATGAACTATTTTCAAAAACTTCCGTTTGCCTACCTTCACGATGAACTCTTTGCCTTGCGGTATTCCCGCATTGAGGTCCGTCACTCGCTCTCCATTAATAGAGACTCCCCCTTGCTCAATCAGCCGCCGTGCCTCGCTTTTCGATGATGCGAGCTTGGAGAGCGCCAGCAATCCGACCACCGTCGTCTCGGTGTCACCGTTTCCAAGGACAAACTCCTCGATGACGTCCGGGGTATCTTTGTCGATGAAAATCCTGTCAAACTCTGCCTCGGCGCTCAGCGCTTCCTGACTGCCGTGGTACATTGTCACAAAAGTCCGGGCAAGCCTTCGCTTCAAATCTCTCGGATTCAGTTTCGAATCCGCAAGCTGTTGTTTGATTTCAACAAGTTCCTTATTCGTGACATCGCTTGCAAGCTCAAAGTAGGTATAGATAAGAATGTCAGGGATGCGTAGAGTCTTTCCGTACATCTCACGCGGCGATTCGCTAATCCCGATATAATTGTCGTACGACTTGCTCATCTTCTCGACGCCGTCCGTGCCGACGAGCAGCGGAGTCGTGAGAATCACCTGGGGCTCCAGTCCATATTCACGCTGGATGTCCCGTCCTACCAGAAGGTTAAACTTTTGGTCTGTGCCGCCAAGTTCAACGTCCGACTCGATTGCGACGGAATCCATCGCCTGAGCAAGAGGGTAGAGGAACTCGTGCACGCTGATGGGTTCACCCGCCTTGTACCGCTGCGTGAAATCGTCGCGTTCGAGCATGCGTGCAACGGTGTACTTTCCTGCGAGACTCACCACATCCGCAAAACTCATTTTCCCCAGCCATTCGGAATTGTATTCCATCCGTACCCGCTGAGCTGCGAGTATCTTTGTCGCCTGTTCAAAATATGACTGGCCGTTGTGGCGGGTTTCTTCAATGGTAAGCGATGGGCGCGTTTTGTTGCGACCGGACGGATCGCCGATCATACCCGTGAAATCGCCGATGATCAGGATCGCCTGGTGGCCGAGATCCTGGAACTGCCGCAATTTACGGAGGACTACCGAATGACCAAGGTGGAGATCGGGTCGGCTGGGATCGCAGCCGAGTTTCACGCGGAGGGGTCTGTTTGTCTTGATGGATCTCTCAAGCTTCCTGACAAGATCGTCTTCGGGGATGATTTCCGAAGCGCCTCGCTTGATGAGGTCCATCTGTTCTTGGATGGGAGGAAACAATTCCTTCGTGATTCTCCAGTTAGGTTGTTCGACGGAGCCGCTGTGCGATGTCCCGTTTGGCATCGCGTTGTTTCAACGCTTCGCGCTTGTCGTAACTCTTTTTCCCCTGAGCTATCGCCAGCTCGACTTTTGCGTATGGACCTTTGAAATACACCGACAGGGGAATGATCGTCAGCCCCTTTTCCTGCACCCGACTGAGCAACCGCCTGATCTCACGCTTGCTTAACAGGAGCTTTCGGGTCCGGCGCGGGTCGTGTTTCTCAAAGCTCGCTTGTGCATACGGGCTGATGTGCATCCCGAGGAGCCAGACCTCACCGTTCTTGACGAGGGCATGACTATCCTGCAGGTTCGCATTGCCCGCCCGGAGAGACTTGACCTCAGTCCCTTTGAGCACAAGTCCGGCTTCTAACGTGTCGAGGATGAAATACTCGTGCCGCGCTTTCCGATTTGATATGGCAACACGCTGTTCTTTCTCAGTCATCCCGCACTAAATTTTGCATCATAGTACGTGAAAAGTGAAAAAGAATCAATCGCAATTTGTGCGGAATCAGGCGTTCGTCGCTTTTTCCCAGACACTTCGCTTGGGCGCCTCGGGCGACTCGCTGAGACGGATCGTCGTTGACTGGTTGCCTTTTTTTCGAGTTATGGCTATATTGAAATCGTTTGACACTGGATTAGTTCCAATTCTCGTTTTGACTCCCCGGAGAACAGCCTCCGCGAAGGATTCCCGTTCAACCTCGAAAGGATTTCCATGCCGGAAAAACAGTTTGATGTCACTGTCATTGGCGCAGGGCCTGGCGGATACGTCGCCGCTATCCGGGCCGCACAGCTTGGGATGAAGGTCGGCATTATAGAGCGGGATAAGCTCGGCGGAATCTGCCTCAACTGGGGATGCATCCCGTCGAAAGCCCTCCTGAAGAGCGCCGAGCTGTATCAGTCATTCAAAAAGGCGGAAGAATTTGGCTTCTCCTACAAGGATCTGACATTCGATTTTGGAAAGATCATCAAGCGGAGTCGGGACGTCGCCGACCGAATCTCGAAAGGGGTGGAGTACTTGATGAAGAAGAACAAGATCGAGGTCATCAGCGGGACTGCGAAGCTTACTGGCAAGAACTCTCTGGAAGTGACGAAGGACGGCAAAGTTGTTGATACCATTAAGACGAAGTTCACGATTCTGGCCACTGGAGGCCGACCGAGGTCGATTCCCGGGGCAACCATTGACCGGAAAAAGATTCTCACAAGCACGGAGGCGATGACTCTGCCAGCGTTGCCAAAATCACTGCTCGTCATTGGAGGCGGAGCGATTGGCGTTGAGTTCGCATACTTCTACAACGCATTCGGCACAAAAGTGACGATTGTCGAAATGATGCCTTCACTCCTTCCCAAAGAAGACAAGGAAATCACGAAGCTCCTTGAATCCAGCCTGAAAAGACAGGGGATCGATATTCTCACGAATGCGAAAGTCGAGTCGGTGGTTGTCGGAAACGATGTCAGCCTGAGAGTCAGTACCAAAGAAGGGACATCCGACATAAAGGGAGAGGTCGCACTGATGGCGGTCGGAGTGCAGGGAAATGTAGAGAATTTGGGTCTGGAAACTCTGGGTGTGAAAGTCGATCGAGGCGCGATCGTCGTGGACAAGTTCGGAAAAACAAGCGTAGACGGCATCTATGCGATCGGAGATGTGTCGGGTCCTCCGTGGCTTGCTCACGCCGCGTCCCAGCAAGGTGTCGTGGCAGTCGAGCACTTTGCCGGCAAGTCGATGCATGGATTTGATCGTTCGAACATACCGAGCTGCACGTATTGCCAGCCGCAGGTGGCGAGCGTTGGCATGACCGAAGAGTCGGCTGTTGCAGCAGGCTACAAGATAAAGGTCGGCCGCTTCCCGTACCGGCCACTTGGCAAAGCAATCGCGATCGGCGCGACTGAAGGAACGGTCAAGCTGATCTTCGATGAAAAGTATGGAGAGCTCCTTGGGGCTCACATCATCGGCACCGAAGCGACGGAGTTGATCGCAGAGCTCGTCCTCGCACGTGCGCTCGAAACGACTAACGAGGAGATTCACAGGACCATGCATGCCCATCCGACCCTTTCGGAAGCAATCATGGAAGCTGCCGGAGATGCATTCGGGCAGGCAATACAGATATAAGTAAGTCCACAACCCGAGGAAGAATGCAGATCGTAGTCTCGAATCTTGGCCGCACCCGCTATGCCGATACCTGGGACTTACAGCACCGACTGTTCGATCTGCGTCAACACGGTCTTATTGAAAACGTTTTGCTCCTCACGGAACACGAACATGTGTACACGCTGGGCAAGGGGAGCGACTCCAACCACCTGCTTGCCTCCGAAGAGGAACTGAGCAAAGACGGCACCGAAGTGTTCCGGATTGATCGGGGTGGTGACATTACCTACCACGGCCCCGGTCAAATTGTCGGCTATCCGATTATCGACCTCAACCAGTATTCGCCCGACATTCACAAGTATCTTCGGTCTCTTGAGGATGTCCTCATCAACCTCCTTGAAGCCTACGGCATTAAAGGAGAAAGGGAGGAGGGAATGACCGGAGTTTGGGTTGGCGGTGAGAAGATTGCAGCGATCGGCGTGAAGGTGAGCCGATGGGTGACGATGCATGGGTTTGCGCTGAATGTAAACACCGACCTCCAGAAGTTTGAACGCATCATCCCGTGTGGCATCTTTCATAAGGGTGTGACTTCCATGAAGCGGATCCTGGGGAAAGAGCTTCCTCTTGAAGAA
>JBEKOB010000005.1:0-85507 GCA_049522195.1 Bacteroidota bacterium
TGTCTCTGTCAAAGAACTCAAACGCATTGAGCGTTGGCTAAACAATCGTCCAAGGAAAGTGCTACATTACGACACCCCTCGCGAACGCTATCGTCGGATCGTTGCACTTCCTCATTGAATTCAGCATGTCAAATCTATTGGCTCTGCAAAATTGAAAACTTGCTGGGTGTCCTTTTATAAAGGCAAGTTCTTCGATGTGTGGTTCACATGCGAAGGTGACTACAACAAAGTGAGACTGCTGGAAATCCTGAAAGAAGTCTTGGGAGAGGAAACTATGGGCGTGTCAGAGATGCATGCGTGGAAAAGCGAGAAAACAATAACTCTCTACATCGTGCAAAAGAACAAGCTTGCTCTCGTTTGGATGACCTCTGACTCGTTGAGACAATTGATGAGTGAGGAAGAAAAAGCCAAACTGAAAAAGGAAGCCATGGAATTCTAAGCACAGTGAACGTTCACATCTAGAACATTCGTAAGAGAATTAGGAGCGGCATTTCCCGCGTAGGCCTGGCAAAGGTGTGACTGCATCGGAGGAAAGAGAAGCGCTTACCGTCCTTCAGGGATGTTTCGTAGGACAAACTGTGCTGCCTGTCTATTTCTTTAGGGAGTGATCAAATGAAGGAGCGCAAATGGTTCTCTTTCCTATCAGCCACGATGATCGGTGTGGCATCGCTTGGGTTCTTGGTGACAACGCAGTTCTATGAAAAGGAGATAGAGCAGCTCAAAGAAAGGAATGACGGTATAGTCGTCAAACAGAAAGATGCGGCTGAAATGTTCTTCAAGGCAAATGAAGACAGGCAATACTTCAGACTGCTGGAGGGTCTGCTTAACATACAAAGAAGAGTGTCGAGTGGGGACGGAAGAATCAGACAGATGGAACAGAGGGTCATCAATGCTAGCATGTCCGCAGCTATGAATGCGCTCACAATGGCCCTCCTGTCAGGCAAACTGACTGAGGAGCAATACAACACAGCGACGAATACACTTCTCGTCGAGAGGAGCACCGAAAAGCATTTTCAGCTGTATCTGAAATTTACAGAGCTTGGGAGTCAAGGGACAAAGGAACTTGACGAGGTTCGCAAGGGGAATGTTTTGAAAATATCAGCACTTACTAGTCGGAAGCTCACGATTTGGTATGTGTGTTTCTTCCTGCAGTCGCTTGGGCTTGCAATCGCGATAGTCGTGCTCGGAACCAAACCGCGCAAAGAGTTCTAGCTATCTGGCGTTCTCAAGTGTGAGAGACACCTCGGGAGACGTCTCTGACAGCTTCATGACCCTCACAACCTTCTTCTCGATGTCATACAGGCGCTCACTGATGATGGGGCGGTTGTAGGCTAGCTGGATGGCCTGTTCAACGTCCTCTGCGGGGATTTGGAACGTATAACTTGCACGGAGTTCGAGCGTCACGATGAAAGTGTCGAGTATATATCCTATCCCTGCTAAGGTAGTTCTGATAGCGAAAGTAGTCAAGAACAAACTATAGGCATATCTGTCTTTCGATTTGCACGATAAGCTAAAGGTCTAGACAACGGTTGATTAATCTGAAGTAGTGCAGTATCTTTGGTCAAGCCAATCGTTGGACTGGGCGTAGGCTAAGACGCAACAGACGTAGGTCGGTTTGTCGGCTACAGTCTTCGTTGCATCTATAGGAGATGCCTATGGCAAAAACCGGGAACAAGTGGAAGACTACAGCGATAGGGGATGGCGCGTCGATGTTCTGCAATATGAGTCTGCGGCTGAACAAATACTGAAATGTCGGGAAGCTATAGCGGTCTCAATGAGAGTTTGTGCGAACACTTACGTTTCGAGTTTATAACGCACCACCCATTTGGGCGTAGCACTTGCATTGTTCATCGACGGAGGTGGAAATGTCAGACTGGCTTGCGACTTTATTGGGAGTTCTAGGAGGGCTCGGCGTTCTCTTCGGTATCTACAAGCATTTGTCTACGAGGAAGTATGCCAAACTGATATTCGATGTCAAGGAACTCAGCGACTTCGGGCTTCCAGAGTTTTTCTACCTGACGATTCAGGAACTACCCCTTTCGATCAGCGTGCTCAGCGCGGGTAACAAGCTCGCGGCGAATATCCTGATTCATATTAAAACGAACTCCGAGATAAAGAATGTCTTGGTCTCAACAGATGAGCAATGGACAGTCAACCGAGGCCCATCAGAAGTCACATTTCGCGTTGCTAACCTGAACCCCAAGGATGCATTTCACATTATCATTTACTGTGCTAAACCTGCTATTGTGACCTCGCGCCTACAAGCTGAAGTGAAGGTCACGCTCTCCGAGGGTCGCGTCCTCGACAAGCGTAGCGTCAGTGGGAGCGAAACATTTAGAGAATACTTCGATAAAGTCCTCGACAGCTATCCTGCAGGACTGACAAAAGTAATAGGTAAACTGCTTATCCCGTGGTGGTGGTAAGTGGATTAACCGATATCCTATTTGCTAACTGATGCATCCGGTAGCGTCATTGAACATACGCCTGCGAAGACTTCTCACAGTTCAGACAGCTGAAGAGCGGTTCTCTGACGCGATCAGAGTATTTGAGAGAAGATTTAGTCGTCTGTCGAGCAAGCGTTCAAGCGAACTGTCTCGATCCCTGTCGCATCTTGCTGCATCGCCCGCCTTTCAGAAATACGTCAACCCGATTGGAGCGATACGCCGAGAACATCAGACATTCACTTCTTCTCTCTGTGCCGATTTCTTGGCGAGTGTCAAGGATATAGTTATACCTCACTGCGACTCACTCTCACCCACTCAAATCGATTCGCTTGGCAACAAGATTGCCGACCTGCTTATGCTACGTATGGAGCAGGCCGAAGCTCAAATCGAAGCGTTCGCGTTAAGTCGTGGTCTTCACGTGGACGACAAATCCAAGGATGATCATATAACGTCAGTTTACACTTCGGCCGCTGCTCGGTGTCGCGATGAGCTTGGTGAGATTGCAGGGGAAGCAGCATTAGTATTTGAGCGAAAGCGAATGGGAGATCGTCGACAAGGTCTTATTGTGCTTGTCACCACTCTGATCAAGAGATTGGTAGGATTATGAACGACGAGTTCGGTTTGATTATCCTCTCTGAGTGTCTTATCTTGGCGGAGTCCTACCCTGAACAGAACCGCTTCACGCAAATCCCGAGTTGGCAATCCCAATGGTTGGATAATCCTTGATGCCATTGAAACGCTCGGTGGAACGTGACTCGCCCGAGTAGTTGAGGGAACAAGTTACGCCACGCAGGATGTAGTTAGCATATTACAGAGGAGGTAGTGACGATGAAAGTATTCATCAGCTGGTCTGGCGAACTCAGCAAGCAAGTCGCTCAACTTCTGGGTTCGTGGATTGAGGACGTGCTACAAGGAACCAAAGCTTGGGTGTCCACGGACGACATCGAAAAAGGGACGATTTGGTTCAACGAGATCACGTCTCAGCTTGCAGATACTGGCGTGGGCATTGTCTGTCTGACGCGAGACAACTTCAAGGCTCCTTGGATATTGTTTGAAGCAGGTGCTCTCTCAAAGGGACTAACCAAGTCAAGGGTGTGCCCGTTCTTGGTGGATTTGACTCACACTGACATCACGCCGCCTTTGTCGGAGTTCAACGGCACACTGCCTACCAAGGAGGATATGTTGAAGCTCATCAAGACCATCAACTCGATCCGGGGTGAGTCTGCCTTGGCTGCGCAAAGGTTGGATAAGATCATTGATAAGTGGTGGCCTGAGTTCGATGCCACTTTCCAGAAGATAGTCAAGGATTACGAGCCAAAGACGCCGATCAGGCAACGGTCTGTTGACGATAAGATTGAGGAGCTACTTGAAATCACTCGGTCGCTACAGCGCCAACTTAGTCTCATTAGGGAGCAGCCTGAACGTCCTAGTCCAGACTTATGGCTCAGGTTACTCTCTGGCGACAACACCCCCCTCAACTTGTATGAGGCAAATCTTGTGCGCAACTTTCTCAGTGCGAACACAGGTCAGTTGGATGAAAAGACTAAGAAGTATGTTGAGACCTATGCCAAGTTGATTCGTGACCGCGACAAAAAGAAAGGTGATACTTCACTCAAGTCGCCTGACGAATCTCCGGATGTTAGTTGATCTGCTGGTGGCTAGTGAAGCCCGTGTGTCGTTTGCTGCCGCCGTAGGTTAAGAGATACCAATGACCCCCGAACAACAAGCGCGCCAACACATAGATAAACTCCTCAGTCTCGCTGGCTGAGACGTTCAAGACTTCAAGAAGGTCAACCTGAGCGCCGTGCTTGAAAGTCCATAGTAGGAGCACCATTGCAGACGCTCCAACTGGAATTCTTGCGCCCACTATCACTGACAACATCCTAAGCTGAGCCGAATGCCAACCTCCTTCAAAGAAATGGTCGCCGAAATTAAGAAGGCGTCCAAAATCGCTGCCGCCATACCCAAGTTTCCCGAAGGGAAACTGCGTGAACTCGTTGCCCCCCTGTGGGAAGACTACATTCGAGCCAGGAAGATAAACCTCCGCTTTGAGCCGAGGGAAGAGCGACAGCTCGCTTTTGGAAGGGCTGACACTGTATTCAACCGTCTGATCCTCGAGTACAAGAAACCTGGCGTGATCAAAGGCGAAAACGAGAGGAATAGACAACTCATAGCACAGTTGAAGGGATACATCGAGGATTTAGCGAAGGAAGAACGTTGGAAGGAGGAGAGACTCCTCGGCGTTGCTTTCGATGGTGATCATTTCCTCTTCGTCCGAAAGGTCGGCCGATGGATTGAGGAGGAACCTCTCCCTGTCTCAGAGAAGAGCATTGAGCGATTCCTTCTGACGCTGGAGAAGCTCACAACCAAGGCGGCCCTTGTTCCCGACAATTTGATACGCGATTTCGCTATAGGTGCGGGATCCTTGAATTACATCGCCTCAAATGCGATCAAAGCGTTCTACTTTGCCCTGACAGGAAATGTGGATGCGAGAGTCAAGGTTTTTTTCGATCAGTGGGCGCTACAGTTTGCCGAAGTTCATGGTGCAATTGAAAACAAGAAGTTTGATGCAGACATCCTATTCAAATCGTATGGATTCAAGAAGGACGAACAGAAGAACTTCAATTTTCTTGCATTCTTCTTTGCTCTTGATACCTACTATGGCCTGTTGATGAAGCTGCTGGCCTACCAAGTTGTAGGATTCTATGCGCTGAAAGATGTCACGGGTTTACCCTTGGCCGAATGGGAAAAACTCAAGTCTGAAGAACTTAAGGAGAAGCTCGCCGATCTCGAGGAAGGTGGTATTTTTCGCTCCCTTGGAATCAGAAACTTCCTGGAAGGCGACCTGCTTTCTTGGTATCTCAATGATTGGAACACACCAATTGAAAAAGCTATCGCAGCCATCATAGATCGGCTGAACCAGTACGATCCTGAGACTATGGAGCTGGTCCCAGACGAAACGAGAGATATATTGAAAAAGCTGTACCAGTTCCTCGTGCCGAAGCAGATACGTCATGACCTGGGTGAATACTATACACCCGATTGGCTGGCCGAAAGGTGCCTTAATCAGGTCGGATACGGGTCCAAGGAAAAGAACCTGATGCAAATGCGGGTTCTTGACCCAGGCTGTGGCTCGGGGACATTTTTGATCCTTGCGATTAAGCGTTTGAAAGAGCATGCTCGATTGAAAGAGGTAGAGCCAGGTGCCCTGCTCACACAGATTACCAAGAATATCGTTGGCTTTGATCTGAATCCGCTTGCGGTTATCTCTGCCAGGACGAATTATCTTCTTGCCGTCGCTGACTTGTTGAAGTTCAAGAAGGGGGAAATCACGGTCCCTGTATATCTATGCGATAGCATCAGCCCACCGAGTGCAAAACATCAGGATGAATTGTTCGACCAGGAAGCAGGCCATTATCAAATTTCCACTAGCGTCGGACTTTTCCGTTTCCCAGAAGCTCTCGTGCAGAGAGCGTTGATTCAAAAAGTGACTGTTCTTTTGGAAGATGGCGTGAAAAAGAAGCTGACGACGAAGCAGTTTCTTGAGCGTGTGCACTCAGAACTTAAAACCGAACCGAAGGACATAAAGAAGTTCAACCTTGTTCTCAGCGAAACATACGAGAAGCTAGTTGAACTTGAACAAAGAGGCATCAACGGCATTTGGGCGAGGATCGTCAAAAATGCCTTCGCACCGCTATTTGTCGGAGAATTTGACCTTGTCGTAGGAAACCCGCCGTGGGTCAACTGGGAAGATTTGCCACAAACATATAGGGACCAGACGAAGGTGCTGTGGCAAAATTATGGCCTATTCTCGTTGAAGGGCCAAGAAGCTCGGCTAGGTGGTGGCAAGAAAGATCTTTCCATGGCGATGACGTATGTGGCCATTGACAAGTACCTCAAACTGAGAGGTAAGCTATGTTTTGTTATCACCCAGACACTTTTCAAGACACAAGGGGCTGGCGACGGATTTAGACGATTTCGACTTGGGCAGACTGGAGCTTTCTTCCGAGTTGAACAGCTCGACGATATGGTTGCACTGCAACCGTTCGAAGGAGCAACGAACCGCACGGCAGTGCTTCTATGCCTGAAAGGAGAACAGACAAAATACCCGATTCCATATGTTCTATGGAAGAAGAAGGAAAAAGGTAGAATTGAACTTGACTATACGTTTGAGGAGGCGCTCAACGCGACTCTGAGATTCAACTTAATGGCTCAGCCTGTCAACAAGAGCGATACTTCGCCGTGGATCTCTGCGAAACCCAAAGCACTCAAGGCGATTGAAAAGGTAATAGGGCAGGCAGCGTATTCAGCTTCCGCGGGGAGCTGCACTTGGTTGAACGGGGTCTATTGGGGAAGTGTCAGTCGGTCGAAGAAGGGTCTTGTTCGATTCTCCAACCTGTTCGATGAAGGCAAAATAGAAGTTGAGTCGGTTGAAGTAGAAATCGAAAACAAGCTGGTTTATCCACTTCTGCGAGGACGTGAGGTTGAAAGATGGAGAGGCTCACCTGCTTCATTTATGATAGTTTCACAAGATCCCGAACAGAGAACTGGCTATGATCTAAAATGGATGGAATTGAATGTGCCGAAGACTCTTGCCTACTTCAGCCGATTCAAGTCGAAACTCGTTGGCAGGAGTGGATACAAAAAATACCTTGAGGGGGAGCCATTCTATTCTATTTACAATGTCGACAAAAACACATTTGCTCCCTTCAAAGTCGTCTGGAAAGAACAGTCATCCGAGTTTGAATGCGCTGTTGTCTCAGTATCCGATGGTAGGGCTGTGGTGCCAGACCATAAGCTGATGCTTGTCCCATTCGAAGATGAAGTGATAGCCCACTATGTTTGCGCAATGCTCAATTCTTCATCCTCCCAATTTATCGTTCAGGCGTATACGATCTCTACGCAACAAAGCACACACATCCTCGAGAACATCAAGATTCCCCAGTTCGATCCAAAAAACGAAATGCACAGACAGTTGGCTCGCTTATCTAAGAAGTGTCATGAAAACGTCGCGAGTGGCATCAGCGTTGGTGATCTGGAAGAGCAGGTCGATGAAATCGCCGCAGACCTCTGGGGTCTGAGCAAGGAGGAACGGAAGGATATCAAGGAGAGCCTGGAGGAGATGCGATGAGGAAGTTCACCGAAACTTAGCAGCCCATCCTACAGACACCATCGCCTTCATGCCTATGAGCTGGATGGCTGCAAAGAAAAACTGGATTTGCTCTTCTCAGCCATTCCCGACCCCAATATGCTTGCTGCTGACATCGCGAAGAACCTTGAGGCTGCCCTTGAGCAGTTCAATGGGATCAGCGAAGAGTTGAACAAAGGTTGAGAGGTCACCACCCTTCAGCTTGAACTGCTAGCGCGCCAGCGGTAAAAAGGACTTCCCAGCTTCTACACTCGATGTTAGCCCGACAACTGCTTCCGTTGTCTCCACGTTGGCCGCAGAGCGAAGAGAACAGAGGAACGTTTGTCGTGGTAATGATGAGACGAAAGGAATAATTGGATACGATGGCAGAGTCGGAACTGAAATGGCCACCAAAAACCAGTCGGGCTAAAGGCGTTTACACGCTATTTGAAAACTTCTTTGTCGACAACGAGGTTGAAAGCGAAATAGATAAAAATGGCAAGGAAAAAGAGGAATTGATTCGAAGGGTCTATCACCTCGACGAGAAGGAGTTTCGGAAAGGAACCAAGGGAGAGGTGCTGATAAACGCAGATTTGGTCTTTCCTGTTGGGAAAGCCCCACTTCAAAAGTCCCGAACATTTGATGAACTATTCCAGGAAGGCAAGACAAGACATTTCACTCGACTGCAACTTGGAATATCGAGCAAGAGCGAATCAGTACAGCTCTTGAGGGAGCACAATGACGTTGAGATCTTTAGGGCTCGGTCAGCCCTCGAACGATGGCGGGATGAATTAGACAAGTATCCTCAGAGCGAGGACGTCCAGCTCCAGGTGAAGTATCATGAGGGTGTGGTCGGGAAGTTCATTGAATGGTATATCTTGCACGGTTTTGATTCGCCCCAATTGAATACGCCACAATCGAAGGAGAATGAGGAGCTTCGGCGTGTTGAGAAGGAGTTGGAAAACCTGAGTTCCGAGCGACGAGTGTCGAATGAGATAATAGTCAGACTTCGGAAGAAGGTGCGATATAGGGACAGGCCAGCGCGTGAGGACTTGGAACAGCTGGTCGATAAGTTTAGATTCAAAAATGGGAAGATCAACTACTCAAGGTTGGCGGAAAAGCTAGGGCGAACAAACAAAACTGCAAAAGCATGGTGTGACGAATATGGAATAGAGTAGTCGGGAGATACTCCCAATCACGGACTCCCAAAACGTGGTATCTGGGAGTGGCACCCAAGTAATACATGTGCGGAGTAGAGCATAAAGCTCTACTCGCACACCACCAATTTTGGCAACTCTGAAGACGTGCGAGCTTCAGGTTGCCTTTTTTTATTTAGGGAGTATCGAATCATGTTCAAAATCACACCACTCAGAGCGATCCGACGCTACTGCATAACGTGCTGTGCAAACAGCCTATCGGAAGTCAGGAAATGCAAGTCGGATAAATGCTGGCTTTATCCTTACAGAATGGGGAAGAATCCTGATCGAAAGGGCGTGGGGAATCTGGAAAATCTCACCGTTCCGAGTCAGGAGGTATCAGGTCAGCCCCTTGCACAGTTGCACGAATAAACTCCCACTCAACCCCCGACCAAACGTCAAGAAACAGCGTTTATCGGGGGCGTGAGTCCAATTCAGATCACGTTTGAAATAACCAAAGAGGTAACACCGTGTCAATCGAAATGAGCCAATATCTAAGGCAAGATCACTTGGCAACATCAATTGCTAGGATCTACTCCAATGAGCTTCAGGAACCCTTCCACGTCGCAATAGGAGATTTTCCTGATTGGGACATTATTTCAGCCTCTGGCAAGATCAGAGTGGAAATCAAGAGTGAAACCACGCCTATCCGAACAAACAACGTGTCAATCGAATTTTGGAACACGGAACTCGATCAACCCTCAGGGGTCTTGGCCACAAAAGCGAATCGGTGGCTTCATGTTGTGCTCACACCGGAAGGATTCCTCGGAATAGAGTACGAAATCAATAAGCTCAGGAAGCTAGTAATCGAAACAGGTGTAGTTAAAAGCAATGACAGAAACTCGCTCTGCAAGATCATACCGCTTGAGGAATTCACAAAGCGCGCTCTTCGAGTGAGTCCAGTTGTTTCCCAGTTCTTGACCAAACGGGATTTGCCAAAGGAGGTTCTCACTCCAAGTGAAGAGTGACATCCCTGGGGGTGGGTATTGATACTCCTCCAGGGGTTGCGCCAGAAATCTTCCACTGAATACGCGACCGATCGTCAAAAAACTAATTCTAGGGGATAGGTCGATTCTAATGGACAATCTATTATGAGGTTTGAAATGGCACAATCTGAATTGAAAAGACGACAAGGTATTTACTTCCCTCACTTTGCAGATATGCGACGAAATCCGTCAATCCAAGCTATGCGCATTGTGCACGGGGAGAAGGGTTATGGCTGGTTTTGGATTCTTGTTGAAATGATGCGTGAACTAGAGGGCTACGCGCTTCCGCTTAGCGGGAAATACTCGCTAGATGTAATAGCGGGAGAACTCAAGTGCGACAATAAGGAAGCGGATAGGTTCATCTCCGACTGCATCGAGGTGTTTCATCTGTTCGATTGGGACGGAGACTCTTTCTGGTACGAAGGGCTTCAGCAAAGTATGGCGCTAATGGAAGAAGTTAGCGAGATTAGACGCGCTGCGGCTAACAAGAGGTGGGGGAAGTCCGACCCTGATGCCTTCCCAGCGCGCTCAGAGGATGCATATGCATTGCAAACAAAAGAAAAGAAAGCAAAAGAAACAGAAAGAGAAAGATCAGGAGGATCACGTTCTTTCAGAATCAAGGCGATACCCTCGGCGTCAACCTGGGACGGCCAGACGGCTTTGAGCGGAGGTGAAAAAAAAGGCCTTGGATATCCTGATAAACAACCACTTCACATAATAACCAAGGAAGGTGTAGAACCTGTAGGAGATCGGACAGCCAGTTCTGAAGAAACAGAGTGCAACTCGCTTTGCTTTATCAAGAATACCTTCAAAGAGGAGCTTATGGAGAAGTATGGCTTTGTTTCAGAGGAGGAATTCATCAAGCTCATCAATGCCTTTGATGCTAGATTTGAGCCTTGTTTTATAAGCGATCCGATTAAGCACCTCGGTATATTTCTGAAGAATCGAAGCCTTGCATCCCAATAAAGAGCACCAATCAACCAAATGAGCGGGCGGGTTAAGGGCCACGCTCGCGTTAACGACGAATAGGGAGGGCTCCCTGGTCTAGACCCTCCCTAGAATGCTCTTCGTGATCACACATCCAATCGAGTTCCCCGAGAGTGATCGTAGTGTCTCCTCAGGTCGTTAAACCTGCTCTTCAAATGTCTCAAAGGAGCCCCCGTTCAGCGAAGGAAGTGTAACCATCTTCAGCGATGATGACGTGGTCGTGCACTGGAATACCGAGCACCTTCCCACTCTCTACCAGTTGACGGGTGATCGTTATATCCTCCTGGCTAGGTTCGGGGTTTCCACTGGGATGGTTATGCATGACGATGATGGAAGCGGACGTGGCAACAATTGCGTCGCGGAACACTTCTCGGGGGTGAACGAGGCTTGAGTTGAGTGTGCCTTCCGATACGACCGTCAGGCCCATCACTCGATTGGCTGTGTTGAGCCACAAGCACACGAATCGCTCGTGAACGATTTGGTGGAACAAGAACCGAAAGTTTTGGACAACATCAGCAGGAGAACGAACGTACAGCTTCTGCCTGTCGGCCAATTCAGGATATTCTGGAGTGGTCTCACAGAAACGCCAAACGATGTGACGAATAGTCGCTTTCATAGGATATGCTCCTGTAGTGAGTTGATTGGGAATGGGATTGGCGAGCTGAAACTTTGCCGCTTAGGATCAGTTGGGGGATCTAATGTGAGGTCGGCTTGCAGCTGGAGGCTGGTGGTATAGGGTGCGTCTAGCGAGTCGCCCAAGGGCTGGGCTCCCCGCTCTGCGGCCGTCTCAGGTCGATAGATGGTTTCGTGATCCTGCCAGCGGCAATGGGGAAGTCAACTCTAACCCAAAGAATTTTCAACGAGAAAGACCCCACTACACCCTTGAGAGATGGGGGTACGGGTTCCTAGGAAAAGCTCACCCGCATTCTGATGCAATTTTGTAGAATGGGATGTGGGGATGGTGGTGTGGGGATTTATATACCTGGAACGGACGCGGTCACGAGGGATCACAGATTGTCAGGCTCGCACGTATTCGTTATATTAAAGACTGCGAAACAAGGGACTCCTACTAGACACAAGTAAAGGAGGCTTCAATGGAACTATCAGATTTCCAGAAGAAAGTAGTCGAGTCAATACTCGATGGCAAGGTAAAGCACATTGACGAGTTCTTTAGGGAACACTGCAAATACTGGCCTGAAAAAGTGACGGGCCAATACTCATTTAGGAAAGCGCACACCGTTCCCGACAAGGACGGCTTTGGTTATGTGGTTATGAACCGAGATGAAACATATTCTAATCTGCAGGAGTTCTTAATCCTGTGGCAGAAATTGGAGGCTCAAAACCTTCTTGTCACGATTCCATACCACAAATATGGATTGCTACCAGTTCTCTATGAGGTGCCGAACCAGGATAAAAGGACGTTGGCGTATGACGAGCGGTTGTTGGCCCTCTTCTTGGCTTATAATGAAAAGGCAATAGTGCCAGCGAAAGAATTGAAGTTGTTCGCTGCCAGCAATTGCAGGACGACCGCCGAACTTGATTTGGAGATGCAACGAGAAAATCTCCGAGATGAGGTGAATCATCGGAAGAAATCCCTTCGTTGGACGATCGCGATTGCGATTGTCTCCATACTCGTGGGAGTTGCCAGCACTCTCATCAATGTCTTGACCTACACAACGGCTCGAACGGTGACAATCACCAATCCCCACGCGTTTGCCGACACATCCAAGGTGATGTTGGTCATGCCTAACACGGTGGCCAAGGAAGTCGTGCCACAGCCGAAGAAGTAATTGGAATGATTGACACGTTGAAGCGGATACTCATTCTGGTGAAGCCTTGGTTGGTTATGTCTCGGGGAGTGCGCGAACTTAAGCAAGTAGGTTGTCAGGAAAGCATTTATTCGAGGGTGGGTTAGTAGAGTTGTAGAGGGTGGGAAAACAGCGGTGGCAATTACCAATTGCGAAGAGGAGATGACTTGCGTATATTTACATGTCAATTACGATGTGGTATCAAATTCACAGGAGGTGAGTGGTTGCCAAGGTGGTTGCTTAATTGGTTGCTCTGATGCTTTTTTTTGTCGTTGAGGAGCGAACCCAAATGGCGAAAACAACTTAATTTCATTGCCGGGATGGCGGAATTGGTAGACGCACAGGACTTAAAATCCTGTGTCCTGCAAAGGGCGTATGGGTTCGAGTCCCATTCTCGGCACAGGTACTTCAGCAAAGCGCATTTGGTTTAGGGCATCCTGAGCGACGCTGAGCGAGTCCCGTTCTATAGGACGAGTCGAATCCTTCGACACACTCAGGATTCGACCCTGAGGGAGCCCGAAGGGTCGAAGCGGAGTCGAAGGATCCCATTCTCGGCACAATCCGCACCAAACTGTTGTGGACAGATTGTTATCTACCTAGCATGTAGACTCTTGCAGTGATCGTGAGCTTCGACCTATGTCTGCAGGCACTCAAGAAGGGGCTTCTGTCTGACATCTGTGAAAAGGTACGTGAATGCGCATCATCGAACAGCATAAAATGATCCAGGAGCTGAAGGATTACGTGTCGAAAATGTCAAAGGCAGACAGTTACGATTTTGAGATGTTCCAGAAGCGAGACAAGGACGATGAGGAACTGGATGCGATCTCGGTCGCGAAACTTGAAGCTATGCATAAACACTATTTAGTCAGGAAAACAAAACAGGACATCGACGCTCTTTTCAGGAAATTCACATCGGGGGGCGGTGAGAATAAGGAGTAACAAATGAAATACAGACCATTTGGAAAGACTGGCATCAACGTCTCGGAAATTGGGTATGGAGCGTGGGGCATTGGCGGAGCAATGTGGCAAGGAGCGACCGATGAGGAATCCATGCGGGCACTCCATAAGGCTATCGATATGGGCGTAAATTTCGTCGACACGGCGCTTGTGTACGGGGATGGACACAGCGAGGGACTTGTTGGACGACTTGTTAGAGAGCGGAAGGAGAGAATCTACGTTGCCACCAAGGTGCCTCCAAAAAACGGACAATGGCCGGCGAGGAAGGGAGTCGACTTGAATGAGACGTTCCCTCATGACTATATCATAAAGAAGACTGAGCAGAGTCTGAAGAATCTCAATCTGGATTTTGTCGATATCCTGCAATTTCATGTCTGGGATGATGAATGGACTGATCAGGCGGAGTGGTCTGACGCAATCAGCAAGCTGAAGGAGGAGGGGAAGATCCGGCACTTCGGAGTCTCGATCAACGATCACCAACCAGAAAACGCGCTCAAACTCGCTGCATCGGGCAAGGTCGACACTTTCCAGGTTATCTATAACATCTTCGATCAGTCTCCTGAGGATAAGCTCTTTCCTCTCTGTAAGGAGAAGAACATCGGGGTCATCGTCAGGGTCCCACTTGACGAGGGGGGGCTGGGGGGGTCCATCACTGCAGACACGGTCTTTCCCGACGGGGATTTCCGCAACAACTATTTCAAGGGCGACCGGAAAAAGCAGATTGTGGATCGTGTGTCGAAGCTGATGCAGATCTCAGGTACTGAGGCACAGAGCATCGCAGAGTTGGCCTTGAGGTTTGTACTGAGTCATCCTGCAGTTTCGACGGTTATCCCAGGCATGCGGTCGACGAAAAACGTCGACGCGAATTGCGGCCTCTCCGACGGAAAGCTTTTGAGCGTAAAACTCCTTTCCGA
Source organism: Bacteroidota bacterium (assembly GCA_049522195.1). GTDB lineage: Bacteria > Bacteroidota > Ignavibacteria > UBA10030 > UBA10030 > UBA9647. The sequence goes on from JBEKOB010000005.1 coordinate 14,421, forward strand.
GCTCAAAAAGCATCGTTGGGTACGAGATTTCTATCACTAGCACAGGTTTCGCACCCGCTCTCGTCTACGAATTGGACTCAAATGATGTCGAATTCTATTTGCGATCTCACAGAAGTCCTTGATTTTGCGACGAATTTTGTGTATTATTTTCAAGTTTGCTGTGGATGCGGGCCTAAGAATAGGTTATTGGGGCTCTTAGCTCAGTTGGTTAGAGCGCTACCTTGACATGGTAGAGGTCATAGGTTCGAGTCCTATAGAGCCCACACATGTTCTTTGTATACATTCTCCAGAGCACTCAGTTCAGTATTTTCTACATCGGTCATACTGACGACTTGGCTCGGCGCTTTCAAGAGCATAAAGCAGGGCGTTCAAATTTCACTGTCTCGAGAGGTCCATGGGAGTTGGTCTACGTTGAGACGTTTCCAGCTCGCGCGGAAGCGATGAAACGAGAAAGGGAAATCAAGAGACGCAAGAGCAGGCGTTATATTGAAAGGCTCTTGGAATTGAATAACGGTGCCTGGAAGAAGCTTGTGGACATTAAGGACCTTGAGGTTGGTTAGACCTTCCCGTCACGTCCTTGACGTGAGGGGAAAGTCATAGGTTCGAGTCCTATAGAGCCCACGAATAATTATCAATTGACAATTGTGAATTGGCAATTATTACCGATTGTTCTGTTAGAGGCCACGGAATTTCCTAGAATGATCTAACAAACGAAACGAAAGCTGCCAATCGGAGAAACTCTCCGATTTTTTTTACCTTATCGACGATGTCGCAGATTACGATAACATTTCCCGACGGAAGCACGAAGCAGTTCGACCAGGGTGTTACAGGTCGTCAGATCGCCGAAGGGATCAGCAAAGGACTTGCGCGCGAAGCGCTGGCTGTCGAAGTCAATGGAGAGGTCTGGGATCTCAACCGGAAGATCCCTACCGATGCTTCATTGAAGATCCTCAAGTGGAATGATGACGGCGGCAAGTACGCGTTCTGGCACAGCTCTGCTCATTTGATGGCTGCCGCTATTGAATCCCTGTTTCCAGGGACAAAATTCGGTATCGGTCCTCCAATCGAGACCGGCTTCTACTACGATCTTGATATCGCAGATCATGCCCTGACCAGTGAAGATCTTCAGAAGATCGAAGAGAAGATGTATCAGCTCGCTGCGAAGGACGATCCGTATGTGCGTGAAGAAAGAAAGTGGGAAGATGCTGTTACCTACTTCAAGGAGAAGAAGGATCCCTACAAGATCGAACTTCTCGATGAGTTGAAGGGGCAGACAATTACCTTTTATCATTCAGGCGATTTCACTGACCTGTGTTATGGTCCTCATCTCCCATCGACCGGCCGTATCAAGGCAATCAAGCTGTTGAGCGTTGCTGGCGCCTACTGGAGGGGGAGTGAGAAGAACAAGATGCTCCAGCGCATTTATGGAGTCACGTTCCCGACCAAGCAGGAGCTGGATCAGCACCTGTACCGCCTCGAGGAGGCGAAGCGCCGTGATCATCGGAAACTTGGCCAGGAACTTGAACTGTTTCTCTTGACGCCGAAGGTCGGAGGTGGTCTCCCGCTCTGGCTTCCGAAAGGGACCGTGATCCGCGAGGAGCTTGAGGGCTTCATGCGCATCGAGCAGCGGAAGCGTGGATATCTGCCAGTTGTGACGCCGCATATTGGCAACATAAATCTGTACAAAACAAGCGGGCACTATCCGTACTACAAGGACAGTCAGTTCCCGCCCATCAAGGTGGAAGAGGAAGAATATCTTCTGAAGCCGATGAACTGTCCGCATCACTTCCAGATCTATGCTGCAAAACCACGTAGTTATCGCGATCTGCCTGTGCGGCTCGCGGAATTTGGCACTTGTTATAGGTACGAACAGTCCGGCGAGTTGAATGGACTGATCCGCGTAAGGTGTTTTACTCAGGACGATTCTCACATCTTCCTGCGTCAGGACCAGTTGAAGGCTGAAGTCATCTCCGTCATCGAGTTGATCCAGCTCGTGTTCACGACGCTCGGGTTCAGTGATTTCAAGACCCGGTTGTCGTTCCGGGATCCGAAGAACAAAGAAAAGTACGGCGGGGAAGACTCGCTGTGGATCCAGGCCGAGAAAGATATCAAGGAAGCAGCCGACGAAGCGAAACTCGACTATTACATCGGTATCGGTGAAGCGGCGTTCTACGGACCGAAGATCGATTTCATGGTGAAGGACGTCCTTGGGCGAACATGGCAACTGGGCACAGTTCAGGTCGACTATGTCATGCCCGAGCGATTTAATCTCGAATACACCGGAGCGGACAGTCAAAAGCATCGGCCGGTGGTTGTGCATCGTGCGCCGTTTGGTTCGCTCGAACGGTTTATCGGTGTTCTGATAGAGCACTTTGCCGGAGAATTTCCTCTCTGGCTGGCTCCCGTTCAGGCCATCGTACTTCCGATTACGGATCACTATCTCGACTATGCAAAGCAGATCTTCGAGCAGTTCAAGGGCGCCGGTGTTCGTGTTGAGATCGACGACCGGAACGAGAAGATAGGGTATAAGATTCGTGATTGTGAACTAAAGAAGATTCCCTTCATGATTATCGTCGGAGAGAAAGAAAAGGCAGGTAACACGATTTCGGTACGCCAGCATAAGAAAGGGGATCTTGGGACGATGGAACGCTCTGCGTTTCTCGCCAAGATTCTTGACGCTATTCAACGCAAACTACTCACGGTATAGGAGGCTCACCCATTAAGCAAGAGCGCGCACGTATCAATACGGAAATCAGGGCAGCCCAGGTCCGGGTTATCGACGACGAGGGGACACAGCTGGGTGTTCTGACGGTGAAGGATGCCCTCGCTGCGGCGGCGGCGAAGACACTTGATCTCATTGAAATTGTCCCGACAGCGGACCCGCCAGTGTGCAAGATCATGGATTTCGGGAAGTACAAGTATGAGCTTGCCAAGAAGGATAAGCTGCAGAAGAAACACCAGCACGTAACTCTGGTCAAGGAAATCCGTTTCCATCCGAATACCGATACACACGATTTTGATTTCAAGGTTCGTCATGCGCGGGGATTTATCGAAGAGGGGCACAAAGTAAAGGCGACAGTCGTATTTAAAGGGCGTGAGATTACCTACCAGGACCAGGGGAGAGCGATGCTCGACCGGTTTACGGAACAGCTGGAGGATATCGCTAAGATCGACGCTCCCGCAAAAATGGAAGGCCGGCAGATGATTGCGTACTACGTGGCCGACAAGTCAAAGAAGAAGGTCGAAGGAAGTAAACAAACAACGGAATCAACATAACGGAGTATAGTATGCCAAAGATGAAGAGTCGCCGGCGTGCCCTGAAGTCGTACAAGATGACGGCGAATGGGAAGATCAAACGGCGGAAAGCATTTCGGAGCCATATCTTGACATCGAAATCAACCAAACGAAAGCGCCATCTTCGCAAGCCAGGTCTTGTGTCTGAGACCGAAGCGTACAAGGTGCGACGGTTTTTGCTAGCATAATTCAGAAGGAGAAAGTTTCATGCCGCGTTCACAGAACAAAGTCGCATCCCATAGACGCAGGAAGAAAATCCTGCAGAAAGCCAAGGGCTACTGGGGTGGTCGAAGTAAAGTCTACACCATCGCGAAGGGGCATGTCGAGAAAGCTCTCACACACGCCTATCGCCACCGCAAAACGAAGAAGCGCGAATACCGGGGCCTCTGGGTCGCTCGTATTAACGCTGCTGCACGCCTCAATGGCACAACGTATTCCAAGTTGATTGCCGGCCTGGACAAGAAGTCCGTGGCCATCAACCGGAAGGTCCTGGCCGATCTGGCAGTGAACCATCCGCTGGCGTTCGCAGAAGTTGTGAAGTTTGTAACAGCATAAGTTCGGTCTTCTTGTCAACCGTTGTACGGTCCCGACTCTTCTTCTGAAGAGCCGGGACAGGTTGGTAAGAAGATTTTTGCTTTTCGGGTCCCCATGAAGTCATTCGTGCCTATTTGGTGAGCGAACGAGTATGACAGAGAAAATCAACGAAGTCCGAACGGCCTTTGAAGCAGAACTCGCAAAGGCAGCAAGCGAACCCGAGTTGGACCAGGTGCGCGTGAAGTTCCTCTCGCGTAATGGTGCAATTGCCCAGCTCTTCGATGAAATGAAGTCTGCTCCTCCGGCTGAGAAGCCTTCCCTTGGCAAAGCGCTGAACATGCTGAAGGGATCGGCACAGTCTGCATTCGATGAGAAGAAGAAATCGCTGAGCCAGCCATCGGGAAGCGAGAAGAGTGTCATCGATCTGACGCTCCCAGGTCGCCCGAAGCCCGTCGGGACGAAACACCCGCTGACCCAGACGATGGATGAGATTAAGAAGATCTTTCTGAGCATGGGCTTCTCCGTAGCCACAGGGCCGGAGATTGAAACGGACTACTATAATTTCGGAGCGTTGAATTTTGCTCCCGACCATCCGGCGCGTGATATGCAGGATACATTCTTCATTTCGAAGGAAGTGCTTCTCCGCACGCATACGTCGCCTGTCCAAATCCGGACAATGGAGAAACAGGACCCTCCTGTAAGGGAGATCATGCCGGGCAGGGTATACCGGAATGAAGCGGTCAGCGCAAGAAGCCTGGTGACCTTCCATCAAATAGAAGGACTCTACGTCGACAAAGGGGTCACCTTCAGTGATTTGAAGGGGACATTGGTGGCGTTTGCGCATCAGTTCTATGGGAGCGATGTGAAGTTCAAGTTCCGGCCGACGTTCTTTCCGTTCACGGAGCCAAGCGCAGACATGTACATTTCGTGTTTCCTGTGCAAAGGCAAGGGGTGCAGGATGTGCAAGTTCGTGGGTTGGCTGGAGTGTCTCGGATCAGGAATGGTCCATCCACACGTCCTGAAAAATGTCGGATACGACGCTGAGAAATACACCGGCTTCGCCTTCGGAATGGGTATCGAGCGAATTGCCTGCCTGCGGTACGGAGTGGATGACCTCAGGCTCTTCTACGAAAACGATGTCCGTTTCTTACAACAGTTCTAGTCACGGCGCCTTATGAAGATATCACACAATTGGTTGAAGGAATACATCGACCTTCGGTTGAAACCCGCCGATGTCGCAGAAAACCTCTCGATGGTTGGACTTGAAGTCGCTGGATATGAAGATCTGGCTGCCAAGTTTGACAAGTTTGTTGTCGGTGAGGTATTGGAACGGGCAAAACACCCTAATGCAGATCGATTGTCTCTCTGCAAGGTCAACGTGGGCCGTGACGTGCTTGCCGTCGTATGCGGGGCGCCAAATGTCGCTGCAGGACAGAAAGTTGCAGTAGGATTGGTTGGAGCAGTCGTCCCCCGCAATCAACACGATCCCGAAGGGAAACCATTCGCGTTGGAGCGCGTGCACATCCGGGGTGTCGAATCGAACGGTATGATCTGTTCCGAGTTCGAGCTGGGATTGGGCGAAGACGCAAATGGAATTCTTGTGCTGGAGAAGACCGCCAAGCCAGGAACACCGCTTGCGAAGTTCCTGGGACTGACCGATGTGATCTATGATATGGAGATCACAGCAAACCGGGGGGATTGGCTCAGCCACGTTGGCGTGGCGCGTGAACTTCAGATGCTCACGGGAAAAAAGGCGTCACTGAAAACAATAGTCATTAAGGAGAGCAAGGTTCCGTCCAAGAGCCACGCTTCAATCAAGATATTGGACAAACAGAAGTGCAGGCGGTATTCATCACGCGTGCTGAGAAATGTCAGGATTAAGCCCTCGCCACAATGGATGCAGGACCGCTTGTTGTCGATTGGACTTCGCCCGATCAACAACATTGTCGACATCACAAACTATGTGTTGATGGAAACCGGACAGCCTCTTCATGCATTCGACTATGACACGCTTGCGGGACACTCAATTATTGTGAAGTGTGCGGAAGACGGACAAAAGTTCACGACGCTCGATGGAAAAGAGCGAATCCTGAAATCCGATACACTCATGATATGTGATGGGGATAAGCCAGTTGCGATTGCCGGCGTGATGGGGGGAGCGAACACAGAGATCAGCGAAGCGACGACGAACGTTCTGATCGAGAGTGCGAACTTCGACCCGGGCAGTATACGCCGGACTTCGAAGTACCTTGGGCTGTCCACCGATGCGTCGCAGCGATTCGAGCGCGGCGTTGATGTCGGAATGACGTTGTACGCGGCGAATAGGGCTGCTCAGCTGATACAGGAGTTCTCAGGTGCAGAAGTTCTCAGGGGAAGCATCGATGTCTATCCCAAAAAATCGCACCCCACGACTGTTTATCTGCGCTTCAATCGGACGAACGAGATTCTTGGGACGACGCTGTCGAAGCAGCAAATTGTGTCATACTTGAAGCGTCTGGACCTGAAGCCGGTTGGACAAGCAAAAGACGGTGTCAAGTTCCAGGTTCCAACATTCCGTTACGATATCGCGGAAGAAATCGATCTGATTGAGGAAGTTGCCCGCGCGTATGGATATGACAACATTGAAACGAAAACGCGCACGACTGTGGACTTTTCCAAGCCATTGCATACGACATTTGTGCAGGATGAGATCCGCAACTATCTCATCGGAGCCGGGTTTGACGAGATTCTGACGTACAGTCTTCAAGATCGTACAAAAGGCCACCTGATGGCCGACCGGGCTGTCGAGGTGTTGAATCCGGTGAGCGCTGAGGCCTCAGTCCTCAGGACAAGTCTAGTCCCAGGTGGTCTGACGGTGGTGCAGCACAATCGCTCCCACGGCCAGAAAGACCTCCGTATGTTCGAAATTGGCAATGTTTTTGGCTTGCGGGGGGAGAAACCGGGTGAGACTCTGGATTCGTTCATCGAGGATGAACGATTGCTCATCGTCATGAGTGGCAGTGTCGTTTCTGCACAATATGGGTCCGAGCATCGCAGCACCGATCTTTTTGACCTGAAAGGGGAGGTGCAGGCGCTGCTTTCCAAGTTTTGCCTTGACAAATACAGGTTTATTTCTTATGATAGCGCAAGCGCTTTAATTGAAAGCGCTCTAGCGGTTGAAATCAATGGTAGTTATGCCGGATTTCTCGGAAAGGTTGGCAAGTCAATCGCACAAAGTTTTGATATTGACGACGCCATCTTTGTGTGTGAGCTGAAGGTTGCAGAGTTAGAAAGGGGTTGGGTTACCGAGAAAAAGCTCAAGCCGCTTCCACGGTTTCCGGGTGTGCGTCGTGACCTCGCTTTTGTTGTGAGTGCCGCCACGCAACATGAAACTGTGGTGTGGGCCATCAGGGAGGCTGGTGGAACCCTGCTCAGCAATCTGGTCCTGTTCGACTTGTATGTCGGAGATCAGGTTGGGGCTGGAAACAAAAGCTTAGCATACTCGCTGGAGTTCCAGCCATTGGACCGCACGTTGACCGATCATGAAATCGATGCCGAGGTTGCTCGGATCGTACAGCATGTTGAGGCAACGTGTAACGCGAAGTTGCGTGCGATGTAACGTGCGCCCTGTGTGTTTCAGTAAACCTTGAGGAGAGCAGCTTTGCCAGATCAGCAAATGGAAGCTGAAGTCATAAGTGGCAAAGACATGAAGACGATCGAGACATCGCTCGAAGCCTTGTGGGATAAGGCGCGTCGGGTATCTGAAGTGCTCGTTCAACTCAAAGAGTCGAACAGTGTGCTCCAGAAAAAAGTGGAAGATCTCGAGGCGGTCGAGCAGAATCTGAAACAGGAACTGGCCTCGAAAGACCGGGAACTGGAACGCTTGCGTCAGGATGCACTTCGACTACAATCCAATGGATCGAACATCCTCACGAAGGAAGAAAAGGAGGCACTGAAAGCAAGGATCAAGGACCTCATTAGTAAGATCAATTCACACTTATAGTCCTCGTGTTCTTGTTTTGATCGTGGCCATGGCTAGATCTTGGGGGAATTCAATCGACATCAATGAACTGATGCGTGCGAGTCTATGAACGGAAAGAGCATAAAAGTAAAAATCTTCGGTTCAGAGTATCCTCTTCGCGGCGAGAATGAGGATTTCACCAAGAAGATCGCAGCCTATGTGGATACGATGATATCCACAATTCATGAGAAGATTCCAGAGCAGCCGCCGTTGACTGTTGCGGTGCTTTCTGCTCTGAATATTACTGAAGATCTGATGAAAGAACGAGAGCGAAGCCAGCAATCATTGACACACTTGGAGACGGAAATCATTAAGCTGTCGAATTACCTCGACAATTGCCTGGAGGTTGATACAACCGTACCCAAGAGTGATTAGCCTGATTCACTTTCGATTGTTCTTTCTCATCATCAGGGCGGTCGGTTACTGATACGAGTTTCCGCACCGTCAGCCGTGATCAAAACTTATTAAAGAACCTGACAGTTACTTTAATAGGGAGCTTGACTCATAAGCGTGGAGCGCAGGCCACCTCTCTGCAGTAGGCGGAGATGCCAAGCGATGACTTCCGACTTCGTCGGGACGAGCGGGTTAGTGGAAGTGTGAAATGCTTAGGCAGGCACCCACCGTGTTGAATGAGGTTCTTTCAATACACCTTGATCTTCGGCCGACGAGTGCGGTTTTTTTTGAGTGAGTGTTGATGGAGGAGTTTTATGGAAATCTACATCCTTATACCAATGGTCGTTCTGATTTCCGGCCTGACGTTCTATGCAGGCTGGTATCTGAACACCCGTGCGGGTCAGAACAAGGTCACCAACGCTGAAGAACGCGCGAAACGCATCATTGAAGAAGCCGAAAAAGACGGAAACACGCTCAAGCGGGAGAAGCTGCTCGAGGCAAAGGACGAGTGGTACAAGCGGAAAAAGGAGTTCGAAAGCGAAGCGCAGTCCAAGAGAAACAAGCTCCAAGCCTTCGAAAAGCAACTGATTTCCCGTGAGGAGAATGTCGACCGAAAATTGGATCTGCTGAGCAAGAAAGAAGTGACTCTCCAGGGTCTTGAAAAGGAGCTTGGAGATAAACGCAAGCGGTTTGATGAGAAGGAGAAGGAACTTACAAGGCTCGTGGGAGAGGAAAACGCCAGGCTGGAGCGGATTTCGGGCATTACACGGGAGGAAGCAAAGAAACAGCTTGCTGATAACCTCATTGAGACCGTCAAATCCGAGTCGGCACAACTTATGAAGGAGCTCCGTGATAAGGCCAAAGAAGAGGCCAAGCGGGAAGCGCAAAAGCTCATTGTGCAAGCTATTCAGAGAACCGCTGCGGACCATACAGTCGAAACAACAGTGAGCGTTCTCAACCTTGAGAGCGATGAAATGAAGGGACGTATCATCGGTCGAGAGGGGCGGAACATACGAGCTTTTGAGGCCGCTACAGGCGTAGATGTTATAGTAGATGACACGCCTGAAGCTGTTATCCTGTCGGGATTTGACCCGTTTCGGCGAGAAGTTGCACGAGTATCTCTGGAACGGCTTATTGCCGATGGTCGTATCCACCCGGCGAGGATCGAAGAAGTTGTGGAAAAGGTGAAAAAAGAGCTGGAAGAGGAGACCATCCGGACTGGGGAAAACGCCCTTTTGGAGGTCGGATTGCATGGGGCTCACGCTGAGATCGTCAAGCACATCGGCCGGATGAAATACAGGTCAAGCTACGGCCAGAATCTGCTTCAACACAGCATCGAAGTATCTTTCCTGAGCGGCATTTTGGCCGCCGAGTTGAACCTTGATCCGATCCTTGCCAAGAGGGGAGGCTTGCTGCACGATATCGGAAAGACTATCGACAGGAGCGTGGAAGGACCTCATGCCCTCCTTGGATACGAACTCTGCAAGAAGTACAATGAACACCCTATCGTCTCTAATGCGGTTGGCTCTCACCATGAGGATATTCCGATGGAGCACCCAATTGCTGCTCTGGTCCAGGCTGCGGACGCAATCAGCGGGGCACGACCGGGAGCTCGTCGGGAATCTGTTGAAGGGTACGTAAAGAGGCTCGAGAAACTCGAATCGATGGCGAAATCATTTAATGGCGTCGTGAACTCATATGCTATTCAAGCCGGGAGAGAAATTCGTGTCATCTGCAATCATGATCTCCTTGATGACGCGGCGGCAGATCAACTATCACATGAGATTGCCAACAAGATTCAACAGGAGATGGAATATCCGGGCCAGATCAAGGTGACTGTCATAAGGGAATTCCGCTCCGTAGCGTTTGCGAAGTAGCAATTGGCTTCAGCAAGCTTCAATGAACCTGATCTACTGGGGCTTCTTTGGTGGCTTATATCCTTCGAATTGGTGTAACCGGCGGAATCGGAAGCGGGAAATCGCTCGTCTGCTCTATATTTTCCAACCTGGGCGTGCCTGTTCTCTCTGCCGATGACATTGCAAAGGAACTGATGAGAGATGATGGTTCGCTGAGCCGGGCGCTCATTTCGTTGCTTGGGCCGTCTACTTACCTCGCCGACGGTGACCTTGATCGTCAGTACGTTGCCTCGAAAATCTTCTCGAGCTCTGGTTTGGGCCGAAAGGTGAACGCCCTTGTGCATCCTCGGGTTGAGGCCGAAATCGGGAAGCGGTTCGTGAAGTTGGAGAAGGCTGGAAATCGCCTGGGAATTGTCGAGGCAGCATTGATCTACGAGGCGGGATTTGAAAAGGAACTAGACTACGTCATAGTCGTCGATTCTCCTGAGGCCGATCGGATCCAGCGCGTCGTGGATCGTGACAAGGTTTCAGCGGACGATGTCCGCAAAAGGATTCAGTCTCAACAGTCGCCGGGTTCGAAGCTCGGAAAAGCTGACTACATTATTCGAAATACAGGATCGATCCAGGAACTCGAAGCGTCGGTCCGATTCCTTTTTTCTATCTTACAAAACATCGTAGGGAAACAATGAGCGACGAATCAAACCTCTTTCAAAAAGAAGACAAATACTTTTTCCACACTTACAAACGATTGGCCCTCGATATCGAGCGTGGAGATGGAGTGTATCTCTATGCCAGAGACGGCAAGCGTTACCTGGATTTCTTCGGCGGCCTGGCAGTCAACGCTCTTGGTTACAATCATCCACGCGTGAACAAAGCGATCATTGAACAAGTCAACAAGTACATACACCTCTCGAACTACTATGTTCAGGAACCGCAGGTAAAGCTTGCAGAGAGACTCATTCTTGCGTCCGGGTTCAAGCGTGTTTTCTTCGGCAACAGCGGGACGGAGGCTGTTGAAGGAGCTATCAAGGTCGCACGCAAATGGGGAAAGGCAAACGGGAAGACACACCTGATCGGCCTGACAAACTCGTTTCACGGCAGGACGATGGGAGCGTTGTCACTTACTGAGCGTCAGAAATACCGAGAAGGTTACGAACCATTTCTTCCGAATGTTTGCCATGTCGGTTTCAACGACGTCGCTCAGCTCAGGGAGACAGTCAACGAACAAACCCTAGGCGTGATCCTGGAGTTTATCCAGGGAGAAGGCGGGATCTTTGTTGTGAGCCCCGAGTTTGCATCTACGTTGAACGAGCTAAGGCAGAAATACGGATTCCTGATCATCGCCGACGAGATTCAAAGCGGAATGGGCCGCACAGGGAAGTTCTTTGCATTCGGGCACTTCGGCGTGAGGCCCGACATCGTCGTCATCGCAAAAGCGATCGGCGGCGGGTTGCCCCTCGGAGCATTCCTCGGTGACGACCGTGTTGCCGATGTTCTCACGTACGGTGCGCACGGCACAACATTCGGAGGAAACCCTGTCGCTTGCTCCGCAGGTATTGCCGTCCTCGAAGAGGTTCTCGACAAGGGGCTCATGGAAAAAGCAGGCGAGCTAGGTGAGTACCTCAAGAAAAAGTTCTCGGAGCTGCAAGTGAAATTCCCGACGCTTGTGAAGGAAGTGCGCGGTCTTGGCTGCATGCTCGGGGTGGAGCTCACACAAGATGGCCAACCCGTGGTTGATGCCTTGCAGGAGCGGGGCATACTGGTCAACTGCACGCATCAAACGGTGTTGCGATTTCTACCGCCATATATTGTAACGCAGCAGCATTGTGACACGCTCCTTGACGAGTTCAGCGACGTCCTGAAGGGACTTCAGAAAAAGGCCTGAGGCGGATGTCAATTCACTTTTCGCACGAGTATTCGTTATGAAGATTACACTGCTGATTCTCGCTTGTTGCATCGCCCTGGGGCTTGGCGCTACAGCGCAAGCCCAACAGCCCATGGCGGTTGGTGTCGCGGTGGGCGCGAACTACAATATGCACAGCGGGGCCGATCTTCCGGCGTCGGTGACTGGAGTCGGTGTCATTATCGGTGGGCAAGCTGACATTTCATTCAGCAAGTGGGCAAGTGTTCTCACGACGATCTCGTTCGACAACAGGAACGGGAAATACTCCACGTCGGGTACTGAGTCTGGGTATGATTACTATGAAGATGTAGCCGTTACGGTGGCGTACCTCTCAATCGAACCTCTGTTCAAATATGTCATTCCCGATCGGCCGTGGTACGTTGTGACTGGCCCATGTGTGGGTTTTCCTGTGCAGGGGAAATCTGAGACCATCGTTACGACGCCCGGATTCGCCGTTGACGGCTTTGAATCAACTACCATCAATACGACGATCCAGGATCTGAAACCCAGAGTTGAATGGAAGATCGGCGGCGGATATTTTATCCCCATTGACAAGAAAACCGTGATCATGATGCGGTTGACGTATGCCCGCGGCTTCACTGAGGTTCAGAAGGGAATGGACTGGCACGTGAACTCGATTTCGTTTCTTGCGAGTATTGACTTCACACTCGGACGCTAGCAGATCACCGCATCATGGGTGGGGACCGAAACTGAGTTGGTGCCAGGAGAGTTGCTCTTCCTCTTTCGTTGACCTGACGCACGCAGCAATGTGTCAGGTCGTTTTTTATCCAGCTGTATCCATCCTTGTTTAGAGCTCATTTTTTCCTTACTTTTGAGCCATGACTGAGCACGATCGCCTCGAAGGGAAACCCCGCTGCCATTGCGGCATTTTCGGAATCTTCAACCACCCGGAAGCCGCTGTCATGACCTACTACGGACTGCACGCCCTTCAGCATCGAGGCCAGGAAGCGACCGGTATCGTTACAAGCGACTTCGACCTGATCAAGCGCAAGCCGAGATTCTATACGCACAAAGGGGTTGGCTTGGTCGCCGAAGTCTACAAAGATCGAGAAATCCTCAAAGAAGAGCTCAGAGGCCGGGCTGCTATCGGTCACAATCGCTACTCCACGACCGGAGCATCGGAGAACAAGTTCAACATTCAGCCCCTTGTTGTGAACTATCGCGGGGGTAACCTCGCCCTCGGGCACAATGGCAACCTGACGAATTTCAATTCCCTGCGTGACAAACTCCAGGCAGAAGGAACAATCTTTCAGTCAACCTCCGACAGCGAGATCATCCTTCATCTCACCGCGCACAGCAGGCAGGAAAACCAGATTCAGCAGATCAAGGAAGCCCTCGAAACTGTCGAGGGGGCGTACTCGCTTGTGATGCTGACGGACACCAGCCTCATAGCTGCCCGTGATCCGCACGGATTCAGGCCGCTTGCTCTCGGCAGATTGGGAGACTCGTTCGTCGTTGCTTCGGAAACCTGTGCGTTTGACATCATCGGTGCAGAATACATTGGCGATGTGGAACCGGGGGAAATTCTGGTCATCGATCAGGAGGGAATCGAGAGCGGTACGCTGAAGTCGTACCACGTCTCGAAGCCTCCACAGCCGCATCACTGTATCTTCGAGTACATCTACTTCTCGCGACCGGACAGCAAGATCTTTGGAGAAAACGTCGACAAGGTCCGTCGCAAGCTGGGGAAACTGCTTGCTCAGCAGTCTCCGGTAAAGCCGGACAACGACGAAGATCGCGTTATTGTCATCAGCGTGCCCGATTCGAGCAATACTGCCACGCTCGGCTTCGTGAGAGAAGCGAACAAGATTGGTGACGACGTGAAGCTTGAAATCGGACTGATTCGCAGCCACTACGTTGGGCGTACATTTATCATGCCCGACCAGGAAGGGCGGGAGTTCAAGGTCAAGACGAAGTTCAACACCGTGAAGGGAGTGATCAAGGGGCGCAAAGTTGTCATCGTCGACGACTCGATTGTTCGGGGCACGACCTCGAAGCAGCTCGTACGCATGATACGGGAGGCGGAGCCGAAGGAAATTCACTTCCGGGTGACCTCTCCGCCGATCAAGTATCCATGTCACTACGGAATGGATTTCCCGAGCAAAGCCGAACTCATAGCGAATCGATGTGAAAGCGATGTCGAAAAGATCAGGGAGGAGCTTGGCGTCGACTCGCTTGCATACCTGTCGATGGAAAACCTCCTCGATGCTGCCCCGCACGAGAATGGGGCGCACTACTGCACCGCCTGTTTCAGCGGTGTCTATCCCGTTCCTATGGATCGTGAAACGACAAAGGACGTCAACGACGCCTGATGCTGCAACGAATCTGGACAATCTCCACCCTTTTGAGCTTTAGCCGGATCTTCCTCCTCGCCCCTCTCGCGTATTTTTTGTTTTCTGCTGTGCCGCACAACCGCGAGTGGGCTGCCGGGGTATTGGTGCTGGCTGGTATTACAGATTTTCTGGACGGCTATCTTGCCAGGTTGCTCCATCAGGTGACGGACTTCGGCAAGATCATTGACCCGATTGCCGACAAGATCGCGGCTGGCGGAGGGTCGATCATGCTTGTTTGGGTCGGGGCGATGCCGCTTTGGTTTGTTATTGTCATCGTCGTCCGCGATCTCCTCATCCTCTTCGGAGGAATCTACATCAAGTCGAAGAAGAACATCATCACACAGTCGAATTGGCCGGGCAAGTTTGCAGTCACCTCCATAGCTCTGGTCATGCTGCTCTCGGCTCTTGCCGTCCCATCGCTGGAAGGGTTCAGACAGGTCGCGATCTGGGTCAGCGTCTTCCTGATGGCGTTCTCGTTTGTCCTGTATGTGCAGCGGTTATTTGTCGGAAGTCTCTTTGCGAAGAAAGGTGTGAGTTGATGTCGTTTGGCGATGCATTCAAGAAGCTAAAAGATGGTTTGACGAAGACGAGGGATACCCTCTTCAGCAAGGTGACGACGCTCGTCAGCACGAAAAAGGTCATCGACGACGAGATGCTCGACCGGTTGGAGGAGATCCTTATCTCCGGCGATGTCGGATACGAGACAACGGTATTGATTCTCGACAATATCAAGAAGCGTGTGAAACAGGAGAAGATCGAGTCATCCGATCACCTGACATCTCTCCTGAAAGATGAAATTGCCCGGGTCCTGCATGTGAACGGCAGCTCGGAAGCAGCGGATCTTGCTTTGCCTCCAGGTCCGAGGCCCTTTGTTGTCATGGTTGTCGGCGTGAATGGAGTCGGAAAGACGACAACGATCGGCAAGTTGGCGAATGCCTACAAGGAAAAAGGATACAAGGTCATCGTTGGTGCAGCAGACACCTTCAGGGCTGCGGCGAATGAGCAGCTTGAGATCTGGGCTCAGAGGGCTGGTGTGGAAATCGTCCGCCAGGCGCACGGCGCAGATCCCGCTGCCGTTGCCTTCGATTCCCTCAGCTCCGCAATCTCACGCAACGCGGACGTCGTTATCATCGATACGGCCGGACGTCTTCATACGAAGATCAACTTGATGGAGGAACTGAAGAAGATGCGTCGGGTGCTGGACAAGCGGCTTGCGGGTGCCCCGCATGAGGTGCTGCTCGTTCTCGATGCGACAACCGGTCAGAATGCTCTCCAGCAGGTAAAACAGTTCACGTCCGCTGTAGAAGTCACGGGACTTGTTCTTACCAAGCTCGATGGAACCGCAAAGGGAGGGATTGTCCTCGCGATCAGTCAGGAATTGAAGGTCCCTGTGAAATTCATCGGCGTCGGTGAGCAGATCGACGACCTGCAGGTCTTTGACCGGCGTGCGTTTGTCGATGCGCTGTTCGAAGGATTTAACCCGGAAGAGTGATGAAACTCTCATTCAAACGATATGATCTCAAGCTCAAGCACACATTCACGATAGCCCGTGGTGCTCGTGATAGTTCGCCCGTCGTAATCGTCGAGCTCGAGCATGATGGAATCGTAGGCTATGGTGAGGCTGCTCCGTCGGCCCGCTACGGAGAGTCAGTAGATTCGGTGGCGGCGTTCCTATCGAAAATTGACTGGACCAGATTTGATGATCCCTTTCAGGTGGAATCGATTCTGACGTACGTCGATGGACTGGCTGACGGTCATACGGCTGCGAAAGCGGCGGTTGATCTTGCTCTGCACGACTGGATGGGGCGCAAAGTAGGGCTGCCGTTATACAAGTATTGGGGACTCGACAAACAAAAGACTCCAATGACGTCCTTCACCATTGGGATTGACACGCCGAAAGTCATCGAGCAGAAAGTGCGGGAGGCGGAACAGTATCCGATTCTGAAAATCAAGCTCGGTGGGGACAACGACGAGGAGATCATTCGCACGATCAGGAAGGTCACAAAGAAAACGCTTCGGGTGGATGCGAATGAAGGATGGAAAGTCAAAGAGAAGGCAGTCGAAAAGATCAAGTGGTTGGAGCAGGAGGGAGTGGAGTTTGTCGAGCAGCCAATGCCTGCTGCCGACCTGGCTGGCACAGCATGGACGCGGGAGAGGGTGAACCTGCCCCTCGTTGCTGATGAGAACTCTCTTCGCCTTCATGATGTTCCAAAGCTGCAGGGAGCCTTCGACGGCATCAATATCAAGTTGATGAAATGCACGGGATTACGAGAGGCGATGCGGATGATCCACACCGCCAGGGCGTGCGACCTGAAAATCATGGTGGGCTGCATGATTGAAAGCTCGGTGGCGATTTCCGCCGCCGCTCAATTGTCTCCCTTGATTGACTATGCCGACCTCGACGGGAATGTGTTGATTACCAATGATCCTTTCGACGGCGTGAGAAGTCTTGATGGGACGATAGCACTTTTGGACCGACCCGGCCTCGGAGTTGAAAAACGAACCTAATCTGAGCATGGCAACGAAGATCCACATACTGGCAGCTGAGGTTGCGAACAAGATCGCTGCAGGCGAAGTAGTGCAGCGTCCCGCTTCGGCCGTCAAAGAACTGATCGAGAATGCTCTCGATGCCGGCGCGAAGAAGATCACTGTCATCGTCAAGGATGCAGGTAAGACGCTGATGCAGGTGGTGGACGATGGGGATGGTATGTCTCCTGAAGACGCTTTACTCGCTTTCCAGCGTCATGCCACGAGCAAGATCTCGACAGCTCAGGATCTCGAGGCGATTGTCACACTTGGATTTCGCGGAGAAGCGCTTGCTTCCATCGCTGCTGTGTCGCAGGTGGAATTGAAAACGCGACAGCCTTCGAGCGATCTGGGCACGTTCATCCGCATAGAGGGGAATGAGCTGAAAGAACAGGTCCCAGCCGCCGCGGAACCCGGAACGTCGATTACAGTCAAAAACCTCTTCTACAATACGCCCGGCCGGCGAAATTTCCTGAAGACTCGAAACACCGAGCTGAAAAACATCTCGGATGTCGTCACCAGAATGGCCATCGCGTTTCCCGGGATTGGCTGGGTGTATGTGAGCGACGATGAGCAGCTCCTGGACCTCAAACCGAAAGACGTGGAAGGCCGTCTGGCGGATCTCTTCGGAGAACGGCAATTTCGTTCCCTTGTCAAGCTGAACGAGGTTTCGGAATTCCTTACGCTCGACGGATTCATTGGCAAACCGGACTTCGCACGGAAGAGCCGTTCAGAGCAGTTCCTCTTCATCAATCGCAGGTATGTGCTCAACAGGGCCCTCAACCATGCCGTCTTCCAGGCGTACGAGCACCTGATGGTGAAAGGTGCATTCCCGTTCTATGTCCTCAACCTGACGATTGACCCGCGCAAAGTCGATGTAAATGTCCATCCCTCAAAGCTTGAAGTAAAATTCGAGAACGAATCCGCGATCTATCGGTTCGTGTTGACGTCCGTTCGTAAGACGCTTGGTGAGCACGATCTTGTCCCTTCGGTGACATTTGGTGGGGGACAGGTGGCGTCAGGTCCGGATGCACACCTTCGTTTCCTCCAGACAGAGCGGATGCAGACGAATCTTGGGGATCTCGTTCCGCCGGTGCAAAGCGAAACGCCTGATATCGATCTGGGGAGAGTTTTCCGGAACATTGAGCGAAGAATCGGCGACGATGTCCTCCAGCGAGACGGGGAAGCGACCTTCCCGACCGATCTCCCAAAACCTGCCGCAACGATCCCTGATCGCATCCTTCAGCACAAACCGATCGGCACAGGCGCTGAGCAGCTTTCTGTCCAGGACGGGAAACCCATCTGGCAGGTACAGAACAAATACATCCTCTCGCAGATACGCACTGGATTGCTTATTATCGACCAGCACGTCGCCCACGAAAGGATTTTGTACGAGAAGGCAATCGCGAATTTCGAGAACAGCCTGCCGACGACGCAGCAGCTCCTTTTTCCCCAGACGATCCAGTTGAGTGCGAGCGATTATTCGCTTGCCAAGGAGCTCGTGCCGCATCTCGAAAAGCTCGGCTTCGACCTGAAACCTTTTGGAAAAAATACGGTTGTCATTGAAGGGATCCCGGCTGATGTCAGGGCTGGAAGCGAGTCACAGATCCTTCAGGATGTACTGGATGAATATCGCAATAATGAGCATGCTCAGCAGATCGATGCGCGCGACAATCTGGCCAAGTCCTTTGCCTGCAAAGCTGCAATCAAGGCAGGCGACAGACTCACGACCACGGAGATGCTTATACTGATCGATCAACTTTTTGCGACACGCATGCCGTACGTCTGTCCTCATGGACGTCCCATCGTTGTCAAAATATCAGTCGACGAACTCGATCGCAGATTCGGTAGAACATAATCTATCCACGCAAGCGGAAAGGCAGAATGTATGCACAATGGTCTGAATGGCATGGGAGAGGGAAGGAAAAGGTGGGAGGAGAATGTCAAGGCCGGTGGAAAGGTGCGTGGAGTGAAGTTCACGACCGTCAGTGGCGAACCGATCGAGATGCTCTATGATCCGCACGACGTCGAGGCGATTAATTTCCTGAGCGACATTGGGTATCCGGGCGAGTATCCGTATACGAGGGGAATCCACCCCACAGGATATCGGGGAAGGCTGTGGACGATGCGCCAGTTCGCCGGCTTCGGCACGCCGGAGGACACCAACGAACGTTATCATTATCTCCTCGAGCACGGGCAGACCGGGCTTTCCGTTGCGTTCGATCTTCCAACGCTCATGGGGCGCGATGCAGATGATCCGCATTCGGAAGGTGAAGTTGGGATTTGCGGCGTCTCTGTCAGCTCGCTGGCCGACATGGAGATTCTCTTCAAGGGAATCAACCTCTCACAGATCTCGACCTCGATGACCATCAACGCTCCTGCTGCGATGATGATGGCCTTTTATCTGGCTGTGGCTCAGGAGCAGGGGCTCGATTTCAAGACACTGCGAGGGACAACACAGACTGATATTCTCAAAGAGTATATCGCACAAAAAGAGTGGATCTATCCTCCCGAACCGTCGATGCGGTTAATCATCGATATGTTCGAGTATCTGAACAGAGAAGTGCCACAGTGGAATCCGATCTCCGTGAGCGGGTACCATATCCGAGAGGCTGGCTCGACTTCAATCCAGGAACTCGCGTTTACGCTTGCCGATGGGTTTGCATACGTCGAGGCGGGAATAGCCCGAGGTCTTGACGTCGACGAGTTTGCACCGAGGATTTCCTTCTTCTTCAATTCCCACGTCGATTTCTTTGAAGAGATCGCGAAGTTCCGTGCAGCCAGGAGGATCTGGGCCAAGAGGATGAAGAATGAGTACGGAGCGAAGAACCCCCGCTCGCTGATGCTTCGATTCCACACACAGACCGCCGGTTGTTCGTTGACAGCACAGCAGCCAGAAAACAACATCGTCAGGACTGCCTACCAGGCTCTCGCCGGTGTATTGGGCGGGACGCAATCGTTACACACAAACTCGATGGACGAGACTCTGGCACTGCCATCCGAGAAAGCCGTAAAGATTGCGCTCAGAACTCAGCAAATCATAGCCTACGAGACGGGTGTGACGAACACTGTGGATCCGCTCGCAGGAAGTTATTTTGTGGAAGCGTTGACGACGAAGATGGAGCAGGAAGCGGAGCTGTATTTTGAGAAAATCGACACGTTGGGGGGTGTGATCCCGGCCATCGAAGCCGGTTTCTTCCAGCGCGAAATTGCCGATGCTGCATACCGTTACCAGCGTGAATTAGATGCTCGGGAGAAGATCATCGTCGGTGTCAACGAGTTTATTGAAGCGAACGAGAGCATCGAGATTCCTATCCTTGTGATTTCTCCTGAAGTTGAAGTCAAGCAGCGCAAACGGTTGGGAGATGTTAGGCAGAGCAGAAACAATGAGGCGGTGGAACGATCCCTTTCAGAACTGAAACAGGCAGCGATCGACCAGAAAAACCTGGTCCCGCGGCTTCTGGGAAGTACCCGGTCGTACGTGACGCTGGGGGAAATGTGCGCTGCGCTGGCGGAGGTCTTCGGTCTCTACGAAGAACCAGCCGTGTTTTGATCGTACACTGCCAAAGGGGACATACTATGCGCCCGGTTGTGCGTTTACTCAGACCCGAACAATGGCTCAAGAACTTCTTCATCTTCGCGCCTCTCATTTTTTCGAAACACCTATTCAATGAAGCGTATCTTGCAACGGCGGTGCAGGCGTTCGTCGTGTTTTCGCTGCTATCGAGCACCGTATATATCTTTAACGACATAGCCGATCGTGAGGCCGACAGGCTTCACCCAACCAAGCGAAACAGGCCCATCGCCGCCGGCAAGATCTCGATCCCTCAGTCCATCGGGATTGCCATTGGCTTGCTCATTCTCATCAGTTTTCTGATGACGCAGTTGAATGCGAAGTTCCTCTTCATCGCCGCCGTGTACTTTGTGCTCAATCTTGGATATTCCTTTTTCCTCAAGCATGTTGTCCTCGTTGACGTTTTCATCGTCGCCGCGGGTTTTATGCTTCGTGTTTTGGCTGGCGCCTTTGTCATCAATGTCCAGGTATCCGAGTGGCTTGTGCTGTGTACGCTCTTCGTGTCATTGTTCCTCTCGATCTCGAAGCGCCGTGCAGAACTGATGATTGTGAAAAACTCCGATAATTATGAAGGGCGTGCGGTGTTACGAGGATACGACCTCGAATTCCTGGATCAGATGATGACCATCGCCGCCTCAGGGATGGCAATCTCGTACGCCTTGTATACGGTGGCCGAACGAACCATCAGCATCTTTGGATCATCGAACCTGATCTTTACGACGCTGTTTGTCTTGTTCGGCATATTTCGATATCTTTATCTCATAAGAGCCAGGAAGACGGAAGACAATCCGACGCACATGCTTACAACGGATCCCGTCACGCTCTTCAACGTCGCCGCTTGGTTCGCTGTTTGTGTCATCATCATCTACTTTGCAGAAATTAAACTTTGGCTTGGAGTCCGATGAAACTTCCTGAACCGAAATCACCGACCCGGATAACCGGATTCAAGACGGTTGATCCGACCGTTGTGGTCGTCAAGACGACGCCCGCGACAGTTCTAGAGGATATCCAGCGCGCGATGGAGATGGCGGGTGTGAAATCCGTACTCGATGCCGGCGCAACCACAATTCTGAAAGACAACATTTCATGGCATTTCCCGTTCCCTGCCGCGAACACGACTCCGTGGCAGCTGGAGGGGACCATCCTTGGATTACGAAAGTCCGGCTTGAAGGATCTGGTCTGTGTTCAGAACAAGACGGTTGTCACGGATGCCTTCAAGGGAGAAGACCTGAACAAATACGTACCGCTCTTCAAGAAGTACGACATTCCGGTCAAATTCAATTTCAAAGATGGAGACATGAAGTGGATCGAATACAGGCCGAAGACTCCGCTTCTTGTGCTTGACCAGATCTATCCGGACGGCATCCGTATCCCGGATTTCTTTTTTGGGAAGAACATTGTTCATCTGCCGACGGTCAAGTGTCATATCTATACGACAACCACCGGCGCAATGAAGAACGCATTCGGTGGACTATTGAACACCTATCGCCACTATACACATTCATGGATTCATGAGACGCTCGTCGATTTGCTTGCCATTCAAAGAGAGATCCACGCGGGGCTTTTCGCGGTGATGGACGGGACGACGGCGGGGAATGGGCCGGGCCCGCGCACGATGTATCCCGAAGAGAAGAATGTTATCCTCGTCAGTGCGGACCAGGTGGCGATTGATGCGGTATCTGCCAAGATGATGGGCCACGATCCACTAAGCATCAAATACATTCGACTGGCACACGAGCGAGGATTGGGATGTGGAGATCCCCGGATGATCAAGGTACTGGGCGAGGACATTACGGGCGTGAATTGGAAGTTCTCGGTCGGCGATAACATGGCGAGCATGGCGGGTGATCTGCTCTGGTTTAGTCCTCTCAGAAAATTCCAGAATATCTTCTTCAGAACTCCGTTGGTGAACTTCTTCATTTTTGGCTCGGAGGCATATCACGACTACTACCGCTGGCCGCTCAGGGACAGGCGAGTGTTCAGCAAGTGGCTGAAGTCGTCGCAATGGGGCAAACTGTTCGCGTCGTACGAGCCCCGCACCGGCGCCTGAACTACACGCAACGGCGTATTGTCATCGTTGCAGATCCACTCTCATAGTACCCGATGAAACTGAAGCTCACATGGCAACCAGAACGAGATCTGAACTGTTCCTCCTGTCTATCACTCTCATCTGGGGCAGTACCTTTGTCACCTCGAAGTATCTGCTTGGCACAATCTCGCCTCTCATCTACATCGGCGTTCGATTTGCCGTGGCCATGGTTGCATTTGCTCTGCTGTTCCCTCGAAAGGTATTTATTGCGCCGAGAGGTTCGTGGATCAAAGGGGGAATCCTGGGAATTTTGCTATTCATTGGTTTTGCCACGCAGACTGTCGGACTCCAGTATACGGGAGCTACCAAATCGGCCTTCATCACAGGGATGATGGTTGTTTTCACTCCTCTCTGTCAACTGCTCATCGAACGTCGCGCACCCAGGATCGGCAACATCATCGGGATCCTGATGGTGACCGCCGGTCTGTACTTCCTCACGTCGCCCGGCGGATCCGAGTTCAATTTGGGGGATGGTCTTAATCTCATCTGCGCCGTCACGTTTGGATTCTACATCGTGTACCTCGATGTCTTCTCGAAAGAGCACGACGCCGTGCATCTCACTATGGCACAATTCGTCACCTGCACCGTGCTGGGATTGGGTTCGGCATTCCTTTTCGAGAACGTCAGGTTCGCCCCGTCTGTGGGGGGTGTGATGGCACTCGTATACCTGATCGTTTTTGCCACCATCATAGCGCTGTTTGTCCAAAACAGATACCAGAAAGACACAACGCCAACAAGGAGCGCAGTCATTTTCTCGATCGAGCCGGTCCTTGCTGCCGGGTTCGCTTATCTTCTCCTGGGAGAGGTTCTTGGCGCCATAGGAATGCTGGGTGGCGCGATGATTGTCGGGGGCGTGCTTGTGTCGGAGCTTTCACCGGGGTAAGGGGGGGAGCAGACCCCTCGAATGCCATTTTTGGAAACGGGATTGGATGCGTTTGTCCGGGGACACACAGCCTGCGAATTCCTGAAAAAAGTACTTGAGTTTGACTGGAGCATGATGTACCTTCTTCCAGCGAACATGAAGACCGCACTGAGATTGATAATTCCACTTGTTTTCACCGCGCTTGCGGTGGGGCAGCTATTCGCGGGTTCTGTCATCAAGGACTACAGTCTTGTGGCAAGTCCCAAGAATGGAAATGTCAGCGTCATTTGGCAGACGGTGAACGAGACAAACGTCTTGAGATTTGAGATCTGGAGAGCACCGGTTTCATTGCAGACGGGCGCGGCTCAGGAATTCACCTTCGCAGGTTCGATGAATCCTCTCGGTGCCGGTCGCCAATATGAGTTTATCGACCAAGCTCCTTTCAAGGTGACGAACAACTTCTTTGTATACAAAGTCCGCGTTGTCTTCCAAGACGGCACCTTTGCGGATTCAGACGTTGTCAAGACAGAAGCTCTCAGTTCAACCGCAAAACGCACGTGGGGTAGCATTAAGGCGATGTTCCGATAATTGTCTGACCATACATTCTACCTCTGAGGCGATACACTGTTATCGCTTTTTTTGTTTTAGGACGAATGAATCTACCACCACTGATACTTGCATCGCAATCGCCAAGACGGAGAATTTTGCTGAGGCAAATTGGACTGAAGTTCACTGTCCGGCCCAGTGATGTGCCTGAAGATGTCCTCGATCATGAAGCGCCGGAACACAACGCGAAGAGGATTGCTCTCAGCAAAGCTGTCGAAATAGCGAAATGTGTCAGGCATGGAATTGTCATAGGGGCAGACACGATTGTTGTTCTTGGCGACAAAATCCTTGGAAAGCCGCGCACGCGCGATGATGCGAAGAGGATGCTCAAAAGCCTGAGCGGCAGGATGCACACGGTCTATACAGCATTTGCCCTGATCGATGCCAGGACACAACGAAGGACAGTGCAGATTGAGAAGACGAAGGTCTGGTTTCGAAAGCTCTCACGCCGCGAAATTGAAGAGTATGTCGCTTCCGGTTCACCGATGGACAAAGCAGGAGCGTACGGAATTCAGGATGATTATGGAGCGGTGTTTGTCAGGAGGGTGGAAGGCTGTTTCTACAATGTTGTAGGATTCCCCTTGACGAAGTTCTACATGACACTCCAGGACTTTGTGGGGAACCATCGTTGACAATTGAACTGAACTGAGGTGTAGGCCATGGAAAGAAAAACTCGGGTGCTCATTGCGAAAGCAGGGCTCGATGGTCATGATCGTGGAGCCAAGGTGGTTGCTGCTGCGCTCCGGGATGCCGGTATGGAGGTGATCTACACAGGTTTGCGGAAAACTCCCGAGATGATCGTTGAAGCGGCGCTGCAGGAGGACGTTGATGCAGTTGGAATCAGTCTGCTCAGCGGTGCACATATGACAATTTTCCCAAAAGTGCTACAACTCATGCGTGCGAAGGGACTCGATGACGTGCTTCTTTTCGGGGGAGGCATCATTCCTGAAAAAGATATCAATGAGCTGAAGAAGATGGGTGTGGGTGAGCTGTTCACTCCGGGTGCATCGACAACTGAGATCGTTTCGTATATCAAACGCTGGTCCGGAGAGCGGGGCGGCGAGGTTCGAGTGTGACGAGGAGCTGACGATCAGAATCAGACACGACATGAAAACAAAAACCCGCTCACGATCGCTCGGAGCGGGTTTTTGTTTTTCTGAGAGATGAAAATTAGGGTGCCTTCTTAACGTTCACAGCCTGTAGACCCTTGGCGCCCTGTTCAACTTCGAATTCCACAGTGTCGCCTTCCTTCAGCGTCTTGTAGCCTTCGCCGTTGATGGACTTATAATGCACGAATACGTCTTCACCAGTGCTTCGCTTGATGAAGCCATATCCTTTCGCATTATTGAACCACTTGACTGTACCTTGTTCCATAAGGTTACTTCTTCCTTATAGGGTTGAACATGCACACCTAATTTTTGTCTCTCAAAAACAAAAGATGTCCAGCTGTGCCCGACACCCTTCATTAAGGTTGTTGTACACACCCCCGTAGTGCCAATTCACGAGCAATGCGGAGAGAGACAGCCAAAACCACTTCTGTTGAAACAAAAACGGTGTTGGTGGATTACACCGCGAGTATAGCACTTGTTGGAATTAAAAGCAAGACCCGCCCGCCGAACTGAGAAGGGCTGGGAACAGAAATCTGGCGGCGCACCGGGACTCCGTCAACCGATTTGGAAGAGAGTTGAGCATAATCCTTTGAAATCCAAGGACTTTGACTTGGTGCCCAGGATCTAACTCCCTTCGTCCAACCAGATGCCAAACTCGGTCGAATCCTCCTCTCCTGGAGGGACCTCCCCACGGGAGACGTCCTTGGGCTTGAGGAGTGTGATGTTGTCAGGACTGAAGCCGAAGAGATCGTCAGCTGAGAACACTCGCTTGAAGTCCTCGGGTTCAAAGAAGGTCTCGAACTTGCGCGAGCACTCATTGAGCCGTTCGACGTAATAGGCGGTGTTTTCGTCGGGGAAGTTCGGTTCCCACTCCTCCGCAAGCTTGCAGTTTTCGGCGATTTTCACGCCTGCATGAGTACCGGTGACGTAGTAGGAGATCCGGTCGCCCGGTTTCACAGACAAACTTGATCTCTTGGCGACTTCATAAGCAGCTGCCGGTTTTCGGTTTCCTTCCGTGATTCCCCGGTCGTACTCCTCCATCGTATCGCGAATTGCTTCTGTCCTGCAAAAATCGATCACATCCCAGCGATGTTGCGTGATGTCGTGCAGGAGAGAAACGTACAGTTTGTGCAAGCCCTGAATATCGTGCTGAAGCAGGTGATTGATGCAGAACTGGATGTAGTTCTTCGCGAAGCGTTCGAGTGTCCGCGAGATCAGCGAACTTCCTTTGATGTTCAGTCGGTTTCTGTAATCGAGGAGCGCGTAGTTCTTCTTTCTGTAGCTCAGCATTTTCATGTACCGCCCTGCCAGCAATAGATTGATTCCCTGAGGAAGCGATTGGGAGAGCTTCTCAACAAAGACCAGCTCCTGCTCTTCACCTCGTACGTTGTCCGGTGGGATGAAATACAGGCCGTCGGTATCGGCCTCAATCACCTTGCCATTGTGAAGCTCGACCTCGCGAATGATAGTACGGAGAAGACCCTGACCCGACGACGTGACGCGATCTGCCTGTTCGTAGTCGTTGAAGAGACCGCGTGGGTATCCCAGATATCCATAAAACGAGTTGATGAGGATTTTGAGAGACGACTGAAATGCATCAAGGCTCGCCCGTTCATTCTCATCATTGGCCAGGCTCATTTGGTGCTTTGCTTCCAGTCGGGATGCCGTCAGCGATCGCAGCAGGAGCTGAAAAGTCCCCAGCTCGTCAGATGCGGGTTTGATCTGCTGCGTGAGCATGATGGAAGGGTAGAGGGACTCAATATCAGCGTGCAGGATGTTCTCAACAATACCCGTGATGAAAATGTCGGTATAGGCACCGCTTTGTTGCGCTCCAAGCTCAGGTTTTGGCACAGAGTGTTTCTGGCGTATGTACTCACGGAGCATCATCAACTCGATTTTTGCGGCGCTTCCAGCGCGCATCACGACATCATATGACAGGGGGATCATCCTGGCCTGAAAAAAGTAGCTCCGTGAGAGATGCTCGCTGATGGCTCGAATGTCACTGCAATCCTGTGTCGCTTGCGCGATGATCACCCCTGGCTGTTCTCTCCATGCAGCAGCCATCTGATCATGTCCAATAACAACTGCCGGTTTTGTCGCATAGCCGAAGTATTGAGCCAGGTACCGAAGACCGTACTGTTCGAGGCTTCTCTTTGAGGCGGTATAGGCATGCGCCAGTGTACGCGTATCGACAAGATGTCGCCCTGCAACCTCGAAAATGGCATTCTCGAATCCTGGCTCGAGAGGATTCCCCCGGGGAGAATAGGATTTGAGGTCTGATTCGTCCCTGCCGAGCGACAATTCGACGGAGAGAATCTCGCCGCGGCGGGCCAGGTATGGCAGTGTCAGATCAAACAGATCATGACCTTCGATCACATCGGGGTCTTTCTCCCGGAGGATCGCAACGAACCGCCGCAGCATCTCCGGTTCGGCGACCTTGCGGCTATCGATCACTTCTTCCCAGCCGCAATTGTCCGAAAGGGCGATGGCAAGGATCCGATCCTCCGTCTTCCGCGGGTCGCTCTTCTTGCCGGAGCGTGAATAGGTTTGGATGCTCACTTGCACCCTGTGAATGTCCTGGAAGGAGAGTCCCTTGAAGAGAGTCGTGCCTGACTGGAGAAGATATTGCGTGACAGGATCGGGTTTGATCAGAAGGGGTTCGAGTTCGGAGTAATGCGCTGCCCGTTTCAGCGCGCTCTTGTTGTAATTGTTGAGGATGAACCGGATCGCTTCCCACATATCATTCCAGCGCGGGAAGGCAACCAGATGGCGGAAGAAATTTGATCCGACGAGTTCTTTAATCCAGAAACGTTTCGTGTATGTGTCGAGCAGCACGGGGCTCGACACATAGAAGAAGGGGAAAAAATCCGCATCGACGGATGTTACCTGGCCGACGACGTTCCTTTGTCCGCCTTCGCGTTCAGTTCTGATATAGAGGCGGACAGAAGATTCGCTGAGTTGTTGAACCGCGACGACGTGCTCCAGCGGATTCTGGCCAAACAGAACGGGATCGAATCCGGTGGGGGCTACAAACCCCTCTGCGTCACTTCTTCTTGATGTCGACATTCAAGAATGGTTTGAGGAGGTCGATCGGGACCGGGAAAATTGTCGTCGAGTTGTTTTCCGTTGCGATCTCCCGGAGCGTCTGGAGATAGCGCAGCGTCAGGGCGCTTGGTTGGTTACTGAGAATCTCGGCTGCATCAGCCAGGCGCTGAGAAGCTTGAAATTCGCCTTCGGCAGCAATGACCTTCGCGCGGCGTTCGCGTTCCGCCTCGGCCTGTTTGGCCATCGCTCGTTGCATCTCCTGCGGAAGGTCGATTTGCTTCACCTCGACATTGGAAACCTTGATTCCCCACGGCTCGGTGTGGCTATCAATGATCTGCTGCAGTTTCAAATTGATTTTCTCACGCTCGGAGAGCAGTTCGTCCAGTTCCGACTGTCCGAGGACGCTCCGAAGTGTTGTCTGCGAGAGCTGGGATGTAGCAAACAGGTAATTTTCAACGTCGAGGATTGCCTTGTCGGGATCCATGACGCGGAAATACACCACCGCATTCACCTTAAGCGATACGTTGTCCTTCGTGATGACATCCTGCGGAGGCACGTCCATGACGACGGTCCGGAGGCTGACTTTGATCATGCGATCGATCATCGGCACGAGGATGATCAGACCGGGGCCATTGCCATTACCGCCCGGATTGATGACCGCTTTTGATTTCCTGCCCAGCCTGAAAATCACCGCCCGCTCATAATCCCGAAGGATTCTGATGGAATTCCCTAATATGATGAGCACGAATGCTATTGCAGCGATAATGAGAACAGCGTATGGTTGCATGACAAACTCCTTTCTGAATGTGAGGTATGCTACGATTGAACTTCTTCGACACGCAGCGTCAGGTTTTCAAGTCCAACGATCTTCACTCGTGCATCCTTCGGAATCTTGCCCGAAACTGAAACGGCATTCCAGATTTCTCCGTGGACTTTTACGCGTCCATCCGGATTGAGCTGTGTAAGCGCTTCTCCGGTTTCTCCCAGCAATCCCTCGCTTCCTGTGGTCTGCTTCGACTGAAGCGCCCTCAGGCCGAACCCGATAACAAACATGAAGAAGAGAAGCGACAGGGCGGCGCAAGTGAGTATGACGCTCCAGGAAATCTGTATGAACTCGAGCGCCGAATCGGTCCGGATGAGCATCATAGATCCAAGAATAAGCGCGATAACGCCTCCGACAGTAAGAATTCCGTGACTGGCTACCTTCAGATCTGCGATAAACAGAATAATCGCGAAAACAATAAGTGCCAATCCGGCATAGTTGATTGGCAATGTGTGAAGAGAATAGAAAGCGAGAATCAGGCTGATCCCTCCGACAACGCCCGGGAGCACGGCGCCAGGATTGTAGAGCTCAAACAGCAATCCGTAGATGCCCAGCAGCATCAGCACGTACGCAATGTTCGGATCGCTGAGTGTGTCGAGAAGGCGCTCGGTGAAGCTCATCTCCCATTGCTGAATCGTCTGACCCCTGGTGTGCAGAGTCGTGCGGCCCGAAGCGAGCTCGATCGATTGTCCATCGATCGCCGCGAGAAGGCTGTCAGGGTTTCGAGCGATGAGGTCGATGACTCCGGCCTTGAGTGCCTCCGTCTCCGTTATAGAGAGGCTTCGGCGGACGGCCTCTTCAGCCCATTTGATGTTGCGGTGACGTTTCTCCGCAATGGTTCGTACGAAAGCGGCAGCGTCGTTCGTGGCTTTCTCCATCATCGTTGAATCCATCCCGCCCTGAAGTGTCACAGGGTGTGCCGCACCGATGTTGGTCCCAGGGGCCATCGCTGCAATATTGGCTGCAAGCGTGATGAACACGCCCGCGGAGGCGGACTGTGCTCCGGCAGGGGAGACGTATACAACGATCGGAATTTTCGACTCAAGGATGTCACTCACCATGACCCGCGTGGACTTCAGCAGGCCACCGGGAGTATTGAGATAGATGATGAGGCACTCAGCATTCTGATCGGCAGCCGCCTGGATACTGCTGTGGAGGAACTCGGCGGAGGCGGGATTGATGGTGCCGTCAATCTTGATCGCGTAGACTTTTTGGGCAAGTGCTGTGGTGATTAGAGATGCCGCAAGGAATAACGAAAGCGTCGCACATCGCAGGATCTTCATGAGGTGAGCTCCTGACTAGCTCGCTTAAGCGTGGGGAACAGAGCCTCAGCTTAGATGGTTAGGGCCTGTTCGGGGCTGGAACGTTGACGTAGTTCCAGTACCCGGTGCTGCAATAGCGTGTTTCTGTGGCTGCGGAGAGAGTGGGATTCGAACCCACGGTACCCTTTCAGGCACACACGCTTTCCAGGCGTGCCAGTTCAGCCACTCCTGCATCTCTCCGTTTCGGCTTTGTGACCCAATAATAGCAAAAGATGCCTGAAAATGCAACGGAGATAGAACCGGCGGAAGCGTTCGCTGCGAGGAGCTCCGAGTAGCGTGTGAAAGCCATTGCAGGCTACCTATGATCCTTATTGAAATTCCGCAAACGCTTTCTGCCAGCGAGGAGGAAGAGTATAATCGCAGGGCGAACGCGATCAGATTGCGCAGCAGTGTGATGCCTCTTGAGTATGCAAAATACCGAATGACTCCGATCCGTTATCATGATCAGAAAGCCATCTGCCGGAGTCTCGAACATCTTCATACTACTGCGACCGTTTGAAGTTCGGTAAATCAAATCGTATATTATGTCGTGAGAGTCGACCACACGGAAGGGTGCGAGAGTGGTTGAATCGGCCGGTCTCGAAAACCGGAATACCGCCTAGCGGTATCGAGGGTTCGAATCCCTCCCCTTCCGCGAATCACCAAATGGTCTCCCACCTTGGGCTTTCGCCACACATCCTTCCGCCGAGCGTCAAAGCCGTTCTGCAACCGGTGATAGAGCGCAAATACCATCTGCGCAGAATGTCTCAAGAAGATCAGGTCAAACAAACACAAGAACCCCATCGTATCCAAACGTAATCGCTCGCGTTTTATTTTTCCTCTATACCGATTTTCTGAAATTCTTGCCACCCAGAACCGGTCTGCCATCGTCTGTTGCACAAATCACTTACAGGCGCTCAGGAACAAAACACTTCGCGGGCTTGTTTAGAAGTTGTGTTGACGGAATAACGTTAGTGAATTTGAGAACTGATGAGGTGAGGATTCGTGGAGAACGCCGTTTCCTTGACATTTCCTGCGTGTTTTGATATATTGCGCCTGATAATCTCACGGTGAATTGTCGCAATGCAAACCCTCGGGACGAAACGTAGCAGACAACGGGAGAAGATCTATCAGGTACTGAAGAGGACAACTTCTCATCCAACCGCCGAGTGGGTTCACGAACAGGTTCGTGAGCAAATACCGCGGGTGTCTCTCGGCACAATTTACCGAAACCTCCACATCCTTACAGCGCAGGGGAAAATTCGCGAACTCGATTTCGGTGAAGGACTTCACCGATACGACGCGACTATAGAACAACACTACCATTTTGTTTGTAAACAGTGTGGCGTTGTGAGGGACCTCCCAGTTCCTCCTCAAAATGACCTCCACGAACGTGTGCGCGATGTCGTACCGGGAACTGTCTCGTCGCATCGCTTGGATTTCTATGGGGTCTGCAATGATTGCCTCGGCAAAATCTGAAATCCCTGTTCCGCCGCGTGGCTGAGTGGCGGAGAGCACAGTCGGTCTTCAATCATTCTTCCGTCTTGTGAAATGGCGCGACAGGGAAAGACTGGTTGTATTCTCACGTTGCGGCCGGAAGGCCCGGTATCGTCGATTGTGCAATCAGTCTCCAGGCGAACAACCGAAGTGTAACAAAACAATCAAATCATTCACTAAATTAAGATGAAAGTTGGAGGAAGTATGGCCGTACGAGTAGGAGATAAAGCTCCTGATTTTACACTGGTGGATGGAGACAGGAAACCGCGTTCTCTGAGCGAATTCCTGGGCAAGAAGACTGTCCTGGCATTTTTCCCTGGAGCTTTCACAGGGGTTTGTACAAAGGAGATGTGCACGTTCAGGGACTCCCTGAGCCGCTTCAATGAGATGAACGCCCAGGTTGTCGGAATCAGCGTCGACGCCCCGTTCTCGAACAAGGCATTCGCTACACAGAACAGCCTGCAATTCCCGATTCTTTCAGACTATAGCCGATCGGCCGTGAAAGCGTACGGGATCGTCCTTGACGATTTTGCTGGCCTTGCAGGATACGCGGCTGCGAAGAGGTCGGTGTTCGTCCTCGACAAAGGCGGCGTCATCCGATACGCCTGGGTGAGCGATAATCCCGGCGTTGAGCCTAACTACGATGAAATCTCAAAGACACTCTCCTCGATCCAATAATGATTCCTATAAAGGCAGCCCGCATCTGTGGGTTGCCTTTTACTGATGGGTCGGATTTTGATGAAGCAGCAGACTGTCTTGGAATAATCTGTAGAGCACGAAAGGGACCAATGATGTTGAAAATCGGGGACAAAGCGCCTCAGTTCTCGCTTCCGACGGGTGACGGCAAGATGCTTGCCCTCAAAGATCTGAAAGGGAAAAAAGTCGTCCTGTATTTCTATCCGAAGGACAACACCTCCGGTTGCACGAAGGAGGCTTGTTCGTTCCAGGAAAACCTTTCTGCCGTGAAGAAAAAAGGAGCCATCGTCCTGGGTGTGAGTGCCGACAGCGTCTCGTCGCACAACAAGTTTGCGTCAAAATATGACCTAAGCTTTCCTCTCCTGAGTGATGAAAAGAAGGAAGTCCTGAAAGCGTACGGAGTCTGGAAAGAGAAGTCGATGTACGGACGGAAATCTATGGGGATTGAGCGGACGACCTTCGTCATCGATGAGGAGGGGAAGATTGTCCGGATATTTTCAAAGGTGAAGGTCGATGGTCACACCGACGAGGTGCTGTCGGCATTATGAAAAAGGGAGCTTGACAGATGGTGTACGTGACTCGCAGGGCCACGTTTAGTGCGGCCCATCGCCTCTACAATCCGCAGCTTACAGAAGCTGAGAACGAGGCGGTCTATGATAAGTGCTCGAACAAGCATGGGCATGGCCATAATTATGTTGTGGAGGTGACGGTAGCGGGAGAACCGCGGCCGGAAACCGGGTATGTGATCGACCTCAAGAAGCTCAAGGAGATTGTCGGGCGGGAAATTATCGAGAAGGTTGATCACAAGCATTTGAATCTCGATGTGGATTTTATGCAAGGTGTTATTCCAACGGCAGAAAATATTTCGAAAGCATTCTGGAAGGTGCTGTATCCGAAGATTTCAGAGGGGAGGTTGTACTCAATACGGTTGCATGAAACAGAGAACAATGTTGTTGAATATCGGGGAGAGTGACAATGGCGAAAGCTACAGACACGGGGAATCTTGAAAAGATTGTTCGGAATATTCTTGTCGAAATCGGAGAGGACCCGAAGCGCGAGGGTCTATTAAAGACTCCAGACCGTGTAGCGAAGATGTACCAATTCCTCACCAAGGGATATCACGAAGATATTGATAAAGTTCTGAACAAGGCGGTGTTCACGGAGCGATACAGCGAAATGGTCATTGTGCGTGACATCGACTTTTTCAGCCTTTGCGAACATCACCTCGTTCCGTTCTACGGCAAGTGCCATATCGCTTATATCCCGAATGGCAAGATCATCGGGTTGAGCAAGATGCCGAGAATCGTGGAAGTGTTTGCCAGGCGGTTGCAGGTACAGGAGCGACTGACACAGCAGATCGCGGAAACGATATTCGCTCATCTCAAACCGCAGGGAATTGGTGTCGTGGTGGAAGCACGCCACCTGTGCATGATGATGCGTGGCGTCGAGCAACATGACTCCGTTGCCACGACGAGTGCAATGCTCGGGACCTTCCGCGACGACGTAAAGACCCGTGCGGAATTCCTCACGCTCCTCCAACGCAAACTTGAGAGCTGATCATGGTTGGAGCGCGCATCGTTTGGATTACCGGAGCCGGCTCGGGCATCGGTCGAGCACTCGCCGAAGAATTTGCTTTGCACGGGGACAGCATCGCTGCTACGGCACGCACCCTTGCCAACCTCACGGCGCTGCAGGGCCAGATCGAGACTTCTTCAGGGACCTGCAAAGTGTTCCAATGCGACATTTCGAATGCTGAACAGGTCAGGACCACCGCCGAATTGATCCGCTCAACGCTGGGTCCGATCGATGTCCTGATCAATAATGCAGGCGTCACGTATTTCAAGGATTTCCTTGCCACCACGATTGAACAGTTCGATGAGGTCATGGCGACGAATCTTCGGGGCTTGTTCCTATCGACCAAAGCAGTTCTCCCGATAATGCTGGAGAGGGGAAGTGGATTGATCATCAATGTTCTATCATATGCGGCGAAAGCGACCTATACAGGCTCGTCTGTTTATGCTGCATCGAAGGCGGGCGCCGAGGCAATGATGAATGTCTTGCGCGCCGAAACGCGGAGCAAGGGGATCAAAATCATCAACGTGTACCTGGGTGCAGTCTTCACGCCGATCTGGCATCCCAGGCATCGCGAGAAGTACGGACATCAGATGATGAAGCCGGCTGAACTCGCCAAAGTTATCTTTGAACTCAGCTGTCAGCCCCCATCGATGGTGATTGAAGATGTCGTCATTCGACCTCAGGTTGGAGATCTCCAGGTATGAATCTCAAGGGCGCTCATGCATTGGTGACAGGAGCAGGACGGGGGATCGGCAGGGCCATCGCCCTTTCCCTGGCGAAAGAAGGAGCAGAAATCGTGCTGACCGCTCGGACTCACGCTGAACTCGCTCAGGTGAAGAAGGAGATCGAGTCGATCGGGGGAAAAGCTCTGATGATCCCGGCCGATCTCACCATCGATTCTCAGATCGAAAAACTCTTCGAAGAAATCAGTGCGAAATACTCGCGACTCGATATACTTGTAAATAACGCGGGGATCGGAGTCTTTGCTCCTGTGCGTTCGCTGGCGGTTGCGGACTTTGATCGGATGTGGAACTTGAATATGCGGGCTGTGATGGTAGTGACTCAGCACGCGTTGAAATTCATGGAAGCACAAAAGGCCGGTGCTATTGTCAATGTTGCTTCGCTGGCAGGCAGGAACGCGTTCGTCGGTGGAGCAGGCTATGCGGCTACAAAATGGGCTCTGATTGGTTTCTCCCGCTCGTTGATGCTCGAAGTTCGCGAACAGAATATACGCGTGATCACAATTTGTCCAGGTTCAG
The DNA here is from genome assembly GCA_049522195.1 of Bacteroidota bacterium. GTDB lineage: Bacteria > Bacteroidota > Ignavibacteria > UBA10030 > UBA10030 > UBA9647. The sequence goes on from JBEKOB010000005.1 coordinate 49,717, forward strand.
TCGATACCTCGTTTTCCCCAACCCCAAAGGAACCCTCCAGGTCGGAGAAGATACTGCATCCGCAGGACGTCGCTGATACGATCCTTTCAGCTCTTATGCTCCCGGATCGGGCGATGGTCAGCGAGATCGATATCCGGCCGACCACCCCCAAATAACTTGCTACCGTCCTTCTTCCACTGAATCGTCAGCGTTCCATCGGTCCAGGCGGCTGTGCAAATCGTCGCTGGTTTCTCTGGTTGCGCATGAATTGCGCTGCACGCCCCCGGGTGAAGCGTGCCTTTCTCTGTGCCAGGAGTTGAGCTGACACCTTCTTCCATATCTTCTGCTGATCCGGTGTCAGGAGCTTGTTGACAGCGAACCAATGATCAACAAGTAGAAGGCGCTGCTGAGATTGCAGCTGTGATAGTTCGCCGACCTTTTTTTGAATCGCTGGTTGATTGGGCTGATCGGCCTTGAAGAGCTCAGCCAGTTCCAGTTGTGCCGTTTTCAACTTTGCTTGTTGATCCACGGCTTTCTTTCTCATGTCGAAACGGAGGCTCTCAATGCTTTTCTGCTGGTCGTCGGTCAGTTTCAGCTCTCGGAGCACGCGGGCGCGGATGTTGGAGCGGTCCGGTGGGTTTGTTCTGTCCTGAGCGAGTGACACGCTGAGAGCCAGGAGGAGCAGAGTTCCAAATAGAGTGATCTTTTTCATAAACAGGTCTCCAGATGATTTGTGTACCTTTTTGAGTCCATAGTATTAGATGGCCACACGCGGCGATGGTTTAATAGCCTGGCCTCTGCAAGTGATGTTTCTTGCAATCAAAGCGCAGGTTTAATATATTGGAGAAAGAAATGGTAAACGTGCGATCAATCCGCGCTACAATTCTTGCCTCTGTACTCCTTCTGAGCCTGAGCCAATCCGGCTGTTCGGTCATGAGCGCCATTGGCGGGTGGATTTCTCAAAGCTACGAAGACACAATCGCATATTTCAACGCCTACTACAACGCAAAGAGGCTCTTTGACGAGGCGGAGGCCGAGGTCCTTGCTGCCCGGGCAACGCTGAAAGTCAAGTCGACTGGAACAGCCGCGCAGCCGGCTGGCACAGCGTCGACTGCGAAACAGAAATTCACGGTTGTCATAGACAAGTGCTCCTATGTCCTCTCGATCTATCCAAATAGCAGTATCGTGAACGATGCACTCCTCCTGATCGGGAAATCATATTTCTATCAGGAAGAATTCTTGAGAGCGGAGAGGAAGTTCACCGAACTCCTCGCAAAGAACCCCAAAGGTTCGATCGCCTTTGAGAACCAACTCTGGTTGTTGAAAACGTTGCAGAGGCTCAACAAGTTTGAAGAGGCAAACCGTGTCGGGCAGGATCTCGCGGTTGCTGCCGGAGATGCCGGCAAGAACAAGATTGCAGGCGAAGCGTTGATGATATTGGGGGACATCGCTGTGTCCCAAAAGAACATGGAAATTGCCATCGACCAATACACGAAATCGGTCGCGGCCTCCGGTGATGGGGTGATGCAGGGGATGGCACAGATGAAAATCGGCGACCAGTATTTTTTGGTCCCCGATTATGAAAAAGCGGCTGCCGCATACAGCGACGCCGAAAAATATTCTCCTGACGACTATACGCTGTACGACAGCCAGCTGCAGGTGGCGATCTCATACCGCCGGAGTGAAAAGTACGATCAGTCCATTGCCGTGCTCCGGAAAATGGACTCGGACTATCGGTTCATCGACTACCGGGGAACAATCCGATATGAGCTCGGACGTACGCTTGAGAAGAGTGGGAAGCTCGATGAAGCGGCGGACTTGTATCGCCAGGTCGATACGACAAACGCACGATCGGAAGTTGGAGCGCGAGCCGCATTCGAACTTGGCAAGCTGTATCAGTATGAAGCGGGGAAATACGCCGATGCGAGGACGGCCTACTCACATGCTTTGACTGGGGGAACACCGGAACTCGTTCTGGATGCTACGAAGCGGGTCGCAGCATTCGACAGCTATTTCCGGCTGCAGCAGCAGTTCTTCAAGCTCGACAGCATGCTTTTCATCATCGATATCGACAGCTTGTGGACAAAGAAAGATACTCTCGGCGGAGTAGGGAAGATTGATTCTTCGCTTAGCATAGCGAAAACAGAGCCGGCCATCGAAGCAACGAGGAGAGGGCGGGCGATCACGTTGGGTGTGAAGGATACCTCATCCGTGTCTGCAAAGAAGGACTCTTCTCTGGCACCCGTCAAAAGGGATTCGGTGCTGGCCAGGACCGACAATCAAATCACACTGGCCCATAGTGACACGCTCGGGAGTCAGCGTGACTCGCTGCGCTCCTCCCAGAAACGGGACACTTCACTCACAGGTGCGGTAAGTGCGTCACGATTCACTCAGAAGCCCAAGAAGGACACACTTATAGCCTCTCTTGGCAATCTTTCCTATCTCATGGGAGAGTTGTTCTATTCAGAGCTCGATGTGCCCGACTCGACATTCTTCTGGCTGAACCAATCGCTGAAACTGGGTATCGACAGCATCAAGACCCCTCGGGCGTTGTATGTACTGTCGGAAGTTGCACGAGCGAGCAGTGGGAAGAAATACGGAGATGAAAAAGATATCTATCGCACGATCGTCGCAAAGTATCCGAAATCGATATACGCCGAAGAAGCACGGATTGCCCTCGGATATCGCCCAACTATAAAAACATCCGATCCAGCCGAGTCCGTCTATGCTGTGGCTGAATCGTTGATGTTTGCCGGTCACTATCAGAGAGCCGTCGATTCTCTGGGACGTATAGTGAAGGATTACGGGGAGTCTCCTCTTGTGCCGAAATGCAGATACACGATGGCCTGGATCTACGAAAACCATCTTCTTAGGCCTGACAGCGCTCTTTCTCAGTACAAAACTCTCGCACAGAAATTTATTACAACGAAGTACGGCATCGCTGCTCAACGACGTATACCCCCGGTCGAAGCTCCTCCCAAGCCTGCATCCGATTCATTGAAAAAGGCAATCCCTGACAGCCTGAAGGCGATGATTGGAGCGGAAACGAAGAAAGCTCTTCCGGATTCCACGAAGAAGGGTCAAGCGATCTCTGTCCCTAAGTCACCGGCGGATACTTCGGATGAACGAGCCATTGTCAAATTCCCCAAACCGGACTCCGCAAAAGTGAAATTGGACCTGAACCCGATACTTAGAAAGCCGGACTCAGAACCTGATACCCTCAGCAAAAAAGGGAAAGCGAAATAGTGAGCTTACAGGGGACACCACTTATAGAGACAGCGGCGCAGGTTATCGGTCGGCGCGAAGTCGCAGAAGGTATCTTTAGGATGGTCTTACGTACTCCGGAAATTGCAGGGAGGTCGGTACCGGGACAATTTGTCAACATACGCTGTGGCGAATCATGCCTGCCGCTCCTCAGACGACCTTTCAGTATCTCGCGCGTCGATGGAGACTCAATCGAACTTCTCTTCAATGTCATCGGCCAGGGAACCCGAATGATGTCTTCGAAAAAGCCAGGTGACACGCTGGATGTTCTCGGCCCTCTCGGATCTCCGTTCGGCATTGGGGGGGACTATGGGATGGCGATCCTGGTTGCCGGCGGGCTCGGAATTGCTCCTTTTCCATTTCTGACGGACTTTCTGCTGAAAGAAAAGAAAGAAATCCTCACGCTGATTGGAGCTCGTACGGCTGGCCATGTCACGGAGCAATACCTGAAAAACGTTCTGGTTGCCACGGATGACGGTTCGAAGGGAATGAAGGGAACGGTTGTGGATTTGCTGAAGACGCAAATCGAGAAACACGACGTGAGAAACGTGAAAGTGTTCGGCTGCGGACCGACTCCCATGCTGAAGGCGCTGTCTGCTTTTGCCTTTGCCGAAGGGATTGAATGTGAAATGTCGCTGGAGGGGGATATGGCGTGCGGCATGGGAATTTGCCAGGGGTGCCCTGTCGAGCGGACCGACGGGAAGAAGAAGTATGCTTTAGTATGCACAGATGGCCCAACATTTAACATCAAAGACATCATACTTCGTTAGATGGTAAAAGAATCCTTCTCCATACGGGGCGTCGAGTTCAAGAATCGGGTGCTGGTTGCGTCAGGCACGTTCGGGTACGGCGATGAAGTCAAACATCTTGTGGATGCCAACGAGCTTGGGGGGATATGCACCAAATCGCTATCGTGGAAGCCGCGTGACGGAAATCCGCCGCGCCGGATCGTTGAGACCGCGAGCGGTATGTTAAACTCGATCGGCCTGGCCAACATCGGGGTGCATGCGTTTATCCAGGAAAAGCTGCCGTATCTGAAAACTCTGAAGACGACGATCATCGCGAATATCGCAGCAAGCTCGGTTCAGGAATATTGCGATGTGCTTACGCTCCTCGAACAGCACGAGGGAATCGCCGGATACGAAATAAATGTCTCGTGCCCCAACGTCAGAGAAGGCGGCCTGAACTTTGGCACCAACTGCGACATGACCCGCCAGATCACCACGCGACTCCGCCCGTTGACGCAGAAACCTTTGATCATGAAGCTGACTCCGAATGTTACGCACATCTCGGAGTTCGCGAAAGCAGTCGAGGAGGCCGGCGCAGATGCCGTCTCCGTCATCAACACGCTCATAGGTTTGGCAGTTGATATCCGTGCACGGAAACCGAAGCTCTCCACGGTGACCGGCGGACTCTCCGGTCCTGCGATCAAGCCCATTGCGCTTGCCAAAGTATACGAGGTTGCACAAGTTGTGAAAATCCCTATCATCGGCATCGGTGGAATCATGAACGCTGAGGATGCTGTCGAATTCCTTCTTGTTGGCGCCTCGGCTGTGCAGGTGGGTACCGCGAACTTTATCGATCCCGCAACCGGTGTCAAGGTTGCGAAGGGTCTCCGTGCCTTTGCAGAGGGGCAGGGGCTTTCTGATGTCGGGCAACTTGTTGGTGCGATGGAGTCCAATGTGCAGTTTTCTGTTATTCAATCCTGGCTCTAACCTATTCTCTTCTCCCCTTGCTCACCTACACTCAATCCATTCAACTTCTCTTCGGGATTGAACGGCTCGGAATGAAGTTCGGCCTCGAGGGGATTTCACGGCTCCTGAAAGAGCTGAAGAATCCTCACAGGAAATTTCCCTCTATCCATATCGCCGGAACAAACGGGAAAGGTTCTACCGCTTCGATGCTGGCCGCGATGCTGTCGGCAGCCGGATACAAAACCGGACTCTACACCTCACCGCACCTTGTGGACTTTGAGGAGAGAATTCGAATCGGAGGCAAGGTGATTCCCCGCAAAGCGGTCGCCGAAATCACGAGTCGCCTGAAAGGATCCATCAAGAGATATCGCCCCACCTTTTTTGAAGCCACGACGGCGATAGCGTTTGCATATTTTGCGCAGGAAGAGGTGGATATAGCGGTCATAGAAACCGGTCTGGGTGGCCGGCTCGACTCGACGAACGTCCTGCGTCCCCTGGTGTCCGTTATCACGAACATCGGATTGGAACACACGGAGATCCTCGGCGGTACACTTGGGAAGATCGCGTATGAAAAGGGGGGGATTGTCAAGGTGGGTACGCCATGTATCACGGGCGTTTCGGATGGGCGCGCCCTTCTGGTGCTCAAACGAATCTGCAAGGAGAAGCACGCTCCGCTCATCCTGGGCACGCAATATCGGGCAAGGGTGAGAGAATCGAGCCTGAACGGAACGGTTGTCGACTTCACCGTGGGAAAAACCTCGTTCAAAAAACTGAACATCTCGCTTGCCGGAAAGTATCAGATTGGGAATCTCGGCATAGCGTTGTCAACAGTTGAGACACTGAGGGGGGCCACGAAGTTTGCAGTCGGAGAGGCAGCGGTTCGGACGGGTCTCTCCGCCATTCAGCAACTGACGGGACTCTCGGGTAGGTTGGAGGTGATTCGTGAGCATCCTCTCATCATCGCCGATGTCGCTCACAATTCCGATGCAATGCGGAACCTCTGTGATACATGGAAGCGTTTGAAGATAGACAAGCCGATTGTCGTGTTTGGTGTCGTCAAGGACAAGGACTACACTTCGATGGTGCACGATCTCGGACGCATAGCACATCAGGCAGTGGCAGTGGCGGCTCACACCTCACGGTCCAGGCCGGCGAGTGATGTCGCGGCAGCGTTCGAGAGGGAAAAATGCAAAACCCGGGCGGCACTCAGTGTGGAGGAAGGAATCAGGGTTGCTCTTCAGCTTGCGGGGAACGAGGGAACTATTCTCATCACAGGGTCACATTTCGTTGTTGGTGAAGCGATGGCGGCGTTGGAACGAAAAAGGGCTTGACAATCAAAGCCCATTCGGGTATATTATCCTTGAAGTTCAAGGAGTTTCTTCCGTACTTGTCGTTAGTCGTCCAACCAATTCACTTCTAAATCGCCAATTCGTTACTCCCAACCTTTGATACTTCGACGTAGGTCATCCTCAGTTAAATAAAGAGGGTTTCATCTTCTAGGTTTGCCAATTCCATCTCTCTACCAATAGGATTGTTTTATTATGCCAATGGACATTACCGAACTCAAGTCCAAAAAGATCGCTGAGCTGAATGAGGTCGCAAAAGAACTGAATATTTCCGGATACAGTGATCTCCGAAAACAGGAACTCATTTTCAAGATTCTCGAAGCCCAGACGACGAAAGACGGCCTCAGCTTCAGCAAGGGCGTCCTTGAAGTGCTTCCGGACGGCTATGGATTCTTGAGATCCGTCAACTACAACTACCTTCCGTCTCCGGACGATATTTACGTTTCTCCGTCGCAGATCAAAAAATTCGGGCTTCGCACCGGCGATAGCGTCAGCGGTCAGGTTCGGCCTCCAAAAGAAGGCGAGCGGTTCTTCGCACTTCTCCGTGTCGAGGCGGTCAATGACGACCATCCGGATGTCATCCGGGAACGGACCCTGTTCGACAACCTAACGCCGCTCTATCCAACGAACCGCCTCAAGCTCGAGACGGTGCCGGGCGAGTATTCGATGAGGATTATGGACCTTCTGGCCCCTATAGGAAAAGGCCAGCGTGGTATGATCGTGTCGCCTCCCAAGGCTGGTAAAACGATCCTCCTCCAGAAGATCGCAAACAGCATCACCCGTAATCATCCCGAAGTTAAGCTCATCGTACTGCTCATCGACGAACGTCCGGAAGAAGTAACCGATATGGAGCGGACCGTGAGCGCTGAGGTGGTCAGTTCAACATTCGACGAACCACCCGAGCGGCACGTCCAGGTGTCTGACATGGTGCTGGAAAAGGCGAAGCGCCTTGTCGAAGCGAAGAAGGATGTGGTTATCTTGCTGGATAGCATCACGCGCCTTGCACGTGCGCACAACACCGTTATTCCACATAGCGGGAAGATCCTTTCTGGTGGTGTCGACGCCAATGCACTCCACAGGCCCAAACGGTTCTTCGGTGCAGCGCGTAACATCGAGGAGGGTGGAAGCTTGACCATCATTGCTACGGCCCTTGTCGAAACCGGCAGCAGAATGGACGAGGTGATCTTTGAGGAATTCAAAGGCACCGGCAACAACGAAATTGTCCTCGACCGCAAGTTGAGTGACCGGCGTGTCTTCCCGGCAATGGATGTCAACCGGTCTGGAACACGTAAAGAAGAATTGCTCCAGGATGCCGAAGAACTCAATCGGGTCTGGATCCTTCGAAAGTTGCTCAGCGATCTCACACCCGTTGACGCAATGGAATTCCTGATGGAGAAGATGAGAGGCACGAAGTCCAACAAGGAGTTCCTGAAGTCGATGAATAGCTGACCAGAGTGCAGGGAACGAGGTGGAGGTATGATGGTGGCGTGCAGCGCGAGTCCTTCCTGATGTATCAATCATTGCGGAAAGAATAGTCTATGGCAAACGATGTCGTCATCGTGGGTGCCTGCAGGACTCCTATTGGCTCATTCATGGGATCGCTCGCATCAGTGAGTGCTCCCAAGCTCGGAGCTCTTGTGGTTGAGGAGACGGTGCGGAGGGCTGGAATAAAGAAAAGTGATGTCCAGGAAGTGATCATGGGAAACGTCCTTACCGCTGGCCTTGGCCAGGCCCCGGCACGACAAGCTGCACTGTTCGCGGGGCTGCCGGAGTCAGTCGAGTGTCTGACAATTAACAAGATGTGCGGGTCCGGTTTGAAGGCGGTGATGCTTGCATCACAGGCGATCCAGCTCGGAGACGCAGATTCCATTATCGCCGGAGGTATGGAGAGCATGTCGAATTCTCCTTACATCCTGGAAAAGGCCCGCGAGGGGTACAGAATGGGGCACGGCAAGATCATCGACTCGATGATCAAAGATGGTTTGTGGGATGTCTACAACGATTTCCATATGGGAAACGCTGCGGAGATATGTGCAAGAGAATGTTCCATCCCGCGTGAAGCGCAGGATGAATTCGCGATTCTCAGCTACAAGCGATCGCAGAGTTCCTGGGCCGAAGGAAGGTTTAAAGAAGAAGTTGTTCCTGTCACGATCAAGAGTAAGCAGGGGGACACAATCGTGGAGCAGGACGAGGAACCGTTTAAGACAAATTTCGACAAGGTCCCCAAGCTGAAGCCAGCGTTTCAACAAGATGGGACGGTGACAGCCGCGAACGCGTCGAAAATCAACGATGGCGGAGCCGCCCTGTCACTTATGTCCGCACAAAAAGCAGCCGCGTTAGGCGTGCAACCGCTGGCCCGCGTCGTCGCGTTCGCGTCCTCCGCAAAGAAGCCGGAGTGGTTCACGACGGCACCGGCCGATGTTATCGCGAAGGTATTGTTGAAAGCCGGGCTGAAGGTGCAGGACATCGATCTGTTTGAGGTGAACGAAGCATTCGCTGTCGTCTCGCTTGCAGTTCAGAAGCTGGTCGGGATCGAGACCGAGAAGTTGAATGTCAATGGTGGCGCTGTGGCTCTTGGACATCCGATCGGGGCAAGCGGCGCACGCATTCTTGTCACCCTGGTGCATGCTTTGAAGCAGCGAAACAAGAGGCGTGGAATGGCCGCAATCTGTATCGGCGGCGGCGAGGCGAGTGCAGTGATTGTCGAGCTCATCAAGTAGGGTTTTGTAGGACCACAACAGGATCAGGATTTACGCCTATGGGAACAGGACAGATAAGAGCTGTGACGGTGGTTGGAGCCGGAACAATGGGGAATGGTATTGCCCACGCGTTCGCGCAGTACGGCTATCCTGTGACGCTTCATGACATAAAGCAGGATTTCATCGATCGTGGCCTGGCAACCATCCGATCCAACCTTGATCGTCAGGTCAAGAAAGGGACGATTACCGAAGAGAAGAAAGCTGAAACGCTTTCGAGGATCAGGGCGGTCCTCAATCTGGAAGAGGCATGTGAGGGGGTCGATCTCATCATCGAAGCCGCTACGGAGAACGAACCGATTAAGAAGCAACTCTTCAAGGATTTCGACAGGTATGCGCTGCCGACGACGATTCTCGCTTCGAACACGTCGTCCATTTCAATCACCGAATTGGCGGCAGTGACATCGAGGCCTGACAAAGTTATCGGGATGCACTTCATGAACCCGGTCCCTGTGATGAAACTGGTCGAAGTGATCCGCGGGCTAGCAACATCGAATGACACTTATCAGACCGTCAAGTTGCTTTCAGAGTCGCTTGAAAAGGTGCCGGTCGAGGTAAACGATTATCCCGGTTTTGTGTCTAACCGCGTGCTCCTGCCGATGCTGAACGAAGCGATGTACTGCGTGATGGAAGGCGTTGCGACGCCCGAATCGATCGACACAGTCATGAAACTCGGTATGAATCATCCGATGGGTCCGCTGACGCTGGCAGACTTCATCGGGTTAGATGTGTGCCTCTCGATCATGGAGGTTCTGCATAAGGGATTAGGGGATTCGAAATACCGCCCATGCCCGCTGCTGAAGAAAATGGTTGCTGCCGGCCATCTCGGTCGAAAATCCGGCAAAGGTTTTTACACATACACGACAACCTGACGGGGACGCATGAATTTTCAGTACTCAGACACTCACCTGATGATCAGGGATACTGCGAGAAAGTTCGCGCAGGATGAACTCGCGCCCACAGTGATTGAGCGCGATGAGAAGGAGGAATTCCCGTATGAAGCGGTGAAGAAAATGGGTGAGCTCGGGTTCATGGGAATGATGGTCTCCGAGCAATACGGCGGGGCAGGTCTCGATACGATCTCATATGTGCTGGCGCTTGAAGAGATAGGAAAGGTAGATGCTTCCGCGTGTGTGATCATGTCGGTCAACAACTCACTGGTCTGCTGGGGGCTGGAATCCTTTGGGACAGAAGAGCAGAAGCAGCGCTTCCTCGTTGACCTTGCTTCCGGCAAGAAACTCGGTGCATTTGCTCTTTCGGAGCCTGAGGCGGGAAGTGATGCGACCAACCAGCGTACGACTGCCAGGCGGGAGGGAGACGAGTATGTCCTTAACGGGACCAAGAACTTCATTACGAACGGTGCCAATGCGGATGTCGTACTCGTGATGGCCGCGACTGATCGATCCAAAGGTGCGCGCGGCATCAGCGCCTTCATCGTGGAGAAAGGGATACCCGGATTCTCCGTTGCAAAAAAAGAAAAGAAAATGGGGATCCGAAGTTCAGACACCGTTTCACTTGCATTCGAAGAGTGCAGAGTTCCCGCTGCAAACCGGATAGGCGAAGAGGGATTCGGTATCAAGTTTGCCCTCAAGACATTGGATGGGGGGCGGATAGGCATTGCGGCTCAGGGCCTGGCGATCGCTGAGGCGTCGCTGGATGCCTCGATCAAGTATAGCAAGGAGCGGAAGGCGTTTGAAAAACCTATCGCAGAGTTGCAGGCGATTCAGTTTAAGCTCGCTGAAATGGCAACAGATATCGAGGCAGCACGGCATCTCATTCTCCACGCCGCATCCTTGAAAGACCGAAAAGAGCCGTATGCCGCAGAAGCCGCGATGGCAAAACTCTTCGCATCCAAGACCGCTGTTCACTGTGCACTGGAAGCCGTTCAGATCCATGGCGGATATGGCTATATGCGAGAGTACCATGTGGAACGATATCTCCGGGATTCGAAGATCACGGAGATTTACGAAGGAACCACCGAAATCCAGAAGATTGTCATTTCAAGAGTGCTTCTTCGGTAGCTTAACCGCCTGAAACGAAGAGATTGTCAACAAGAAAGGCGACCTGCGTGTCGCCTTTCTGGTTATTTCATCTATAATTGCCGGGATTCAAGAACGGCACGCCTTGCTCATCGTCAGAACCTGTTGTCACTCACCGATCCCACACTCCTTGTTTTTCCAGCCAACTTTTGCTACAATGCTCAGGAAATCGTTTACACAAACTGCGCAAATATAGATTTTCCAATAATACGGGAGTCTTCCTATGAATCGAACATTAGCGATAGTCCTGGGCGTCGTGGGTGTGTTGGTACTTATCGTCCTCGGCTTTGTTGGGTATGGCATTTCTGTCAATAACAGGATCGTCAGTGCAGAGGAAGGAGTTAAGGCTGGATGGGGTCAGGTCGAGAATCAATACCAACGCCGTTATGACCTCATACCGAACCTGGTCGAGACCGTCAAAGGCTTCGCGAAGCAGGAACGGGAAGTCCTCGAAAACGTCACCAACGCCCGATCTCGGGTTGGTCAGATGTCCATTACTCCTGAAGTCCTCAATGATCCTAAGGCATTTGCGAAGTTCCAGCAGGCCCAGGATGGACTGGGTTCGGCGCTGTCACGGCTTCTTGTAGTAACTGAGAATTATCCGACTCTCCGCTCGAATGAGAACTTCCTCACTCTCCAGAAAGAGTTGGAAGGGACGGAAAACCGGATTTCGGTAGAGCGGCGCCGATTCAATGAGACGGTGCAGTCCTACAACACTATGATTCGGCGGTTTCCTGCTTCGTTCATAGCATCCATGGGTGGGTTCAAAGATAAGGCCTACTTCTCGGCAGCCACTGGTGCAGACCAGGCGCCCAAAGTTCAATTCTAAGGAATCCTCATGCGAACAGTTCGATTTCTACTGCTGGTACTGCTGTCGCTCTGGCCCGGATACCTCTTCGCGCAACCTGCGGTGCCACAGTTGCAGCAGCGCGTGACCGACTTTACAAACACGCTGAACTTCAATCAATGGCGTGCTCTTGAGACTCGTCTCAAGCTATTTGAGGACTCCACTTCGACCCAGGTCGCCATCCTCATGATCAATTCCCTCGAAGGTGGAGCGCTCGAAGACTATTCAATGCGGGTCTTCGAGAAGAACAAGCTGGGACAGAAGGGGAAAGACAACGGGGTACTCATCCTTATCGCCAAGGAAGACCACAAAGTCAGGATCGAAGTTGGGTACGGACTCGAGGGAGCGCTCACCGATGCCGCCACGACACAGATTCGGGAACGGGAGATCAATCCTCGCTTCAGAGCGGGGGATTTCTACGGTGGACTTGACGGGGCGGTTTCGGCCATCATCTCAGCGACCGCTGGTGAGTACAAGGTTGAGCCACGTGGGAAGAAGGCACCCTTAACATCAATCATTATGATGTTGTTCTTCTTCGGATTCATGGGGGCGTTTGTGCTTCCCATGTTCAGCTCGCGGCGACGTGCCGTAATCGGCTCGAAAGGATCAATGTATCGCTCGGGCTGGGGGTGGCCATATATTGGAGGCGGAGGTTTCGGCGGAGGCTCGTTTGGAGGTGGGGGCGGGTTCAGCGGGGGAGGCGGAATGGCTGGAGGAGGAGGTTCTTCGGGCAGCTGGTGAATGTGTGATTGACTTCGGAGCGGTGCAATGCTTGTTTTAATGAATCAGGAAGTGACCAAGGATCAGATCGATCGGGTAAAACAGAAGATCGTTTCCCTTGGCTACATGCCTCACGAAATCCCGGGAGCGCAACGCGTTGCCATCGGCATCACGGGCAACAAAGGTGGGCTTGATCCGGACTTGTTTAGGAGCCTTCCTGGTGTCGAGGATGCCGTTCCTGTCTCGAAGCCATACAAGCTTGTGAGCCGGGAAGTGAAACCTGAGAACACGGTTGTCTCAGTTGGTGCTGATCGTATCGGTGGACCGGAATTGACGATGATCGCCGGTCCATGCTCCGTCGAGAGCCGTGAACAAATTTTGGAAATTGCTGAGATCCTGAGTGGCATGGGAGTGAAATTTCTGCGAGGCGGCGCTTTCAAGCCTCGTACCTCCCCGTACTCTTTCCAGGGACTCAAGAACGAGGGGCTCGAGTTGCTGCGTGAGGCGGCGGACAAGACTGGAATGCATGTCGTAACGGAAGTAAAAGACACAGAGACGCTCCCTCTGGTGGCGCAGTTTGCAGACGTGCTGCAGATCGGCGCGCGCAATATGTACAATTTCTCGCTTCTCGAGCAGGTTGGAGATCTGAAGCGTCCTGTCATCCTGAAGCGCGGTCTTTCAGCAACGATCGAAGAACTTTTGCTGTCAGCCGAATACATAGCCTCAAGAGGGAACTACGACATCATCTTGTGCGAACGGGGAATCCGCACATTCGAGACGTACACACGAAACACGCTTGACTTGAATGCAGTCCCTGTCATCAAGAAGCTCTCACATTTGCCGATTATCGTCGATCCCAGTCACGGGACGGGAGCCTGGGATCTCGTTGCTCCCATGGCGGAGGCGGCGATCGTGGCTGGAGCGGATGGACTGATGGTGGAAGTCCATCAGGATCCCCAGGCGGCGCTTTCGGACGGTTTTCAATCGCTCAAGCCTGAGAAGTTCCGAATGCTTCTCGATCGCATACGGGAACTCTCAACGTTTGTCCATCGGACAACACACCCTGCAAAAATTCTTTCTGCATCGTGAGAAACACGTCTGCCACATATCGCCGACGACCAGCAGGGGCCGGGGAAAAGACACCGAGACGAAAGACCGTTCTCGTGAAGGTGGAGCAAAAGAACCCAGTCGTGGATTATCGCGAAGCATTCCAGTCGGCATTTAGCAGGTCGTTCATTCCACTCCTGATCACAGATCGGTTTGGCCACTGCGTCGAGGCGAATGAAAGCGCTCTTAAGCTGCTCAATCGCAGGCGCAATGTCCTCCTCCGCAAAACACTCGACGCAATCTTCACACTCCATGGAACAAGCACCGTCGGAGGTTTTCAGGCGCGGCTTTCTCACGGCGAGCCTTTGGACGCAGAAGTCGCATTCGAGCAAAAGGAGGGGAAGCTGCTGAGGCTCCGGCTAAGGGCTACGAATCTCGATGGCGGACTCCGACTGATTGGTCTCGCCCGCATTCACGAGCACTCATCCAAGGACCATCCGGCGGTGAAGCAACGTGGTACCACAGCGCTGCTTGATGAATTTTTCTCGCTTCCCTGGGGAGATGAGGATACAGACTATCATTCCCTTTTTCAGCATTCGCCGTACGGGATCGGCATCCTCCAGAATGACAGTATCGCTGTTGTTAATCCCACATTCTGCAAGCTTCTGGGCTATCGGTCAGGCCAGGACATTGTGGGAAAGGAAATCCGGGAGTTCCTCGATGACGGATCACGGATGTTCTTTTCACTTCTTCAGCATCGGGTTTTCAGGGGAGAGGCGATCCCTGTGCGCTTCGAGACGCGGATGATCAGGCAGGGAGGATCCACGATTGACGTGGAGACTTCCTTCGACCTGATTTGGTACAGGGGGGCCCCGGGGTTGAACCTGACGATCAGTGATATCACTGATCGAAAAGAGCTTGAGAAGCGTCTCACCGACTCCGAAAGCCTTCTGCGGAACGTGATTAATTCAATGGTCGATGCGCTCGTGATCACAGACCTCCGGGGGAAGGTGCTGGATGTGAACGACGAGTTTCAACGGTTTACCGGGTTCACGCGTCGCGAGGCCTTCGCCGCTGAGATTCCGTATCCCTGGGTGCCGGAAGAGAGCCTGCGGTCGTTCATGAGCTGGCTGGAAAAGCTGCGCGAACATAACGTGCTGCGCGATTTTGACATCACGTGGTTGCGAAAAAGCGGAGAACGGGTCGCAGTCAGCTTGAATACAACTTTGCTTCGGAACGCCACGGGTGATCCTGTCCTGATGGTCAACATTGCACGCGACATCAGCGAGCGCCAGGCATCACGGGAGGAGTTGAGCCGGCAGCTCCAGAGATTGCAGGTGCTGTATGACTTGAGCAGTGCGTTGACCGAGACTTTGAATACGGAGGAGATCGCGCGAACCACGTACCAGCAAATCGAAAAAGTTATCCCGGTCGACGGTTTCTTCATCGATCTCTACGATGAGGAGAGGAAGGAAATCAAACCTGTTTATGCCATTGATATCGTTAATGGCTTGAGGGAAGAGATTGCGGTCCCGCAGGGTCCCCACTCGCTCGAGAAATCGACCAGCGCAGCGAAAGTCATTTCCTTGCGAAAGCCTCTGCTTCAGTTGAGGAATCGAGGGGATGAGTCGTCGACCTCCTCCGAAGGAGAATCGGTGGCCGCCTCGCTTATGATGGTCCCCATGGTTTCGAAGCAAAAGACCATTGGAGTGCTCTCGGTGCATTCGTATGAACCGGAGATGTACTCGCACGAACATCTGACGCTTCTCCAGAGCATTGCACACCTGGCCGGCATCTCGATTGAGAAGGCTCAGCTGTACCAGGAAACGATCCGGAAGTCACGTGAGATCGAGGCGCGCAACAAGGAGCTGGACGATTTCACATACGTAGTTTCGCATGACCTCAAAGAGCCTCTGATCAGCGTCGAGGGGTATGCGAAGATGCTCTGGCATGAATACCAGCAGCAACTGGATGAAGGCGGCCGCGAGTATCTTCAGGCTGTTATGGACTCATGCCTTCATATGAAGCGGCTCATTGACGATCTTCTCCTCCTGTCGCGCATCAGCAAGCTAACAGAGAAGAGAACAAGGATCGAGTTGGCGCCGCTGATAACCGATGTCCTCGAGGAATTACGGTTCTCGATCCGTGAAGGGAAGGCGGAAATCATCGTGGAGGAAGGACTGGCAGACGTCGTCGCCGTGGACACGCATCTGCGGATCGTGTTCCGCAACTTGATCGCCAATGCCCTGAAATTCTGCGACAAGCCGGTGCCACGCATCGAAATCGGTTCGACAGTTTCGCCCGAGGCCACGACTCTCTTTGTACGGGATAATGGCATCGGAATTGAGCCGACGCATTTTGACAAGATATTCCTCATCTTTCAGCGTCTTCATCGAAAGGACGAGTATGAAGGGGTTGGTGCGGGGCTGACGATCGTCCGGAAGATCATTGAGTCGCTCGGTGGAAAGATCTGGGTGGAATCGACTGTCGGACAAGGAACAACATTTTATTTTACAATACCAAGAGTATGAGAGAACCGGTGGAGTTGACAGAAGGGCCGTTGAAAATTCTGCTGATCGATGACAACCGCGATCATGCAAAAATCCTGCAGTGGGCATTCAAGAAGAATGGCCGCCAGGATGAATTCACGTACTTTGAGGATGGCGGGATCGCCCTCGAGTATTTGAGAAAGCTTACTGCAGAACAGGCGGCAAAACCGGACATTATCTTTCTCGATTTGAACCTTCCCCGACTTGACGGGAGGGAAGTCCTCCGGTTGCTCAAGGAGGAAGAGACTACCAAAGCAATCCCCGTTATTATCGTCAGCAGCTCAGAACGGGAAGAAGACGTCCGGAAGGCATACGAACTCGGGGCAAGCAGCTATGTTTCGAAATCTGCGATCCTGAACGACGTAAATCCAATGTTCCAGTCAATGCAAGCATCCTGGTCGAAAGCAACGAGAAATCCAAACAAAATCTGAGAGCTCTATGGCTGCTAGAAAGCATATTAGCGTTCTGCTCGTCGAAGACAACGTCGACTTCGCCAAACTCGTGAAGATCTATCTGAGCCGGTTTGAAGACGCAGAGATTGAAGTCATCTGGAAAGAAAACGGAGCAGAGGGTATCGACGAAGCTGTTCGCAACCCGACTGTTGATGTTATACTCATGGATTACTTTCTTCCGGGGATGAACGGGCTCGAGATCACGCGTGCGCTGAAGGAGAAGGAGGTCGAAACACCGGTGATCTTCTTGACGGTAAACAAGGATATGGGTCTCGCCGTGGAAGTCATGAAGCTGGGTGTGCGTGACTACCTGGTCAAAGAGGAAATCAGCACTCCGATTCTGCCGAAGACGATCATGACTGTCGTAGAGAAGCGTAAGTTTCAGAAGGAAGTTGCTGAGCTGGAGATTCGCCAGAAACGACTCGAGGCCATGCAAGAGATGATCGTAGGGATTACGGGAGAGATCACGATACCGCTCCAGAATATGAAGGGGATTGTAGATGTGCTGATCAAGAACGGCAATTCCGAGAAAAGGGCGAAGTACCTTGCCATCATTCGTGAGAATGTCGAACGGATTGAATCGAAAATGGAAAAGCTGATCAATCTGAAAGAAGACAAGACAGTTCAGTACATCAAAGACATCAAAATGATTGACCTATCCTGAGGTGACGTGTGGCTAATTTGGTCAAAGGCTTTCTCTCCAAGCAAGACCTGAAAGATATTGCGGATGCTATCGCTGAACAGGAGAAACGTACCTCGGGCGAGATCCGCGTGGCAGTCCGGCAGAAGCGATCGAGGAAAGAGCGATCGATGACGGTTGAGCAACTGGCTCGTCATGAGTTTGTCCATCTCGGCATGATGAAGACAAAAGAGAGGACCGGAATACTGATTTTTATTCTCCTGGAAGCGCGTGAGTTCTTCATCCTCGCGGATGAGCACATTAACCAGAAGGTGGTGCCTGACACCTGGCGCTCAGTCGCGCAGACAATGGCCGGATCCTTCGCGAAAAAGGAATACCGTCAGGGATTGCTGGATGCTGTCCGCAGTGTCGCTGATCACCTGGCGCAGCATTTTCCAGCTCGTCCGGGAGACAAGAACGAGCTACCGAACACAGTAGACCTTTCCTAGGCCGGAACTTCCGGGGTCACGCGTTGTTTGTAAATGTGAATATTGACATTGCCCTTTATGAAATTCAAGTTAGCCGTCGCACAAGTCGACGCTGCCGTCGGAAACATAGAACGTAATCTCAGCCATCATCTCGAAGTTGTCGAAAAGGCAAAGCTCGGGGGAGCTCAGCTGGTGGTTTTTCCGGAGCTCAGCCTCACCGGCTATACGCTGCGTGATCTCGCGTGGGAGATCGCACTGAATCCTTTCACGGATCCTCGCCTGTCTGCTCTCAAGGAGGCAAGCAAGTCGGTAACGATCGTCTTCGGTCTTGTGGAGAGTGCGGAAAACCATGGGGTTTACAACTCCGCTGTCTTCCTGGAAGATGGTTTGGTGAAGCACATACATAGGAAAATCTATCCTCCGACGTATGGAATGTTCGAAGAGGGACGCTACTTCAGTAAGGGTAGAGAAGTTGCTGCGTTCGATTCAAAGCACGGACGGTTTGGTCTTCTCGTGTGTGAGGATCTCTGGCACATGTCCCTGCCGTATCTGCTTGCACTGGATGGCGCGGAGGTCATTTTTTCGCTTACTGCAAGCCCTTCACGGATTGCCCCTGGAAGCTCCGACATGGACGCCGCGCGCGTGAATCACGAGCAACACCGTGCATACGCGAGGCTTTTGAGCTCATATCTAGTTTTTTCCAATCGCGTAGGCTATGAGGACGGCGTCAACTTTTGGGGCGGATCAGCTGTGATCAATCCTGGCGGAGTTATGGTCTCCACAGCAAAGCTCTTTGAACAGGACCTGATCTCTGCAGAAATCGATTCCCTTGAAGTTCAGCGGGCTCGTCGGTTTTCGCGCCACTTCCTTGATGAAGATCCCTCGTTGGTCGAACAATCACTCAAGCGCATCCGCTCGACGAACGGCATGCGCTCCTCTGAAAAACCCTCTTGAGACTATTGCTACCGCGTTTTCCCTGGAGATGAGGTCGAATCCTGCATTTGAGGACCCTCCGGACTGTACACAAGCCTTGAAATTCATTGAATCTGCTTGGTTTTTTTCATAAATTACTTTGACATAGGGAAAGAACCGCTTTTGATTGGGAAGGAGAGATTTGTATGGGTACCGTGAAGACCGTCGGCTTGATGGTCCTGATGATGGCATTGATGATGCTTGTGGGTCAGTGGCTTGGCCAGGAACAGGGGCTTGTGCTGGCTTTTGCATTTTCATTATTGATGAACTTTGGGATGTACTGGTTTTCAGACAAGATCGTCCTGATGAGTTATGGAGCAAAGGAGGTAAGTGAGCAGGATGCGCCGAGGCTCTATGCGATCGTCCGAAAGCTCGCAACGCAGGCCCAGCTTCCGATGCCAAAGGTCTACATTATCCCTGGAGACTCGCCAAATGCTTTTGCGACTGGTAGGAATCCTGAGCATGCAGCGGTGGCTGCGACGGAAGGAATTCTGAGTTTGCTCAGTGAGGATGAGCTCGAAGGTGTTATAGGTCACGAGTTGGCACACGTGAAGCACCGCGATATCCTCACCGGAACGATTGTCGCTGCAATGGCAGGCGCAATTATGTTCATGTCGAGAATGGCAATGTTCGCTTCGATATTTGGTGGCGGAAGCAGAGATCGTGATAACTCAAATCCGCTGGGAGAGATTCTTCTTCTGGTCCTCGCGCCGGTCGCTGCCATGCTGATACAGTTTGCCATCTCTCGTTCGCGTGAATTCGCCGCGGATGAGGGGGGTGCGCAGATTAGTGGCCGACCTCTCAGTCTTGCGAATGCTCTCAAGAAGCTGGAGAGCGGTACAGAACGGATTCCTATGGAGAATGCCGGCACCGCAACAGCGCATATGTTTATCGTCAATCCGCTTCGGGGAGGTGGAATGGCGAAGCTGTTTTCCACACATCCCCCCACTGAGGAACGCATTGCGCGGCTTGAGGAAATGGCGATG
Source organism: Bacteroidota bacterium (assembly GCA_049522195.1). Taxonomy (GTDB): domain Bacteria; phylum Bacteroidota; class Ignavibacteria; order UBA10030; family UBA10030; genus UBA9647. The sequence goes on from JBEKOB010000005.1 coordinate 69,475, forward strand.
GGAGGAATCCACTAGGTGTCGACGAGGGGATGGAGGACGAGATGAGACAGCAGCAGCCTTACACATATCAGGAACCGGCTCCGCTTCTAAGCAAGGAGAACCCCTTTGAGTCGATGATGCAACGATTCGACGTCGCTGCACATCTTCTGAATCTTGAACCCGGTGTCTATGAGTATCTGAAGAGGCCTGTCAGGCAGGTTATCGTCTCCATTCCCATAGCGATGGATTCGGGTGAAGTCGCAGTTTTTGAGGGCTATCGCGTCATACACAACGATATCCTTGGTCCCTCCAAAGGAGGTCTCAGATATTCTCCTGATGTGACGTTGGATGAGGTCAAGGCCCTTGCCGCCTGGATGACGTGGAAATGTGCAGTCTTGAACATTCCCTTCGGTGGTGCGAAGGGGGGTGTGCGATGCGATCCGTCGAAGTTGAGTCCGCTCGTCCTGGAAAAGATTACGCGTCGGTACACTTCCAACCTCATCGATGTGTTTGGCCCGGATCGCGATGTTCCTGCTCCCGATATGAACACGAACGAGCAGGTGATGGCGTGGATCATGGATACCTACAGTATGCACATGCGGAAAACGGAACCCGCTGTTGTGACGGGCAAGCCGCTGCTACTGGGAGGTTCATTGGGGAGAAGGGAAGCGACGGGGAGAGGTTGCATGATCGTCACGACCAAAGCACTCCGGAAGCTCGGCTTGAAGCCGAAGGACACGACGGTCGTCGTACAAGGTTTTGGAAACGTTGGATCCGTGACAGCGCAGCTGCTCCGTGAGCAAGGGTGCAAGATTATCGGCATCGGAGACATCAGCGGAGCATTCTACAACAAGAAGGGGATTGACATCGAGAAGGCGTTGGCTTGGGTGCAAAACAACCGGACGCTTGCCGGTTTTCCCGGCGCTGAAACGATGAACGCCAATGAGCTGCTCGAACTCGAGTGTGATGTTCTTGTCCCGGCTGCGAAGGAAGACCAGATTACCCATCTCAACGCACCGAAGATCAAGGCGAAAATCATCTGCGAAGGAGCCAACGGACCGACGGCTGCGCACGCTGATCCGATCCTTCAGGAGAAGGGGATTCTGGTTATTCCCGACATATTGGCGAACGCCGGGGGTGTGACGGTGTCGTACTTCGAATGGGTGCAAGATCGCGTCGGATTCTTCTGGACGCTTGATCGTGTGAATAGCAGGCTTGAAAGAATGATGGAAGATGCTTTTGATGCGGTGTATGAAACCGCTGAACGATATAATGTGACCCTACGGATTGGAGCATATATCCTCGCAATCGACAAGGTTGCCCGTACACTGAAATTGCGCGGAATCTACGCTTGACCTCGATGATCTCCCAGCGAATCGCACGGATAGTCCGCTTTGCGGGCCTGGTGGTTCTGACCTTCCTCACCGGCCTTCAGGCACAAACAGTGGGAATGAGCGCAGCTTTGGTGTTGCGATCACAGGCGGCGAGCATCGCTGATGAGAGCTTCAAGAAGATGAGCCCCTCCATCAGTGGAGTGGACAATGTGGGGATCCTCGTGACGGGGGGAACGGCGCGGGCGCTCGTCGAGAATGCGTTTCTCGACCTCCTCGGACGCAAGGGGATTCGCGTCTCCCTGCAGAGCTCCCCCTCCAGCTTGAAACAGTCCATACAGTTAAATGTGTTGGATCAAAGTGTTCGCTACGCAGGTCTGGCGAACGGTGAATATCGGCGTGAGATTCAGACTGCCATCGAGGCCCGGCACACGTCTAATGATACGGCCATGGCGGAATACCTGGGGCTCTTCAAGCGGCAGGATGTTGACACGGTGGCATTTCGGGAAGATGCAGGAATGGTCTCGGATGTTCACGATGGAGAGCGCACGCTTTTTGACAAGTTACTTGGACCGATACTGATGATCGGCGGAGCGTTTCTGATCGTCTACTTGTTCTTTACGGTGAGGAACTGACATTGAGAGTACGGTACATTCTTGCCGTACTGACAATGTTCAATTGCGGCGCCCTGATGGGTCAGCCGTCGCAGTCCGATCGGGCGATTTCTCTTCTCCTGTTCGGAGATGTCAACCTCGGTCGTATGGTCGGGCAGGAGTTGGTTCACGGCGACATCGGTTATCCATTTCGGTATGTGAGCAGCACGCTCTCGAAAGGAGATGTAGTCTTCGTGAATCTCGAGAGCCAGCTCTCAGATCAGGACGGCGAGACGCAACACCCGAAGTACAATCTCATTTTCACAGGGCCTCCGTCCGGGGCGGAGTCGCTCAGGGAGGCGAACGTTTCCGTAGTTTCGACAGCGAACAATCATGCATTTGACTACGGAATGAGGGCTCTGCGCGAGACGATCGTTCATCTCCAGGGATCCGGAGTAAGGGTCGTCGGGACGTCGTTCGACTCAGTGGCAGGTTCAATCCCGGTAATTGTGGAACGGGAGGGGATACGCATAGGATTTCTCGCCTATGCTCAGTTCGTGAATCTCAAGGGTCCTTGGGCAGGACACATAGCATTGTATGACAGCATGCAGTGCGGGCGCGATATCGGGGAGTTGCGTTCCAAGGTTGACCTGATAGTCGTGAGCTATCACGGAGGAGTAGAATACACCGACAGCCCGTCGCCGAGGCTCCGCCGGGATTTACAGCTGCTCATCGACGCTGGGGCAGACCTGGTTGTGGGACATCATCCTCACTATGTGCAGGGAATTGAGGCATATCACGGGAAGCTCATCTTCTATTCCCTGGGCAATTTTGTTTTCTACCAGCCACAACGTGAGTTGGCCACGTTTGGGCTGGGAGCGGATCTAGCGCTTACTCGCTGTTCCGGAAAAGTCCAAGTGGACCGTGCACGCCTTCTTGCGATACGCGCAGGGCTGCAACCGGCGTTCACACTCACCAAGCCGGAGGAAGATTCCTTCTTCCTGCGACTGAAGAAATTATCGCCAGCGTTCATCGAACAGGCTGATGGAGCCTGGTTCGTTAACCTTCAACATACCCAAGACTGAACAAATACTATGATTCGCAGCTCCTTTTTTGCCGTAGTAATTGGATGTGCACTGATACTCTCCGGTTGCGGTTCCACCAAGGAAGTTGAACAGCTCTCGGTCGAAAAACGATTCGAGCACGCTATGTCGCTCTTCAAGGAGGAGAATTACCTCGATGCGTATGAAGAGTTTCGAATCGTGACGCTCCAGTATCAGGGGAGCACATTTGCTGACGAAGCGCAATTTGATATGGGCGAGTGCCGGTACAAACGCGAGGAATATGTCCTCGCGGCGTATGAATACGACGTGCTGGTCCGTACGATGCCGACAAGCAAGTATGTGCCTCAGGCACGTTATCAGCGTGCAATGTGCTACTACCGGCTATCACCGCTCTACTACCTTGACCAGACATACACTCGTCAGGCGATCGATGAATTTCAGTCATTCATCGAGTATCACCCAACGGACTCGCTGGTGACACAGGCAGAATTGAAAATTTCAGAGCTCAATACGAAGATGGCGCGGAAAGAATACGAAAACGGCATTACCTATATCCATATGGAGTATTACAAAGCCGCTCTTACCGCGTTTGAACACGTCCTGGAGAAGTATCATGACTCGCCGTACGCAGAGCAAGCGCAGTACAAGAAAGCCGAAGTGATGCTTTTGCGAAATCATGTGAATGAAGCGAAGACTGAGATTGGAAAGTTCTTTGTGAAGTATCCGAATAGCGCCATGAGAGCGGATGCGGAAAAACTCCAGAAGGATATCCTGTCGCGGCCTCCGCAGAAACCGCCCGAACCTCGCAAGAATCCAACCGCGACGACCGAACGCTAGGAGTGTCTGTCATGAAGCGAGAGCATATTCGTACTGTCATGGAATCCCAGGTGCAGATGGTGCAGATGGTGCTGCCGACTGACACCAATCGGCTCGGCAACCTCCTCGGAGGCCAACTCATGCACTGGATTGATATCGCTGCCGCAATCGCAGCATCGCGACATACGAATCGGGTCTGTGTCACGGCATCGGTCGATGAGTTGAACTTTCATCATCCGATACGGCAGGGGGACGTAGTGACTCTCGAGGCTTCCGTCAACCGGGTCTTCACGACATCTCTCGAAATTGGCGTGCGGGTATCAAAGGAAAACCTTCTCACAGGTGAGCGGCAATTCACCAACACCGCCTATTTGACCTTTGTTTCCATTGATGAAAGCGGTAAGCCAATCGCTGCCCCTCGCGTGAAACCCGTGACGAAAGAGGAGGAGCGTAGGTATGCAGATGCCTCAAGGAGGCGGAAACTGAGGTTGAAGCATCGCAAGCAACGGTAGAACTCATTTGTGGCTTAATTTCTTTCCGCTTTATGATGCGTAGGTGACAGAAACTCGTGATCAACCACTCTGAATCAGCACATTATTCATCTCAATTCGTCGCTGCCACTCTCGTTTCGTTTTGGCTTACCCTCTGTCAAACCAGCGCACAATCCCGCGAGACGGCATTCGGCCAGGTACACCTTTCCGCCGTTCCGTCCAAGGTTGAACATTTTGTGTTGAACACGAAAGCAGGTGAGCGCCCAGTCCTGTATTTCTGGAACGCCCACGGCACCAACGTGACATCTGCGAGCGTAGATTCGACCGGTACCGCAGTGGACTGGGCAGATCACTACCTAACGACTCCGATTGACGATTTCATGGTGGTGGATTTCCCTCTGGATCGTAAGCGTGTTGGTGTAGGAGTAGATCGGGTTGCCCGCTCCCTTTCTTTCTTTGAAAATCTCGCATCTGATACGTTGCGAGCGGTGTCCGTGGTCGAACTCCCCGTTGTTCCCCGAAGTGTCGTTTTTGGAGATCTAAACGGCGACAAGAGGATGGATTTTCTCGTCTTTGACCGCGAAACGCCCGGCGCAATTCCGTATTTCGGTTTAGGGAATGAGAAGTTCAAGCCGGGGAAAATACTTGCTCCTGACAATGCGATCGGCAACCTGAAGTTGGTCCACCTGAACAACGACAGTCTCCTCGATATCGTGTTCTACGATTGGGTGCGCAGTGAACTGCATTTTCTTTACGGGGTGGGCCAGGGAAAATTCCTGGACCAGGCAAGCACTGTCATTGAAGGCGACGTGCGGGATTTCCTTGTGACACCTCTGACAGCACACGGCAACCTGGATATCCTTCTGGCTTGCCGGCGCCCTTCAAAACTGGAAATCCTCCAGGGGAATGGACTCGGCGACTTCATGATGAGTCAACGCCTGAGTCTCAGAGAACCCTTCGTTTCGTTCACAGTTGGTGACGTCAATGGGGATGGCTACAAGGACATCGTTGGAGTCGACGGATCTTCCGTCCTTCACACGTTCCTTAATGGGGGGGATGATACGTTTGAGGAACATCTGGATTTTGCAGGAGGAAAGGACGTAACTGACTTCGCATTGTACGAGGAGGGACCGGGCAGCCTGACGGGAGTGTTCTTGCTCGACAAGGGCACACAACAACTTGTAACAATGTCAAACGCTCAGAAGGGGGCGCATCTTGCTGATTCGGTCGATCTCTCAACCGGAGTACGACCTCGGGGTGTGGCCATCGCCGATCTCAACGGCGACGGCGAGAGGGACATTGCCGTCGTGATGGGAGGGAGCGGCTCGATCTCATTCTACATGAATGGAGGGGTATCCGGTATCTACGGACAAATGGGGTACGCCTTGCAGGCAGGTGCGCATGACGTGGTATTCCATTCTCTTGTGGACTCGACAGCTCGCTTGCTGATCTCCTATCCTGACTCGAAACAACTGTCTCTTTTTTCCCTGGATGAGAGGGAGCGAATAGCGACGAATGCAACAATTGGAACGGAGCGGTCTGTCGAGTTCTTGTATTGGAATGGACTTCGAAAACCGGCGATCGATTTCTATACGTTCAGTCCGCCATCAGCAACCGTTCCGGCATCGATGACTCTCTTCCAGGAGATCGGGTCCCACCAATTCATTGAGCAGAGTTTTCGTCTGCATCCAATGAATACTCTTCTCGGAGCTGGAATCGGAAGAATCAACAATGACTCGCTCCCCGACGTAGCGTATGTGTACAGGAACAATGTGACCGGGAGGAGTGAACTGGCCGTTTCGTTGGCAGACAGCCTGTTCACTTACAGGCAGAAGACGTTCTCCGTAGAACTTGGTGACAAGAACATCACACGAAGCTACGTCTGGGTCGTTGATTTGGATAGGAGGGGTCATCCCGATATCGTCCTTCTTAACGTCGGCCCTGCCCCGCTTCTCGAGAGGCTGCGATGGCTGAAAGAGAGCACGTTCAGCCGTCCGGACACGCTGGCGAAAGACCTGCGCATTGTGGACGACGCTCAGATCAAGTTCGTCGATGTCGATGGAGATGGCCTGATCGATATCGTTATCAGTGATTACGAAAGAGGGGAGATAGGATGGATGAGGGCGAAGGGAATGACATTTGAGCCTTTCCGGAGGCTCTGCTCTGTCCCTGCCCGAAGCCACTATGCATTGGGAGATTTGAACGGAGACGGAATACCGGACCTTGCAGTGACGTTGTCTGATTCCGGCATTCTGCGTATCTACGATGGAAAAGCACTGATCAGGAAAAGCCTTGAGAAAAGCCATTAGACTAACAATCGTCTTGATTCTTCTGGGAATCTCCTTGGGGCAAATGTCCGGACAGGAGGTTCAGCAATCCGCGCGAATATCGCGAAACATCGCTTCGATAGTCGGGATGTCTCAGGAGGATGCAGGCAAGTGCGGAACGAGCGCGATGTTGTATGCGATGAGCCATATGGGCCAATTGACTATCGCTCAGCAATTGAAGGTGACCCAGGCGATGCAGCGAAGCGAGATGCAGAAGAACCGGCTAAGTCCATCAGGAAGGTTCCGAATTCACTACGACACAACTGGCATTGACGCGCCGGCACTGGTCTCGTCAGGGCCGAATTCTCAGCGTATACCAAATACGTACGAACAGTACGTCGATTCCACGGCATTGTTTTTCGATAACGCCTGGAAGCTCGAAGTCGATACCTTGGGTTATTCGCAACCTCCCTCCGATGGAAATGCGGGGGGCGGGCCAGAATGTGATGTCTATATCGAGAACCTGGGTTCAGGCTACTACGGTATGACTACCGAAGATGTGCTTCTTGAAGATGGGCCGCGACAACGATACACTTCGTTCATTTCGGTCCATAATGATTTTCTAGGATTCAACTCCCCCGGAATGAACGGTCTCAGGGTCACGGCAGCACACGAATTCCATCATATGATCCAGCTTGGGATATATGGAATCTGGCAGACACAGCCTCAGTTTGATCGTTGGTTTCTTGAGCTCACGTCTGTCTGGATGGAACATCTTGCGTACCCTCAAATCCACGATTATTATCAGTACCTGCCGAACTATTTCCAGCGATTCAAAGATGGCCTCAACCGATCGTATCAATTCAACGCCTCGACATTTGGCGGATACGAACGTTGTGTATGGGCGTTGTACATGGAAAAGCGATACGGCCGGAGCTTGATGAAGGACATCTGGGAGGGCATCAGAAAGGCACCTGTCCTGACGAGTATGTCATCGGCGTTTCCCGCATATGGAACGACGTTGGAGTCAGAGTACGCGCTTTTCAACACCTGGAACTATTACACGGCAGACAGAGCGGATCCGGCTCGCTCTTATGATGATGGCAAGAATTATCCGCGATTGACACCAAACGTAAGCACGACATTCACGGGCTTGACTACTTCGATCAACGGAGCCGCGTACCCCTTGTCATTCCAAGAGTACGAAATTGTGCTGACGTCAGATACGCTAACGGCTATGATTGCGAACGTGAACGTGAGAGGGGCACTGGATCCGACGTCGGCTTCCTCGGTGCTGCATCTCAATCTCAGTGCGAGTGATCCTCAACCTCCGTATCAAAAGGTCGCCAAAGGGCTCGGAATGACGTTTTCAGCTGACACAATGAGTCAGTGGAGAACGCTGTACCTCCTTTCCTCAACGAAAACAAACGCAAATCTTGCGCCGGATGTCTCACCAAATCCACTGAGGCTGAGCCAGGATCAGAAACTTGTCCTCCCGGTCCAGGGTGCGACGCAGGCACAGGCAGAAGTGTTTCTGCTTAATGCGGCACTCGAACTTATTTACTCCAGGCAGTATCAGGTCAGACAATCGTTTGGCAACTCGTACGTTGACGTACCGGCAGGTGACATCCGCGGTTCAGCACCAACGGGTGTCTACTTCGTAGTTGCGCGATGCGGCGACAACGAGTACAAGTGGAAGGTCGCGATCATCCAATGACCTCGATGAGACTGTCTCTCTCGAACGTATCAAAGGAGTTCAATCGGCGGTCGATCTTCCGCGACGTATCGTTCACTCTTGGCGGCGGGGATTCTCTCGTCATCACGGGACGGAACGGATCTGGAAAATCGACACTTGTGAAGATTATCTGCGGCCTCCTCACGCCGACTCGGGGAACGATCACCTACTCCTTCGAGGGAAAGTCGATTGAGCACGATAATGTCAGAAACCATATAGGTCTGGTGAGCCCCTACCTGCAACTCTACGACGAATTTTCTGGCGTGGAAAACCTCGAGCTGCTTTCACAGATACGTTCCGATCGTGTGCTCGAGAAGGGCAGGATCGAGGAGGTGCTGAACGACGTCGGTCTCTGGGAGCGTCGGAGAGACTTCCTCCGGACATACTCCTCGGGTATGAGACAACGGCTGAAGTACGCGTTTGCACTGGTGCACAAACCGGACATCCTGGTTCTCGACGAGCCGACATCGAATCTCGACGCCGACGGCGTCGAGATGGTGAGGAGCAGAGTGACCGAACAGAAACAGGACTCCATCCTCATCGTTGCGACGAACGATGCCGAGGAGTCGACTTGGTGTGCCAAGAAGATCGAGCTCGGAGGCAAGGTTTAGAACAGCAAATCCCTTGCCGTTAGCAAGGGAATTTCTTAAATTTGACAAAGTGGAATGAGCGCTATTTCAAGTACACTGGCCCTTATTCGTAAGGACGTGCATTCGGAGTTGCGTACCCGGTACGCGCTGAACGCGCTGTTGATGTTCGTCGTTACGGCGGTGTCAACGATCGTGTTCGCTCTGAGGTCCGATCAACCGACATCGAGTGTGCTGTCAGGGCTCTATTGGGTTGTAGTGTTCTTTACCGCAATGTCGGGGCTCTCAAGGACATTTGTGAGTGAAGAGGAGCGTGGTACGACGATGACGCTGCAACTCGTTGCAACACCGTCCACGGTCTACTTCGCGAAGTTGCTCTTCAACACGGCATTGACGTTCGCGCTCACGATCGCGGTGACAATCCTGTATATGACTGTCTTTTCAAACGCATTCGTGATCAAGACGATGTCTATCTTCATCGGCACCGTCGTGCTGGGGAGCCTCGGGTTCGCCTCTGCGTCGACGATCATAGCGGCCATCGTAGCAAAAGCAAATACAAGGGGAACGCTGTATCCCGTTTTGTCGTTTCCTATTCTGATCGTTTTGCTTATGACGGTCATGGGGGCAACGACAAAAGCCCTTGATGGGGAAGAGCTAAGCTCGGCCCTTGGTGACTTTCAGATCCTCGTCGGCTACATCCTGGCGATGACTGGCGGCTCGTATCTCCTGTTTGATTATGTTTGGAAGGATTGAAATGAAATTCGCGAAATACGGTTCAATAGCCCTCATCACATTTGTGCTTATCGCAGGGATTGCCATTCCGCTCTCGCCAACTCCTCAGGGCTGGCTGCAGTTTCCTGTCATACCGGGCCTCGGCGAGAAAGCACGCAATATCCTTTATCACGTGCCGGTTGCATGGACTACGGTAGTAGCGTTTCTCGTCAGTATGTATTATGGCTTCCGGTACCTCAAAACCAGGGACATCGAATACGACATCAAATCGGTCTCCTCAGCCGGGCTTGGATTTCTTTTCTGCTTCCTTGCCACGATCACAGGAGCGTTGTGGGCAAAGTTCAACTGGGGGTCGTTTTGGAACTGGGATCCACGCGAGACATCAATTTTCGTTCTGCTCCTGATTTACGGAGCGTACTTCGCCCTCCGCTCGGCTCTCGAGACGGATGAGAAGAGGGCGACGCTCTCCGCCGTGTATTCAATCATAGCGGGGATAACAGTTCCGTTCTTCATTTTTGTGATGCCCCGTATCATGAGCGGCCTGCACCCGGGGGCAAAGGGCGATCCTGATGGATCGGGACCCGTGGTTCAATTCAAGATGTCCCCAAATATGCTCGTGATCTTTCTTCTCGGGTTATTGGGGTTTACACTGCTCTATGTCTGGCTCCTCAATATAAGGGTCAGGCTGGCGAAGCTGGAATATGAACGTTCTTCTCATCAGTCGTGAGGATTGTTATGATGGATTTTCTGAGTCAAAATCAGATGTTTATTGTGATGACGATCGTCCTGATCATCTGGGCAGGTATCGTCTGGTATTTGGTGCGAATCGACAACCGCATCAAGCAGCTTGAAGATCATTCGAAGAAGGGTTGAGAGCATGAAAGCGAAGATCATTGTTGGAGGTATTGTTGTTGTAGCGGGGATTGTCCTCGGGGCATTGAATTTCATGGAGTCAAATGTCGAGTACGCGGATTTTTCGACTGCTGAACGGCTCCACAAGAAAGTTCAGGTGAAGGGAGAGTGGTTGAAAGAACAGCCTACGACGTTTGACGCCGATAAGGTGAAATTCTCGTTCTACATGAAGGATGACGCCAACCGTGTGTGCAAGGTTGTGTTGGACGGTGCGAAGCCAAACAACTTTGAAATGGCGACGAGCGTTGTGGCAAAGGGGAAGATCGTGAACGGGGAATTTCATGCTTCAGATGTGCTCACGAAGTGCCCGTCAAAATACGAAGGAACGTCGGAGGCTGTGAAGAAGACCCTCTGAGAGGAGAAGGATATGCTTGTGTTGGGATTGATCGCAGCGAACATTGTTCGAGTTGCTCTTTTGGCCGCGCTTGCCGCGGCCTTTTTTTACTATCGCAGCGTCCGAAATCCGTCGGGAAATTTTCTCCCCTGGGCAAGGAATAGTTATCATCTCGCCACGATATCCCTGATTTCTTCTTCGGCGATCTTCCTGTATCTCATTATTACCCATCAGTTTCAGTACAAATACGTCTGGGAATACAGCTCGACCACGCTCCCGCTTCCGCTGCTGATCTCGACATTCTATGCGGGACAGGAGGGGAGCTTCACGCTCTGGGCTCTCTACACGTCGGTGATCGGTCTGATTCTCATGCTTTATTCGTCGCGGAGGAACTACGAAGGGGAGGCCATGTCGGTCTACTCCTTGATCCTCGCGTTCCTGATGCTGATGCTCGTTGTAAAGAACCCGTTTGCGTTCATCTGGGACAGCTTTCCGGCTGACCTCATCAAATCTGGACCGATTCCGGCAGGTCTGACAAACGTTGTGGTTCTGGATGCTGCAAAGAACATCTGGGCGCAATTCCCGAACGAAGGCCGTGGGCTCAACCCGCTGCTCCAAAACTACTGGATGGTCATCCATCCTCAGATCCTTTTCACAGGGTTTTCCTCGATGGCTGTTCCCTATACGCTTGCGGTGGCGGCCCTCTGGAAGCGCGATTACACCTCCTGGATTCGGGTGGCGACACCGTGGGCAGTGTTCGGCTCGATGGTGCTCGGCACCGGCATCATCATGGGCGGTTATTGGGCGTACGAGACACTTGGATGGGGTGGTTTCTGGGGTTGGGATCCCGTTGAGAATTCGTCCTTGATCCCCTGGCTTTTGTGTGTTGCCTCTATCCACACAGCATTGAACCAGAGAAAAAGCGGCGCCTTCGTCAAGACGAACTTTGTCTTCAGCCTCCTGACGTTTCTTATGGCGCTCTACAGCACCTTCTTGACGAGAAGCGGAGTCCTCGGCGATACGTCGGTTCATTCGTTCGTCGATCCCGGCATGTGGGTTTACTGGCTGTTACTGGGGTTCATTACGGTGTTCACAGCGATCGGATTCGGAATATTCTTTTTGCGGATGCGTGAGATGCCGAAGGTGCCTGTCAAGCACTCGTATCTCTCCCGGGAATTTGCGCTCTTCCTGGGAGCATTTACTCTCAGTTTCGTGGCACTGTTCGTCGCTATCGGGACATCCTCGCCGCTCATCACTACGCTCCTGAAGGGGAAGGCTTCCGCAGTTGAGGTGGCCTACTATGTGAAGACCAACCTTCCTCTCGGCATCGTGATCTGTCTCCTCTCAGGCCTAGGTCAACTTCTCTGGTGGAAGCATTCGAACGCCGGCTCGTTCCTGAAGAGCATGCTGAAGCCGGCTGCGTTATCTCTTGCTGTGACGTTGATGGTTTTCTTCATGCTTGGTTCGGAAGATGCGCTTATACTCCTTTTCACATTCTGTGCGGCATTTTCCCTGTTCTCGAATCTTCAGGTTGGCTACGGGGTGTTCATGGGGAATCCGAAATTCGTCGGAGGATCCATCGCCCACATTGGCATTGCCGTCATGTGCCTCGGATTCGTGACTTCGTCTCGGTATGACACAAAGGCAACCGTGTCGCTGGAGCGGGGGAAACCGGTCGAGACGCTCGGCTATCGTCTGACATATCTCGGATACAAGGAGATTGATAGCGAGCGCTATGCGTTCAATGTTCAAGTAGAACATGGAAGCATCAAGAAGATTGTATCTCCCCTGATGCGTTTTAACACACAGGAAAACTCGACGATTCGAAACCCCGATATCATCAACTTCATCAGCAGGGACTTCTACGTCTCGCCTGTGACCGTCCAAGAAGGTGGGCAGGCTCAGGAGGTTCCGCTCAGGTTGATGAAGGGGGCGACTGAGCGAATCAAGGGCTTGGAGATCGAGTTCCAGGGTTTTGATTTCAGTGGCGATCAGCGCGCAGCGATGACGGATGGAAAAGAATTCTTCATCAACGCAAAGCTCCGGGTCGCAGATGGAAAGCAGAAAAAAGACGTAGAGTTGAAGATGAAGAGCGGACCGTCCGGAGCTGAGTTCATACCGACTCCATTTGTTACGTATGACGGACAGTCTTATGAGTTTACCATACGGCAGATGATGCCAAGTCAGGACGATCCGGCAAAATCCGCAGTGGAAGTGAATGTGAAGCTCCCGGTGGATGACTCCACGCCGAAAAAGGAAGAGACGCTGGTCGTAGAGGCCAGTGTGAAGCCAATGATAAACCTCGTCTGGGCTGGAACTATCACTCTCATCATTGGATTTTTGCTGACGATTGCCCGGAGGTTTGAGGAGGCCCGACGGCAGGGAGACAAGTGGGAGGGAGAATAAGCCACTAATATTAGTGTGAGAACAAGAAAAGTCCCGCCGGGGAGAACCTGGCGGGACTTTCTGTTTTCAGTGAATCTGACGAACCTGCTACCGGCTTATTCTTTTGCGTCCGCTTTGCAGCACGCATCGAGTTTCTCGTATGCGGCCGGATCGCGCTTTGTGTTGTTCGCATCGTAACCGGCTTTTGCAATGGCTTTTTCGATCTTCGAGAGTGAGGTCTTTGTCGAAGCGTATGTGACGGTTGCGATCTTCATCTTGAGATCGATCTTTGTCGACTTGACTCCGTCGACCTTCTTCAAGGCCTTAGTAATTGTACTGATACATGAATTGCATACTATAGTCGGAACATTGATCATGGTCGTATCGATTTTCGTCGCGCTCGTTTTGACTTTCTGCTGCGGTTGAGCTGAGACGACTGCTAATATCAACAGCAATGCGATAAACAGCGACATCAGGCGCTTCATGAGCTCGTCTTTCTTCCAGTGGGAAATGTGTGGTTAATCTTTATTAAAGATAGCGATAATCTACCGACAGTCCAAACGTGGACGAACCTCTGAATGACCCGGGGGTGCCCGATGCCGCCGGGAGTGGGCTAGGCGTGAGTTGCAAGATCCATCAAATCGATAATTGTAGTAGTGAGGTCACGTATTACACTCTCAATAATCTAGCGTTCACAGCGACAATCACGGTGCTCAAGGACATCAACACGGCGCCCATAGCGGGACTTAGCAGGATGCCAAGGCTATACAGCACACCCGCAGCCAGCGGCATTGCTATTGCATTGTAGCCGGTTGCCCAAGCCAGATTCTGGACCATCTTTCGATAGGTGGCTTTCGCAAGGCTGATCATAGTGACGACATCTTGAGGATTGCTCCTGACGAGGATGATGTCTGCAGTCTCAACAGCCACATCCGTTCCTGCGCCAATGGCAATACCAACATCAGCCTGTGCCAATGCCGGTGCATCGTTTATGCCATCGCCGGTCATCGCAACGACGAGTCCTCTTGACTGGACTTCTTTGATCTTTGCTGCTTTTTCCTGTGGGAGAACTTCGGCAAAGTATTCATCCAAACCAAGTTCGTCAGAAACCCACTTGGCAACCTTCTGGTTGTCGCCTGTCAGCATCATTGATCGAATGCCCATCTTTTTGAGCAAAGCTATTGCCTTCTTCGATTCGGGTCGAATAATATCGGCAAGCGCTACTGCGCCAGAGACCTTTCCCTCGATGAGCACAAAGACCACAGTTTTTCCTTGTTCATTGAGTTTCTCAATTCCCGCAGCGTTTGCCGTAATGTTGTTTTCACTAAGAAACCCCGGACTCACGATCTTCACCTGCTTCCCATTCACTTTACCCTCGGCCCCCTTGCCTGGAATTGCCTTGAACTCCTCAACTGGCATAAGCTCGCCCGCTGAGCGAACAATTCCCTGTGCAATCGGATGCTCGGAATTCGCTTCGACCGAGCCTGCATATCGGACAAGATCCTTCTCGTCATAGTCGGTGCTGAGCTTCAGAACATCCGTCACACCGAACTTGCCTTCGGTCAGCGTGCCCGTCTTGTCGAAGATAACTGCCTGAATGTTCCTTGCGATTTCGAATGCGGCGCGGTTGCGAATCAACAACCCTTGTTTCGCAGAGAGAGCTGTTGAGACGGCAACAACAAGTGGAATTGCCAGTCCGAGCGCATGAGGGCATGCGATCACCATGACTGTCACAGTCCTCTCGAGTGCAAAGGCAAAGCTCTGGTTCATGACGGCGAGCCAAACGACCAATGTGATTGCGCCGCCAGCAAGCGCGATGATAGTGAGCCATAGTGCTGCACGATTTGCGAGATCTTGTGTCCTGGATTTGCTCTGTTGCGCTTCTTTGACCAGATCGATCACCTGCGAAAGGAATGATTCCTTTCCAGTCCTCTTGACTTCGACAGTGAGGGACCCTTCACCGTTGATCGCTCCGCCGATGACCTTCGCACCGACTTTCTTGTCCACGGGATTCGACTCGCCCGTCAGCATCGACTCATTGACGGATGAATCGCCGCCGACAACATCACCGTCCGCAGGGATCTTTTCTCCGGATTTCACGAGAACACGGTCGCCTGCAATAAGCTCACCGAGAGGGATATCCTGCATAGTTCCATCCGGCATGGTCTTGTGAGCATCAGAAGGCATCAGCTTTGCCAGTTCCTCCAATGCTCTTGACGCTCCGATCACTGATTTCATCTCAATCCAGTGACCCAGCAGCATGATATCAATGAGGGTCGCAGTCTCCCAGAAGAATATTTCCCCTTTAAGACCAAACACAACCAAGGCGCTGTAAACGTAGGCTGTGGAAATAGCAACCGCGATGAGAGTCATCATGCCGGGTCTTCGGGCAATCAACTCATCGACGAAGCCTTTTAGGAAAGGGTGACCGCCGTAGAAGAATATTAGAGAGGAAAAAGCAAAGAGCAGATAGACATCTCCGGGGAACCGGAGTGCATCGGCGAAACCGGCCCAATGTTGCAGCATGGGAGACAGAAGCAGGATGGGAACAGTGATGACGAGCGATATCCAGAAGCGTTTTCTGAAGCCTTCCACGGAATGTCCTTCGTGGGCACCGTGGTGTTCTCCTTGGTGCGCGCCGAGCTCTCCGTGGCTCTGCGGCTCGTGCCCGGGCTGAGTGACCGGAGGCTCTTGATCATGCTTGTGGCTGTGAGCATCATGTTGTCCGTGCGTTCCTTCCCTCGGGACACTTTCGATACGCGCTTTCACATAGGATTCAGTATTGGAATCGAATTTTGCTTTGTCGG
>JBEKOB010000006.1:0-76813 GCA_049522195.1 Bacteroidota bacterium
GGCAGCCGCGGCAATTACTAAACCGGAATTAACCATTTAACCAATTAACTTCTTCACCTTTACCTCTTTTGGAATCTCTTCGCACATATCTCGGCAGCGCGTTCCTCTCGCACGTTGTTATCGGCGCCATCATGTTTCTCGGCGCGATGGTTCTCGGTTGGGTGGCAAAGCGCTTCCTGTCAACGATCGGCCGTCGTCTCGCTGCAAAAACGGACAGCGAGCTTGACGACATCATCATAGAAATCATTGTCGACCGGATCAAATGGATCGCGGTGGTTGCAGGTTCTTACCTTGCTACGGAGGAACTGATCCGGGGAACGGAAACCACAGATGTGATTGCACGTCAGTGGCTCGGGTATGCACAAGGCATTATCTTCGTTTGTTTCGTCGCTGTCGTGACCGTCGTTATCATACGAATTACCGACTCGTCCATTAAGTACACGATGGAGCGTCATGCCCGGCGGACCGCATCAAAGCTCAACGAAGCCCTTTTCCCGCTCATCAATCGCATCTTCAACATCCTCATAGCACTCATTGCGCTGATCATCGTCCTGCACCATTTTGGTCAGGATGTCAGCAGCCTTGTTGTTTCCCTTGGCGTCGGCTCCCTGGCCATTGCGCTCGCCGCTCAGGAAACTATTGCAAATATGATAGGCGGGTTCGTTATCATGACCGACCGGCCGTTCCGTGTCGGCGACCGGATCAAGCTCCCGACCGGTGACATGGGGGATGTGCAGGAGATCGGAATCCGCAGCACGAGGATTCTGGACTTTGATAACAATCTTATCGTGTTCCCGAATGCCGACCTTATCAAGGGAAAGATCGTTAACTACTCATACCCGTCCGAACACATCCGGATTTTCGTGGACATCAGCCTGGCGTACGGTAGCAACGTTGAGCGTGCAAAGGCGATTATTACCAATCTTGCCACACAACACCCCGATGTATTGCAAGCGCCGGCGCCAGCTGTGTTCCTGGTTTCCTTCGGCGAAGCGTCATTGAATCTTCAGCTCAACGGCCGCACAAACGATTACCGCAAGAAGTTCCCCATCGAAACGACTCTGCGAGAACAGATCTACAAGGCCCTTGCAGAGGAAGGAATACAGATGGCTCTGCCGTACCGGGTTGTTCAACTCTCCAATCCTCCGAATGAATCACATAAAAACGCTTAAGAGCGAAAAGCGGTACAGCGGAAAAGTCTTCAGTCTTATCGTCGATGATGTAGAATACCTTTCCGGCAGGCGCGGCGTGCGCGAAGTTGCCGAGCATCCCGGGGGTGCCGTGGTCGTTCCGCTCCTCAATGACGGCACGATTCTTCTCGTGCAACAATTCCGGTATCCGATCCAAAAAGAACTTTTGGAGCTCCCAGCCGGCAAACTCGACCCGGGCGAGGATCCCCAGTTGTGCGCCACGCGGGAGTTGGAGGAAGAGACGGGTTATGTTGCAGGATCAATCCGCAAGTTGACAGCGATCTATACGACTCCTGGATTCTGCAACGAACAGCTCCACATCTACCTGGCGACACAACTTACGAAATCCCCTCATGGACAGCGGCTTGAGGAAGGGGAGCTGGATCTCGTCGTCAAGCAGTTCCCGCTGACTGAGGTCGTAGCTATGATCGAGAGGGGCGAGATCGTTGACGGCAAGACAATTTGCGGCATCATGATGACCGCCCATCAACTTCGAACAGGAATAATTCAACTCGGTGCCCCTAAGAAATGACCCCTGTCGAGCTGATCAAAAAGAAGCGTGAAGGCGCAACACTGACAGAGGAAGAGCTTCGCTGGCTCATCTCGGGGTATGTCGCGGGTTCCATACCGGACTACCAGATGACCGCCTTTCTCATGGCTTGTTTCTTCCGGGGCATGAGCGAAGAGGAAACGCTGACCTTCACACGCTTGATGCTGCATTCAGGCATCGTCATCGATCTCTCCGATATTCCCGGGACCAAAGTCGACAAACATTCAACCGGCGGCGTTGGAGACAAAGTTTCTCTTATCCTTGCGCCGATCGTCGCTTCATGCGGTGTCCCTGTTCCGATGATCTCCGGCCGCGGGCTCGGTCATACGGGGGGCACGCTCGATAAGCTCGAGTCAATTCCCGGATTCCGCACTGCTCTTTCACTCCCCGAGTACAAATCTGTCATTCGCGAAGTCGGCGCTGTTTTGATCGGACAGACCAACGAGATTGTGCCCGCCGATAAGAAGATGTACGCGCTCCGAGATGTCACGGCCACTGTCGAATGCATTCCTCTGATCGCGGGCAGTATCATGAGCAAGAAGATGGCGGAAGGCATCGATGCTCTCGTCCTCGATGTGAAGACCGGACGGGGTGCATTCATGCAATCGTATGAGAAGTCACTTGAATTGGCTCAGACGCTTGTGCGCATCGGGACCGGGTTCGGAAAAGAGACGATCGCCTTCATCACAGACATGAATCAGCCGCTGGGGACGACGATCGGGAACTGGCTCGAGGTGGTGGAATCTGTGGAATGCCTGAAAGGAAACCGGGGCCTGAAGGACGCTTCAAGCGACCTGATGGAAGTGACGCATGTGCTCTCTGGTGCGATGTTAATGCTCGGGAAGAAGGCGAAGACGATTGCAGAAGGGGTAGAGCTCTCCCGCGGCAGCATCGAAGACGGCTCGGCCTACCGCAAACTCCTGGAGATCACCGCTGCTCAAGGAGGAGATCCTTCGGCGCTGGAGAATCTCGAGTTGTATCCATTGCCGAAGTACAGCATCGAAGTCAAAACAATGGAGTCAGGCTACGTTGGAGAGATCGACCCGCTCGAGCTTGGGCTTACAAGCATCACGCTCGGAGCCGGCAGGGAAAGAATTGAGGATGCCATTGATCCAAAGGCCGGGATCGTGCTTTCGAAGAAGGTCGGTGACCAGGTCAATGGCGGAGAAACGCTGGCGGTATTCCATACAGACCGGGAATCAGAACTCGAACCGGCCCGCGACCGGATACGAAACGCATTTCGCATTCAGCCTGTCCCACCGCGCATAAAACCCCTTATTCTCAGTTACGTTGAGAAAGGTGGCGTCAAGACCTGGATGTAAGGACCTTCCCCGCCAATCCTTCCTCCAGGATTTCGACCACCTTATCGTGCACCAGCCCATTGGTCGCGAGGACCTGTTTGGTGTAGATGGAGGATGGTTTCCCGTGGAAATCGGTGAAACGGCCTCCCGCTTCCTGAACAAGCAATACTCCCGCAGCCATATCCCAGGGACTCAGTGAGACTTCCCAGAAACCTTCAAATCTGCCGCACGCCACGTAACATAAATCCACCGCCGCCGACCCGAGACGTCTGATTCCCTGCGCCTTCATTAAGAGATTCACGAAATGCTGCACCGCGTTCTGAGGATTGTCCCGAATGGTGTAGGGAAATCCCGTCACCATCATGCTCTCGATCATTGTATCCACACTCGAAACATGGATAGGCTTCTTGTTGAGAAATGCCCCCTTCCCTTTTTCCGCGGTGAAGAGCTCGTCCAGGTTCGGTTCATACACAACCCCTGCAACAACCTCTCCCCTCACCTCTACTGCGATAGACACGGAAAAGATTGGAACCCCATGCGTAAAGTTCAACGTGCCGTCGAGCGGATCGATGACCCACCGGTATTCCGATTGCTTGTTGTGACTCCCCGATTCCTCGGCAAGAAAATCGTGGTCAGGGTACTTTTTCCTGATCTTATTGATGATGATTTCTTCCGCCTTCTTGTCGATCTGGGTCACGAGGTTCGTTTCCTGGCCGAACTTGCGCTCGACCTCAAGCACTTTTCCGACACTCTCCTTCAGAAATTTTCCGGCTTCAAGAGCAGCTTCGATGGCAAGTTGAATCATTGGAATCTCCTTTCGTGTAATCAAAATACGGAAAAATTCGGTTTCACTCCACCACGTTCTCATGCACGACAGACATAGACAAGGACGTCATCCGTTGTTTGCTCCGCATTCCAAAAATCTGTAAGTTATTTTGACATTCAACGGAGATTCTGATGCTGAACCGCCTTTTCGCCGCCACGGCCATCATTGCTCTGGTACTCGTCTCACTCACCGGTTGCGGCAACCCATCCAGCAATAAACCGATCACTGTCGATGAACTGGCCATCGAGGTCAAAGACACCTCACGCGAAGTCGCGTATACGAATAAACAGGCCAGTTTTTTCTATACGGAGACCAACGCGGCCCACCGCAATTCCTGGCAGGGATGGAATGTGATGGCGAAGGAGATTCTTGAGGATTACGAAATCATCGACGGCGAACAGGTTCTCCGGAAATCAGACGTCACCAAAGCAACGGTGTACCCGCACCAACTCGCGAGGACGTACCCCTCAGGAACACAGGAAACATTGACGTTACTCGACTCCATGGATGCATTTGTCGTTCAGATTCAGAACCTGAAAGGGAGTTCTCTGAAGGTGCGCCCCCTCTTCAAGGACTCCGACCGCCGTGAGGACTTTGTCGTCAAATTCCGAGATAGTGTTCTCCTTATTGCTCATCAAAGTCATCTCAAACGTGCTGCCGGGGAAAACTATCCGGTCTGGGTTGGGATTTCGCTCGGACGCAACATCCCATCTACTCTGCTCATCTCAGAAAGTAACTCGGAGGGCCTGAATTTCTCACCGGCAGGCTTATCGTGCCCTCAATCTCCTAATAACATAACGATCGTTTTTGCAGCAGGCGACACTGAGGATGAGACCATCGCTCTCGCCCAATCGGTATCCAGAAACTGCGATATGTATATTGCGCATCGACGCCAGCGAATGGAACAGATGCTGAATCAATCGTTTCTTCGCACAGACAACCAGCGCTTTGACAAGGCCTTTCACTGGGCCCTTGTTTCCATGGATGCGCTCGTCATGAACCAACTCAAGAAAGGAATATTCGCCGGCCTGCCATGGTTCGACAATTACTGGGGAAGGGATTCCTTCATCGCTCTCCCCGGAGCGACGCTCGTCACCGGCAATTTCTCCGAAGCAAGAGAAATCCTTCGCTCGTTTGCCGACTGGCAGGAGAAGAATTTGAGGAATCCCAACTACGGGCGGATCCCGAACCTTGTTACCACCGGCTCAATCGCTTACAATACGACCGATGGCACGCCTCGCTTCGTCATTGCTATAGATGAATACTTCAGCTATTCCGGCGACACCGCCTTCGTCAGAGACATGTATCCCGTCGTTAAACGATCAATCGAAGGCGCGCTCGCTTATCACGTCGATGAGCACGGTTTTCTGAAGCACGGCGATGCCGAAACGTGGATGGATGCTGTAGGACCGGCGGGACCCTGGAGTCCTCGAGGTGACAGGGCGAATGACATTCAAGCGCTGTGGTTCCATCAACTGCAAGCTGGTGCTGCGTTGGCGAAGCTCTCAAACGATCAGCAAAGCTCCATCCTTTGGCAGAAGATTGCGACAGCTGCCCGGGCGAACTTCAACAAGCTCTTTCTCAGCCCGTCAGACACATCGCTGGCAGACCATCTCAACACGGATGGGACGCAGGACAAGCAGGTCCGGCCGAATGCGCTGTTTGCGCTCGGCATGATTGATAATGACGCGACGAAAGCCCGAGTTTTCAAGACTCTTACAGAGCAACTTGTTTACACCCATGGGATCGCTTCGCTCTCGCAGAACGATCCTACCTTCCACCCCTACCACCATTTTGAACCATTCTATGTTCAGGATGCCGCGTATCATAACGGCATTGTGTGGACCTGGCTTGCAGGCACCTGGATCGATGCTGCTGTCTCCTATCGACTCCCGGATCTAGCGTTCAATGTGACGGACAATATGGTTCATCAAATTCTTGATCGCGGGGGTGTGGGAACACTCTCGGAACTCCTCGATGCTGCGCCGCGACCAGGTGAACAAGAGCCCCGGCTTTCCGGGACCTTCAGCCAGGCGTGGAGTCTCTCCGAATTCCAGCGCGTCGTTTACCAGGATTATCTTGGTATCCTTGTGGACGCCCCCGGCAATCGTCTGAGTCTTTCCCCGCGATTCCCTGCCACGCTGCACACGGCAAGGGCGTCAATCGTCATAGGTCATGCTCAAATCACCATCTCGTATGATGTGACAAAGGATCGAGTAGAGACAATTCTCGAGTCCGCAAACGCGATTGACTCGCTGGGAGTCTCGCTTGATGCAGTCGTCGGTGGTGTCGAACAACAGATTTCAGCATCGCTTCCACCTCACCGCACGATGAAGCTTGTTCTCTCCCGCAAGGAAACAACCTGCTCGACCGATGGTGTGAATCGGAGCCTGAAGCCAGTCACAAAGCCTGAGCCAAAGATCAAGCTCGAAGGAGTCACGTTAGCAACTCCGACCATCCGGCCCGATCTGCAGTCACTCAAAGGGCCATCACATCGATTGCTGTCGAATGCGGAAGCGAAAGCTCCGAGTACTTCCACGTCCGTACTGTACGATGTTCAGGATCCGGAGGGAGACGATAAAGGAAATGGGAACTATGTGTATCCGCTGACACCGCTTTTGAAGCCGGGAAGTCTGGATATCACACGGTTCACTGTCTCCGCAGACGAGAAGTATGCATTTTTCAAACTTCGATTCCGCAATCTGTCGAATCCCGGATGGCACCCTGAGTATGGATTCCAACTGACTTACGTCGCCATCGCTATCGACAAAGATGGCAAGGCTGGATCCGGAAACACTGCAATCGGAATGAACTCGAATTTCTTTCTTGATCCGAGATATGGGTATGAAACAATCCTCTATGTTGGCGGCGGAGTGAGAATTGCAGATTCAAAAGGAACCATACTCGCGGAGTACATACCGGTCGCCAGCGATGAGAAGAATCCCCTCGGAAGCACCCAGAGCAAAGAGATTAATTTTTCCATACCGGTTGATGTGTTGGGCAAGCCAGGCTCGTTGTGGCGTTACACGGTCCTCGTCGGATGCCAGGATGATCACGGAGGGGCAGGAATTGGCGATTTTCGGGCTGTCGAATCGCGGGCAAAAGAATGGACTGGCGGAGGCAGGAAAAAGGCTTCAGATTCTAATGTTTACGATGTGATCTTTCCGTTAATTAGGTGACAGAGAACAACAACCGGTACTCCGTTCCGTAAGGTGAACCCAGAATACGGAGATTTTGGATACTTCAATTCAGGCACCAAGCTTTACTTTCAACAACCGAGGAGGTTCGCATGATATTCCTACTTACTGTTTTGATCGCAATCGGATCGTTCATTGCCTGGCAGTCTGCTCGCAAGAGTGGATCCGGCAATGCGCTGGCCCGCGGATCGTCTGCAATTTTCGGCGCCGCTGCTGTGCTTTTCGCCGTGGTCGCACTTTCTCAAGCGTTTACCGTTGTTCCCGCCGGCCACGTCGGCATTGTAGATTTCTTTGGGACGGTGTCGGACAAGACTCTTTCGCCCGGTATCAACTTGGTCAATCCGATGGCAAAGGTGGTAACGTATTCCGCACAAACGAAAGAGCACAAGGAGACCATGCAAGTGCTCTCACGAGAGGGATTGACGATCGGCCTTGAGCTGAGCGTCCTCTATCGGCTCAACCCTGACTCGGCGGCGAGCATTTACAAAAAGATCTACGGCGGCGACTATGAGGACGTCATCCTGATTCCGCAGTTCCGCTCAATCAGCCGCGCAGTCACGGCAAGTTTCCAGGCAAGTGCCCTCTACTCAACGGAGCGCGAGCGACTCAGCGAAGCTGTTCA
Organism: Bacteroidota bacterium; assembly: GCA_049522195.1. Taxonomy (GTDB): domain Bacteria; phylum Bacteroidota; class Ignavibacteria; order UBA10030; family UBA10030; genus UBA9647. The sequence continues at coordinate 7,687 of JBEKOB010000006.1, forward strand.
ATCTGAACTCGCAAAGGTTATCGGAGTGCGTGGCATCGTCGTGGAGTCGACCCCATTGAGGAATGTTGCACTGCCTTCTCAACTGACGGAAGCCATTGAGCAAAAGCAGCGCGCAGATCAGGAAAGCCAGCGCATGCAGTTCGTCCTGACGAAGGAAAAGCAGGAGGCAGAGCGGAAGAGAATTGAAGGCCAGGGAATTTCTGACTTCCAGAACATCGTGGCCCGCGGCATCAGCGATCAATTGCTCCGTTGGAAGGGTATTGAGGCTACGGAGAAGCTGGCAGCATCCACCAACGCCAAGATTGTGATCATCGGCGCCGGGAAAGACGGCTTGCCGTTAATACTCGACACGAAGTAAGAGCGAAATAAACGAAGAGGAAAGTCACGCATCTCCGGGGTGCGTGGCTTTTCATCTTTTCAGAAGAACCTTTACGGCGATCCGCGTGTTTTAGGAAGTAGTCCAGTTCTATCACATTTCATTGATTCCACAAATTCAAAGGACATGCCATGCAAGTAGGTATTCTTGGTTCTGGCGCCGTTGGACAGGCTCTCGGAAAAGGCTTCGCCGATCTGGGCTATGAAGTGAAAATCGGGACAAGGGATCCCGGTCAAGATAAAATAAAAGCGTGGGTTGGAAAGACAGGCCCTAAGGCTTCGGCCGGGACCTATGCAGAGGCGGCGGCATTCGGCGAGCTTCTTGTTCTCGCGACCCCATGGGCAGGAACTGAAAACGCTATCAAACTCTCCGAGAGCATCAACTTTATCGATAAAGTCGTCATCGATGTGACAAACCCGCTCGATTTTTCCAGTGGTCCGCCTCCGAAGCTTGCACTGGGATATACAGACTCGGGAGGAGAACAGGTTCAGCGGTGGCTTTCGGACGCCCACGTGGTGAAGGCGTTCAATATCATCGGGGCGCCGTTTATGGTTAATCCGCAATTCGCGGGCGGTCCGCCGGACATGTTCATCTGCGGCAATGACGAGGCGGCGAAAAAGAAGGTGACCGAAATCCTTACTGCGTTCGGTTGGTCAACGATTGACCTTGGAGGGATCGAGGCATCTCGATACATCGAGCCGTTGGCAATGGTCTGGATTACATACGGATTCCGGACCAATCAATGGTCGCAGGCGTTCAAGTTGCTGCGCAAATAGGTCTATCCGATAGAAGTGAGGATGTTCTCCGACAGATAACTTGCCCGCCGCTCTTCTCAGCGGGTCTGTCGCAGAAACCGCTTTCTTTGTCAAGCTTGAGGCAAGAGACTATTGTTCTTTACACTAACTCAAATTCTTGAGTTGCCTTAAGTGAGTCCCGTTAGGGACGATCTATAGATTGAATTATCAGAACAGATCCAGTTCCGTCAGGAGCGGCCTGTTCTTTTTTCTCGAAGGTCCCGGATTGCGGAAGGGGCTGAAGCCCCTCAGAGTTTTTGCTTTGTATTCTTATCCCCGGCTTGAAGGCCGGGGCAATGCTCATTGAGGATAGTCGGCGATTGCTTCTTCAACCAATCTTTCCACTTCTATCGCACCAGACAACGGGCGCAATCGATCAAGCTGCTGCGCAAATAGGTTTATCCTATAGAAGTGAGGATGTTCTCCGACAGACTATCTTTCGGAGAGGACTCATGTCCGATCCCGTTGTACGGGATCCCGGAAAGCGGGACAGTTCAACTGTCGGGCAACAGGGTTAGTTCTTGTGCGACCCTTTCCCTTCTCTTTCCACCCTCCCCAATCCCCAAATTAACAACGAGATTATCAGCCCGGGATACATCGGCTCGATGCCGAACCAGTACGCCGGACTCCCATCAACGAAATTCAATTGGCCGTAGATGAGCCAGATCGTCGAAAAGCTCCAGCCCAGGAGCATCGCCCAAAACCCATATCGCGGCGGAATGTGCAGCGGCTCAAAGTAGCTTGCCATGAGCGGGACGAGAAGACCCGGGACAATCGCAGTTCCTATCGCATACCATATCTTGACCACGGAGGGGACCTCCAGGGCAAGAATGATCGAAAAGATCGCAGATAGAACCAATCCGATTTGAGTCCATTTGTGTATGGTCGCTGCGCGGCTCTCGACACTTTGATCTGTTCTCCATCGACCTACGATATCCCGACCGATCGTCGAAGCGGAGATGAACATAAGACTGCTCAGTGTCGACATGATAGTCGCGAGCATCCCAATATAGAAGAGCCCTTTTGCAATCGGGGGCAAGGTGAGCTCAGCAAGCAACGGATAGGAGAATGCAGGATTGGGCAGATCGGGAAGAGCGGCGCGGGCGTAGAGTCCAGCCATGCTTGTCATGAAATCGAAGAAGAACCAGAACGGAATGGAGATGAGGATTCCCCTTTGTGCCGTCTTTCCGTCTTTGGCCGCATAGCAGCGCTGGTGAAACGCAGGGTCGACAAGCGTCCAGAGAGCAATGAAAAACCAGACCGCGATAAACTGCCAGCTGTTTCCCCCATTCCACGCGAGGTGAAGCGGAGGAACATGCGTCGCAATGTACTCCCACCCTCCCAGCTTGAAATAAGCGAACGGGAGTATCATCGCGAATCCAAGGAACATCAACACGAACTCGAGTGCATTTGCCCAAACATCGGATCTGAATCCACCCCAGTAGAGATAGCATATCGTCAGAACGGTTGTAGCTGTGACGCTTGTGACCAGGTCCAAACCGAAAACGAGCTGGATCAGAATTCCAACCATCAACACATATGCCGCTGGGGTAATCAGAACAAAGGTGAGGAGGCCGCCAAGGAGAGCGGTCTTCCTATCATAGGAAGCCTCGAGCTTGTCTGGGATTGTCAGGTGGTTCGTCGCACGGATACGTTTTGCGAGCAGCAAGGCAAACAAGAGCGCAAAGACGTAATACGGAACGCCGAACACCACCCAATTCGAAATCCCGTATCGGTACGAGAATTCTCCCACCCCAAGGATTCCACCGTACCACGTAGACACCAACGTCGCGACGAACATCGGCAACGTGAGTGTCCGACCAGCGAGAAAGAAATCCTCAGTATCGTTTCTCCCGCGACGGACAGCCCGGAATCCGACGTAGACTACTGAAAGGAAATAGAGAACTATGAGAAGAGAATCGATGAAACCGAAGTGGACCATCTGAGGGTATCGTGGTCAGGCAAAGAGTTTAAAGAGAAGCAGATGGCCTTTTTTGACTTTGATGCTTACCGGAGAGTTGACGACAACGTTGCTGGTCCCTTCGCGAACTCCAAGTTCAAGCGCTTCACCTTCCAGCGCATATCTGAGTCCTTCCGTGACGATCCCCTCACAGCGACTCAAGGGGATGAGGGAAACGATAGCCCCCTTTTTTGCTTCAAACCTCAGCTCGCGGCCGATGTAAGAGATTTCTCCCAGGTCGTCGATAAATCGGATGATAGCGTCAGGGTAGTACTTCGCCAGCACACCAAGGTTTCCAACCGAATGGTCTATCCTCTTGCCGGTCGCACCGACAACCGTAATGTGGTCATATTTCGCTTTGATGGCCCAGACAATTGCCTTTTCCAGGTCGGTGGTCTCATCGTCCCGGTCCTCGTGTGTGGGCACTCTGTGAAACCTCACGTGGGCCTCGGCATGGATTGAATCAAGGTCCCCAACGATCGCATCCGGAACGATCCCGAATTTCAAAGCAATGTTGGCCCCTCCGTCTGCACAGATGATGATGTTCGCCTCCCTGGCGAGGGACTGCAAGCGTTGTTTCTTCGGCGGTTCGCCGTTTGCGATTACGAGGGCTCGTTTTGCCATGGTGGTATCAGGAGGTAAGCAGCGGTGCTTTTCATTGCATTCAAATTACAAATCAAACTTCAGAGAGGCAAAGAAGTTGCGTTCAGCTGCGGGATAGAATTCATCACTTTCCCCATTAGCCGCATAGATTCTGTTGAAAAGATTATTTGCATGGACACTCATCTCCACAGATTGAACCAGCGGGGCAAGCGGTAACCTGTACGCCAGGGATGCTTGTGCTACCGTGTAAGCACTGATTGTTCGCGCTGGATCAGTCTTTCCATTCCCGGAGTTTTGGAAATTGTCAGAATAGAACTCACCTACGTGCTGGAGTGAAAGCGATGCTGTGAATCCTCCGCTGCGGTACGTTGCGCGGGCATTGGCAAGGAAGTCGGGAAATCCCGCGAGATTATTCCCGTCGAGGGAAACCCTCGTCGAACCGTCGAACACTGAGTATCGTACCAACCTGTTCTTGCTCCAGGTGGCGTTTGCCTGAATCTCGATTCCATCGAAAAACCGGCCCACGGCAGTCAACTCAAGTCCCTGATGAAGAGTCTTGTCGGCATTCCCGGTGACGGGGATACCAAAGCGATCGAGCTGTCCTTGATTAATGATCTCGTCGTTAAAACTCATATAGAATAGACTCGCCGTGACGTGAAATCTCTCTGAACTATACCCGCCTCCGAGCTCCACATCGACGAGAGCTTCAGGTTTCACGAGTGGATTGGAAAAATCGTAGGCACCGTTCGCGAGTGTCTTGAATTGCGGAGTGACCGGCCCCCACGAGTCGGGTGTGCTTGCCTCTGCGGCATTATACAGGTTCGTGAGCCTTGGCTCCCGGGACGTTCGGGAGATTTGCGTATAGAGGTTGATCTTCTCGTCGACATTGTAGTTGAGTCCGGCCCGCGGGTTCAAGAAATTGTAGGGGACGGAAAAGTCTGTATTCAGATATTTCTCATCGTGAAGCCGGTACCGGCTATACGCGTACTGCAGGTCGAGCTGGAGAGTCAGATCGGGACGAAGGGCATAGAGTTCATGGGCGTAGAGAGAAACGATGTCCTTTGCTCCTCGATACTCGTAGTAGTGATATTCCGGAGTAACACCTGCCGGCAGGTTCTCTCCCCAGCGGAGCGCGCCCCAATGCACCGACCGGTGAATCCGGAATTCAGCACCGACCGTTAGCTCTCCGCCAGAATGCCGGATGCTCGCTCGCGGCAACCAACCATACTGCTTGTTCCCCACCCAGGCGCGTATCAGAGCATTGGGAATGTAGAGGGTGTCCGGATCGCCGGAGACCGCAAATCCGTTTTGAGGAGTGAGACGGAAATAGGAATAGGGAGCCCATGAACCGTCGTAGTCAAAGAATCCATCGCCGGTCACAAGGAAGAGGGCATTGTTCAGCGTAACGTTGTCCGAAATGCGCCATTCGTGCAAAAGCTCATAATGGGGCTGACTGAAGTTTTCGATCTCTTCAGGGCGCTGGATGGGATTCTGCCGCCTCCTCTGTGAGTCCGATGAGTAGGCATCTTCACGGGCGATGCCATAATATGCGAGGTGATCGGCCACTGGTCCGCCGTAGAAATTCAGCTGTGTCGTCATTGACTCGTCATACCGGGTAGCACCCAGGAAATAGCTGGAAAAATCGGTCCAGGAATTCATCCGGTATCCATCGCTCAATATCCGCGACAGGCGTCCATACAATTGATATTTCCCGCCAACGAGTCCTGAATTGACTGCAACGGAATACTTCCGCGTATTGTATGATCCATATCCAGAATAGACATCGATGCCGGGAGTCTTCGAGTAACTCGACGTAATGAGGTTGACCGATCCACCGATGGCAGGGGGACCGTAGAACGCACTTCCAGCGCCCCGCTGTACCTGAATATCCTGAAGGTTTGCAGCGAGGTCGGGAAAATCGAGCCAATAGACGTCGTGATCCTCAGGATCATTCTGCGGAATGCCATTGACCATCACAGAGATGCGGCGCTGATCGAAACCCCTAATGGTGAGGTAGTTGTAACCAATCCCATTGCCGCTTTCTGAATAGAAGGTCGTTGAGGGTAGCTCGGAGAGAAGTAAAGGAATATCCTGCGTTGAATACCGTTCCGCGAGGTCACGGGAGGTTAACGTTGAAAAGGCCACCGGGTTGGAACGCTCCCGTGCGCGTGTTGCCGAAACCACGATGGTTTGCCCGGGGAGCACCGTTTGCTCGAGCAGTGCATCAAGGGTTGTGGTCTCACCTGAACGAACCGTGACCTGCAGCGTCTGTGGTGTATACCCGATGAAGCTCACTCGTAGCAGATAGGACCCGGCGGGGATGTGAGCCAGTCGAAAGGAACCGTCCTTGCCCGCATTCACGCCTGAGCTTGTCCCCTGAAGCAGAATGTTAGCTGCCTCGAGCGGTCTCCGTGTTTCCGAATCACGCACAGTACCTTGAATTATTCCAGTCTCCTGCCCAAACGCACACACAACTGTCACGGCGAGTGCAGCGAGAATCATCCGGTATCGCATACCATCCTCCGCACAAAAAAAAGGCCATTTTCCATTCGAGAGCTACCATGGAAAACGGCCGCAGAAGAATAAACCTGTTTCCCGTTTTCCTTCGCTGGTATTACCCAGTTCAGGTTCGGAGGGTCTGCTCTCAGCGTCCTGCCCCGATGAGTCGAGACGGGATGCACCCCTAACGGAACGTATCTTGTCGCTGTTGAAAAAGAACTACTTCAATATACACGCTCTGGGAGAACTTGTCAAGCATACTGAATTGATTCTGCGTGAACTCCTTGCCTGCTACTCATTTTTTGTCTATTTTCATCAGCACGAACAAACGCGATCTGTTGTACCATCCCAGGCAGACTGTTCCTTCTATGAATCTTTCAGTCGAGAACCTCCAATTTCATTATCCCGGTGTTCCGGTTCTCCGCGATATCTCCTTCAACGTCCCGGCCGGAGATTTCCTCAGCCTGCTGGGTCCAAACGGCTCTGGAAAATCAACGCTCCTTCGCCTTCTCGATCGGATCCTTCTTCCTCGGGCTGGATCGATCACGCTGGATGGTCGTGCTCTTTCCACGTACAGTCGTCGTGATCTTGCCAGAATAATAGCTTACGTCCCGCAGGACACGCTTTGGGTTTTCCCATATACAGTCCTCGAGGTCGTATTGATGGGCCGGTCACCGCACGTCGGCCGGTCGGGATTCGAGAATCAGCAGGATCTGGACATTGCGTGGGAGATGATGCGGCTTACCGATATTGATCATCTTGCCGACAAGCTCATCACCGCCATATCCGGTGGCGAACGGCAACGGGTGTTGATTGCTCGTGCTCTGAGCCAGAAGCCGGAGATTCTTCTTCTCGATGAACCCAACGCTCATCTCGACATCAATCACCAGGTCGAGATCTTTCAGATTCTGCAGGAACAAAACGAAGAGCACCATCTCACCATCGTCTCTGTTTCACACGATCTAAATCTGGCTGCGGCGTTCAGCAAACGCGCCCTGCTTCTTGGTGAGCCCGGAACCGAGGGATCGACCATGTTCGCTATCGGTCTGCCCCGTGAGGTCCTCACCGAATCAACCATTGAACGGGTCTATAAGACCCCTGTACTCGTCGATCAGCTTCCCTCTTCCTCGACGCTCCGGATTTCACTGCTTCCCGTGACTTCGCGAAGAGCATCCAGGCAAGGCAAAGGTTGAAGGTACTGCGAGAATACGCATAGCAGAGGAATTCTGTTTTCCGGATCGAGCCACCTATGTCCACCCGTCGCCGACAGATACGAGAAAAAGTGCTGCAAGGATTGTATGCATTCGAGCTTTCCCATGAGCCGGTCGAGCTGATCCTCGATACCATCGTGGGGGGACTGAAGAAGGAACCGGAAATCTTCGACCTCGCAAAGACCCTTTTTCTCAAGGTGATCGAGACCAAAGACGAGATCGACATGCTCATTAAGAGCCGGGTGGCAAACTGGGAATTCGGCCGGCTTGCCGTCATCGACAAGATCATACTCCGTATCAGCATCTGCGAACTCCTGTATTTTGACGACATTCCGCCCAAAGTTTCCATCAACGAAGCTATTGAAATCGCCCGGCGCTACAGTACCGAAAAGAGCGACAAGTTCGTCAACGGGGTTCTTGATTCGATACTGGACGATCTGAAGAAGTCAGGCCGGATAAAGAAATCCGGACGCGGCCTCGTCGAATCATCGACAAAGAAAAATCCTGCACAGTAGACGCTCACGATGTCCACACCTCCTGCTTCGGTCTCCGGACTGCAATCGCCTTTCTACTCCCGCGGTAAGATTTTTGCGTGGACCCTCTTCGACTTCGCCAACACGGCGTATTCAGTCATCATTGTTACCGTCATTTTCTCGACTTACTTCACAAACATGGTCGCGGGGGGTCAGCAGTGGCTATGGGGTCTGACTGTCAGCATCTCCATGATCCTTGCAGCAGCGATTAGTCCTCCTCTCGGAGCAGCTGCCGACTACTCGCGCAACAAGAAGACTTTTCTTCTTCTCTTCACCATAACCAGCATTGTCTGCACTGCATTGATGTTCTATGTCCATACCGGCATGGTTCTCTTCGGCATGGTGCTTTTCGTGATCGCGAACATTGGTTTCGAGGGGGGAATCGTCTTCTACGACGCATTTCTCCCTAGCATTACCTCGCGCCGCTCGTACGGCCGGGTTTCGGGGTATGGATTCGCAATGGGCTACCTTGGTGCTCTTGCGGTCCTCTTCGTGGTCAACCTCATACTCCCCGATTCCCTTGATCCCAGCTACATTTTCTATGTTCGCTTGTCATTCGTAACAGCCGCGGCGTTCTTCCTTGTCTTTTCACTCCCCATGTTCCTCTGGGTGCCCGAACCGATGACCGAGACGAAGCAGCAAACCGCGATCATTCGGAGCGGCTTTGAGCAAGCATCGCGCACGCTGCGAGCTCTCTTCGTCGAACGAAGACACCCTTCGCTGGCGCGTTTTCTCATTGCCTTCTTCATTTATAACGATGCGATTCTTACAATCATCGCGTTTGCGGCAATCTTCGCGAAAAAAATGCTCCACATGAGTGATCGGGAGACGATAGTGTTCTTTGCAATCGTTCAGACAAGCGCGGTGGTTGGGTCGTTCCTCTTCGGTTTCGTCACGGATAAGATCGGTCCAAAGAAGACCATTACCATTACGCTGGTCATTTGGTTTGCGATTACCGTGGGAGCGTATTTTGTTACAACGGTATCGACATTCTATATCGTGGCACTGGGTGCCGGAACGGCCATCGGTTCTTCCCAGTCGGCAAGCAGAAGCCTGATGGCGCTCTTGACTCCAAAAGAGCGCGAGGCTGAGTTCTTTGGATTTTATGACGGGCTCTGCGGCAAAGCATCCGCCGCGGTGGGACCCACTGTGTATGGCATCATTGCGGACCTCACAAACCAGCGGATCGCTGTTCTCTTCATTAGCCTCTTTTTCCTGGCCGGATTGGTTCTGCTCCAGGGAGTCTCGGAACCGGAGCGAAAGGACACAAGGTCTGCCTAACATGGAGGAACACACCATGAAATCAATCACCCTTGCTTTTCTTGGCTGCCTTGTACTTCTCATCGGGTGCTCCAAGGAAAAAAGTGAAACGAGCACGCGCGGCAATCTTCATGTGCTGATCGCCGAATCGACCCTGCCGGCGGCAATCGATGAGGTAAGAGAGTTTTTAGGCCTTCACTCCAGCGACGGCGCAAACATTGGCTACGAAGTCGTTTCTTCGGATCAGGCAATTCAACGCCTTGGCCAGGACTCGATCCGATTCGTGTTCATGGCCAGGCCGATGACCGCTGCTGAACGGCAGCGCCTGCCTCAAACCGACGGATACGAATTGAGCGAAGTGCTCATTGCCTATGATGCAATTGCCGTTGTAGCAAACGACAAAAATCCCGTCGCCAAACTGACAACCACGGAGCTGACCAAGATACTTTCAGGAGAGATCAATCGATGGGAGCAGCTCTCAAAGGCAAATGCGATGAAAGGAAAAATCGAGCTCGTTCTCCAGAATTCCTCTGATGTCACCGCGTTTATCGCAGCCCGCTTGCTTCAAAGCCAGAACCTGCGCAAGGATGCTCGCTTCACAAACTCAAGCCTCGGGACACTCCAATCAATCGGCACACAGCCTCTCGCCGTTGGCCTCGTTGGAGTCACATGGGTAGACTCAGCCCATGCAGCGACGAAGGTTCTCGATATTGCTGAGAACCGGCAAACAACCGACACTACGTTTCGTGTTCCAACCGAGGCGTTTGGGAAATTCTTTTCCCCCCATCCGGCAAATGTCTACCGGTCGTACTACCCTTTGAAGCGTGCGATCTATGCGTATTGGTACGCACCCCTGGGAAGCCTTGCAAACGGATTCGGATTCTTTGTCTCACATGCAGATGGCCAACGGCTCTTCCTGAAGAGAAACATCGTGCCGGGGACTCAGCCGATCAAACTGAGAGGGGTTATTGAATAAACGATGAGCTGAGGAAGGAAACGGGCGATTGGTGAATTGTCCGTTCGTACAAAAAAAGTCCCGCAGAATCTGCGGGACTTTTTGTTTTCGGAAGGTTAGGTGATCCTAGAATTCCGGACCGAGGGAGAAATACCAATTCGGTGTTGAGAACCCCGACCCATTGTAGGCCCACGCGACATCGATCCGGAGCGGGAATCCGAAGAAGAAGAATCTGGCGCCAAATCCGGTTCCGACAAGAAGATCCTTCCTTTGAACACCATCTGGGGTCGATTGAAATGCCTGCCAGGTTTTTGTATTGCTCCACGCCGATCCGACGTCGATGAAGGCCGCACCGAGCATGTTCTGGAAGCCGATCGGAAGTGCTCCAAGGATCAAGTAGCGGACGAGCGGGAACCGAAACTCAATATTAGCCACGCCGAAACGGGTCCCGTTCAGCGCATTGTAATCGTATCCTCGCACGGGAAGAACCGGCGTCAGGAATGCGTAGTCCTCGACATTCACGATCGGAATCTGCCCCCCCTGATCGAACCGACGGTTGATCCACCCTTCCGTCCCGCCGATAAAGAACTGCTGTCGATCCCTGCCGTAACTCGCCCCGCCTGCCACTCTATAGACAAATATGAGCTCGCGGGCCAGCTTGTTGTAGCTCCGGTAGTCAAATGTGAAGGTCTGGAGATCCAGCGCCTGATCACTGATCTTCGCGCTTCCATATACTGTGGCGTGGAATCGAGACCCATTATTAGGAGCGAACCATCCCCCCTGCCAGAGCGAGTTATCATTGACATACGTCAACGAGGGCAAAATGAACGAGCGGGTCTGCGAAGGTTCTGTTGGGTCGTCAAGGTTGTCCCGAGAGAGGTTCAGCCAGTTGACTGACAGATCGAGTCTGTTGAAGCGATCGATTGGATAGGATGCGATCCCGCCAATCGCCCACGAGCGGAATCGGTACAGAAACACGTTCCCATACTGGTCATCCAGATAGAGAAACCGGGCTGTATGGAACCCCTGGAATCCATAATCGATGCGATTCGGCAGGTAGAGATACGTCAAACCGTAATCGCTGTTTTTGAGATCGAGCATCAGGTTTGTCTCGAGGACGATCTGATGATCACCCAGCATATCGCTGAAAGCGAATATGGTTTCGCCCTCGATTCCGTAGAACGTGCTGTACCCTGCAGTTCCGTAGACAAGGTCCGGTGTGAAATTGAGCTTATATTTCCGTGGGACGTAGTTACCCTCCGCATCCCTGTTGTTGGCGATGTCAAACCGGGGAGTCGCCTTCGCCGTCACGATCGTATCATGCATGTTCTCGGGAGAGAATACATAGTTCTTCAAATCTGCCTTCGAGGGTGCCTGGTATTTCGTCGGTTGTTCGGCCGATGTGTCCTTGACGATGACGATGTTGTCGCGTATCGCAACGGTGTCTTTTGACGTGGAAGCAGTGAACACCTCGTGCGGTTTCTCTGCGCGGGGAAGCTCAAACTTCCGTTTGATGAATTCCGTAGGTTCAAGCTGCGCGACGCTGAGTTTCCGTTCGAATGGAGAGCGCATCAGGAACACATCGAAACCGGCCTGGTGCAGCGACGCAAAGACAAGCTTTGAACCGTCGCGTGACAGCGTCAACTGATAGATACCTGAGAGCGAGTTTGTAATCGGTCGATCTGTTCCCGTCTCAAGATTTCTCTCATAGACGTTGTTGATACCGTTCCGGTCCGAGATATAGAGCATCTTCTTTCCGTCGGGAGAAATGACCGGCGACGTCTCATTGGAATTCGGCAGGTCCGTGATTCGTCGCATGACGTGAGTCTGGATATCGACAGCATAGATATCAAGCTGGCTGAAGTCAATCTGCGACATTTTGAGTCCGGGCACCAGCTTTCCCGGTGAAATGAAATCCCGCCGGTCGGATGCGAAATACACCGTCTTCCCATCGGGAGAAAATGTCGGATCCAGATCGGTAAATACGTCATCTGTGATGTTTGTCAGTTTCTTCGAGTCAGGCTCATACACATAGATATCAGAATGAGGGCCCTTGAGTCCTTCGAAGGCAAGCATCTTGCCGTCAGCAGACCATGTCACAGAGAAGATACCATCGAGCCTGAGGTCTATCTTCTCTCTGCTGCCAGAGTTCACATCGACAATCGAGATTGCGTCCGATTCCCCTGCCTTGACTCCGAAGGCGATCTTTTTTCCGTCGGGAGACCAGGCTATTCCCGGGGTCAACAAGTGGAGCTCCTCGAAATCGTTCGTCCGCTGGCCGCTGACCACTTTGTCGAGTATCTGACCGTCGATGGCCGATATCAGGTACACATCGAAATAGTCGTTCCGGTCGGAGATGAACGCGATCCTGTCTCCCTGAGGCGAAATGGCGGGACTCGTGTTGTAGAAGTTACCGTCTTTGGTATGGTCGGTGAGGCGACGGGCAAAATCTGCCGGCTCCTCGCGCTTCGCAATATCGGGCCAGTAGATGACCTTTTGTTCCTTCTGCCATCGCTCAGAGAGCTCCTTGAGAGTCAACCCAATCGTGCTCTTGAGCCCCCCTTCAACGCTCCGCGTGCTTCTCATGCGGTTCATAATTTCGCTGATCTTCTGTTCGCCATACTTGTTCGCGATGTAGTACCATACGGACTGGCCGCCGCGGTACGCGAAATATCCGCTCAGATACTCGATGGGGGGCAAATAGTTCTGTATCGTTGCATCCCGGATGAACATGTCGGAGTTGGTCTCCCACTTCATTGACGCATATTCCGCAAATCCTTCATTCATCCAGAGCGGGAGCATAAAGGGTGACCGGCTCGCAACGATGGACTGAATCGATCCACCGTAAAACATGTCATTGAGCACGGCATGGACAAGTTCGTGGTGAATCACATGCCTGAACTGGCTGTAGTTTCCTTCAAACGGAACAACGACACGGTTTTTAAAAAGCTCCGTGACTCCGCCGATCCCCTCTTCCAGGTATTCTTCGATAACATTCGTCTGCTGGAATTCGTTATGCGAGTTATAAATGACGATCGGAATTCGGTTGTTGATGTCATACCGAAGGATTTTCCGGATGGACTCGTAAGCGTCCTCCGCTGCGTCCGCGGTGAACTCGGCGAGCTCATATCCATTCTGGGAATAATAGATGTCGAAATGATTCGTCTGAATGTATTCCCATTCGAAATCCTTGTACTGCACCTTGTTCTTGCCGTACACGGAATTCTGGCTCAATGCCAAGCTCGATGCCATCAGCATCAGTGCGCCGACAACCGCGATCCTTTTCATACATGCTCCCACTGCAATAAACAGGTCTCTCTGATTAATTTGATTGTAGACAAATTCACCACGAAACACAATTCTCCCTACTTTTCTTGAACAAAATCATCCACCACATCGGTTCCTGCCCTTAGTGCCGGCGCTTGCGGGGATGCGCCTTTTCCGCTTCGGACCCGACAATTGCGAAGTCGATTTCACGCTCCTCAGGATTGACGCGGAGCACCCTCACCTCCACGGCGTCTCCAAGCCGATATCGCTTTCCCGTCCTGCTGCCGATGAGAGCGTACTTCTTCTCATCATACTCATAGTAGTCATCATTGAGATCCCTGACATGGACGAGGCCTTCGACAAGGAGGTCGGTGATTTCTATGAAGATGCCGAAGCGCATCACGCCGGAGATAACCCCATGAAATTCATCGCCAACGTGCCGCTTCATATATTCCACCTGCATCACCTTCACGGCGGCCCGTTCGGCCTCCATTGCAACTCGTTCCATCACCGAAGATTGCTTTGCGATGTACGGAAGCCGTTGGGCAATCTCGTTCCGACGCTCGAGGGAAGCCGACTTTGCATACTCCTTCAGGAGCCTGTGAATGACGAGGTCCGGATACCGGCGAATCGGAGACGTGAAATGAGAATAGTACTCGAATCCGAGTCCATAGTGCCCAATGTTCTGCTCCGAATAGACAGCCTTGGCCATTGAGCGCAATGCGACCTCGTTGATCACATTCTCCACCTCGGTGCCCCTGACCTGGTCGAGCAGCTTTTGGAGATCCTTCGACGGGACACCTGCATCCACGCGCAATTTGTAGCCAAATTGTTCGACGAACGCTGCAAGCTCGCGGATTCTGTCCGGATCGGGAGAATCATGAATCCGGTAGAGAAATGGCTTGCGATGATCCTCCTTCTTCGCCAGTCCGACGTGCTGGGCTACAACCTGATTGGCCAGCAGCATGAATTCCTCAACCAATCTGTGGCTCCTCAACCGCGCCTTCTTGCGAATCTCTGTCGGATTCCCCTCCTCATCGAAACGGAATTTCGCTTCCGCCGTCTCGAAGTCGATACTCCCCTCTTTGAGGCGCTTCTTCGTCAACACCGTACTCAATTTCTGCATTGTGTGTAGCGTCGAAAGCGTTTTGCTATCCGTCGCGCCCTTTGATGTCCCCTCGGCTGGTTCATCGAGAAGTTCCTCTACTTCCTCATAGGAAAATCTCCGCTTGCTGCGAATGACGGTCTCCTCGATGTCATAGTCCTTCACCGTGCCTTTCGGCGTGACGGTCATGAGAACGGAATAGGTCAAGCGGTCTTCATTGGGCCGCAGGCTGCACAGGATGTTGGACAAGCGCTCCGGAATCATGGGTACAACCATGTTCGGAAAGTAGACGCTCGTTCCACGCTTGAGCGCCTCACGATCAATTTCTCCACCCTCTTTGACATAGGACGATACATCGGCAATGTGGACGCCCAAACGGTAGTCCCCGCCGGGAAGCTCGCTCAACGAAACAGCATCATCGAAATCCTTTGCATCTTCCGGGTCAATGGTGAAGCAGAGTTCATCGCGCAGGTCCAACCGTTCCTCAATCTCCGACGCAGGGATCGAAGATGGCAGAAGTTCCGCTTCACGCATGACCTCTGGGGGAAAATGCATCGGCAGCTTGAACTCACGGATTACTGATTTCAGCTCGGCTGAAACCTCGCCTGCCTTCCCCAACACCTCCACAATCCGCCCTTCGGGGTTCAGGTGACCGACTCCCCATTCCTCAATATGAACGACGACCTTGTCGCCGGGTGTCGCTTTGTTGAGAAACTCCCTGTCGACGAAAATATCCCGCGCGATCTTGCGGTCATCGGGTATAACGATGAAGAAATTCCTGCTTCGCTCCAGCGTACCGACGAGGTCCGCTCTTCCACGCTGAACGATCTTAACAACCTCACCTTCACGCGGCTGTTCCTTCTCCAGTCGCTTCGACGATTGGGCGAACAGAGATACCTCCACCGTATCGCCGTGAACAGCCGTGCCCTTGTCGCGTGGAGAAATCGAAACAACGTCATCACTCCCTTCCGCAACCACAGTACCGAATCCCTGCTTTGTCATCTTGAACACCCCGGTGATACTCTTTGGAATTTCAAAATGAGCGAACCGGCCCCCTTTGATGCGCTTCACCTTGTTGGAATCCACCAACACCCGAAGGGCATCTTTAAAAATCTGATAGTCCTGCTGCGACCGAAAACTGAGCCGGCGGGACAATTCTTTTGATTTGAAAGCCTCGTTTGGATACCGCGCCAAAAAGGCTAATATTTTGTTCTCTGCAGTGTCGATGAGCTGATCCCCGGATGGTAGTACAATTAGACGCTTACGTGCGTCAATAGGTTTGACAATCAGAAAATGATTCTGTACAGCAGCCTGACACCCCTCGATTCTCTCCGCTGATCGAAGGTTTCCACGCCCTGGACGGTGCGCTCCGCTTCAAGCAGCAGATTCCGCCATTTTTCCGAGCCCACGATTGCACTCATGGGAAGCTGGATGCTGATATTGGTATTGTTCAGATCGCTTAAGACCTTTCCTCCCAGCCTGAATACGGCGTCCCCCACCTCGCCCGTGAGGCGAAGATCCGCCGATTCCTGAAAGCTTCCTCCACCATAATACAGCACGTCAACGGATCGGACGATACCGAACTCCTTACGCAGAAGATCCGTGAGAGGACCGGAAAGAATGGAAGAAGCAACACCGCCAAGCACGCTCGATCCCGCAAGCGAGAGCTTATCCTGTTGCGTGAGTTCCTCGCGAAACGATCCTGTGACGAGAAACGCGATGGCGTCCCCTTCGACATCCGGCCGTTGCTGTGTAATCAGGTTGCCGAGCTGATCGTACTCTGAAAGGCCCATTTTGACCTTTGGCTGTTCCCTTGTCCCGGTAATGAGGACCTTGACTATAACTTTTTCGGATCCGCCGGAGAGTCGTGTCCCAGCGGTACTATCGACTCCACGATGCACACCTTCATAGGTGGCGACAATATCCAGCTCCGGATTCAGCGGATCACCCGTGAACCTGACTTTTCCGGTGGCATCCAGCTTTTTGAAGTTGTTGTAGTATGACCTGTTCCCGAGCTCGAGTTCTCCGGTCAAATGCATTTGATCGCCGTCCCGGGTGAATGCCGTCCTGCCCTTCAGCTCCGCCAGCAATTGCTCGTTTGTGAAATTGCTGAAGACAAACTTCAGCTGCGTGACCCCCTGGGTTTCGATGGCCAGGTTGTAAACAATGTTATCAAGAAACGATTTTTGAGGGGGCGCTGGCGCTTCCTTGACAGCGGTAAGCGGTTTGAGTGAGCGAAGAGGAACAGTTGCAGCTTTCACACCGGGTCCTGTGTGCCCTTCCCTGACTGAGGTCGAGGCGGAATCCGTTTTCAAATCATCGATCAGCCGGACTTCGATTCTGCTGTTAGGGAGATCCTGCGTTTGCTGCATCGGAGGCAATGTGAGGTTCGCGTACTTGAGGAATACCTCGCCAGCGACAAACGAACGCGATGGACTTCCTTTCCAACTGATGCCGAGGGGGCCAGTTCCGGCAAAGAGATCTCCATAAAGTCCCTGGTTTGCCCGCCTGGCGCTCTCCTTCATCACAAGCAGCTGCCCGTTAGCCGCAAGATCGAAATCCTTGATCTTGAGCCCTTCGAGTGAGAAGCTCCCCGAGAGGTTTATTTTTCCGTCTGGCTGATCCTCCGCGATGTTTCGTACGACGACTTCTTCGAAAGCAATTTTTCTACCGTTCGGCACCAGTTTGCCATCGACGAGGTATTGGATGCCGAGAGGATTGAACAGGAACCGGGCATTTTGAAGCACCACAGAACCTTCATATGCCGGGGATTCAACCGTTCCCCGCAGTTTCATGTTACAGACCAGGTAGCCGCTCAGATTGCTCAGCTCGGGGATAAACGGATCGAGAAACTCGAGCCGGAAGTTGGTGGATTGAACATCGAGGTTCATCTCCCCTTCTAGTTTTCTGTCGGACGCTCCGGTGAGGGAGAGATCGTACGGGACTGTGCCGTTTACGAGCAGTTCGGGAATCGATCCTGTGCTGTCCGGCCGACTATGAAGCTGAGCGAAAATGGTCAGCAGGCGATCGGAATACGAAGAGCGGATCTGCACCGTACCAAATGTCTCCTGATCGTAACGAACGCTTGTCGCATTCATGTCCAGGGAAAAACTTGGCTCTTCGAGACTTCCGTCGAAGGTGGAATTCGCGTTCACGACACCGCTCATCGCCGGAAGCGATTCGATCGAGGCGGTCCTTCGCACCACTTTCGGTATAGAATTGACCAGAACATTGTGGACCGACGCTGCGATATTCGACGTTCCGCCGGGGTTGAACAACCCCACAGCGCTCACTTCTTCTGCCTCATGGTGCAGGAGCAAGTTCGAGATCTGAAGCCCATCTCTCCCCACTTTGAACGCAACAGGGCCCGAGTTTTCAAAGACGTGAGAATTGAAATCAACCTGGAGCCGGTCAAAACTGAACGCGAAGAAGTGATCGGCGTATAGAACTGACCCAAGCCCCGTCACTGTGACTACGGAATCGATTAATGCCTCAACGACAACATGACTCGAATCACCGACCATCGTTACGTCGGCTGCCAGGTTGGATGTCTGAAGACCCTGCACATCGAATCGCTTTGCACGTACACCCAGCGTGACGTTCATCGATTGCAGCAGATCGGTCGTGGAAAGCCCGTCAGCGTTGAACGAAAGCGTTCCCGACTCCACACCGAGCCTGATCTTCTGATCAGCGTAGCGGAATGCCTGTACATTTGCTTTTGCATCGACCTGAATCCCTTCCACACCCTCCCGAACGCGACCGCTGGCTCCCAGGCTTCCTTCCATCGCTCTCCCAAGCACCACGCCGACTGGGTACCCGTCTTTGAGATCGAGTGTAAACGTATATTCCACAGAATCCCGCTTCGACGGAACAGCCGTGCGAAATGCCTTGACCGATTGTCGATCGTCGGCAGCTTCACGCAACGCATCGAGCGAATTGATCCGATAGGAAATTGCATCGCCTATGAGAGCCACTCCACGCGCGAACGCTGTTACCACGGTAGAAGGAGTGAACCGCCCCCCCACTTCGAGGTCGAGAATGTCCGAAGTAATGGAAAGCGCATGCTGATCACCATCAAGCGTGTTGATGCGAATTGCCGCAGGTCCCCCCGCAAACTGCACCGTATCGAACGAGGAACGGAAGAGATTCAGATTGATATGTCCCGTCATCGCCTGAGGAGATTTGAAATCTCCTCGCGCCTGAAGATCAAACGAGATGTCGCTCGCATGTTCCGACTTCCGGGTGACCTCGGACAGATTCAGCGAGTTGATGCGCCCTGAGAGATCATATCCCACCAGATCCTGAGGTTTCAGCTGCAACGTTCCACCGAGGTCGACTCTGGCGGAGCCTATGCGCAGCGAAATGCGGGGCCGGACAATCCGATCAGCGATGTCCACAACGATCACGGAGCGGCTCAACGGAAGCCCGTAGAACTCAGATGAATCTATATCAGATCGCGCAACACCGGTCATATCGGCAAGTCGTAGCCCCCTTCCCTGGAACGTCGTTGTCGATTTCAACCTAGTTACGAGGGAGCTGTCACCAACCAGTCGCGCCAGATTCAAATGTGACGTTTTGACGACGCCGTCATACGAGAACGGAGATTCCCGGAGATCGAGATTCGCATCGACGTCAACTCTCCCGATACGTGAACTGCTTGCCAACCGGACATTGAAAGCCACCGGCTTGCCTTTGAACCGAAGGTCATATTCGACAAGGCCAAACGCGGAGAGATCGGGTATCCGAAGGCTCGGCATCAGATTCCGGACGTCGTCGGCATCGACTTTGTTCTTGATGCAGGCAAGATCCAGCTCAAGGTCTTTTGGATGATGAAGGTTGGACAGGGTGCCGGAAATCCTCACCGAGGAAGCGCCGGTATGGAGCGTCACGTTGCGTATATCCATCAATCCAAATCGTCCCGCGATCTCGATCTGTCCGGCGATCTCACGTTCAAGGAACTTGACCGGGCTTCCGACAAACTGTTTCAGCTCCCCAAAGTCCAATCGACCGACGTTCAGGCGGGCAAACAAAGGAGCAAACTGCAGCTGCGCGAGCTCTTTCACGCTTGTGATATCGATGCTATCGAGTCGCGCATCAAGGACGACGTGGGATTTTCCCGTCAGGAGGCTGAGCTTGTGGACAGCAACTGTCCTCGGAGCAAGCAGGATGTCACCGCTGAGCTCCTTGATCTGAAACTCTGGTTGAAGGAGAGTGCAGGCAAACGATCGGAGTGCCAGCCGTATCTGGTGAGAGCGGATGTTCAGCCCTGCATCGAGACTGACAGAATCAAGCTGCAGGTTGGCGTAGTCGATTCGTCCCGGCCAGGGTTGCAGTGAACTGTCCGCAGTGCGGGCTGTCAGGTCAAGCGAATCGACGAGATGGACCTCACCGCGCAGAATCTCGATTTGTTTGAGATTCATCGTCCAGGATGAGGGCGTCGTGTCCTTGGATGAGGACTGCAGCAAGCGTTCTACGTTCCACGTCCCCTGCCGGGAACGTGTCAGACTGATGACGGGATTTGTGAGCGTTATCCGCGAAACCGAAAGACTCTTCGTGAGAAGTCCAAGAGGGTCGTACCTCGCTTCAAGTTTCTGAACGACGAGAAGGGAATCTCCGCCGCGGCTGAGTACCACGTGATCAGCGCGGAATCCTGTGAACAGATTTCCCTCAACGGTGCCAAGTGAAAGTTCGGCGTGGAGTCCGGAAGCAACGGCGTCGATCAGTTGAGTGCGGAGGTATGAACGGAATACCTTCGTTTGCGTGAAACCGAGAACCGCCACGACGACGAAGAGTACGATAACGGCAAGAGCATATGTTGTTCGAAAGAATCTTCGCACGGAATACCGGCTCGTTCAGGTCGATGCTTGTTGATGTGGCGCACCCCGGGAATTGGAACGGCTCATCTCGACTGCGGGTGCACAGTCTGAGCAATCTTCTGAATGATCTTGCTTGTGGAACGATTGGGGAGGAATTCTATGGTGTGGACCAATCCGCCAGCCGCCTCCACAACATCCTTCCCGACAATATCATTCACCGACCAATCTGCCCCCTTGACAAGGACATCGGGGACAAGAGTGCGGATCAGCTCATATGGAGTGTCCTCGTCAAACAAACAGACATAATCTACGACAGCCAGGGCCGCGAGAACGACAGCTCTGTCTGCTTCTTCGACGATCGGGCGATCAGGACCTTTCAAGCGCTGCACGGAACGGTCGGTGTTCACTCCGACGACCAGGACATCCCCCTGAGCCTTTGCCTTGGTCAGGTAGTCAACATGACCACGATGAAGGATGTCGAAACATCCATTGGTGAAGACAACGCGTTTTCCTTCCGCCTTCAGTCGCCGGCGGACTTGTGCAAGATCGTTTCGAGAGAGAACTTCACCCATGTGTGTGATCCAATCTGAAATCAGAGGTTTGACACAGTCGTACGCAATTCACCCGCGTCGATGGGTACGATGCCAACCTCGCCGCATACAATTCCTCCGGCAACATTGGCCAGCATTGACGCTTCACGGATCGATCCGCCCGCGGCGAGCATCATTGTCAATGTCGAGATCACCGTATCACCTGCTCCCGAGACATCCGCGACCTTCCGGGCTGCGGTCGGGACGTGCGTCATCTGCCCGCCCCCTTCAACCAGCGTCATTCCCCGCTCACCAAGCGTGAGGAGCACGTTCTCCGCTTCAAGCCGTTGAAGGAGTGTCCGCCCGGCTTGTTCGACACCGGTCTGATCGTTCAAGCGAACTCCAAGTGCTTCTTCTGTTTCTTTTCGGTTTGGCTTGAACACCGTCACCTGTTTGTATTCAAAGAAGTTGTTGAACTTCGGATCGACCGTGATGATGATTCCGTTCTTCTTCGCAAATTCAACCAGCTCCCTGATGAGGCTCTTGACAACAACACCTTTGTTGTAGTCTTCGATAATGATTGCGTCAAGCTTTCCCGCATTGCGTCGAAGGATATCAAGGAGCCGGGATTGCACTCCTTCGGCAATGTCGTGTTTCACCTCCCTGTCCACCCGCACAACGTGTTGATGATGGGCGATGACTCTCGTCTTGACCGTCGTAGGCCGGGCCGGATCGACCAGGATGCCCTCACTCGGAAATCCACTTTCCTTCACGATTGTGGTCAGCGCTTTCCCCGAGTCATCGTCGCCCACAACGCCCACCATAAACGGCGTGCCCCCGAGGGAAGCAATATTGTTCGCCACATTCGCAGCCCCACCAAGCCTGGTGGACTCGGAATCTACCTCAACCACCGGAACCGGGGCTTCAGGGGAAATTCTGGTTACGGAACCCCAAAAATACCGGTCAAGCATCAAGTCCCCGATCACCGCCACCCGCTTTCCCGAGAGGTTTTCAAAAAGGGTCTGAACACGGGAGTTTGTAAAGGTTACCAAAATTGTGCCTCTGCGTTATGCTCGATTTTTTGGCAATATACCCAGAAAACGAAGGACAAGCAAGGTAGGCTGGACGGCCAACAGGACAGTTTGAATAGCAGACTATGCGCGACGTATGCGCAGAGCGCCTAGACGCAGTACGTTGCCCTCCATGCACATAAATTGTCGCGGGGGGAATTTCTCTTCAAACCCGATTCTTTGGATGGCGGGATGTTGTGCCAGAGCAATGATGGCAGGATTAGCGCAAAAGAATCAACTTTTTCGTTTCCATCATTTCTGATCCTACCCAGCCGGAAAGTGGGCGGGCTCTCAGTTGATAAAAATAGGCACCACTCGGAAGCGCTGTAGCGTCAAAGGTCTTCTCATACGCGCCGGGCTCCATCTCTGCATTGACGAGTGTCGTGACCTCTCTCCCGAGAGGATCGTACACCTTCAGCGTGACAAAGCTGTGGGAGGCGATCCGGTAGCTGATGGCTGTTGTGGGATTAAAAGGATTGGGATAGTTTTGCCCGAGCTGAATTGTTGAAGGATGCAGAGGTTCCTGCTCAAGAATTCCGGTCGAAGTCGAAGCGTAAGCGAAATACCCTGAGACAAAGACCAGCGGTGCGTTCCAGTTGATGCAGATTTCATTTGAAGCGTAGCTGTCCTGGATATCTGCATAGCACAGGGCAGGTGGGGTAGATGCGGTATAGAGTCCTGCGAGAATCGCGTCATCCCTGTACTGATCAGGCCCTCCCACAAGCAATCCTGGGACAGGCTCGACAATGCCGTCTGATGCGGAAGGCCGATGATGTGGATGCATTGGGCGACTCGTTCCCAGTCCGGTGATGTAACTCGTTGCACGAGGATTCACACCCAGAACATAGTGGAGTTGGTCCAGAGCTGCATCCCTGTACGCTGTGGTGCCAAACAGCTCGTATCCAACAATAAGCAGAATGGCATTGTTGAGGACTCCGGAGTTGCTCCCCCAGGAGAATTCTCCCGGAACAAGCGAGACCTGAAAGCCGCTGTTATTCCTCCTTGTGACGTACTTATCACAGAATGATTGGAGGGAGGACCTCAGGAGATTGACGATAGTGGAATCTTTCCCCGGGAACGAAACCTTGAGATACGTCAGGTGCGCCATGCTTGTGAGGTTAGGCCAAGACATCGCGCCATCCAGATAGCCCTTCTCAAAATAGTGAATGTCATAGTAGGTGAGGTATTTGGACTCCTTTGTCGTTGCTGCCATCTCTGCGGCTGCCCAGAGTCGTTCATCGCGATCATCGCCATCGCCATACTCGCCTGTGAAGGTATCTGAAGGATTCTTGAATCCGCCGGCCGGGACAATGGAAGTCTTGCCTTCAAGAAATTGCCATCCTTTTACCGCAGCAGCGAGACAGCGCTGCGCAAACTGTGCGTCATACGGTTGGTACACGCGTGCTGCACGGGCCATCATCGCCACGAAATCCCCCGTTGCAGCCGATGAAATCTGATAGATATAACGGGTCTCCGTATCCTGATCAGGCATCACGAATCCCTCAAACTGCTTCCTGGTGAGCTTCGTGAAAACTCCCCCATTCGAGGCCTGCATTTTGAGAAGCCACTCGAGCTCGTAGCGAGTTTCGTCCAGGATATCAGGGACCCCATTGCCGCTCTCGGGAATCCCAATGTTGTCAGCACCGAACCTGTCGGGGAACATCTCGTACGCCATTAAGAGCGTTCCAACGCTTACGCCTGCATTGACAACGTACTTCCCGTAGTCACCCGCATCGTGCCAACCTCCCGCTGCAGGAATGACACCGGTCGATTCTGCCGTCGAGTGAAAAGTACCATCCGCAAGGTGACAGACGGGACGATTGTAGACCCCTGCAAACGGGGGCGGCAGGTATGTGCCGCATCGCTGAAAGTAGAATCCCTTCAAACTCATGTTCAAGACCCGGACATAAGCGGTATCCTGAATAACAAACGATGGTGACTCTTCTCCGTTGGATGTCTTCACGGTGTAAAGACCGGCACGCGTGAGGGCTGAGAAATCACCCCTAGAGAGAGTCATGCCCGACGCGGGATCCTGCGTCTTCCACAAGCTGAACTTCCCGGAGAACTGTGCAACGTTAGTTGACTTGTCGATCACCCAGAAGCTGTCCGCCGGCTGATTGATAAAAACGAACTTCGGATACGAGGGACGGTAACCAACCTGGTTGACGAAGATTCCGGCGTGGGCTAGCGTAACGCCAAGAATCAGGAGAATGGAGAGCGTCGATGTTCTGGATTGGTTCATATGGAGTCGCGGAGTACTGGAATAGTGGAGTTGTGGAGTTGGGGGATGCTACCCCATTGTTACCTCGACCTTGCATAAGCTTCCTGCAGGCATCAATGGTATCATTGCGCCCCGGAGTGTTTTTCCATCTACAGATATCGAGGTAACTCCTTTCATGACGCCTTTCGGGTTTTTGACGGTGATCTCGTAATCAGTACCACGGAACTTGCGACGTACCGAAAACCCCTTCCAGTCCGGTGGAATACACGGATTCACTTCGAGACCATCATACGCCGGCTTCACACCGAGTATGAATTGAGTCACTGCATAGTAATTCCATGCTGCAGTCCCGGTAAGCCATGAGTTTTTTGCTTCGCCTGGCTTTGAGGCATCCTTGCCGGCTATCATCTGAGCATAGACATACGGCTCAACTTTGTGCAGATCGCTGATGTCCTCGCGAAACGACGGGGCAATCTTTTTCCAGTAATCAAAAGCCCGATCCCCACGGCCAAGGATTGTCTCACCAATCATGATCCAGGGATTGTTGTGACAGAACACTCCGGCGTTTTCCTTGTACCCTGGCGGGTAGGTAGAGATCTCGCCATACTCGATATAGTACTTTGTAAACGCTGGGTTATTGAGGACGATGCCGTGAGGGGTGTCCAGGTATTTCTTCACAGCGTCCAGTGAATTCTCAACCATGCCTTCGCTGAGCCCGATGCCAGCTATCGTGCACCAGCCTTGTGATTCGATAAAAATCCTTCCTTCCTCGTTCTCCTTGCTTCCCACCTTGCGCCCAAAGAAATCATATGCACGCAGATACCACTCTCCATCCCAGCCATGCTTCTTGACCGCTTCGACCATCTCATCGATATGCTTCTGGGCTGTTTCTGCATCTGCATCGTTGCCAATGCGACGGCACAATTGAGCGAACTCCTGACCGCATACGACGAAGAGTCCGGCGATCATCACCGATTCCGCTACTCCCCCCCTCTTGTTTTCCGTCGTTTGGAACGATTCATCCGGATTGTTCGAGAAACAGTTGAGATTCAGACAATCATTCCAATCGGCCCTGCCGATCAAAGGTAGCTTGTGGGGTCCGAGATTGTTCGCGACGTGATAGAAGGAGGCTTTCAGGTGATCGAAATGCGACTTGGCGCGCGAGGTATCGTTGTCGAACGGTACCTGTGCATCGAGAAGTGAGAAGTCGCCCGTTTCCTTGATATAAGCCGTCGTCGAGAGAATCAGCCAGAGGGGGTCATCATTAAAATTGCCGCCGATGGCATTGTTACCGCGCTTCGTCAGCGGTTGATACTGGTGATAGGCACCGCCGTCCTCGAACTGGGTCGCAGCGATATCGTAAATTCTTTCTCGGGCCCGGACCGGTATCTGGTGGACACAACCGAGAAGATCCTGATTAGAATCGCGAAAACCCATGCCACGTCCAATGCCCGATTCAAAGAATGAAGCCGAGCGGGACATGTTGAATGTCACCATGCACTGGTACTGGTTCCAGATGTTAACCATCCGGTCGATACGCTGATCATGCGTTTTCAGGACGAAGCCCTTAAGCAACTTGTCCCAATACGTCCGAACTTCGCTCAGCGCCGCTTCGACTTTCATGCCTGTATCGAACTGGGCAACGCAAGCTTTCGCCTTTTTCTTCTGGATGACATTCTTCGATTCCCACTTCTCCTCGTCGCTGTTCTCCACATACCCCAGGACAAAAACAAATTCCCGAGACTCGCCAGGATTCAACTGGATCCCAAGAAAGTGCGAAGCGATAGGGGACCAGCCATGCGCAACGGAGTTGCCTGGCGTCCCCTTCCGAACCGCCTGTGGATCAGCTAAGCCGTTGTACAAGCCGATGAACGACTCCCGGTCCGTGTCGAACCCCCGGATTGGGGCATTGACATGATAGAATGCGTAGTGATTCCGCCGTTCCTTGTATTCAGTCTTGTGATAAAGCGTCGAACTATCGATCTCAACTTCACCCGTGGAAAAATTGCGCTGGAAATTCGTCATGTCGTCTTCTGCATTCCAGAGACACCATTCCACGAATGAGAAGAGCTGCAGCTCTTTGAATTCCTCGGAGTTGTTCGTAATGCGGAGCCTGTGGATCTCAGCCCACGTTCCAAGTGGGATAAAGAACAACGCCTCCGCCTCAACACCGTTTTTTGCTCCTGTGATCCTGGTGTATCCCAACCCGTGCCGGCACTCATATCGATCGAGCTCTGTTCTTACCGGTTTCCAACCCGGCGACCAGATCAAATCTCCGTCCTTGATATAGAAGCACCTTCCCCCCTCATCCATGGGAACATTGTTATAGCGATAGCGTGTCAAGCGCCGGAACTTCGCGTCCCTGTAAAATGCATAGCCACCGGCCGTGTTCGATATCAAGCCAAAGAAATCTTCGTTTCCAAGATAATTGATCCATGGCCAGGGAGTGCGTGGCTCGGTGATCACGTACTCTCTGCCCTCATCATCAAAATGTCCGTATCTCATGTCTCTGTTGGCTTTAGAGTGCGGAAGGTTTGCGCGTGAGCAGGTGAGACCTGATAGGCCGAAGCGGGACAATCCCCGCGAGCCGCCAGAGACCCATCACCCATTCGCCGACAAGCGCGTTCTTTACTTCAATCCCAACTCCTTACACATCCGATAGAAGTTTGACGGGGCAATTCCCAGCTTCTCGGCGGCGTTTGCGTCGGAGCTCGAGATGCTCCGCACGTATTTGAAATATCGGAGACGAAATGCTTTTTCCATTTCACGCAGCGTGAGCACTTGCCCTCCGTAGAATTCATCAATCGTTGTGTTTTTGGAGAGAACCTGATTACGCAAGATCATGGGGCTGCTCAGTTCTTTGACACCGATATGGTCACTCCCGTTCAGGACGAGGCGCTGTGCAACATTCCGAAGCTCGCGCACGTTGCCCGGCCATTTGTAGTGCATAAGAATTTCCTTTGCTTTGGGATCAACTCTTGGAGAAGCAACTCCCATGTCGCGACTGAAGAATTCCAGAAAATGATCGAACAAAAGGATGATGTCTTCACCGCGCTGACGGAGCGGAACGACATCGAGGGGAATGACATTCAGACGGTAGTAAAGATCCTCTCGCACTCTCCCCTCGTTCACTTCTGAGGCAAGATTCTTGTTTGTTGCTGCAATGATCCGCACGTTGACCGAGAGGCTGCCGGTTCGGCCGATTTTCTCAATCTCCCCTTCCTGAATGACGCGCAGCAGCTTCACTTGTGCTGACGGAGACAACTCCGAGATCTCGTCGAGGAATACAGTCCCATTGTTCGCGATTTCGAAGAGTCCTGACTTCGTTCCATGTGCACCGGTGAATGATCCCTTCTCGTATCCGAACAGCTCACTCTCGATCAACTCATGGGGAATGCTTCCACAATTGATCGGGATGAGTTTTTCGTACTTACGACGACTCTTCAGGTGAATATTCCACGCTACGAGTTCCTTCCCCGTGCCGGAGCCTCCTGTGATGAGGATCGTCGCGTCACTCTTCGCATATTTTTCAATTGCGTCGCGCAGCTGCACAATAGGTTTCGACTCGCCGATGATCTTCTTGGACTCCAAGAGGCTCTCAATGCTCTGCAGGAGTCGCTTATCAGATTTCAGCTTCTGTTTCTCGAGTTTCTTCTTCTCATAGGCGTTGACAATGCTCAGGATGAAATCGGTCGGCTGGTAGATATAGTCCTCGATATTCCCCGGGTATTTCGTGCAGTACCAGAAAGCTCCCGCCTTAAGCAGATTGTTCGCGAAATCAAAGTCTGTCGTATTGGTAGTCATCTTCGTGATGACGACGATCTGCAGGAACGGGTCGATTTCCTTCATTTTCCGGATAAGGTCTTCACCCCGCAGCCCGCCTGAGATCTGATAGTCGAGAATGACGACATCATAATGGTCCGGACTCCGTTGCAGATATTCCAGCGCTGCCTTACCGTTGGAGACCACACCGTCGACCTGGATTTTCGTAGTCGAGAGGCTGATAGTGCTTTTGACCCGGGCGACATCAAAATCCTCGTCCTCCACGAGAAGCACCCGGATGACAGTTGGATTGGTCATACATCCTCCTTGTTCCTGATCGCCAGTGCAAACCTGCAGCCACCCTCCGGGAGGTTCTCCGCCGAAAGCTGCCAACCGCATTTCCCGACCGCGAGCTGATGGGCGATGTAGCATCCGTAGCCGGAATGAGTTTCGAACTTTGTCTTTGTCGTTTCGTCCTCGAGAAACACCCTCTGAACCCCTTTCGGCCCCTGGTCCAGAAGTTCCGGGAGGATGCCTTTCCCGTTGTCCGAGATGGCAATATAGGACACGTTCTCCCTGCGGTCATAGCGTGTCTGAATTTGAATGGTCACATAACTCACGCCACAGTGGTCGATGCTGTTTTGGATGAGCGGCTCGAGTATCTGCCATACCGTGAATTCGTTCACACGGACCAGCGGAACCGAAGGGTCAAGGTCGAGCTTCAGGTCAAACATCTCGTTCTTGCTCGAAATGCGGAGGAACACGTGCTGAACCATGAAGTCGATCACCGCGTTGATGTCCGTCCGGAACATCGGATTGATGATGGTATTGATGTCCTGATCGTACCACTTCATGT
The DNA here is from genome assembly GCA_049522195.1 of Bacteroidota bacterium. Lineage (GTDB taxonomy): Bacteria > Bacteroidota > Ignavibacteria > UBA10030 > UBA10030 > UBA9647. The sequence continues at coordinate 36,505 of JBEKOB010000006.1, forward strand.
CATAAATGATGCGCGAGATAAAATTCGAGTACGTGAGCACTTGTTGCTTCAGCTCTCCGAGATTTCCGGCATTCATCTTTCGAACATCGTCCTTGATGAAACCCATGATTTTTTCAGCCTTGTGGTGCGTGTGGTAGAGACGCTTCGTGAACAGCGATTCCTTTTCCAGCTTGATCTGACGCTCGAGGTTCTCTTTATGCTCGACGAAGAGTTCTTCCTGGACCTTGTTGCGTTCACGGACTGCACGCGAAGAGACGATGAAGATACCAACCAAACCGACAAGGATGAGCGCCGAGAAAATCAATGACACCTTATCGACGCTTGACTGGATTTCCGAAGTAAGAAAGGTGAAGTCTGGCGTGATTCTCATATAGAGGACGCCGAGATACTCCCCGTCCGGAACGAACGGGACAATCACGTTGAACGTCTTTTCGCTCGTGACGGCGCTCATGATCTTCTCGTTGCGGCGCATTTCGTCCCGGGCGCTCAGAAAGAACTGGACGGCAGTACCATGAGCGGAGTTCGCCTGCCCTTCGTACGGATCAAGTGTTCCGCTGAAATAGTGTGAGAGCTTTTCTCCTCCATCGATAATATACATGCGATGGTTCTTGACGAGTATCAGGCAGATATCTTCGACGCTTCGGTGAATGAGCTGCTGCTTCAGGACAACATTGAGTGAGTTGGTGAGCGTGTTGTCCGTGCTGTCTTGCTCGGCTCGGAGTCTCTGTTGCCGCTCGAAGAGAAGTTCTACATTCGTTGTTGTGACGAGCGCGAGGCGCTCCGCGTAGTACTTCTGAAACCAGCTTTGTGTATCTCTCAGAAAGTTTCCGAGGGTGGCCTTTTGGAAAAAAATCAGGACGATTTGGAACGAGATCAGAACGAAGAAAATCACAATGATATGCCGGATCTCGAATTGATATCGAGAAAGCTTGGCCCTGATGTTCTCTGGCAATTGGAGTCGAAATCCTGCCATGTGTTACCTGTCGGTCGCCTGAGTCCCTTCGGACTCGATTGAAGTGTGAACCCGCTGCATGGCCTGGTCAACTGAAATCTTGCCCAGGATAGCGAGCGAAAAATAGCGCGACATGAACTTGGAATACTTTGTGTAGTTTTCCTGAACAGGCCGGTGGACGCCACTTTTCAACAAATCGTTGATCATCGGGATTTCCGGGAACCGTGAACGATATGCCGAGTCTACATAAAACGAGTTGATGACCGGATAATGCCCTCCTTTCGAGTAGAATATTTCCTGCGACTCATCGGAGAGAAGAAATTTCACAAAATCCACAACTGCGGCCTTCTTCGTGCTCGATTTCGACATCATCAGATTCCAGCCGCCGAGAGTCATCGATGATTTTCCTCCCGCCGGGTGCGGGACGGGGGCTTTTCTCAGATAGCTTTCCTTTGCCGGGTCAACAGGAGTGTTCTTGAAATCCTTGTCGTAGCTCGTCCAACCATGAATGAAAAGGCCATTGTTCCGGATGTAGTACTCATAGCTTGGAACTTCCGTGAAACTGCTTACGGCGCCGGGGGAAGCATGGTACTTGTGTACAAGATCAACCAGAAGCTGAAGAGCGTTTTTTGCTTCCGGCGTGTCGAAGCGAAAACCGATCGTCTCAAAGTAATCGGGCCGGAGGCTCAGGAGCGTTTCGATGTAGCAACAAATGAGTCCTTCGTAATCTGCCGCTGGATAGACATAAAATGGGCCGCGAGGGTTCCAGCGCGCATTGAGCTTGAGGAATTCCGGCCAGGTCATACCTTTTTCAATCTTCCCGATCGCTTCTTCTCCGCCGGGCAATGATTTCAGAAGATCTTCCCGGTAATACATTACAGCGAGCGCAAGGTCAAGGGGGATTGCAACCAACTCCCCTTCGTGATAGCATGTGCGGAGCGCCGTCGGCAGAATGCGTTTGCGTTCTTCCTCGCTGAAGTACTTCCCAAACGGTTCACACCACTTCGCGAAGCGATGGACCCAAATCACATCGACTGCGAGCAAATCAATGGCATCGTCCTCGCCCCGGAGAGACCGCGCGAGGACCTCCTTACGCGTGTCTGTGCTGAAATCCGGGTTGGGAAAGTCGATGGGGACGACCTTGATGCTTCCGGCATGCTCGGCATTGTACTTGTCGATCAAAATCCGGTGTGCTTCCGTGATGCGATCGGCGAAATAGATCTCCGTGACGGACTTGTCTTGCCTATGTGCCAGCAGATAAAACACTGCTACATACACCAACACGATGACTGCAAGAAGCCCCAGTCCCAGAATTTGTTTCGTACTCATCTGCTTGACGTTTCCTTCAGACACAGATCACGTAGTTGGTGTCATGCTGTTGATGTGCTGAGAGAATTTGTTGCTCCATTGATGAAAAGTCAAATGCTCCCCACTCAGGCATTTGGACAAGAGGCCCAAAGATCAGCCCTGCGAACGGTCAACGAGTAAATGCCTTTTCGTATTGATGGATGATCTTCTCGATCAAATCTTCCGTCTCCGGCTTCAGCATCCGCCTCGCAGGATCTGCCTCGAACCACTCAAGCGTTCTCCTGATTCCTTGCTTGAATGGGATCGTTGCGATAAATCCCGGGACAAATCTCTTGATTTTGGAGTTGTCAAAAATCACACTCGTTGCTTTGTCCCCGACAAGGCTCCCCAGCAATTGCTCATCAAACGTCCCGATGAAGTCGGAGGGAATGTGCACAATTTCTGCTTTGCAGCCCGCGGCTTCTGCGACCGCCTGGTGGATCTGGTCCCAGGTGAGTATTTCATCGGACGTAATGTGAAATGCGTGTCCGATCGCCTGTTGGTGGCCCAGCAGACCGACAAACCCTTTGGCAAAATCTTCAGCGTGCGTGATAGTCCATAATGAGGATCCATCGCCGTGCACAATGATCTTCTTTCCTTTCTTCATGCGATCGATCACCGTGTACTCCGTCCAACCGCCGATTGGAACCGGTATGACAGTGTCGTATGTCAGGGAAGGTCGTACTATCGTGACGGGGAATCCTTCGTCCCTATAGTACGCGTTGAGTTTCATCTCGCAGGCGATCTTGTTCCGCGAATATTGCCAGAATGGATTGGCAAGAGGTGTCGATTCGGTCACGTATGGAGAGGCAGCTGGCCTCTGGTATGCCGAAGCGGAGCTGATGAAGATGAACTGCTTCGTGGTTCCCTTGAACAGCTCATAATCCCTCTGGATATCTTTTTCGTCAAATGCGATCCAGTCGACAACGACATCCCACTGATGACCTTTCAACGCTTTCGCACATTCATCGGGTTTCGAAATGTCGCACACAATCGAATTCGCACCCTGTATTGAGGATATTCTCTTACCCCGATTGAGCAGAAACAGATCAACCCCGCACTGGACTGCAAGTTTACTGACCGATGTGCTGATATTCCCGGTGCCTCCGATAAACAGGACTTTCACGATGCCCTCATTATTCTCTTTATGGAGTAAACGGTCTTATACTTTTCCCTTTGCCAAGCCCTTTGACGTCAGAAACACGGCGCTGGCGTTCATCCCTTCGAAGATGTCTCCTTTGTACTCATCAAACTCGACGATCATCCATTCTGTGTTCTTCCCTGCGGCCTCTACGATCGATGGAAAATCCATTGTTCCTTTTCCCGCAGGAACCTGGTCGTACCCTTTGTCCCCCTTGATTGCCGGGCCATCTTTAATATGCAGAAAGGGAGCTCTTTTTCCAAAGTCAGCCACAACTTTTGACGGATTCATTCCGCCTGTCTTTGCCCAGTACGTATCGATTTCAAAAAAGATGTTGGGACTCAGGTGTCGGAGCAAATAGTAGAACGGATAGACGTTGTCAGTCTTCTCGAATTCCCACCAATGATTATGAAGCCCGAAGTGCAGTCCCTTCGATTTCAGGTACACGGCGATTTCATCATACAAATGAGCTGTCCTTTGTATTGCCTCAAGATCCTTATACTTGTCACCTTGAGGCCATCCGGCATAAACCACATGATCGCATTGGTATGCATCTGCCATTCTCAAAACATCTTCTTGTTGCTTTCCAACAGGCAGTTCGGTGTGCATGCTGAACACCTTCAATCCGCATTCCTTGAAGATCTTCGCAGCATTCGCAAGCGTCAGGTTTGGCGGGAGCGCGTATGTTTCTACGCCAACATAACCCATTCCTGCGATCTTGCGTATGGTGCCTTCCAGGTCCGTCTCGACCTGGTGGCGGACTGTGTAGAGCTGAAAACCGAGAGAGGCGTTGCTTTTTTTCTTCTCAGTGAGATTTGGGCCAGAAAAAGTGAGCGCTGCGGCGCCCATACCAAGGAGTGTCATAAAATCTCTTCGTGTATAATTGTTTGGTTTCATAATCGTTTCCCGCATTGATGAGAATCTGGGAGGGTTCAAGGGGCTATCAGTCTGTAACTTACAAAAGCCAGGCGGTTGCCGTCAGGCGACCAGGACGGAACATTGATTGTCCCTTGTCCACCCAGGAGCCTCGCCAGGATTCGTATTTCACCTCCTGTTACGGGCATCACTCGCAGCACGACGTTTTTGTTTGCGGGATGTCCGTCAACATTTTTTTCATACGAGACAAACACAATCCACTTGTTATCAGGCGAGACATGAGGAAACCAGTCATTGTACTCATCCGCAGGTGTAATCTGAACTTGCTCTGAACCGTCGGCTTTCATCCTCCAGATTTTCATCTGCCCCGTTCTCACGGAGTTGAAGTAGATGGAGATGCCGTCAGGGGAGAATTCCGGACCATCATCCAGGCCTGGTGTTGTTGTCAGGCGCTTTTCTTCTCCACCATCTGCGGAAATTGTGTAAACGTCAAATTCACCATTCCGCTCTGCGCAGTAGGCCATCGTTTTATCGTCGGGTGACCAACCGTGCCAATAGGACGGGCCCTTGGTTGTAACAAGTCGGGGATCACCCCCCGAAATCGGCACGCGATAGATCATCGACTTTCCGTCAGTTCCATGATGGCTGATTGCCAGTTCTTTCCCGCTCCATGAAATGCCATGGTCGTTGTTGCACTTCGTGGCGAAGCCTGTGTTCAGTCGCTGCGGTTCGCCTCCACGAACGGGCAGGAGAAGAATTGACCCTCCGGAGTTATAAACAAACGTCTCTCCATCGCGGCTCCAATTGGGCGCCTCGAAGTGTTCCCGGGCGCGACGGACAACCGTCCGCACACCGGTTGCCAGCTCGACAGTTTCGAGCGTGCTTTCAATGAGCCGCTTCTCCTGGGGGATGCTACCTATCACCTCGAGACGGGGGTTTGAAAAGACCGCCGTTTCCTCCACAGTGCTATCGTGAGAACAAACGACCAATCCGGCATACACGGATCCCGCTAACTCGACCGTGATGGTACCTACCGGGTGGACCTTTCCTTCCTCGTCAAGGACACATAGTGTGAACTGATTACCGGTTCGTTCGAAGGTCAATGAGACATGAACTCTGGCAGAAAATTGCACTTCGTAGGTTGCGTCTCCTTTTGTTTTCCGATACTGCATGGAGACCAGCCCATCTCCGTGGATCACGGCGTCCACATACGCGTCATCGGGCTTCAAACCAGCTCGAATCATCCAGCCGGCTTTGCGATGTGGATGTTTTCCTGTCCCTTCCCACAGAAGGGCAGTCGAACATGAGATGTCTCCTTCTACTTTTTTCCAGACAAAGTAGAACGCATCCTGATTTCCCCAGATATTCTCTCCGCTTCCGGTCATTCGTATGGTTCCATGTGCTGAATCGACCCGGACTGAGCCGGGGATGCGGACACGTCCAACATTTGTTTTACCGTCGAACGAAGGGATCCCGCCAGGCAATTTCTCAGCGACAATCGCAAGCATCACGAAGACACAAAGCAAAGCATGCAGCAGGTTCGCGCTGCCACAGTGTGCACTGTCGAACAAAGATGCCGGGATCATCCAATCCTCCTGTCGTCGTGTGCGCTCGAAACTTCTACTTCCCTATCCTTCCCTGCATTGCCTGCTTAAAGAACTCTCCGCTCTCTGTGAGCTTGAAGCCATCCCACGATTTGAGCATCTGCGGATACCAGAGCGGATCATAGACCCAAGCCACCCAGCTTATCCCATTTCCTTCCAGATACTTGATGATCGCCTTCCCATACTCGCCGTTCTCTGCCATTCCCTGATTCCCGAGAACGAAACCGAACTCCGTGGCAACGACCGGATAACGGCCCGCGGCGAAACCGAAATCCTCTTCCCACTTCGGTTCGTACGGCGGTGGTCGCTTGTGCGGATACGGATGCGTAACATATCCAATGCCCTCAGCCACAATTGGGTCAATGTGCAGCGGTGTCAGATCGTACGCCCAATCGAGACCTGCAACAAGCGGAATCTTCTCAGCGTCATAGGCCCGTATCAGGCGAATGATGTTTTCATTGATCTCTTTCCATTCGCTCCACGACATGCTTCCAAGCTGACCGTTGTAGAGGGTCGGTTCGTTGAACAGTTCGTAGAAGGCGATGGTGTTGTTCCCGCTGTAATGCCTTGCCATCGTGCGCCAGAACTCATAGGTCTCCTGACGCGTGGTGTTGTATACGGGATCCTGGAAGAGCTCCATGCCGAGGTTGCCGATGGAGTGCCAATCGATCATCACGTACATCCCGAGGTCGGTGCACCATTCTACTGCCTGGTCAAGAAGCGGAAGGTACTTTGCTGGCGTTCTCATCCGCCAGGGAACGGGATGGACCGGAATTCGAACAACCATCGCCCCCATCTGCCTCGCACTTTCGAACAGCTCCTTGTTCCAGCGCCCCTCCTGGGAGATCTTGTCAGGATCGGCGATCGCTAAACCTCGAAAGAGTACAGTATCGCCGTGCTCGTTGATGAATCTGTTTCCTTTTACTTTCACGAGAGGAAGCTTTTTTGCATGTGGACTGTTGAGAGGCCTGCTCACGTCGCGCGTTGGCCTCCAATCGAATAATCCGGCTTCCTTGTTCCCCTGCTGAGCAGGTGCGGACTGTCCCATCGAAAACAAGATTGTGGCAATGAAGGTGAATCGAACAATTGTTTTCATACACGCTCCTTCTTGTTCTGCTTTTCTTCTTCTACGGGCATCATCACCAATTACTGGGCGGCAGTGTACTTTCGCACATTCCATCTGACTTTCCCCGGGAGAGAGGAACCGCCGATCACAAAGTCTCCATTGCTCTGACGAAACGACACTTCCCGAAGGACATCATCCGATGGGAGACAAACAAGGCCCTTGGGTTTCTGCGACGCGGACGCGAAAATGACCAGATCGATATTTGACCAATCCATAAACATCGTCGATTGTGCAAGCTTGATGCGCGGGATCACGGCTCCATCACGTACGAGCATCACAACAGCGATCCTACCGGCTTCTATCATGTGCCAGCCGCCTGCGTAAAGTTTCCCTGTCTGATAGTCTATCCAGCTCCCTTGAGGCAGGTACACTTGGCGCTCTGGGACATCTTCGAATAAGGGGGCAACCAATATGTCAGAACCGAATAAGTACTCGTCCTCGATGCTCCAGGCTCCCGGGTCGTCGGGAAAATCGACAAACAGTGCCCGAACCATGGGGAGTCCTTTCTGCGTGCATTCTTTGGCCTGTGCATAGACATATGGCATCAGTGTGTACTTCATCTCGACCGATAATCGAAACACATCCATGAAGGCCGTGCCATATTCCCACGGTTCCTTCGGAGGTGCGCCATGGCAGCGACTATGCGACGTCAGCATTCCGAATGGGAGCCAGCGCCGATACAGTTCTTCTGGTGTCCGAAGCACAAACCCCCCGATGTCGTGACTCCAGAACGAAAAACCGCTCAAGCCCAGCGAAAGTCCCCCACGCAGCTGTGCCTCCATCCCAGTGTTCGTATTCTCGGCATCTCCTCCCCAATGAAGCGGATAACGTTGACTTCCCGCCCATGCGCTTCTTCCCCAGATGACATTCTCACCCGTTACTGTGTGCGTAATCTCGGAGACTGCTTTGTTATAGCGAAGCGGGTAGAGGTTGTGTTCATAGAATCCGGTCTTGCCCGACGCATAGAGACCGGAGTACGGAGCCGCTTCTCCAAAGTCAACCTTGATTGCCCCTACTCCCAGTTTGAGAAGCCCCGCTATTTTTCCCTGATACCATGTGACCGTGGCAGGATTCGAGAAATCAAGGACCGCGTCTTCGTAAGGGAGTCCTCCTTTCGAGTCCTTCACGTACAGCTGCTTATCGATAATCTCTTGAAATAGATTATTCTTCGGGACGAAATACGGGAGCTGCCAGAGCGAGATGTGGAATCCATCGCGCTTGAGATCTGATATCATCTTCTCCGGATTCTTGAACCGCGAGGTCGAGAACTGATAGTCGCAGCGCCAGTCAGTTTCAAACCATCCTGTGTCAAAATGGATGACGTCGCACGGGATTCTGTTCTTGCGCAGGAGTGAATCCACTGTGCGCCCTTCGGCCTCCGAATAGTACGTGATCCGGCTCATCCACAGGCCAAATGACCAGAGTGGCGGCATCGCGGCTTTGCCCGTCAGGTTCGTATACTGATCGAGAACATCTCGGGGCTGTCCGAGGAAAACGAAGAGGTCCAGCTCATCATCGCCGATCATGAGGGACGTCAATCCGTTGAAGTACTTGCCGAAATCACATACGATGGGCGAGGACGTGTGCATAAAGATGCCGTACCCGCGGCTGCTGAGGAAGAACGGAATGGGCTTGTACATCCCTTCATTCTGGACACCGTTGGCATCATCACCCCACAACACAACTTTTTGTCCGCGTTTATCGAGCTTCGTGAATGACTCTCCGCATCCGAATATTTTCTCACCTGGCGAGAGAGTGAAGGCGGCATTGATACTTCGGGAATAGTCGGAAGCCCGTCGCACGAATCCAAATGGCAGGACAGGCGTGAAGGTCGAGCGGCGATTATCGGCGTGATTGCTTGTCTGCGTGAGTAATCGTCCCTGCGGGTCGCGAAATTCGATGCGCCATGGTTTAGTAGCGATCGTGACTGACCCAAACGCACTTGTGTACGAATGCCCGGCGCCGGTGCGCGTATAGCGCCACGACTGTCGATCGACAGGTGCTTTTCCACCAACCAGCATGAGTGATTCTTCTAGCGGTCTCGCCTGGAAACCCGTGACGGCATGAATCCTGACGGTCCGTGCCGAAACGAATTCGACTGAAAAAGGAAGTACGGGTGATGCAGCGTATTCGTTCGAAGGAAACTCATTTGGCGGCACAGGATCAAGGACACCAAGCATGTTGTTAAACGCAAGCCTCGTCGAGTATTGATACCTCCGGTAAACGATTTCGCCCTTCCCTGTTGCCGGGTCAAAAGATGCGAGGCTGTCGGCGAGATAGTACGTGTTCGTAAAATCATGGAAATCGCCGCTGATATCCACCGGCTCATTGAGGAGGTATTGTGGATGCCCTGGTTGGGGCGGAATCTGGGCTGTAGCGATGACCGGGATCAGCAAGATTGTACATGCAAACAAGATCCGTCTCATGCCTGACCTCATTTTGTTATGAACATGCGAATACTTTCGTAGAGTTTTGGCTCCCACGCAGTATCATGCTCCTATCGCCACGCATCTGTCCGGAACGATGATGCCGGCATTCCTTCCTTATTGAACAGCGTGCCTTGCGCCGTATCGCTCCATGCATAGCGAACAGCAAGTGGACGCTGGATTTCAGGATGGGAAACCACGAGCTTTTTGCCATCCAGTTTCACTTGGGCTTTCCTGAAGATTCTGTCCTCACCGGCTAAAGTGAAATTTTGATCCGTGTCCTGATCCCGCAGTACGAGCCCTTTCCCCGCCTGATCGAATGAGAGGACAATCGTTCCCTTCACGATCTTCATGGATTTGTAGAGTGGGCCGGAACACGCGACCTTTTTCCCATATGTTTTCGCAAGCGCCCACAGTGCGAGCCGTCTTCCCACCTCCTCTTTGTTTGCCGGATGAATGTCCTTCGGATTGCCGATATCAAGCGTCACCGCCATCCCTGTATTCTTGATTTTGAGCGACTGCAGCTGAGCTTCGCGCAGGAGTTGTGAATTGGTTTCTCCTCCGTAGGCGTAAGGAGCGATCTGAACAAAATAGAAGGGGAAATCCCCCTGGTGAAACGCCTTCCGCCAATCAGCTATCATCGCCGGAAATGTTTGTTTATAGAGAGCTGGTTTATCGGTATTCGACTCACCCTGGTACCAGATTGCGCCCTTGATCGTAAACGGTACAACCGGGCTGATCATGCCATTAAATAATGCAGTGGGTGTATAGCCCGAAAAGTCTATCGGGAGTTTTGGCCGGTTGTTGAACTGGTTGTCATTGGCCCCATATACCCAGAAGATGCCGGCACGGTATTCGGCGACCGGGAGATACTTCCAGGCACCCTCCAGCGGGATTTTCGTCTGACTGCTGTCACAAGAAAGGAACATCGCTTTACCATCCCCCCAGATGCCACCGCCACCCTGCGTGTCGAGTACTCGCACGGCAATCTGAAGAACGGAATCGCTCACAACTGAATTCGGGATGGCGTAGACACGCTCTGTTTTCCAAAAACCATCCTTCATCATCTCCCCGACTTTCTTTCCATTGACATAGGTCTCATCCATGTCATCGATCGGCCCCAGATGCAGCGTGAGATCTTTCCCCAGGCATACAGATGGTATTTCCACCCGCTTGCGGAACCAGACCACGCCATCGAATTCACCAATCGAAGTTTTCTCCCACAAGGTCGGAAGGACCATCTCATTCCAGGCGCTGTCCGGGAAATCCTTTTCGGCACATCCATCATCCTGGAATTGCAGCCCCTCCCACTTCTGTAATGGAGGCCGAGACGTGACATTGATCGTTGGCCGTTGCGAGAGCCATTGCGAGAGAACCTGGATGCTTTCACCTCATTCGTCGATCTTCTTGAGTGTCGCTGTATACTCATCAAACTTCCCGAGCATTTCCTTGCTCATCCACGACTCAACGGCTGTCCCACCCCACGATGCTTCGATGAGCCCGACCGGAACTTTGAGAGCTTCGAAAATCCTTTTTCCAAAGAAGTATGCGCTCGCGCTAAACGTCCGCACAGAAAAGGGTGAGCACGCCCTCCAGGTCCCGACGCATTCATGCACCGGAACCACGGAGTAGTTCCTCAGAACGTTGAACAACCGTATCTTTGGATTGAATGAGTGATCGATCGCAGACGCCGAATTCCAGATCGTGTCGTTCGGAGGCCATCCCTCAAGAGGCATCTCCATGTTCGATTGTCCCGAACAAAGCCACACTTCACCAACGAGAACGTTTTTCAAGGTAACAGTTGAGTCGCCGTGGCGGATTGAGAGATCATACGGACCTCCAGCCTTTGGGGTCATGAGCATGAGGGTCCACATGCTGTCGGGACCGACGAGGGCATTGCCCCTGCTTCCCCACGTACCTCTTGCGGTGACACGCGAGAGAGGAACTCCTTTACCCCAGATCGGTACACTTGTTCGCTGCTGGAGTACCATCGAGTCCTGAAACATCGGAGAAATTCGGAATCCCCTCTGCTGAGAGTGCAGGACCGACGAGGGCACAAGAGAAGCAGCCAGGAAAAGCAGGAGCAAAAACCGTGACTTGGAGATGTTCAAGCCAGCAGATCGATTATGCATACCACGCTCCGGAATGACGAAAGTCTGGATTGCTGCGGATGAAAATGAATGAGCAAAGTTCCTGCCATCAATAGCCTTCGCTCCCTGCCGGTTTTACTACCGGTTTTTAGCGGGAAGAGGGACAAAACAACGTCGGAGTTATCATTTCCATAACGCATTATTAACCTGATAAATCAAGGGTCCTTCCTGTGGCGGTTTGAGGCATTGCAGACGCCAAAGAAGGCATTGATGTATGGCATCATTTGTGTCTCATAATGGCGGAAATAGGAGAGGATGTATCATCCCAATGAGACTCTGACATGATGATCAACGTCGTCGATCTTGTAATCATCGTGGCCTACTTCGGCATTGTAGTGACACTTGGTATCCTGGTGTCGAAGCGGGCCATCAAGGACATCAATTCATACTTCCTGGGAAGCAACGCCCTCCCGTGGTGGATTCTTGGTGTATCGGACGCATCCGGCATGTTCGACATCACGGGGACGATGTGGCTCGTTTATGCGCTCTTCGTCTACGGATTCAAGAGCGTCTTCCTGCCATGGATCTGGCCCATCTTCAATCAGGTATTCCTGATGGTCTATCTCTCTATCTGGCTCCGCAAATCAAAAGTGATGACCGGAGCGCAGTGGATTGAGACGCGGTTTGGCAAAAGCACAGGCGCCATCCTTTCGCATATCAGCGTTGTCGTGTTCGCTCTCGTCAGCGTCATAGGATTCATCGCCTACGCATTCAAAGGGATCGGGAAATTCGCAGCGATCTTCTTCCCGTGGAATCTCTCCCCCGACATGTATGCCATCATTCTCATGTCCATTACTGCTGTGTATGCGGTGAAGGGGGGAATGTTCAGCGTCGTGATCACCGAGTTCCTCCAATTCATCGTCCTCGCGGTTGCATCGTTGGCCATCGGCATCCTCGCGATTCGTTCTGTATCGCCGGAGCAGCTTGCTGCAGCAGTGCCGCAGGGGTGGATGTCTCCGCTGTTCGGATGGAACCTCAATCTGAACTGGAGCGGATTGATCGATTCCGTTAACACAAAGATTTTGCAGGATGGGCACAGCGTCTTCGGTTTCTTTTTTATGATGGTCTTGTTCCAGGGTATCCTGAAAAGCACGGCCGGACCGGCACCGAACTACGACATGCAACGCGTGCTCGCCACACGTTCGCCGAAGGAAGCGGCGAAGATGAACTGGTTTGTAAATATCGTTCTCTACTTCCCCCGCTATATGATGATCGCAGGCATCACGGTACTTGCGCTCGTGAATTTCTCTCCCCAGTTGAGGACGATGGGACCCAACATAGATTTCGAAATGATTCTTCCGTACATCATCAAGAACCTCCTCCCCGTCGGGCTTGTCGGTCTGCTGCTTTCAGGACTCATCGCCGCATTTATGTCGAACTATGCCGCCACGATCAATGCTGCTCCTGCATATGTCGTGAACGACATCTATAAGCGCTTTATCAATCCCCACGCTGAACAGAGTGTCTATGTGCGGTTGAGCATCCTGACAACAATCGCATTCGTCATTATAGGATTCGGCTTCGGATTCCTCGTTGATTCGATTGACCAGGTAACCATGTGGATTGTGGGTGCCTTGTATGGAGGATACACGTCATCCAATGTACTGAAATGGTATTGGTGGAGAATGAACGGACATGGATATTTCTGGGGAATGATCAGCGGTATCGCAGCGGCGCTCGTCATGCCGTTCGCGTTTCCGGAAATTCCATCGCTTATGGCATTTCCATACATCCTTGTCATTTCACTGGTCGGCTGCATTGCCGGAAGCCTGCTGTCGGATCCAGAAAGCGATGAAGTGCTGATGCGATTCTACATGCAGGTCCGACCGTGGGGGTTCTGGAAGCCCGTGCTTCAGAAAGTCAGGAAGTTTTATCCAGACTTCCAACCGAATCCCAATTTCAAGCGGGATGCATTCAACGTGGTGACCGGCGTGATATGGCAAACCGCCATCGTCATTACTCCTATCGCCCTGGTGACGCAGCAGTTCAAGATCCTTGCAATTGCCGTCGGTATTGTGGTTGTAACTTCTCTGTCGCTCAAGTTCAATTGGTGGAACAAGCTGGATATGCTGAGTGTGGAGACATTACCGGCAGATTTCGATCTGCGGATGCGAAACGGGCAGAACCAACCAGCTCTTGTTCAGGAAACGGTGCCAGAGCATGACAAAGTCAGAGTTTGACCAGAAGGTCCGTGAACTCTTCGTTCAGTATGAAGCTCTGATCACGCGGAAAAACAAGAAGTGTGAATCGGGAAATGGCATCTTCTCACGCTATATCCACCCTGTCGTCACCGCTGATCATACGCCTGTGTTCTGGCGATACGACCTGAACTACGAGACCAACCCGCATTTGATGGAACGGCTTGGAATCAACGCGACATTTAACGCCGGCGCCATCGAACACGATGGACGCATCGTACAGATGGTGCGAGTCGAGGGGGTTGATCGGAAATCGTTCTTTGCGATCGCAGAATCCGCCAGCGGCGTCGACAATTTTCGCTTCCGCGATCTCCCACTCCTGCTTCCCGAGTCATCCGATCCCGACATCAACGTTTATGACATGCGCCTCGTGAAACACGAAGATGGATGGATCTACGGTCTTTTCTGCACTGAACGAAAGGACCCGAACGTTCCCCGCACGGACACGTCGTCTGCCATCGCTCAATGTGGTATCGTCAGAACGAAAGACCTTGTTGAATGGACGCGGCTTCCTGACCTGGTAACAAAGTCACCACAACAGCGGAATGTTGTTCTTCATCCCGAATTCATACACGGGAACTATGGATTCTATACCCGTCCCCAGGATGGGTTCATCGAGGCAGGATCAGGAGGAGGAATTGGCTGGGGTTCTTGCGAGGACATTGAAAACCCTGTCATCGACAGCGAAATTATCATCGACGATCGCGCCTATCATACGATCAAAGAGGTGAAAAACGGACTTGGCCCGGCGCCGATCAAGACCACACAAGGGTGGCTCCAGCTCGCACATGGCGTCCGGAATACCGCTGCAGGGCTGCGATATGTTCTCTACCTGTTCCTGACTGATCTGAAAGATCCTTCGAAAGTCATCGCCAGACCCTCCGGCTACTTCATGGCTCCCCAAGGGGACGAGCGGGTCGGAGACGTCTCAAACGTTGTCTTCAGCTGCGGGTGGGTGGCCCGGGCGAACGGCGACGTGTTCATCTACTACGGTTCCTCCGACACCAGGATGCATGTGGCAATCTCGACAGTGGACAAGCTTGTTGACTACGTTCTTCACACTCCTGAAGATCGATTTCGCACAGGGGCAAGCGTCGAACAGCGCATTCAGCTCATCAAGAAGAATCTCGATGTGCTGAAGAACAAATGACCCCTCTCACCCCCCTCATCCTTCAAACAGCGAGATAGCGCCGTTGGCTTCGGGTTCCTTCCTCCATTTCACCGTTTGTCTTTTTTTATGTAGATTGCAGTTGCGCTAGTTTTCTTGCTTCGTATCACCATAGCGTTGCTGGTTAAATCAGATACATTTGTGCAATCACCTTGGAAGACGTGAATGATGAAACCTGTCAATCGAGCTTTCCTTCTGATCCCTGCACTTCTTCTCCTGACAAATCTTGGCTCTGCTCAGTTCGCCAACTTCGTCACTGCCAAGGGGGACAAGCTGATGGATGGGGGCAATGAGCTTAGATTCATTTCTGTAAACATTCCAAATCTTCACTACGTGGAAGACTACCTTCCTTTTGCGGGAACGAATCCTTGGCGACTGCCGGATGAATTTGAAATCCGCGATGCACTCACTGCAGTAAAGCAGCTTGGAGGAAAAGTAGCACGGATGTATGTCTTCTCAGTCAGAAGAGGCACAGATTCGTCGTTCGTCGTCCACGTAGAAGGACCGGGGAAGTTCAACGAGGAGGCCTTTCGGACGCTTGACAAGGTCATCCAGATCGCGAACGAGACCGGCGTTCGACTGATCATCCCCTTTGTCGACAACTGGCACTGGTGGGGCGGTGTGGCGGAGTATGCTGCTTTCCGGGGAAAACAACGGGATGAGTTTTGGACCGACCCTCAGTTGAAAGCGGATTTTAAGAAGACGATTGAGTTCGTTGTGAACCGGGTGAACACGTGCACCGGCGTTCCCTACAAAACAGACAAGGCGATACTGGCGTGGGAAACTGGCAACGAACTTCTCGCGCCGTTCTCATGGACGAAAGAAATGGCGGCATCCATCAAGAGCCTCGATACAAACCATCTGGTTCTGGAAGGGACTATTGTGCCGCAATTGACGAGCGATGCGTTGGAAGATCCAAATCTGGACATTCTATCCTCTCATCACTATCGTGACCCAAAGGCCTCCATCAGCTATATCGTAAAGAACCGACAGATGGCAAAAGGGAAAAAACCCTATATCGTTGGGGAATATGGCATTGTTTCCACCGAAGATATACGGGCACTCACCGACACGATCATCAATCAAGGAGTCTCGGGAGGGATGATCTGGAGCCTGCGGTTCCGCAATCGCGAAGGGGGCTTCTACCATCACTACGAATACAACAATGTCGAATCGTACCGATGGCCGGGATTTCCCGGGGGCGACTTCTACGATGAGCGGGTCATTCTCACCATTCTACGCGACAAAGCTCATCAGATTGATGGAACAATCGTAGAGCGACTCCCCATTCCGGCTCCTCCAGTTCTTCTACCGATTGCCGACGTGTCGGCCATTTCATTCCAAGGCTCCGCCGGTGCAGAGACATATGTCGTCGAGCGAAAATCGGACGACGACCCCACATGGAAAGTCCTTGTAGCTGCACTGGATGATTCACGATACCAATACCGTCCGCTGTTCGCCGATGAATCAGCCGTCGTCGGCAAGAAGTATTCCTATCGCGTCAAGGCCCAGAACGGTTCGGGGCAATCAGGTCACTCGAATGTCATTGGACCTGTTGAGGTTACGGCAGACATTGTTGTGGATGAAATGGAGAATTTCGACAAGATCTTCCAGAAAGATGGTAACTTGAAGCTCCTGACAACGCAGGATCTGCGCAAGGCCAAGGAAGACCGGAGCCGACTTGCTGGAGATGCTGGCAGTTACATCATATACAAGATTCACGGCGTTGGGCAGAGCATCAAGATCGAGTACCTAGTGACAGATCCATCGAAGAAGATCCTGGTGTCGGTATCGAAAGACCCGGGTAATTTCACGATGATCCAAATGGACAAGAAGGTGTATTCCTTCGGCAAGAACGATTATGGATTCTTCGACGCCGTATCAACCACTGCTGACATTCCAGCCGGCTCATCGTTTGTCAAGATATCGCTCGAAGAAGGCGTGCAGATAGGCCGAATTGAGCTGCGCTCTCGCTGAGAGCGCCGATGCATGGGTTGCTGCAATACGAGAACGGACACTACCGAAACGTTCCTATGAATCGCTTTTCACTTTCTGCCTGTTTCCTGGTCCTGCTGCTCCCCGCGGCGACTGCGTCTGCCCAGTTTCGATCCTTCGTCACCGTCAAGGCAGACAAACTGATGGACGGGGATCAGGAACTACGTTTTGTCTCCTTCAATATTCCGAATCTCCACTATATCGAGGACAACCAGGAGTTCACAAATCCAAGTCCCTGGCGCCCTGCTGATGAATTCGAGATACGCGATGCGCTGACGGCGATTAAACAACTGGGGGGAAAGGTGGTTCGCCTCTATACACCGTCGGTTCGCAAGGCGAAAGACGATCCGGGCATTCTCAGACACGTCAACGGTCCAGGCGTATTTGAGGAAGAAGCATTCAAAGCGTACGACAAGGTTCTCCAAGTGGCCAACGAAGTCGGAGTGCGGGTCATTATCCCGTTCGTGGACAATTGGTGGTGGTGGGGAGGAATTGCCGACTACGCGCGGTTTCGCGGGAAACCGAAAGAGGCGTTTTGGACAGATTCACTCGTCATCGCTGATTTTAAGAAAACGATCGCATTCATGGTCAATCGGGTGAACACGTACACCGGCGTGCCATTCAAGGAGGACAAAGCACTTCTCGGGTGGGAGACTGGAAACGAGCTGGAGGTGGGGACGTTTGCGTGGACGAAGGAGATCGCTTCGTATGTCAAAACACTCGACAGGAATCACCTCCTGATTGAAGGAACACACAGCCAGGTAATCCTCGACGAAGCCATCGCCGATCCGAATATTGACGTTCTGTCGACACACTACTATCGGCCCGCATCGCAGATGATCAAGTTGATGCTTGATGCCCGGGCGAAGACAAAAGGAAAAAAGCCGTATTTCGTGGGGGAATTCGGATTCATGCCGGTGGACAGTATGCGCTCTGTTCTCGACTCGGCAATTGCATCGGGGATGTCGGGTATGCTTCTGTGGAGTATGCGTCAGCACAACCGAGATGGCGGTTTCTATTATCACGGGGCAGCGTACAGGTGGCCAGGATTCGAATCGGGCAAGTTTTGGAGAGAGCTGGATGTAGTACGCCTTTTTAGAGCCAAGGCCTTCCAGATAAGCGGACTGCCTGAACCGCCAGTCCCCGCTCCCTTGCCTCCCAAACTGCTTCGTATAGAGACGCCCTATGAGATCTCATGGCAGGGATCGACAGGTGCGTCATCCTACATCATTGAACGAGGAAGCAGCTGGTTGCTTTTCTTCCGGCGATGGAGCGTTATTGACAGCAACGCGAGCGACGCAAACCTTGGATATCGAGCATTGTTTGCAGATACGACGGCAACCACCGGTGTCAGCTATTTTTATCGGGTGCGTGCAAAGAACGCTTGCGGCATCTCAGAACCGTCAGAGTCCTCCCCTGTTATTCGGGCTCCTTATCGAATTCTCGTCGATGAATTCGAGAACGAAGGCAAAATGGCCGAGCGGACTGCCGGAGTATCATTCATCGTCGGCAAGGATGCCTCGAGGGCAAAAGAAGATTGGAGCCGCTTGGAAGGAAAGACCGGCGACTACCTCCTGTACCGCCTGCCCAAACTCATAACGTCAATCCAGCTTGATGCTTTTTTCACAACAGCCCAGCGCGACAGCAACGTCGTGTTCTACTCCGGCACATCGCCAAGCACTCTGACTCCTCTGACTGTCAAAACAGAGGCGTACGATGTCTATAGCAATGAATACAGGGTATTTTGTCCAGTGCGTTACACAACAAAAGTCATTCTTCCCGAACATCGCTACATCAAGATCGGTCTGCAAAACGGCATTCAATTGGGCCGATTGGAGATTGGATATGACCCCGAGTAGATCTTTCGTCGTCTCCCCGCGCGTTCATCTCCTCGTACAGCTGTTGTTGCTCTTCGCCTCCGGAGAACTCATGTATTCATCAAACCTGGTCCCAGCCAATCATCCGTGCATACAGTACATCGGGCGATGGGATATGTCCGACTCGCTGCATCCAAGGTTTTCATGGCCCGGCGTTCAGGTCTCCGTGGCTTTCAAGGGAACGAGCATTGGAGTACGTCTGGCAGACCATACGAACTACTACAATGTCTATATCGACGGGACTTTGCGAAGCGTCTTTCACGGAACTCTGTCGGGCGAAGGAGACTACGTTCTCGTGAAGGATTTGGAGAACACGCGGCACACGCTCCGTTTCAGCCGCCGGAATATCACGTTTGACGAAGTGTATACGTTTTCTGGATTCATACTTGATCAGGGGTCAGAACCTCTTCCTCCCCCGAGCGGACCATCCAGGAAAATTGAGTTCATCGGTGATTCATTTACCGCTGCGGAAAGCAACGAGGCAACGGAACAAGAGCTCCCCTGGGAGGCGAGGTTTCCTGTCACAAACATAGACAAGGGCTTTGCATCAATTATTGCGCATCATTTCAATGCCGAGTATCACACAACGTGTCGTTCGGGCGGCGGGCTGTACTGTGATTGGCAAGGGAACACGGAGAAGACCATTCCAAAGATTTTTGACCGCACGCTCATGGACTCCCGCGAACCGAAATGGGATTTCGCAAAATGGGTTCCTGATGTGATGGTTGTTTGCCTGGGACTGAACGATCATTCCGGTCTCAGAGACAAAGATGGTAAGATATCCGAAGGAAGGTCCGCCCTTTTCAGAAAGACCTATCACGATTTCTTCACAACGATTCGGAGCGTGTACCCGAATGTCCGGATTGTGGCCGTCGCAGCCTTCCCGGAGTGGATACAGGAGAATGTGAAGCAAGTTGTGGAGGAGGAGAAATCAGTGGGGTGGCGGAATGTATGGTATGCGCACTTCGACGAATTCAAAGGGGGCTATGTGGCGAATGGACACCCGACTGTCGCAACACACCAGAAAATGGCGGATCAGATTATTGAGTCGATGGAGTCATTCAACCTGTTCGAGCCAAACCTCCGTTGAAATTGCGCAACTCCGATCATCAATGGTCACTGGTAACTGTCCACCAGACTCACAATCTTCATCGACTGCTCTAATTCCTTCCCGCTCAACTTGGTCTTTACAATGATCGCTTTCTTTGCACCGGGAAGCAGATCAAAGTAGTTATCCGAGAAGAAGGCATCCTCATCCCCGCATGTCAGCAACACGTTCTTGGCAAGCGTGTTCGCCTCGATAATCAATGTCAATACATTTCCAGTTGCAGAAACCCCGGTCGTAAATGTCGGCTTCTTGAGCTGGAGGTCTTTAGGAGGCTTGAAAAACGTCAGGTTCTCGGCCAGAACTTCCTCCCCTTTGACTAGTCGGGAGCGGAGAACCAAGCGCGATTCATCAGACGTTCCGAGCAGTTGATGCTTTTCCAACTCCAGATACGGTTCTGAACAATTTGGTTTGATACTGACCGGAACCGAGCGCTGAGAAACAACCATTCCATCGATGTCCAGGACTTTGAGATCGAGCACTGCCTCTACATTCTGAATCTTGTCAGAGACGACAACGATGCTCACCTTGTCAACTGCTACTACCGGAGAGATCAAGAATGGCGCGTAGGAGTTCCTCGCCGCATAGTGGAGTGCTTTCCATCGTCCGTAGTAGTCGATGCTTGACCAGGAGGCCACAGGCCAGCAGTCATCGATCTGCCAGTAGAGGCTTCCCATGCAATACGGCATTGCGCGCCGGTGCACTTCCATCCCCATCTTCACGCCTTCCGCCTGAAGCACTTGGCTCACGTACAGATAAGACTCGAAATCCTTGGGAGTCCGATACCATTGGTCCATGTACGTCTGGATCAGCCGGTTGCCGTATTCTTTGTCGCGTCGTTCGTCTGCCATGCAGCGTTGATGTGAGAGCATCACATCCGAATGTAGCTGGCGGTCTCCGGGACGAGTGTACGTCAGAACCGTCGACAACTCCGGATATGATTGAAATCCATACTCACTGACGAAGCGGGAGACATTTGAAGTGAATTTCTCAAACGGGTCCTTGCCATGCCAGACCCCCCAATAGTGTGTATCCCCTTCGCTGGGCGGGACATTGTTGATTTCAGCAATGGGGCTGCTCGGGTGATAGTACCTGGTTGAATCGGCTTCCCGCAAGGCTGATGGGATGACCTCGTAGAACAGTTTCTTCAAATCACGCTCGTAGGTACGTCTTGTCTGCTCGTCGTATTTTTCCTTCCATCCCCACTGGTACCAGGCTGCTTCATTTTCATTGTTCCCGCAATACAGGGCGACAGAACAATGATTGCGGATGCGAATAACATTGTCCACAATTTCCTGGCGAACATTCGCCAGGAACTCCTCGTCGGCCGGATACATAGCACATGCGAAGATCATCTCCTGCCAAACAAGAATTCCGTACTTGTCGCAGAGACTGTAGAACAAATCGTCTTCATAGATTCCTCCCCCCCACACGCGCAGCATGTTCATGTTCGCACCCGCTGCCGAACGAATAATGTGTTCGTACCGTTCTTTCGTCACTCGATCCTGGAAATTGTCCTGGGGGATGTAGTTTGCCCCCTTCATGAACACCGGCACACCATTCAGGCGGATATACATGCTTTTCCCGGAAGCATCCTTCTCGCGAATCATTTCTAGCGAGCGGACTCCGAAATTCTCTGTGATTGCATCGGTTTTTCCCCGATCATTGTTCACGGCTAAAGTGTACTTGTAGAGGTATTGCGATCCGAGTCCGTTTGTCCACCAGAGGGTCGGCGAGGAGAGGTGTCCTTCAAGGATCAGGGTGTTTTTTCCCGCCTTGATCTGAGCCGATTTTTGTGACAGAACAGCGTTATCCATTGTCACCGTCATGCTTACTTGTTGATCGTTGTTCGAGAGAACTTTCACGACAGAGATAATGTCGGCGCCTGCTGCCGAGACGTTTTTTTGCTGTATGTGCACGCTTCTGATTCTGAAATCGCTCCACGCCTCGAGGCATATCGGGCGCCAGATGCCGCATGTGATCAACCGCGGGCCCCAATCCCAACCATAGTGAAACTGTGCTTTCCGCGAGTACATCGAGATCTTTGTTTCGGCCTGATCGTTGTTATCAAATGCCTGCAGTCGAAACGGAGCGCTCTTGTACTTTGGGAGATTCTCTTCAAAGACATTGCGGAATCGGATGCTCAGCGTGTTCCCTTTCTGTCTGAGTAGCCTTTTGCAGTCTATCCTCCACTCGCGGAACATGTTATTTGCAGACAGGATCAATGAGTCATTCAATGTGACAAAGGCGTAGGTATCGAGCCCGAGGAATACGATTTCCACTTTCTCCTCGTTTAGGATTTCCAGCGGCACATCAAACTTGGTCTGGTAAATCCAATCCTTCTCGCCGATCCACTGGAGTTCTTTCTCATTCAGGCCGAAGAATGGATCGGGAATGAGTCCATTTCTTAACAAGTCTGTGTGGACACATCCCGGAACGGAGGCCGGATACGATGGCGGCTTGGTCGCCTCCCGAAACGTCCAGTGAGATGCAAGCGGAAGTCTTCGCATGGTGGAAGAAGAGGATTCAGACGCGCTTACACCTTCGATCAACGATGCGAAGACCAACGCGCCAAGAAGGATTCGGAACATGTCCGAGCTCTCTTTCTATCATCACATGAATCGTGGCGATCGCTCACCATTGGAGCGGTTTGTTCATCGAAGAGAAGGCTTCACCAAGAGCGAATCGACCGTCCCAAGTCGCATCATCTTTGTCGCGTTCTCTCGAATGATGCGCAACGTCGGCGTGTCGCTGAGGAAGATGGAATTCCGGCCTTGCGGTTCCTGCGGCGGATCGCCAACAAAAGGATCGCCCTTCCGCCACACACCGTCGGGATGCTGCGCAAAACCTTCACCTCCCCAGGCCCAGAGGTTGTAGCCGGCAATCGGAGCTCCAACGCGGGCAGAGTCGTAGAGCGAGCGCAGTATCAAAGTGTAGTAACGGTCCCGGGCCGTCGTCGGTGTACCCAACTGGAATACACCACCGTCCCTTCCGAGGCCAAATTCCTCCATTACGATCGGTTTGTTCAATTGCCGGGCGAGATCAAGGTGCTTGGCTATGTAATCAAGCGCTTTCGTTTCCGTTTGCGGGAGTGTCTCCGGGATTCGCTTTGGGTCAAACCAACCCCAGTTGAGGGGCCACAGATGCATCGTGAGATAGTCAATATTTGGAGTCTTGTGTGATTCAAGGAAATATCCCGCATTCTGAAGTGTGCCCACTGTGCCTTCGCTGCCTGTGGAAACCAGATGGTTCGTGTCAAGAGAGTGAATGAACAGCGCTGTCTGGTCAATCCATCGATTGAACGCTGGCAGGTTTTTCTCAGCCACCGGGCCTCTCCAGCCTGGGCGCGGTTCATTTGCGAGTTGCCACGACATAATCGTCGGATCTTGAATGTAGGGACGGCCGGTAACCGAATTCGTCCTTGTGACGATCCTGCGCACGTACTCGCGGTAGAGGCTATCGGCTTTTTGATTTGCATAGAAGGTGGCAGAGAATTCCATAAAAGCGCCCCACCCTTTGGTTGTGTCGCTGGGGTCAACAGCCTCTTTGCCCGACCAGACATTGTATACGACCATCCCTCCTGACCACTCCCAGTAGTTGTTCAGAAAGAGGACGCCGTGCATGTGTCGCTTCCCCATCTCGGCCAGGAGAAAATCGAGCCCCTGGAGAAGCGATTCATCGATTTCCCCGGGGCTGCGTTGGATAACGGGTTTTACCGATCCCTTGATATATGGTTCTTCTGATGCCGCAAGGATTCTCAGATTGACAATACCGTTCGCCTTTAATGAATCTAACTCTCTGAGGAGTCGCGGTCTGTCGCCGGTTTCTCCCGGCGAACCGATATAACAGCCATACCATACATTTGCGCCTGCGAAGTAATATGGTTTACCGTTGTGCAGGAACTGAGTTCCACGCACGCGTATGAAATCATCAGGCTCCCGAAAGAGCGAGATCATCGAGCATGACGAGAGAATCAAGGTGGCAAGGAAAAGGAGCGGCAGTCGAGCAGATTTCATGAAATTCTCCGGTCGTACAGTCAATGGAACGCAGAATCGTCTCCTACCTCTGAATATGTCTTGGCAAGTATAGCAATAATTCTTTCCATTCTCACACCATCTGGCCGCCCCTCTGGCGGTTTTGCTTTTCTTGCGACTGACCGCTACTTTGGTTCATCGAAAGCTAAGACGACCCAGTCACGATGATCAACTCAGCAAACTTGAGATTTTCAGCTGCACTCGGCCTGCTCCTGATTGGCTTTCTCCCCATTCATTGGTCACCGTTTCAACCTGTGGCCACCTACGCCTTCGTATTTATTTCTACATCTCTCGTTTTCCTGTTCTTTTCATGGCAGCTGTTTGCTTCAGAACCTTCTTCCCGGGTTATGTGGACTGCGATCGCGCTTGCTTTCTTGATCCGGCTGAGCTTTATCAGTCTTTCTCCAGTCGGATCAGACGACGTCTATCGCTACATGTGGGATGGGAGGACACAGTCCCATGGAGTGAATCCGTACCTCTACTCTCCGGATGCTCAGCAACTCGATTCCCTTCATACTCAGTTGCTCCCTACGGCGGTCAATCATCCGGACATGAAGACCGTCTATTTTCCCTTCAGTCAATGGGTTTTCTATGGCTGTTACCATCTGAGCGGCGAAAACATCTGGGGATACAAGTTGGTGTTATTGGTTGCTGAACTTGCCACCTTGATAGGATTGCTTCTCCTTCTCAGGCAACTGAAAATCCCAACCAAGTTCGTGCTGCTCTACCTTCTGTGCCCATTGCCAATCGTTCAGTTTGCGGTTGATGCCCACATCGACGCAGTCGGATTGCCTCTTCTCATCTTCGGCCTCTTAGCCTACCTCCGGGGCAACAAGGTCTTGTCGTACATCTTCCTCGCACTCTCCATCTCCGTCAAGCCAGTCGCAGCGTTGATTTTGCCTATCCTGTTTCTTCGCGAAAAAGGAATATGGGATAAGGCCAAGGTTGCCTTAGTTCCTTCAATCGTCGTGGCTGGACAGTTCCTGCCGTACGTCTTCTCTTCCAATCCCTTCGAAGGACTTACCCGCTTCGCGGAGAACTGGACATTCAACGGCGTCATATTTGAATCGCTGTATCTCTATTTCTCTGATAATCAGAAGACCCGACTTATTTGCGCAATTCTGCTTTGTATTTCTCTTCTGCTATTATATATGAGGAAAAAGGAGCCTCTCGATGCTTTCTATTTCTCGGTTCTCCTGCTCCTCATTCTCTCTCCCGTTGTTCATCCCTGGTATGTTTCGTGGCTCGCTGTCCTTCTTCCCTTTGCCCGCCGATGGTCCGGAATCGTGTACGCATCATCTATCAGTTTCACAGTCTACACCATTGTGAGCTACAAACTCCACGGAAATTGGGACCAATCGGCCCTGATCCTGGCACTGGAGTACATACCAGTGCTTATCTTCATGTTCCTGGAGTTGCGAGGTTCAGAGTGGAAACTGCGTAAAAGTGGTGCGTAGAACTGCAGAGAAGAACCTCATTCCCGCGATCCATCAATTAATGTTCTTTGTCTGCAGGAGTGGAGGACTTGGCATTACTATTGAAATGGAGGATAGCGCCCCTCTTCCCTTCCCGATCCGGGTTGGCATAGAATGAAGCACTGACCGCACCCAAAGGCCTGATGGCGAGACCAAGCGTCTTGCCGTCGATCAAGCGTTGCAGCACGGGCCTCGGAATTGTTGCCAGTGTTTTGCTGCCTTTCCGCTCGCTGACATTGACGTCGATGATCATTTGTGAATTGAGGACGTGCGTGAGCGGCTGTCCCTGGCAGAGAGTTGCGTAGCTTACGTCTTTTCGATTCCACATCGGCCTCCCACCGATAATCTCTACGATGCGCACCATCCCGAAATCTTTCTCGTAATCGGCCGAGCGTTGAATTGAATGCGTTATGAGTTCCAGCAGGCCGGAGCCGTTGATTTTCTTACCAACGAACGCGCTGAGATCCCATCGCAGGATGACGAATTGAGTGCCGCCGACAGTGACCAGATCTGTCTTGCCTGACTCGTCTCTGGTGTACCAGTTGCTGAAGGTCATCTGCGGATACTCTACGTCCACCATCCCACTTTGAGCCATTCGAATATGATACGTCATCGCGGCCGGTTTTTGAATTGGCGGATGGTACGGTACTTGAACGCCTTGATCCGTTCCAACAGTATCGAGATTCACAATGTTCACCTTGAAGTAGTCGATACTCACGTGATATCGCTCCAAGCCCCAATCCATAAGGGCAAGTTGACCATAAACGCTGTCTCCAGGAACTGCGTCGAATCGATGCGTTGTCATGCTGATCGTATGCCAGCCCGATGTGTCGGGGATGTCAAACTCCATGAGATGGGAATGAAAGTCGGTCGTGCGTTGCGTATTCAAATGGAGATTGACACGTTTCGGTGCATCGCTGACCTTGATACGGGCTTCAATGCGCAATGCGTACTTCGGGTTACTGAGAAGGCTCAAATCCATGTCCGCAGAAACCCGGCGCCGGATCAACGCCCACCAGATCCCCCTTGTATCCCTCGTTGCGTCGACATTGATGGTAGCATATCCTTGGCCAGAGAGGGAGAAATCCATCACCGCAGATCCATCTCCGGTATAATACGTCCAGCCATGTGCTCCACTTGGATCCCGCTCCATCGTCGAGCCGTTGAAATCGTCCAGAAACTGGGCAGTTGACGGCTGGACAGCGAGTAACCAGAGAAAGAGGAAATGGTGGAAACGCTGCAATCGCAGAGACATCGGTCAGAATGAAGGTTGTTCTTTGTTGCGTCCCGACACATGCTCCCAACCGAACGCACTTCTATGCGCTCATGATAGCCACGATCTCGCAGTTCTGTTGAAGACGATCGAATGGAATGAAATTCCCCTCCAGTGCCTCGCCATTCAGCACGACCATCTTCGTCCCCTTTTGGATCCCTGCTTCCTTCTTGATGGTGATCGCGAGATTCTTGCCCCTGAATCTTCTTGTGATCTTTACTTCCTTCCAGTCAGACGGGAGGCATGGATCTATTCGTAGTCCGCCATATTCCGGCTGGATGCCAAGAATATACTGCGTGGCTGTGTAGTACGCCCATGATGCACTGCCGCTGAGCCAAGGAAGGCGTGATGCGCCATACCGTGGACTGTACCTGCTGTTCGTGAACTGGCAATACACATACGGCTCGATCTCGCGAACCTCGGCGTTCGAGTTGTACGCAGAAGGCATGAACTTCCGATAGTACTCATATGCCAGGTCACCTCTTCCCAGCATCGCTTCGGCTATGACCGCCCATCCCTGGGTATGACAGAAGACAGAGCCATTCTCTTTCATGCCTTTGTTAAACAATCTTGCCTTGATAACCTTCGGATCCGTTTTTTCCACCGGTGGATCACATATCATGAGACCGTAATCCGTTGAGAGGCGATCTCTGACTACATCCATGAGCCTCTCTGCCCAATCACCCGCACTATGCCCGCTATAGACAGCCCACGGTTGCGGTTCCAAAAAGATGGATGCTTCATCGTTCTCCTTCGAGCCAAACTTCAATCCGTCTGCTCTATATGCACGCAGGAACCACTTGCCATCCCAGGCATGCTTATCGAGGGTTGCATCCAGGACGTTCATATGTTCAAGCGCCCATCGTTTCTCTTCGGACCGGCCGAGCAGCTCGCTGATCTCAACATAGACCTTCAGTGCATAGCGCAGTTGGAAGGCGACAAATACTGACTCACCGTCATGTCCCAATTCAAGGCAATCGTTCCAATCGGCAAAAAGTCCACATGGTAAGCCGTGGGTTCCAGATCGATCCAGGCTGAATTGAATGGCTCGTTTCAGATGCCCGAACACCGAGTCTTCGCCCTTGTCGGCATATGGAAGAATCTTGTTGTAGAACGAAATATCTCCTGTCTCCTTGACGTAGGCAGGAACGGTGTTGAAAAGCCACATGCAATCGTCGGATCGATAGTCTTTCTCGGCCGGCGGTTTCTCACTGCCTGGTTTGTGCGCAAAGGGTTTTACAACCGGCATCGCTCCTCCGGTGGATACCTGTCCCGTCAACATAAGCTCGAGCCTTCCTCTTGCCTCGTCGGGTATCAGGTGCATCACGCCGAGCAAATCCTGAACGGTGTCACGATACCCCAGTCCATCGCGTTCGCCGGTATACACGAGGCTGGCAGCGCGAGACCAGGCATAGGTCATCAGACAGTTGTACGGATTCCATGCGTTGAGCATGCTGTTGAATTCTCTATCCGGAGTCTTGGCTGTCATTCCCTCAATTCTGGAGTGCCAGAACTCTCTCAGTTTCCTGAACTCATCCCAAGCCTTCTCCGGATTACCCAGCTCCTTCACCGCGTTCTTTCCCTCGATTCCTGCTGCACCGATGCCCATCAGAACGACAAGCTCTCTTGTCTCGCCGGGCTGCAGATCGATATCGACCTGCAGCGTGCCGCACCCGTTGTCCCCGACCGCGAGCGAATTCCTGCAGCGTCCTTCCTCTACGACAATTGGGTTCGCATATGTCCGATATGGGCCCAGGAACACTTCCCGATCCGTGTCGAATCCTTTGACCTCCGCACCACCTACGGCCAGAAACGTGTGTCGACCCTGTCCGTCATCTTCGAAATGATCCGGCCGGGAGGGCATGAAAACGTTTGTGCCGTGGTCAATAATGTTCTTCACGACATCCATCTTCATGATGAACTGGGAATACTGAAGATTGATCATGTCCTGAGACAGGTTCCAGTTGTTTGCATACTCAACGTATGTGAACAACGAGAGCCGCCTCTTCCTGCTGTCGGTGTTCTTCAGTCTGAACAACCAGCATTCATATGTGCGGCCGAGCGGGACAAAGTAGAGCGTTTCCGTTTTGATCGCCGAGTACTCAGAGGAGATCTTCGTGTACGCGGTGCCATGCCGACACTCAGACTTGTATTCCTTCAATGACTTCCCAACAGGCTGCCAGCTGGCGGACCAGAAGTCCTTCGAATCCCTGTCATGGATGTAGAGATATCGCCCGGGTTGGTCCATCGGTATCACGTTGAACCGAAGCCGCGTGAACCGTCCCTGAGCCGCAGACTTGTAGAAGCTGTATCCTCCCGCATTATTCGTCGTGATGGCGCCGTACTCCGTGGATCCAAGGTAGTTGCTCCACGATCGGGGGGTATCCGGTCGGTCAATCACATACTCCTTCTCGACATCGTCAAAATATCCAAATTGCATTTCTTGAATCTCCGAAAGAGAACCTGTGGCTTCTCCGCTCACTTCAGAGCGGTCTCAGAAGACTTCTGAATTGTTCTGAATATGATCGACGAGTTCATCAACATACGCAAACGCAACGGCCGTGCAGGTGTCGGCCGCGCCATAGTAAATCGCGAGTCTGCCGGTCTTTGTGTCGCAAAGCGTGGCACATGGAAATACTACATTCGGTACAAAACCGGTTGTCTCGTACGACTTTTCCGGCGTCAACAGATAGTCGCGGGTCCTGTACAAAACCCGGCTCGGCTCATCAATATCCAGAAGCGCAGCCCCGAAGCTATACACAAAACCGTTGCACGTGGTGGAAACGCCATGATAGAGGAGCAACCATCCTTTACTCGTCTCGACGGGAATGGGGCCTGCACCAATTTTCGTCCCCTGCCACCAACCTTGTCCCCCTTTGCCCATAACGAATCTGTGATGTCCCCAATAGACGAGATCGGGGCTCTCGCTCAGGAATATGTCCCCGAATGGTGTATGCCCACTGTCGCTCGGCCGACTCAGCAATAAGTATTTGCCGTTGACTTTTCGGGGGAAGAGGACACCATTCCTGTTGAATGGTATCAGGGGATTCGGCATGCGGATAAATGTTTTGAAATCTCTCGTCCTGCCCAGACCAATCGATGCCCCATGCATGTCATCACACCATATCACATAGAATGTGTCATCGATCTTGACGAGCCTTGGGTCGTATGCATAACTCGTCGGATTTGGCTTTCCCTGTTCATCGACCCACTGAAGAGGGTCAGGCCCGATATCCCACTTCAAAGCGTCCCGACTTCTTCCAAAGAAAAGAGTTGCCCGTCCGTTCTTCTGATCGGCTCTGAACACCCCAACAAATTCACCCTCGTGCGGCAGTACCGCGCTGTTGAAGATCCGCGCAGCTTTAGGAATCGGATTCCAATCGAGAATCGGATTGCCGCTGTATCGCCATACAACTTCATTACTCCCCGCTGGTTTTTCCTCCCAGGGAATATTCGGCAACGGACTGCCGATGATCGTGTGCTTCATGCTTTGATCCTTCTCTTTGAGAAATCCTGTCATTCAGAATACTGTGAACAAGAGCTGACTACACCGCTAAGGGTTCGTTGCCGCCCGCCTTCCGACGTTCCTCGAGGTCCGTCTGAATCTGCTTCATCGTCTTCTCATCCAATTTGTAGAAGAGAATGAGGATCACGGAAATCAGTCCGAATGCGGATGGGATGATACTCATTAGCATCGTGAGGAGATGGCTCACCTCAAGCGATTGCGCCTTGTCCGCTATGAATCCGTAGCTTGAAAGAAGCGCACCGGTAAAAAGCGCACCGATTGCCCAACCGACCTTTTGACACGTTGCCGAGGCCGAGAATACCAGGCCTGTAGCTCTTCGTCCACGTTTCCATTCCGAAAAATCCGCCGTGTCGGCGTACATGGCCCAAATGACGGGAGAGAGCGGCCCACCAGACAGCGATCCGGTGATCTGGAAGAGGAAGATAAGTGTCAGGTCTTGAGGGGTGAGGAAGTAAAACACCGCCGTGCTGACTATGGCGATAGCGAACAACAGGAGGAACGAGTTTTTCTTGCCAATCCTGGCCGTGAGGAGCGGAACCAGCAGCGCTCCCAGGATGGCGCATCCCTGCCCGAGTGTGTTGAACACCGTAGCGACTTCTTCGAAACCCCACGTGAAGTTCCACGAGAGGAAACTGTAGTTGATCGTGTTGTGCGTGACTTCCGAGTAGTTCGTAATGTAGTATTTGAAATAGTAGTTGGTGACACCTATTCTCGAAGCAACAAACATGATCATCGAAATCGTGGCAAAGAGGAGAACGATCCACGGTACATTCGTCACCAGATCAGTGAGGTCCCTTTTGACGGATGTCTTTTGCGATTTCGGCGGCCTGACCCGCTCTTTAGTGAGCAAGAAGGTCAGGGCAAAGAAAACAATCGCGACGATCCCGTAGAGCATGATAGTTTTTGTCCAGCCGCCCGGATCTTTCGTGTCGACTCCATTTCCAAAGTGCTTTGCGAGCAGGAGTGAAGTGGCCGAAACCGTCATTCCGCTGATATAGGCAAACGTGAACTTAAAAGAGGAAGCGCTCGTACGCTGAGTCGGATCGGGCGTCAGAACGCCCAGCAGTGATGAGTAGGGAATATTGATGCCTGCGTAGCAGGCCATAAACAGAAAGAGAGTCAGATATGCATAGACGATCTTTCCCGATGGGCCCAGGTCCGGAGTCGAGAATGTCAACACCGCTGAAATCGCCAGCGGCAGCGACATCCAGAGCAGGTACGGCCTGAATTTCCCCCAGCGGGTCTCTGTCCGGTCAGCGGTCATGCCAATGATCGGATCGATGACGGCGTCAAACAGCCTCGATGTCATGATCATGGTTCCCGCAACCACTGCGGCTTTTGTGGTCTCGGCGATTTTGAAGACGTCGGTGTAGAAGAACATCATGTTCATCGTGATGCTCTGCCAGAACAGCACCGAGGCGAAGTCGCCGAAGCCATAACCGATCTTTTCTCGCAAAGGCAGTTTCTGGATTGCTTCGCTCATATAGTTTTCCCTGTTCGTTCAGTTTCTTTTGTCAATGCTCTCATTTCATGGAGACGTGCGCTGTCCGGGAGCCGGATCTTACCGAGCCTGTACGACGGCGATTTCAAAAGGCTTCAGGGTCACCGGAATCTCACTTATCACGGGACCTCCAAAGCGGACGCGTGAAGTGTCTGTCTTGACGAATAGTTCGGTGCTCCGAACCAGTTCCATCCAGCCCGCGGTTTGAACTTTCTTGTCGAACTTCAACGAGAGATTCGCTTCCTGATCGCTCATGTTGTAAAGCACGAACTGGTTTTCTCCAAAAAGATACATGCCGACGCCCCCTTGACCATAGAGCGTGACGCCCAACTGCTTGCTGAATGCAGCTCGAATAATGTTCATCGCTTCGACCGGGAGCCGGAGCAGATCGTAGCTGTTCTCCGGCATATTCAGCACGTAGATCGTTCCCTTGAGGTACTGGATACTCAGAAGGACTCCAAAGTCGGCATCATCTCTTATCACCGCAACATCGCGGACGTATGGCCAGGTCGTCGTCTCGATGTGCGGAAATGTGAATGACCTTTCAGCCTTCACCACCTTCGTGTTGAACCACCCCAGCCGAAGCCGGAACTGGTCCGAACTGACGCTCCCGCTATGTTCCAGGAGACCCAACGTGTTCTTGAACTCTGTATTCTGAAGTTTCTTCCAGAGTGCCCAAGTCATGAAGACATCTTTGCCATTACTCAGGCGTGCGAGCATTTCATCAGCAAGTTTTGGATCTTGGAGCGAGTGGAGTGTGAAGATTGCGTTCTTGGTATCGGTTGGAAATTCTGCGACAGGCGTCAATGGGATCCCGGCCATACCGAGATATCCAAAGATGTTGTATTCCCCTGTCGAACCGTACGGGAGATACACGGGCACCCCCCTTGAATCCCCCCCCAGCATTCCCGCCACCCGGTCAAACTCAGGCAGCAACTTTATGAAATAGGGATAGACATCGCTGTTCGGATTTGTCGGATACAGCTGGCCGGCACACCAAAGAATGATCTCAGGCGTTTGCGCCAAAACAGCCTGCCATACCTGAGCATTATAGTCGTTGAAGTCCCCTTTCATGTCATAGTTGTCAAGCCACGAACCGACCCACTTCTGGGGATCAACGCTCGGCCACCATTTCTGAAAAATGTAGCCGCTATAGATTGGTATGTGCTGATCGTGGACCATGCGGTTGCGCGTTTCAATTCCGACGGCCATTTTATCAAAGAGCCGCGTTTCGCCGTACACATCGTATCCATTGTCCCTGTGACACTCATACCAGTTTGGATACTTGATGATGATCTTGACCTTCGGATTCACTTCTTTAGCCGGGCCGATGATATACTTCTGAGATTGTTCGAGGATCAGCTTCGTGCGATAGTCTGCCCAGCTTTGGTTGCCGCGGTCGGCCACACTCTTGGGGTCTGTCGCTGTCGTGAAGAGCCAATCGTCAAGAATAATCTCGTCAAAAACCTGAGCAAGAGGCCGGATGCGTTTTTCAAGCGCTGCAAGATCCTGAGGGTCGTTGTAGACCGAGGGTCCGCGCCGCCCGACAGGCACCATCGCTCCGGAAACCCTTAGGCCCATCCCATGAAATCGTTCGGACAATTGCCTGAGTAGAGCGACGTTTACGTCGCCGTTGGTTACACCTTCAAGGTATACGTGAACAGGTTTGACAGGAGCGAAGTATTCCATCGTCTTTTTAAACTGGTCCGGGTCAGCCAGAAGCGCGTCGACGTCGTGCGATGTGAAATAGATCGCATACTTCAGATTCGGCCACCCTTTCGCTTTCGATTCCTGCGCCGATGCCTGATCCTGAGAACCGAGCGTCGCAATCAACGCGAACACAAACAAGGCGGCAACAAAACATAGGTGTGACGAGAGTATGGTTTTCATGATCTACTCCAGGTGTTCATGTCAGGCGAGCATGGCGACAAGCCTGCTTGCGGACTACAGCAACTGAATGGATCGGAGTGCAATGACCTTCGATGCGTTGATCGTTCTTTTCAATCGTTGAAATATCGGCTCACTGAACAAAGGAAATGCGGCAGCCTTCTGGTTTCGGGCTCCTCATTCTCCGGATCAAAGCCTCCCCTCCCTACTTCCGCGTTTCGCTTTTGAGCCGGTTGATGCAGTTGATGAGGCTGCGGGAAGTGTGATAGTTGCACTTCCAGATCGATACCTTCGGGACATATTTGTTTCGTGGAACGATATCGATTCCACCCCAATACCATCCACCGTATTCATGGTCGATGAGATATTTCTCGCAGTACTCCCACTGCACACAGAATTTGTCAAAATAGTTGTGCTCATCACGCGGGAAGAGTTCGGACATCAGCAAAAACGAATTCAAAGCCTCCACCTGGCACCACCATTCCTTTGTGTTCCGAACGATGGATGGCTGGCTTTCTCCGCTCGCATAGTACCCTCCGTCATAGATCCCACCCCGCTCCTTGTCCCACCCGTACTTGAGGGTATGGTCCACCATCTTCTTCGCAACGATCAGCGTCACCGTGTCGTTCTTTATCCCTAACACTTCAGAGGCTTCCAGCATGAGGTACGCCGTCTCAACGTCATGACCGAAGGAGACATGGTCAAATTCGTAGTTCCGTTCCCTTACCCCGGCGCTGGCATTCTGGAACGAAACAGGTGTCCAGTCGCTTTTGAAAAACAGAACCATGTATCCTCTGTCGGTTGTAATGGTGTCACGTACCAACCTGAGGAGCATAAGAAGGCGCTCTTTCACGATCGGATCAGGCCAGACCCGGTAAAGCTCGGTGAATGCCTCTAGTAGATGGATCGTAGAGTTTTGATCCTTCGGGGGGACACCTCTGTAGCCATCGGTTAGCGGAATTCCTTCGCGGGAGATGAACTGGAAATAGCCGCCATGCTGCAGATCATAGCTATGCTTCTCGAGCCACTGAAATGTCTCTTGTGCAAGGTGTAGAGCTGCAGTATCGCCGAAAGCGCGATAGTAAGCTGCCAGTCCATAGATCACGAAGGCATTGCCGTATGCCCGTTTTACGATCTTCCCGTCCGCTTCGATCGGGTCCCCCTGCTTCGTGACCAAATCGTAGAAGCCTCCGTATGTCCTGTCCAACATCTTGTTTCGAAGGAACTCGAGGCCGTGAAGTGCAACTTTTCGAAGTGCGTCATGTTTCGGATAGAACAACGACGCGTGAGCAGCTGCCCAGACGTGGCGGGCCTGACTCACGATAAACTTGTTTTGGATTCCGTCCAGCTCCCATTTGTAGTTGATATCGCTGAAGAACCCTCCGTCGACCGTGTCGATCGACAGAGGATACCAGAGCCTGAACTCCTCATCGAGTTCATGCCTCATTTCTCCGGCAATAGTATCTCTGTTTGTTTTCAGCGCTTCCATACTACTTCGGGTTTTCATGCTGTTCGGCGCTTCGCCGAAGGAGAGAAGACCCAAAAGCGGGAAGACAATAAGCAGTTTCCCACTCATGCGGATGAGAGTGTTCATACGGATTCGTCGAAATCGTGGTTATCAATGGATGATTCATCTTACTTCACAGTTTTGTCTGACGGTAAACCGACTTTCTCATACAGTTGTTTTCTTGCTCCCTTGTCTTTTACAAGGATCTCACGGGCAAAGCCTGCTACCCGTTCGGCCGCTTCACGGGGAACAACGATCACTCCGTCAGCGTCGCCAACTACAACGTCACCTGGGCATACAAGGACACCGCCGATGACGACGGGACGATTCACCGATTCCAATTCATTCCTGCCTGGACGAATCCCCCGCCCCTTTTTCCGCAGGTAGAGCGGGACTTTTTCGATGGCGATTTCATCCGTGTCCCGGGAAGAGCCATCGGTCACTACACCGACCGCGCCAAGGCTTTTCCAGAACAGAATGTTGTAAGACCCGATCGACCCGATGTCTTTTTCCTCCACGTCATCGATCACGACGACAGAGCCGGGAACGATGAGTTTCGCAAAGGCCTCATGCGAGTAGGCGTTGTAGAAGTTGCTCTCCCATTCCTGGAATTTCTCTCCCGGCTTTGGCCTGTCGGGCCGCTGCGTGGGAACATATCTCGCTGTGACCGCCAGCCCTCTGAACTGGTGGGACAAATCCTTGTGATCGATCCAGTCGGCGTGGATCGCCGGATCGACCAGGCCGATGCCGGGCAAGCCGGCCATGTCCATGCCGTCCGAGACATCTGCAACACGCAATCCTTCAAAGAGTCTGAGAACGCGAGTATTGTCCGCATCGGAATACACTCGTGTTTCCACGAAATTGAACCCCTTCTCGAGATCCGCTTTGCTCTTCTCCTGCGACAAGAGGGGAAACACCAAGCACGAAAAGGCACAGAACACAAACGCCGGCGAAGTTCTCATGATCGCCTCCAATTATTCAAAACAATTCAATCTCCTTCTTCAAACGAATATCTGAAGAGGACGAACCGATGTGAATGACAAACTTCCCTTTCTCCACAAACCATCCGTTGGTTTGGGGATTCCAGAATGAGAAATCAGCCTTGCGGAGCTTGATTGAAATGGTCTTACTCTCTCCAGGTTTCAACGCCACTTTTCTGAATCCTTTGAGCTCCTTGAGGGGACGGGGGACCGACGATTCCACATCCTGAACGTACAGCTGGACCGTCTCCGACCCCTGCCTCCGGCCAATGTTCTTGACGGTACATGTCACCTTGACTTCATCAGTCTGGTGGAATTTCTCTTTTGATATCCTCAAACCGCTATACTCGAACCCGGTGTAGGACAAACCATGTCCAAAGGGATACAGAGGCGCGATGTTCTTCTTCTCGTACCATCGATATCCTACAAATACTCCTTCGTTGTAGTGAACATCATACACAAGATGAATCTTCTCTTCAGCATCATTCCAGCCGGTATACAGGGATTCGCGTTCCGGGATGTATCCGAACGCCGGAGAGTCCTTGAAATCTTTCTCAATGGTCATCGGAAGCTTGCCGCTGGGGTTCGTTTTGCCCGAAACGACTTCCGCCAGCGCCCTATTACCCGTTTGACCCCCGTAGAGAGCATAGATGATTCCTCGTGCTTTCCCGTTCCAACCTGTCATGTTGATTCCGCTTCCGGTCGTCACGATCACCACGGTATTCGGATTGTTCGCTACACACTCCTGCACCCTTCGCTCCTGAGCTTCGGGCAATTCGAACGGCCTGTCCCATCCCTCGCTGTCGTTTGTTCCAACGTTGCAGAGGACAACAGTCGAAGACCGTATCTGGTCGGGCGTTGGATCCTTCACAAACAGGATCCGTTCACCGAATTCGTTCCTGAGCTCATCAAGCATCAGCCTATTGTTGTACCCCTGAACCGTCGCCGAACCGCCCCCCATCGCCAAGGTTTCAACGTAATCGCCCGTCACGAGGATGGTCCCGCCTTTCTTCTTCAGGGGAAGGATTCCCCCATCGTTTTTCAGGAGGATGATCCCCTCCCGAGCAGTTTCCAGCGCAACTGATTCGTGCTGTTTGAAGCGTTTGAGATACGATGGCTGCCGTTTTCGCCCGTCAAGCTTCATGGCGAAGTACGTTCGCAGGATGCTTTTCGCCATTCTACCAATGTCTTTGACCTTCACTTTCCCATTGCTGATGAGATTCGATGCATCCTTGAGGGCAACTGCGAATGGCATTTCCAGATCCTGTCCCGACTGAGCGAGCTTTTCTCCGTCATGCACAGACCACCAGTCTGTCATGACCAACCACTGAAACCCGAGTTCCTTCCTTAAGATGCCATGAATGACGGTTCCACTCTCCCCGCACCATTCATCGTTTAACTGATTGTAGGAGGTCATGACCGCTTTGGCGCCGGCATCGATTCCAGCTTTGAAAGGAGGAAGGTAGATTTCGTGGAGGGTTCTCTCATCGACAACGGAGTTGCTCTTTCTTCGGAAATACTCCGTGTTGTTCGCCACAAAGTGCTTCAGCGTAGCAACGGTGCCGGTGCTTTGCACTCCTTTCACATATTCTTCAATCATTCGTGATCGGAGATATGGATCTTCCCCGAAATACTCAAAGTTCCGCCCGCACTGAGACTGACGGTAGTTATTCATGCCCGGGCCAAGCAAGATTCCGATGCCCCCAGCCCGGCATTCTTCACCGATGGCTTCGGCATACCGATAGGAGAGATCAGGATTCCATGTTGCGGCAAGCGCGAGCGGACAGGGAAAGGCTGTCGATTTCTCCAGTTGATACTTCGATAGATCCACATCCCTGAATTCCTTCCGGAGGTGGACCCCCTGCGTGGCGTCTGACATATAGACTTCGCCAAGACTGAGCCTGGGAAGCGGTCGTATGAAAAATGTTCTGTCCCCTCCAACCAGGGCGATCTTCTCGTCAAGCGTCATGAGTTTCAGAACCGAGTCGGCCTTTTTGTCGGCCTGAGCGTACGACAGCGGCTGAAAACCTTTCGCTTCGTTCTTGAGTGTCTGACTCATCATAGCAATCTGGACAATGGTCGTAAGTATTGTGAAGAATATCAGTTTCTTGATCACGTGATCTCCCTATCGGCTGGCAATCGACAATGTGCTAGGGCTTCCTTGTCAGGCGGCACGCGCGATCTTTCATAATCGACGCAACCGACAGAGCAAGCTTTCCATCCCCTGGTACTTCGACATCGAACGATGTTCCGGAAAATTGTCCGGTCTGTGGTTCATACCATGCGACGGAATACCATCCCGGCACGAGGCCCGGTATGATCTGCAAGAATTCCCCCGTCTCGTGCAATTTGTCCCCATCGCTGATCATCGCCCACTGATAATCCAGGTTCTTGAACCAGAGTGCGCACTGTTCGCCAAAGTAGATGCACCGGATCAGGCAAGGTGCCTGCTCCTTTCCCTTGTCTTTGAGAAACCCGGCGTCGAGCGTTTTGAATTCAAGATGGTTTCCTATCGCATTGAATGAATTCGCGAATCGGGAGAGGGACGCGTATTCCCACCAGAGATAGTACCGGTCGATATAGGTATCCCACCACCAGCTCATCGGTATGACGGGTGTTTCACTGAACCATCCGGCCCAGATTCCATTGTGTAATCCGACATGCTGTGAATCGGCTTTGAACGTTCGATCGCCACCTCGGAATTCTACGCCGAACTCACCAAGCACGACCGGCTTTTGATAATAGTCAATGGTCGCTTCCTGCAAGTCCGTGAAATGAGGAGCCAGATTCAGCGAGTTGTAATCGTGGAACATCACAAAATCCATCGCGGGCGATTTGAAGGCGTCCACGAGTTTCTCCATGTACTTCCTCGTAGAGCTGCTCGAAACAAGGCGATGATGCACATCGATGGACTTGACGTACTCCGCCATTTCAATGTGCCAGCGGTTGACCTGGCTTGACTTCCCTGCCATGAGATCGGCTTCATTCATGAATTCCCAGGCAGCAATACTTGGACTATGGCCAAAGCGAGAAACGAGATACTTGTATTTTCTCTCGAAGATTTTTTTCGCCTCGAGGCTCGTGAAGAGTTCATCCGCAGTAACGCATGGTCCGCCATTCGCTTTGTTATAGGGATTTGCCAGCCATCGATTCTCTTTAAAGTACCCAAGTCCTTTGGGTCCAATACCGTGATAATCCATGCAAAGAATCACGTAAACGCCATAACGCTCTGCCAGCTTCAAGATGGCGTCCAACCTTCTTGCTGTCTCGAGGCTATAGCGGCCGAGTCCAGTTTCCTTCCATTCAAACGACAGATTCCATGGACACATCCAGATGCGGGTGACGTTAATCCCGGCGTCACGCATCTTCTTGAAATAGTATTCGTAATCCGCCGCCCAGCAGACGTTGAGACCAATCCCCCTGAACAATTTTCCGCTTTCAAATCGAAAAGCCCCCAGATGGTCTGAGAGTCGGAGTCCGCCTTCGCGATCGGGTCCATGTGGCTTGACGACGACATTGAACTGCTCTCGGACTTCCCCTTTGATAATTATCGTGAAGCGATGAAGCCCGGTTTGTACGGGAGCAAATCGCGCTTCCCATCGCTCCGTGCCAGCATCGTTCTGACCATCGTAAAAGAAAGAGAGAACCTGGCTGGAATAATCCGGCAACTGGACGTGCAGCTCTACATGGTTTGTTTCAAGGTCGAATGGATTTTCAAAATGAAGATTCTCAGCAATCTGGAGCGTCAGGGTTTCGTACTGCATTCCCTCCTTCGGCCGCTCGATGACCTGGGCTGCCGAGAGGACAGCACACACCACGCTGAGCAGAAACAGCTCAAGAGAGAAACGTGAATACTTCATGAATTGGTCCCGGGAAGTAAGTACCGACGTGTTCTTTTGTCTTGCATTCGAATGGGAGGTCATGTTGCTGCCGTGACGGCTCAACACCACGTGATTCTAAGCAATAGGTGTGCTAGTGATAGCCGCGGCGTCTTGCTTCTTCGAGGATATCCTGTGTCGCGGTCGCACCAATCCGCGTCACACCGAGCCGCCGGACGCGCAGAAGATCGTCGAGTGTTCGTATGCCTCCAGCTGCCTTGATTCCGACGGAAGGGGAACTGTGTGTCCGCATGAGTTGTAGATGGTGATCTGTTGCGCCGGT